>CACMXO010000045.1 GCA_902617605.1 uncultured Prochlorococcus sp. | reverse complement strand
TTCTTTTTTGAAACCCAAAATTGATACATTCCTTGAAAAGTGTTCGTATATTTTTCTTCAAACTTTGACCAGTTATAAAGGTTTGTAAGACTAATATCCTCTGGGAATTCATTTTTATATATTGCTTTTACTGTATTATTGATAAGGAAGCCTAAGAATTCTAAGTTGTTTGAATTTAAAAATTCTTTTAATTGATTGATAGTAAATCTATGCTCTTGGGCATGAAAACATAAATCGCGACATTCTGATAATGAAAAAAAATCAGGACTTCTTTTGAGGGATTTTAAATCACCTATTTCATCTGAAAAAATTTTCTTTCTGAAATCACGGATATCATTATTTTTTGATTTAATTTTATTTCTTGCAATGTATTCTCTCGCTATTATCACATCTTTTCTTGCCAGTTCACTATATAAACCTAATTTTAAAAATCCATCGTCTTTCAAAACTCCTAAGAGAGCTTTTAATCCTTCAAGAGGCTCTTTCATATGATGTAGAACCCCACCACACTCGATAATGTCAAAATTAATGTTTAATAAACTAATTTCTAAAATATCCATTTGAATTAACTCAACATTTCGGATACCAAATTCTTGAATTTTCCTTTGAGCGTAAGATAAGCTTGATAGACTTAAATCAATAGCAATTATTTCAGCATTATTGTATTTTGATGCATTAAGAATTTGATAACCTGTTCCACATCCTGCTATAAGTACTTTTAATTTTTTATCGCTTGAATCTAAACTTATACTGTTTGGAGAGATTTCATAATTAATTATTTGTATAAAAGATATCTTTTGACTTTCTGAAAAATTACAATATCTCCATCTTGGGTAAGGGTTTGATTCGTATTGGGATTTAACTTTTTTTGAAACAAGATCATTTATACTACCAATTTTTTTGATATTTCTTGATAGCTCGATTTCTATATTGGGTTCCATTATTTGTAGTTTTAAAAGCTCATTAAAATTTAAATTTTCTGATTTAAATTCATTTAATAATGGGATTTCATTAATAAATTTATTTAATGGAAAGTAACAAGCAATTATCGCTAAATTCATCTCATCTATTCCGCCATCAATACATCTTTTTATTATTTCTTTTACTGAATTTTCCTCATCAAGTGAGAATTCATAAACAAATTCATTAAGAAAGCATTGCTCTGCTAAAGCAATAGTAAAATTCAAATCAAATGCATTAACTTTTTCGAAGTTTTCAACTCTATATGTACAAATATTTTTTCTTAATTTAGTAAGCAATAATTCTAAATTAGTATCTCTAAAGATTATTTTTTTGAGAGCTTCAATAAAAAGTTTATCTTCACTTATTGAATTAATAATGAAACAATCTTTTTCTAAATCTCTTATGTATTTAGAAATCTTGTCTTTATATAAATAATTAAATCCATTGAATAATTCTTTATGATCAATATCTTTTCTTTCGATTAAAATAGTCAATATTTTTTCTAATTTTGATTTTTTTATTTCAGAAGTATTTGCTTTGCCTAATAAATATGATGCAGATTGATAAATTTTTTTATTCTGGGGATTAATTTCTATTACTTTTAGATAGCAATCTAAAGAAGACTCTGATTTCCCTAAATCTCTAAGTATATTACCAAGATTTATATAAGACTCCATAAAATTAGGTTTAAGTTCTATTCCCTTTCTTGTATAAATTTCAGCTTCTTTTAAATTATCTTGATCTTTTAAAATATTGCCTAAGTTAACATAAGCATTTGAATCATCAGGTTTTAGTTCAATCGCCTTTCTTGTATAAACTTCAGCTTCTTTTAATTTGCCAATATCTCTAAGAATAGCTCCTAGATTTAAATATGAATTTGAAATTTTAGGATTTATTGTGATCGCCTTTCTTGTATAAATTTCAGCTTCTTTTAATTTTCCTAGTTTTAGCAAAATATTGCCTAAATTTATGTAAGCATTTACAAAGTCAGGTTTCAGTTCAATTGCTTTGCGAGTTGATGATTCTGCACCATTTAAATTACCTATACCTATTAAGAAATTTGCTAAATTCAAATGAAATATGGGATTTTTTGGGTCA
>CACMXO010000044.1 GCA_902617605.1 uncultured Prochlorococcus sp. | reverse complement strand
ATGGAAAGATTTTAAGAATTGCCGAATATCTTTATCAAAGAGAATAGGGGCATCAATTCCTTCAATAAGAATTGGTCATAGCCTAGGCTGTAAACTTCATTTAATTTCTCCTGATGGCGGAAGAAATTGCGAAAAATTCGTATCTATCAGTTTTAATAATTTTAGTGCTAACAAATCAATTCCATTATTGAAACAAATTTCTCAAAAATTAGAATTAAACAGTGAATTTAGCCCAAGTCCCGAAAGAACTTTGCGATTAATTGAAAAAACATATAGTCAAAAAAATAACTTCCTAATAAAATTCAACTCAGACGAATTAGATCAAACAGATAAATTATTTTCTTGTCTAAAAGCAAGAAAAGAAGATAACTCTAAAGGAGTAATGTTAAAAGGTACTCACACTATAATTGCAAGCGCAGGACTAAGAGAAAGTTTTTTGGGAGACTGGGCGGATGATGAATTCAAAAGAAATACTATAAAAAAAATTTCCAATTTAATTGATCAATCTGATTAGGATAATTCTTTCAGCTTCTCCAAAACAGAACTATCTTCAAGAGTACTTATATCACCGCTAATTTTTTCTCCAGCAGCCAAAGATCTTAAAATTCTCCTCATAATTTTTCCACTACGTGTTTTCGGAAGAGAGTCAGAAATTATAATCTTTTCAGGCTTTGCGATAATTCCAATTTCATTAACAACATGTTTCTTTAGATCCTCTACTAATTCTGAAGAACCGCTTACGTCTTTCTCTAGAGATACAAAAGCGACTATAACTTCACCTTTTAAGTCATCTTTTTTGCCAACGACTGCAGACTCTGCAACTGATTTATGACTTACCAAAGCAGATTCTATTTCCATTGTTCCTAACCGATGTCCTGAAACACTTATGACATCATCAACTCTTCCCATAATCCATATATATCCATCTTCATCAATGCGTGCTCCATCTCCAGCAAAATAAACATTTTTTTCACCTTTAAAGGAAATATATTCCCAATAACTCTCCAAATATCTCTTGGAGTTTCCGTGAATTGTTCTCATCATTCCTGGCCAAGGTTTCTTTATAATTAAATAGCCGCCCTCGTTCTCCTTAACCTTATCTCCATTCTTATCGACAATTTCAACTTCAATTCCTGGCAGAGGGAAAGTAGCTGAACCTGGCTTTGTAGCAACGACACCAGGCAAGGGACTTATCATTACACCACCAGTCTCAGTTTGCCACCAAGTATCAACAATAGGGCATTTATCTTTACCAATAACATCCTTGTACCACATCCATGCTTCAGGATTAATTGGTTCTCCAACTGTGCCCAAAAGTCTAAGACTTTCCAAATTATATTTATCAGGTATTTCACGCCCAGACTTCATAAATGCTCTTATTGCAGTTGGTGCAGTATAAAAAATAGAAACCTTATATTTTTGAACAATTTCCCAAAAAGCACCTAAATTTGAGGGTCTTGGCACTCCCTCATACATTAAGGTTGTAGCACCATTAGATAAAGGCCCATAAACTATGTAACTATGACCTGTAATCCAACCAACATCAGCAGTACACCAATAAATATCGTCATCTTTTAAGTCAAAAATCCATTTAAGTGTCAAATGGGACCAAAGATTGTAACCACCTGTAGTGTGAACTACACCTTTGGGCTTTCCAGTAGAGCCTGAAGTATAAAGAATAAAAAGTCTATCTTCGCTATTCATTATTTCTGGTTCACAATGATCTTTTTGATCTTTTAATAATTCGTGCCACCAAAAATCTCTATCATCAACCATCGAAATATTTTTTTGGGATCTTTGAACAACAACTACTTTTTCAACAACTTTATCTGCTCCACTTTCAATAGCCGCATCAACTGCTTTCTTAAGTTCAATCACCTTATCTTTTCTAAAGCCACCATCAGCAGTAATAACAAATCTAGCGTTCCCATCAATTAACCTATCTTTTAAAGCTTCTGAAGAAAATCCTCCGAAGACAACTGAATGAGGAGCGCCAATTCTTGCACAAGCTAACATCGCAAACATCGCTTCAGGAATCATCGGCATATAAATACATACCAAGTCTCCTTTTTTTACACCAATTGCTTTTAATGCATTAGCTGCTTTAC
>CACMXO010000043.1 GCA_902617605.1 uncultured Prochlorococcus sp. | reverse complement strand
TCTTTCACCTATCTGGAAAGCGGTTTTCTCTAGATGATGAGGAATGGACAAAAGAAAAATCTAACAAGATAGTATTAATTGGGAAAAACTTAGATCACCAAACTATTAAAAATCAACTGTCATCATGTAGATTTAATTCAGATTAGAGTTCATATTAGGATTTATTTAATTTTTGAAAATACGCATTAAAGGGTTTAAAAAAACACTAACAGAATTAAATTTTCTTTATTTAACTTCGTTTTTTGTTTCACTCTTAGTAATCATTCCAATTTCCAATTTCCTTCTAGAGGGAATTGATTACATTATTAGTGGAAATTTTTCATTAGGTATTGCTGGAGGAGAAGAGGTATTAGGCACTTTAAAAGTTCTAATATTGACAAGTTTTTTTGGCGGCGGGTTAGGAACTTTGAATGGATGGTTACTTTCAAATTGTGATTTTAAGTTAAGAAAAGTTCTCCGTATTTGTCAGCTAGTTCCACTAGCTGCCCCAGCATATCTAATAACAGCTATTTTGCAGGATTTAGGAAGTATTTTTGGGTATCAAGTAACTGGTTTATGGTGGGGGGTATTAATACTTTCAATTTCTACTTATCCATATGTATTCATTCTTGCTAACGAAAGTTTTAATAAATTTGGAGTTAATCAAATCAATGCTAGTAGAGGATTAGGAGTAGGGCCTTGGAGCAGTTTCTTTAAAATCGCTTTTCCAATGGCGTTACCAGCACTAATAACAGGAATAAGTTTAATGTGTATGGAAGTAATGAATGAGTTAGGTACATTTGCATTATTAAACATACCAAGTATTTCTACTGGTATAGCTGAAAATTGGATAATTGAGGGTAATCCAAAAAGTGCTATTGGATTATCTTTGGTAGCCTTATTAATGATTTTCACTTTAATTATTTTCGAAAAGTTATCAAGAAAAAAATCAAAGAGGTGGAGTGAAAATCCTGCATCAAAAGATTCTCAAGGATGGGAATTAAACAAAACTAGAGCTTTTTTGGCAATAATCATATCTTTATTTCCTCCAATTTTCTCTTTTGGGATTCCATGTTTTTGGGTTCTACTCAATATAGATCTAATTCAAAAAGGGTTATCTATAGAATTACTTAGCCTATCATTAAGGACAATAAGTCTAGGACTTTTAACTGCATTAATAGCGATGCTATTCTCCTTAATAATTTCTTTAGTCAGGCGAGCAAATAAAAGCTTTTTACTAGGACTAATAACAAATCTTGCGGGAATAGGTTACGCAATCCCAGGAACTGTATTAGCTTTATCTTTAATAAGCATTTCTTCTTCAAAATTTAATTTTATTGCTATTTGCTTACTAATTTGGGGTTATCTTGTCCGATTTCTAACTATTTCTAAGGGTTCTATTGATTCAAGTCTTGAGAGAATTTCTCCTAGTCTTGATGAAGCATCACTTGGACTAGGAGAGAATTGGCTGGGGATCATCAAAAGAATTCATCTACCTCTTCTCCAAGGACCAATATTCGTAGGATCACTTTTAGTTTTTGTTGACACGATAAAAGAATTACCCATTACCTTTATTTTAAGACCATTCGATTTCGATACATTATCTGTGAGAATATATCAATATGCTGGAGATGAAAGAATGGTAGAGGCAATATTGCCGGCCATTCTTATCATGACTTTAGGCCTTATTGCATCAATGACATTGGTACCAAGTTTAGAGAAAAAAAACTAATTTCTTTTAGACACTTTTCTTATTAAGAAAGGTAAGCTTAACAACAAATCTGCTGAGGTAGATATAACCCTAAAATAAACTAAACTTATAAGAATAATATTTTCTGGGATACTTTTGCCATTAAATAAAAGAAGGCAAGCCTCAAAAACGCCAACTCCTCCTGGAGCTGCTGGGACTACCAAGCCTATGGACCATGACAAAGAAAAAATTACTAATAAAAATATGATGTTCAGTGTATTACTTGTGTAAAAAGTATTTAAGCAGATATAAAACCCAATAAATTTTGATAAAACAAAGCCAATTTCAAGAAATAAAGCTCTAGAAGGGAAAAAAGAAACTATATTTATTCTCTCTTCAAATTGGCCCTTTGAATTTGGGAGTCTCAAAACCTCAAATACTTTCCCCTTAAGAGAACCTAATATTTTTAATATCAAAAAAATAAATTTTCTATTTAAGAATAGTAAAGGAAAAATTAAAAAAAAATAAAGTGGTGAAAAAATTAATCCCATTGATGCCAAGAGAAAAGATCCACTCAACATAAAATAAGGTTCTATAAGCGTCGAATATAAAGCAATCTGTGGATTACTTATTTTTTTTATAAAATTAAATCTTTCAACAAAATGCCAAACCCCTCCT
>CACMXO010000042.1 GCA_902617605.1 uncultured Prochlorococcus sp. | reverse complement strand
AATAGAAATTCCTCAAGATGAATTAAAGCAATTTTTTAACAAATATAATTTTAGTGAGTTAGTTCAATATTTTTCTAATTTAGGATTTAATTGCACAAGTTTAGATCTTGAGGGACTTGTAAGCGGAAAATTAAATAGGTAAATATTGTCAAACAACCGTTCTGATCTGAGTAGAGACTGCTGAAGGTGGATTTCGCTCAATGACACGCAAAGAATGTTCTTTAGCCATCAAAGATTCAATTAAATATTGACTAGCTAGTTCAGGCATCATATTTTGACCACATGTAAAAATATCGACTGCCGAATAATTAGATTCAGGCCAAGTATGTATTGAAATATGAGATTCTGCCAGTAATGCAATTGCCGTAACCCCCTGAGGCTCAAATTTATTACTTATCAAATTCAAAACTGTTGCATTTGCCAATTTAGCAGCTCTATTTAAAATACAGCGCAAAAAGGATTCGTCATTTAATTTTTCGCGATCGCATCTATAAAGTTCCAACAGAAGGTGTTTACTTTGATGAATTAATTTTTGCTCATTACTTAACGAACTTAAAATTTGACTTTTTTTGTAGATTTCCATTTAAGAAATTTATATGAAATTAAGATTAGCTAAAAATACATGCTTTTAAAAATTATAAGTGAATCATTTGTGAAGAGCCTAAGAAAGACTGATTAAATTTATCTAAATGTGTCGCACTTATAAAACATTGACTATCTTTACCAACAGAATTTAATAACAAATTTTGCCTGGTTAAATCTAATTCCGCCAAGACATCATCCAATATAAGTATTGGAGGAACATTTAATGTTTTAGTTAATAAATCGAGTTCAGCCATCTTTAAAGCCAAGATAAAAGTCCTTTGCTGTCCTGAGGAACCATATTTTCTAACTGAAACATTATTAATTAGAAACTCAATATCATCACGATGAGGGCCAAAATTACATTGACCAGTCAATGCTTCTATTGAACGCTGATTTAAGAGTTGTTCTGCTATTTTTTTACTAATAACTTCTTCTTCTTCTTCTTCTTCTGGACATATATTTTGTATCCCCGATAGATAATTTATGTCTATTTGCTCTTGAGATTTACTTAAATGATTATGCCAGTATTCAACATATGGTTTTATTTTTAATAAAGCTCTTCTTCTACGCCGAAAAATTCTTGTACTTATTATTGACATTTGAATATCAAAGCTTTCAACAATATCTGCGGATTGTGTTTTTAAGAAACTTTCCGAACGCCAAAAATGACTTCTTTGTTTTAAAAGCCTATTAAATCTACTTATCAGGTCTAGATATACCGGTTCAAGCTGAGATACGACTTTATCAATCCATGTTCTTCGATAACTTGGTTCACTTCTAACAATATCTATATCATTAGAACAGAAACATACACTCCGAATATAATTCTTTATTTCACTCTGTTTTTTCAAGATTGATTCATTAACATAAATTCTTTTAGGCCCTTTACGGAATAAATTTAACTTTAAATCGTCTTTAAAATTTATCTGTCCTATAACTACAGCCATATCACTATCGTTCTCTATTAAATCTTTATCGCTTAGTGCTCTATTAGATTTTAATTGACTTAAAAATTCAACCGATTCAAGTAAATTTGATTTGCCAATACCATTGCAACCAAGAACAATTGCTCTTTGCTCTTTTAGATCAATTTCAAAACTTTTATGGTTCCGAAAATTTTTAATTTTTAATTTATTTAAAAAGATTTTTTTTGTGCATTCATTAATTAAATTAGCTAAGTTTAAAATATTTAGATTTTCTTTAAAGAAATTGAAAAATTAAAGGGCATGTAGCTCAGTTGGATAGAGCATCAGATTCCGGTTCTGAGAGTCGGGGGTTCGAATCCCTCCATGCTCGTAAAATATTTTTAAAGTTTATATCCCATTACTCTTATTCCATTTGGATCTAGTATGAATCCATTTTCTTCTAAACTAAGAAACGAAGATACTGGAGCCTGTACAGAAATACTGCATCCAGGCATTTCTCTATTTATTTTTTCAAGAGTAACTTGAAGCAATATTGAATAATAAAGGTGCTGATTATTCCCTGGCAATGCACTTAAATTCCACAAGTTAGCATTCAATCCCCTGTCAGACGTAACCCTTACAAAGCCATATAATTTATTTTTTAATTTACTCTGTATGGTAAAAAAGAAATTACTTTTCTGAATAGCCTCAGAAAGAGGCTTAACTGGAAACGTCTCACAACCACAATTGGCTAAAAGTTTGTTAACTTCTTTAGCTAATGGGATTTCAGAAGAATTTACAAAATAACCTTCTGGAAGAACAAGTTTTTTTTTAGAAAAATATTGCAATTATCAACCTGTATTTCTCATGCCAGCTGCTATACCATTAATAGTTAATAGCGCTCCCCTC
>CACMXO010000041.1 GCA_902617605.1 uncultured Prochlorococcus sp. | reverse complement strand
AGGTTTGTTAAATTTAGCTGCTAAGTGTGTTTCAGCTATTGCCAAACCAACTGCATTGGAAATTCCTGCTCCAAGAGGTCCAGCTGTAACTTCAACACCTTCAGTTTCGAATGTTTCTGGATGTCCAGGTGTTTTTGATCCCCATTGCCTAAATTCTTTAATATCTTCTATGGAAACTGATTTATATCCTGTCAAGTGAAGCAAGGAATATAACAGCATACAGCCATGACCAGCTGACAGTACAAAACGATCCCTATTGAACCATTTTGGATTATTCGGATTGTGATTAAGTATGTTTTGCCATAATGCATAACCCATAGGAGCACATCCCATTGGCAATCCAGGATGCCCGCTATTAGATTTATTTACTGCATCTACAGCAAGCATTCTTATACTATTTACACAAAGTGATTCTAATGAAACAGATGCAGCGACCATTGTTTTAAAAAGTTAAGTTGGAAATACAGAATTGGTTGTCTTCAATTCATTTTGCTGAAAGCAAGGCAAACATTGTGACCACCAAAGCCGAAAGAATTAGAAAGAGCAACTCCTATTTGAGCTTCTCTTGCATTATTTGGTACATAATCAAGATCACATTCAGGATCTCGATTAACGTAGTTAATTGTAGGAGGGATAAAATTATGTGTCAAAGAAAGTATACAAGCTACAGCTTCAATACCTCCTGAGCCTCCTAGGAGATGACCTGTCATCGACTTAGTAGAGCTTACAGGAATGAGGTAAGATCTGTCTCTAAAAATAGATTTAATTGCAGAAGTTTCATTTTTGTCATTAGCTGATGTACTTGTTCCATGAGCATTTATGTAATCAACTTTTTCAAGGCTAAGACTAGCGTCTTCCATTGCTAGTTTGATAGCTTCGGCGCCTCCAACCCCGCCTGGAGATGGAGCAGTAATATGATGAGCATCACATGTTGTTCCATATCCAACTATTTCTGCATAAATTCTCGCATTCCTTTTTTGAGCATTTTCTAAAGTTTCTAAAACAAGAATTCCAGATCCCTCTCCAATTACAAATCCATCTCTTTCTGCATCGAAAGGTCTGCTAGCCGTTTGAGGGCTTTCATTTCTGGAAGAAAGAGCTTTGGCACTGGCAAAACCAGCTACTCCTAAAGGCGTAATGCTTGCTTCTGCTCCTCCACAGATCATTGCATCTGCTTTGCCAAGTTGGAGTAATCTAAAAGAATCACCAATAGCATTTGAACCGGCAGCGCAAGCGGTGGAAACAGAGGAACTTGGTCCTTTTGCACCCAAAGCGATTGCAGCTAATCCAGTGGCCATGTTTGGAATCATCATTGGGACTGTAAATGGACTTACTCTTTTAGGCCCTTTATGACTCAATATTTGAGCTTGACTTTCCATAGTTAGTAAGCCTCCAACACCAGAACCAATAATCACTCCAATTCTTGATGCATTAGATTCAGTAATTTCAAGTCCGGAATCATTAAAGGCTTGCTTTGCAGCAATAACTCCAAACTGGGAAAAACGATCCCATCTTTTGGATTCTTTAGCTTCAATAAAATTTTCAGATTGAAGATTTTTTACTTCTGCAGCAAATTTGCAGGCATGTTGTTCAGGATCAAAGAGCGTAATATGTGAGACTCCATTAGTCCCTTTTTGAAGACTGACTAAATATTCATCAATGTTATTACCAATTGGAGTTACTGCTCCGATACCAGTAATAACTACTCGATGGAAATTTGGCATCCTTTACTAACCTTTTTTTTCTTCGATGAATTTTACTGCATCGCCAACAGTTGCTATTCCTTCAGCTGCTTCATCAGGAATTTCAATATCAAATGCTTCTTCAAGAGCCATTACTAATTCAACAGTATCTAGAGAATCTGCACCTAAATCATTTTGAAAATTTGAATCTGATTTTACTTCTCCTGCTTCAACGCTTAATTGTTCTGAAACAATAGAACAGACTTTTTCGAGGATTTCTTGTGACATAGTTTATGGAAAATTACTAATTATCTATATGATTTTATGCCCTAGAGTTAACAAGAGTGAAGCATATCTTAATTTTTTTAATTTCTTTGTAAGACAATAGTATTATAAATCAAGGTTCAAAAGACAATTTTTACATGTCACACGCAGTTAAAATTTATGACACTTGCATTGGATGCACCCAATGTGTAAGGGCTTGCCCACTTGATGTTTTAGAGATGGTTCCTTGGGACGGCTGTAAGGCTGGACAAATAGCTTCATCTCCTAGAACAGAAGATTGTGTAGGCTGCAAAAGATGTGAAACGGCATGTCCCACAGATTTCTTAAGTATTCGTGTTTATTTAGGAGATGAGACTTCTAGGAGTATGGGTTTAGCATATTAATTTTTATAGTGCAGTTTTAAGAGAGTCCATGTTTTAGTAAATACGTATTTTATTTCAATATAATTGAAAAAAAAATTCGTATGTGTGGAATAGTTGCTGTAACTGGATATAAAAAAGCTTTACCATTATTGATAAATGGTTTAGAAAAACTTGAATACAGAGGTTATGATTCTGCAGGTATTGCAATAATAAATTCCGAAACAAATTCTATATCTTGTAATAAAGCAGAAGGAAAACTCAAGAATTTAATAAGTAA
>CACMXO010000040.1 GCA_902617605.1 uncultured Prochlorococcus sp. | reverse complement strand
AAAAACATTTGACCCTCAAAGAGATAGGTTATGAGGGCCAACTAAATCTTAAAAACAGCTCAGTATTATGCATTGGAGCAGGTGGGCTTGGTTCTTCCGTTTTGCTTTATCTGGCGGCAGCAGGAATTGGGAGAATTGGAATAGTTGATAACGATCAAGTTGAAAAGTCTAATCTCCAGAGACAGATAATTCATGAAACAAATACTATTGGCAATCTTAAAATTGATTCTGCTCGAGAAAGAATTAAAAAATTCAATCCTAATTGTGAAATATTAACCTTTTCAGAGAGAATTAATCCTAAAAATGCTCTTGAATTAATTAAGGAGTTTGATGTTATTTGTGATTGCTCGGATAACTTTGGCACAAGATATTTAATAAATGATTCATGTCTGATATTAAAAAAACCCCTAGTCTTTGGAAGTGTACAAGGCTTTGAAGGGCAAGTGAGTGTTTTCAATTTATATAAAAATAGTCCTAATTTAAGAGACTTACTTCCAGAATCACCTACAAAAAATGCTGTCCCTAGTTGTGCAGAATACGGAGTTGTGGGTGTTTCAACAGGTTTAATAGGAATTCTTCAGGTTAATGAAATTATTAAAATCATTTTAAAAAAAGGTGAAATTTTAGATGGGAAAATTTTAATTTTTGATCTACTTAATATGAATATGAAAAAATTACATCTAAAAAGTGATCAGTTAAATAAACAAATAAAAAATCTGTCTCAGTTTGAGAGTTTTTATAATAGTGATGAATATTGTGGGAAAAAAGATGAAATTAAAAGTATTAATGCTAATGACTTTAATAGTTTATACAAAGCAAAACCTAACAAAATTCTTTTAATTGATGTTAGAGAAAATGAAGAGTTTTCTAAATCCGCAATAGAGGGATCTATCTCAATACCCCTGAGTCATTTAAAGCAAGAAGCTGACTTAAAATTTATTCAAAAAGAAAGTTTAAATAAAGAGGTTTTCACTATATGTAAATCGGGTAAACGCTCTGAAAAAGCTTCAATAATCTTGTCTAAATTTAAAATTCAGTCAAGATCTATTGAAGGCGGCATTGAAAAAATAAAAAAATATTGTGCAAATAATTTTTTAAGAATAAGTTAGTAATCAACTCCTCTTTTTAAATCAACTCCCACATTTGCATAATGCTTATGACAAACCATTTCAGAGTAAACATCAGCTAGTTCAAAGTATGAAGGTTCATTTTTACACCTCCCAGTAATTACAACTTCTGTATCTGCTGGTTTTTTTAAGAGCGTTTGATGTATTGATTCCACAGGTAACAACTCTAAATCAACAGTTGGATTCAATTCATCTAAAATGATTGTTTTATACAAGCCAGACAAAATAGCAGCTTTAGCAATTTCCCATGCTCTTTCAGCCTCAACATAATCAATTGGTTGTTGTTGACCTCTCCATACGATGGCATCTCTGCCTGAACGTAGATGATCTACTAAATGAGGGTAACTCTCTCTCAAAGCTTCTATGGCAGCATCTTCGGTATATCCATTTCCACCTTTTAACCACTGTAATATTAAAACTCTATGACTTTTATCTTGAGATATTCCTTTACCAATAGCTTGAAGAGCCTTACCGAGTGCACTTGTGGATTTACCCTTTCCTTCACCTGTATAAATCTCAATTCCACCACTAGAACTTCTTTGTTTGGATAGTTCTGATAAGTCTCCTATCAAACGTGGTCTCATTTCTGAGTGGAGTTGAGATATTCTGACCAAAGAGGGTGGGGCTGCCCTTCCAGTAATAATTATTTCTAATCCATCTGGACGATTTTGCAGAGTATCAACTACTTCATTGATATCAAGCATTCCTAAATCAAGAACTGGATTTAACTCATCTAGTACAACTACAGAGTAAAGAGAACTAGCAATTGCTCCTTTAGCAATATTCCAACCTCTTTCGGCCTCACCAACATCAAACTTTGTAACTTGGTCAGCAGTGAAAAATTCGGATCTTCCTGTCCTTACATGGTCAATTAAATGTGGAAAGCCTCTTTGTAAAGCCTCTATAGCTGAATCCTCGTCATATGGTCTCTCAGGGCCTTTTAAAAATCTTAGAAGTAAAACTCTTGACTGTCTTTTTTCGCATATTCCTAATCCTATTGTCCTGAGAACTACTCCCAAAGCAGCCTGACTTTTCCCCTTACCCTCTCCATCATAAATATGTAATTGACCTTTTGATCTCTCTTGACTGTCATTTGCTGTGACAATTCCAATTCCTCTATTTCTACTCGTATTCGTCAATTGAACAAAATTAGTAAATTTAATCTAAGATATAGATAAAAATATTATTAAAGATTTAATAATAAATTCAACCTATTCATAGGTAATTTGAATTTTAAAGTAATTAGCATGTTCAATCAACTAGAAATTCTCTCCGATGAACAAAGTGAAAAGCTTTATACAATTAGAAGATACATTAAGAATCTTGATAGTGCTTGTATTGCTTATTCCGGAGGAGTTGACAGTACATTAGTAGCATCATTAGCATTCGAGCAATTAGGTAGAAAAGCAATTGCCATAACTGGAATTTCTCCTGCATTAGCCTCTACTCTTCGTGAAGAAGCAAGAAGGCAAGCAAAATGGATTGGGGTAAAGCATGTAGAGATTAAAACATCAGAATTAGACCAATCAAGTTACAGTGAAAATCCTAAGGATAGGTGCTTTGCATGCAAAAAAGAGCT
>CACMXO010000039.1 GCA_902617605.1 uncultured Prochlorococcus sp. | reverse complement strand
AATAATGGTAAATGTTTCTCATCTGGCTGAAGAAATTGAAAATTATTTTAGGGATGGGCAAAGATTTGGAGTAGAAATTGCTTATAGTTTTGAAGGAAGAATTGAAGATGGAGAATTAATAGGAGATGCTTTAGGATCCGCAGGAGGATTAAAAAAAATTCAGGATTTTCAAAATTTCTTTGATGAAACTTTTGTCGTTTTATGTGGTGATGCTTTAGTTGATTTAGATTTAACTCAAGCTGTTAAAAAACATAAGCAGAAAGGAGCTATTGCGAGCTTAATAACAAAGAAGGTAACTAAAGATCAAGTATCAAGTTACGGTGTCGTGGTTTCTGATGAAAACGGCCGTATAAAGGCTTTTCAGGAAAAGCCAACAGTTGATCAAGCTTTAAGTGACTCTATAAATACAGGTATTTATCTTTTCGAACCCGAAATTTTTAATTACATACCATCAGCAGAGAAATTTGATATTGGAGCTGATCTTTTCCCTAAACTTGTTGAAATGGATTTACCATTTTTTGCATTACCAATGGATTTTGAATGGGTAGATATTGGAAAAGTTCCTGATTATTGGAGTGCTATTAGAAATGTATTACAAGGTAAGGTAAGACAAGTGCAAATACCAGGTAAGGAAATAAAACCCGGAGTTTTTACAGGCTTGAATGTAGCGGCTAACTGGGAAAAGGTTAATATTACCGGGCCAGTCTATATAGGAGGTATGACTAGGATTGAGGATGGAGCAACTATTATTGGCCCATCAATGATTGGACCAAGTTGTTGCATTTGTGAGGGGGCAACTATAGATAACTCAATTATCTTTGATTATTCAAAAATTGGTAAAGGTGTAAGACTTATGGATAAGTTAGTGTTCGGTAAATATTGTGTTGGGAAAAATGGAGATCATTTTGATTTGCAAGATGCATCTTTAGATTGGTTAATAGCAGATTCAAGAAGATCTGATTTGACTGAGCCATCTCCTCAGCAGAAAGCTATGGCAGAATTATTAGGTACTGATTTGATTAATATTCCAGACTAAGATCAGCTTTTTCAATAATCTCAGGAATTAAATGCTCTGATTTTACTGCCATTAGATGAACACCATTTGCGATATTAATAAAATCATGAGCTTGTTCAGCTGCAATTTTAATACCTTCTTGTAATGGCTCTTTGGCATCTTTAAGACGATTTAAGATATTTTCAGGGATGTTTGCACCTGGAACGTATTTGTTTATAAAGAGAGCATTTTTGTAAGATTTTAATAGGAATACTCCTGCAATTACAGGAATTTCAAGAGGCTCGGCTATTTTTTTGCAGAAATCTATTAAATTTTCTTTTTCCATAACCATTTGAGTTTGTATAAATCTGGCTCCACTCTCTTTTTTCTTTCTTATTCTATTTTCTAAACTTCTTGTATTTCTGCAATTTGGATCAGCTGCAGCACCTGCAAAAATAAATGTTTTTTGATCGTGAAGTTCTCCTAGCGTAGGATCAATTCCCCTATTGAAAGCCTGAATTTGTTGCAGCAATCTAACAGACTCAAACTCATGCACGGCCTTGGCATCTTGTTGATCCCCAGCTTTTACTGAATCTCCGGTAATGCATAAGATATTTTTAATTCCTAAAGCATTTGCTCCCAGAATGTCCGATTGTAAAGCGATTTTATTACGATCTCTGCAAGAAATTTGCATTACTGGCTCTATTCCATTTTCCAGTAATAGTTTGGACATTGCCAAGCTGCACATTCTCATTACAGCTCTACTTCCATCGGTAATGTTAACAGCATGTACCTTATCTTTCAAAAGTTGTGCTATCTTAATAGATCTTATGGGGCTTCCACCTCTTGGCGGCATTAACTCTGCCGTTATTACCTTAGATCTTTTTTCTAAAGTCTGCTGAAGTTTTGATTTCAATTGCTTTTGTTTCCTAGTTGGTTAACAAGTGTACTGAGATTGCTAAACTTAATTAATATAAAAAAGGAACTGTTTAAATGCAAATGGTTGAAGAAGAAGTAAACAACATTGATATGATGGGTCTCTCAGCAAGAGAGATGGAAATCATTGATCTCGTAGCCGATGGGCTTACAAATCAAGAAATTGCGGTAAAACTAACTATTAGTAAAAGAACTGTTGATAATCATGTAAGTAATATGTTCACAAAAACTGGTTCTAAAAACAGAGTAGCACTTTTGAATTGGGCAATGGACAACGGAAAGATTTGTAGAGATGGGTTTAATTGTTGTACACTCCCAGATTCTGATCAAGATTAGTATGACCCATTACTTTTTTTGTATCTTTAGCCAAATCAATTAGACAATAATTTGTAGAACATAATTCAAAGAGTTCGGCATATGCAATACATGCATCCTTGTCTGAATCAATGAATCTCAATATTCCTTCTTTGTCGTAAAGACCATACATCTGAAGAAAATAAAAATAAGTTTGCTTAAATATAAAGAAAATATAAAGGATGAGTGGCTCCTCTGCCTAGTTTCTTTTTAAAGTTGTTTATTATTCTTTGTTCCACCCTGAAAAAGGATTGTTGGCAAGACTGAAATTGGAGTAATGGGTCAGCCCAGTAATTTCTTTTGAAATGAAAGATGGAAGAATTAAATCTTCCTCTTCATTAGAAAGTTCAATTTCTGCAATTTCAAGTGGATAATTATTTTCTTTAAAGCAATCTATAATCCAAGATTTTTTTTCAATTTCTAATAAGTATCTATCTTTTTTAATTTTGTTTGAAAGATTTGACATTATTGTTTCAGCATCGCTTCGTGGAATGGAGTATTCAAATTCAAAGTTGGTAAAACCCTTGATATGTTTTTTAAGTGTAATTTTAGAGTTTTTGCCTA
>CACMXO010000038.1 GCA_902617605.1 uncultured Prochlorococcus sp. | reverse complement strand
AGTAAAATAATGAAACCAATATTAATAGATATATCAGCAATATTAAATACTGGAAAATTTATAATATTTAAATTTATAAAATCAACTACAAAACCTCTATATATCCTATCTATACCATTACCAATAGTTCCCCCAAGAATAAAGCTATAAGAATATAGATCCAATGAGTTTAAAGTATTCTTCCTAAATATTAAATAAATAAGAATTATAGAAAAAAAAATACTTATCAAAGATAAAAATACTCTACTACCACTAAATATGTTAAATGCTGCTCCGTAATTTTTTACAAAGTCTAATTTGAATAAAAGAAAATCTTTATTAATAAATATTTTTTTATTATAAAACATTAAATATTTCGTGAATTGATCTATTAGAACAATAAAAATACTTAAAGATACAAAATATAATTTTGTTTTTATATTAATAATCATTATTTCAACGTTTTAAACGTTCGATAGGTTTAATAAGTAATAAAAGTGGAAAAAGCATTAAAAAATGATATCCAATCTTACCTAATGAATATTTCCCTAAATTATATAAAAATAAATTGTATTGACTGTAGAATATAACTTGTATGAAGTTGTAAAATATTCCAGTTAAATGCATAGCACCTATTGCTATAAATCCGTTTTTTAAAAAGTTACCAACGTTTATTTTATTTCTATTATTTAAATTATCAATAATTTTAATTAATGGATATAAACCTAATAAATATCCAAAATTTGGAGTGAGCAAATAACCTAATGAACCTCCTTGATGAAAGACAGGAAGTATAAATAACCCCAAAATTATGTATATAGAAAATGCTCTGAAAACAACTTTTTTATGGAATATAAGTGTTAATAAAATTATGGTCGGAATTTGGAGTGTGATAGGTAACTCAAAGTTATTACTAGATTTATAGATAAAAGTTAGTGGAAAATAAACAGGTAACATTGATGTTATTACCAATAATTGAAGACTCACTAGTATCTCAATTAATTTATAAAAATTGAGCATTATTATAAATTCTATTTACAAACTTCTCAATGCAACAATGGGATCTAATTTGGAGGCTCTTTTTGCAGGTAAAACGCCAAAGATCAAACCTATTGATCCTGAAATGATCATGGTGGAAAAAGTAGTTGTAATTCCTACTGATGCAGGAAGTGGTGTTATCAGAGATAAAAGAAAAACACCTGATAATCCTGTTGTTGTTCCTATTAATCCTCCAATTGTAGATAAAATCAATGCCTCAATTAAAAATTGAATTAATATATCTGACTGTTTAGCTCCTATTGCTTTTCTTAGTCCAATCTCTTCGGTCCTTTCGCTTACAGAAACGAGCATAATATTCATAATTCCTATACCTCCAACTACTAAAGAAACTGCGCCAATACCAGCCAATAAAAACGTTAGTCCACTGGTAATGTTGGTTACTATATTTAATGCATCTTCTTGTGATCTAACCGCAAAGTCATCATCTCTGATTATTTTATGTCTTTGCCTTAATAAATTAGTAATCTGAAATTTAGCGGCACTAGTTGCATTTTTATTTATCGCTTCAACACTAATGAAGCTTAAACTTACTCCATATGTCGGATCCTTCCCTGTAATTCTATTGACCATAGTGGTTAATGGAATATAAGCATTTTTGTCTTGATTACTTCCAAATACAGCACCTTTTGGTTTTAATATTCCGATTATTTCATAAGTGTGGTCTTTAATTCTGATTTTTTCCCCGAGTGATGAGGAATTATCTTTGAAAAATTCGTCTTTAAGATCTGGACCTATTACAACATAACTTCTTGCACTATTAACATCACTTTTGGATAAAAATCTTCCCTTATCAACTTCAAAGCTTCTTACTTCAAGAAATTCAGGTGTAACTCCAGCAATTGATATATTTAAACTTTTAGAGTTTGACTGCACTATTTCGTTAGCAGAAATTTGAGGAGCTACTTTTTTAACTGTTGGTACTTGACTGCTTATTGCTACTGCATCTTCTAAAACTAGGTTTTTAGGAAATGAAATACCTCTTCTTCTTGTGTCATTATTTCCCGGAACAATGAATAAAACATTGGCACCTAAATTACTTAATTGGTTTTTTGCTAATGTTTGAGCACCTCTACCAAGTCCAACAAGTGTAATAACTGAAGCATTTCCTATAATTATCCCCAACATTGTTAAAGAACTTCTCAATTTGTTCGAAACTAAAGTTTTTGTGGCCATGCCTAAGGCCTCTTTTATTGAGATATTCCTAGACATATCTATATTTATCTATTGAATCATCATCTTCAATTTGGCCCATGTATATAACACCTTCATTAAGCTGGAGTGTAATAAGGTCGCCATTACTGATTTGAAGTTTATCCATATTTTCTAAATTACAAATTGTAGAAATCTTTTTATTATTTTCGTTATAAAAAGCATAAACATCATTTACATTTTGGTTTGTAACAATGCCGGCAATATTTTTACTCAGTGGAATATTTTTCATTAATTCCTTCGGAACAAATAATATTTCTCCAGGGCAAATTAAGGATATATCAAGATTATTTTTTATTATTCTTGCCTTACCTGTAACACCGATTTCCCCTATTGAAATTCCTCTTGATACGATCTTTCTTACTAACCCGACTTTTATTAAATCTGTTGAGCCGCTAATTCCAGTTAATGTACCTGCGGTTTGAACTACTAAATCTCCTTGGTTTAGGATCCCCATCTCTTGAGCAATTTGCATAGCTAAACTAAAAGTTTTTGCTGTTCTTTCATCATTCTTAACTACTATTGGAGTAACTCCCCAAACAAGTTGCAATCTTCTCGCCACACTTCTTTCTGTAGTAGTTGCCAAGATAGGTGTTGGTGGTCTGAACTTACTTACATTTCGAGCGGTAGAACCTGATTTAGTTAAAGGGATTATAGCTCCTGCTTCAAGTTGTCTAGCTATATTACTTACTGCTGCGCTTATAGCATTTGGGATCGTACTGGGTAAGTGGCTTTCAATAGCCTTAAGTGGATAATCCCTTTCAATTCTTCTTGCTATTGTTGCCATTGTTTCAACTGCCTCTACAGGATAATCGCCAACTGCAGTTTCGTTTGAAAGCATTACAGCATCTGTACCATCCAGAATTGCATTAGCAACATCACTAACTTCGGCCCTGGTTGGTCTTGGGTTAGAAG
>CACMXO010000037.1 GCA_902617605.1 uncultured Prochlorococcus sp. | reverse complement strand
TTGATTGCTCCAATATCTGGAATTGTTCCTAATACTCCAGTAGTAGCATCTTTGTTACCTTTAATTGAAAGTTGGTGCGAGCGAAGAAATATATCACCATCAAAAGTTTTATTACCACTTTCTTTTGCTACTTTACTCGGTGGAACTCTGACATTATTAGGTAGCTCAGTAAATCTTCTTGTAAGTGATATTAGTCAACAATTAGGTTATGGAGGTTTGGAATTATTTAGTTTGACTTCTATAGGAATTCCTGTGTGGCTTATAGGTACAACCTATATGATTCTAGTTTCTGACATGCTTCTGCCAGATAGAGGGAGAGATAAGGAGTTTATTAAAAATGGTGATATGAATATATATTTTACCGAAGTTACTATTCCCTCTTCTTCAGAATTAGTTGGACAATCTGTCAGAAATAGTAGATTGCAAAGACGATTTGATGTTGATGTTCTGGAATTGCAACGAAATGGAAAAGTTATTCTTCCTCCTTTGGCTGATAGAAAGATTGAACCGGATGATAGATTAATAATCCGCGTTACAAGGGCAGACTTATTTAGGCTTCAGCAGGAACATACTATTCTGTTAGGAGAAAACAAAACATCTTTCGAGGGGGCTAATATTTTCTCAGATGATGAAGGTACTAAGACCTTTGAAGCCTTGTTACCAGCTGGTTCAACTTTAGCAGGTGCAAGTTTGAGAGAATTAAGATTTAGGCAGCGTCATAATGCAACAGTTTTAGCATTAAGAAGAGGTCAACAAACTGTTCAGGAGAGATTAGGCCAAGCTGTTTTAAGGGCTGGAGATGTTTTATTATTGCAAGCACCGCTAGATTCAATAAGAGGTTTGCAAGCTAGTAATGATTTGCTTATTTTAGATCAATTCGAAGATGACTTACCTTTTTTGATAAAAAAACCTATATCGATTGCAATTGCAATAGGAATGTTGGTTTTGCCTTCGGTTTCTAATATTCCATTAGTAGGTTCAGTTCTTTTGGCAGTTATTGCTATGGTTGCTTGTGGATGTTTAAGACCTGCAGAGATACAAAAATCAATTAGGTTAGACGTCATTTTATTGCTGGGATCTTTATCGTGTTTTAGTGTAGCTATGCAGATAACTGGATTAGCAGATGTAATTGCAGTTAATCTAAATTTTGCCCTTAATGGAATGCCTCTTTATTTTGCACTAGTCGTAATTTTTGTATCTACAGTTATTCTTACGCAATTTATAAGTAATGCTGCTTCGGTTGCTTTGATTTTGCCTGTTGCTATTGAATTCTCAAATGTTTTAGAAATTTCACCAAGCGCTTTAATAATGCTTGTTTTATTCGGTGCAAGTCAATCTTTCTTGACTCCAATGGGTTATCAAACAAATTTAATGGTTTATGGTCCTGGAAGATATAGATTTTTTGATATCGCAAAATACGGAGCTGGATTAACACTTATAATGTCATTTACTGTGCCAGCCTTGATAATTTTAAATTACGGGTAATATCGTGAAATTCACAAGCAAGGTTTATAAGTTAAAAGATGCTTACAAAAAGCTATCTGTACCTCAATTTACTATTGTTACAGGCTTGTTTATTATTTGCCTTGGAACTTTAATTTTGAGTTCACCATTATGTTCATCATCAAAGGTTGGTTTGTGGGAAGCATTTTTTACATCTACTTCTGCAATAACCGTTACTGGCTTAACCATAATAGATATTGGAGATGATTTAAATTTCTTTGGCCAAGTTTTCTTAGCTTTTATGCTTTTATCAGGTGGTCTAGGATTAATGGCAATTACAACATTTTTACAAGGGTTTGTTGTAAAGGGGACAAAGCTAAGAACTAGATTAGATAAAGGAAAGACTCTAGATGAATTTGGAGTTGGAGGAATTGGTCGAACTTTTCAAAGCATTGCTATTACTGCGATTAGTATCATATCCTTGGGCGCAATTGTCTTATATTCTTTTGGATTTGTAGACATTCAAAATAATTGGGAAAGACTATGGTCCTCGATTTTTCACAGCATTTCTGCATATAACAATGCAGGATTTTCGTTAATGTCAAATAGTCTTCAAGACTATAGAACAAATTATTTGGTGAATAGTGTTTTTGTTTTTCTCATTATTATGGGTGGATTGGGTTGGCGGGTTATTGATGATATTTGGAGTCACAAAAAAAATCTTTCTTATAAGAAATTAAGTCTTCATTCCAGACTAGTTATTAGGACAAGTTTATCTCTAATATTGTTCGGATCATTAGGATTCTTTATCACTGAATCATTGCTAAATAGTCAATTTTTTAATGATTTAAATTTGTTTGAACGGTTGATGTCATCTATCTTCGAAACAGTTAGTGCAAGAACTGCAGGCTTTACAAATTTTCCGATTTCTTTGAACTCTATCTCAGATACGGGCCTCTTATTATTAATGACGCTTATGTTTATTGGAGCAAGTACAGGAGGTACTGGTGGAGGCATAAAAACAACTACTTTTATTGCTTTAATGGCTGCAACTAGATCAACTTTAAGAGGTCAGAAAGATGTAATTATTAGTAATAGATTAATTTCAGATAAAGTTATTCTAAAGGCAGTTGGAATCACCGTTGGATCTTTGCTTTTTGTTCTTTTAATGGCAATGTTGCTTAGTACAACTAATACGTTTGTTAAAAAAGAATCATTTACATTCCTTGAAATTTTGTTCACTTGCATATCTGCATTTGCAACAGTTGGCTTTGATATTGGTTTAACTGCAAAATTGAATCATTTTGGTCAATTTATTCTTATTGTGGGTATGTTTGTGGGCAGACTTGGGATCCTTTTGCTTTTAAGTGCACTTTGGCAGGCTCTTTATAAGAGTAGAATAGATAGACAAAAGAGAATTGGCTATCCTAGGGCTGATCTATATGTTTAGAATTGACTGAGTTTTATTATGGCAGATTGGTGGCAGTGGTCTCAAAAGAGAGAAAATGAAGCACTCACTTTTGCAGTTGTCGGCGTTGGAAGATTTGGAACCGCAGTTTGCAGAGAACTTATTAGTAATGGTGCTGATGTTTTGGCTGCAGATTATTCGGAAAAAGCTATTGATGATCTCAGACAATTGGAACCTTCTATAGAAGCAAGAGTTGTAGATTGTACTGATGAAGAGTCTATGAAGGAATCAGGAATTCTTGAAATGAATACTGTTGTAGTGGGTATTAGTGAACCTATTGAAGCAAGTATAACTACTACTCTTATTGCTAAGGATAGTGAAGGTAGCAA
>CACMXO010000036.1 GCA_902617605.1 uncultured Prochlorococcus sp. | reverse complement strand
AAAAAAAATTCAAGAGCTTTTGATTAAAGGATTTCAAACCACATATGTGGATGATGATACATCCAGGAGAATGTGGTGGGCTTCTTTAGAAGTTATTCAAAAAGATTTCCTCTCTCATAATTATAAACAGGGGGGGATGTGGGTTGCTTCGCCTTTGCCAGCTTTTAATGATAAAAAATTTTTAAATCAACTTCATGGATGGCTTTGGTCTCCTGAGGGGTTTCCATACTTTCAAAATGAGAATGCAGGTTTTTTACCAGTCAATAATTCAGAAAAGATAACAAAAGATTTTGACTTAGTTAGTAATTATAAAGTCTTAAATCTTTGTCAAGAAGATGGATATGAACCTTTTTTGATGATAATCACTCAAAATTTTCAATGCGTATTATCAATTGTAGGAGAAAAAGATAAGAAAATTTTACTAATGAAGTGTGATGAAGAAAGCCTTAAACTTGCAATTGAATTAATGCATGCAAAATTAAATCAAGAAAATTATGAGGAAGGAGTAAAATTTCGTAATGCAATCAATAATTTAGGTAGCCTTACTATAAATAATCAATTTGAAAAATTATTTTGGCCATTATTATCGGCAAAATTAGCAAATATTACGCCAAATCATAATATAAAGAATTCTGTGAAAAATGATGAAAAAAACGTACAAATAAATGAAGCAAAATTATTACGTGCAATTTCTCATGAAGTAAGAACCCCTTTGGCAACAATAAGAACCCTAATAAGTTCTACTTTAAAAAAATATAAAATGGATGAATCAATGAGAAATCGTTTAATTCAAATAGATAATGAATGTAATGAACAAATTGATAGGTTTGGTTTAATCTTTAATGCTGCAGAATTAGTTGGTAATGAAGTATCGTCATTTAATAACTTGGCGAAAATTAATTTAGCCGAAATTTTCAAAAAGCTTGCTCCTTTATGGAATAAACAATTAAATCGACGTGGCATTTCTTTGAAGATAGATATCCCCAAACAACTTCCACAAATTTTGAGTGATTCTGAAAAATTAGAATTAATGTCTTACTATCTCCGTGGGATGAGCAGTAAAAACTAGACGGATATCCATTTCCTGCAATAATTCTTCTAATTTCCCAGGCGGTACATTTAATTTTCTAAGCCTATAAAATAATTCTCTAAAAGTTACAGGAGCATTTTGCCTAGCCAATGCTGGAGCAAAAGGATCAAGATTATCTGGCGATCTTTGAACATCCTTATTGGTAAAACTTTGAATATATCTATCTTCCTCAACTCTTTGCTCCAAAATATTCACGAGTTGAAAATACAATGAAAAAGCCCTTGCTGCAGCTATGGATTCTGCTAAATCCATAGAATTAATAATATCAACTATTTCATTTTTAAAAGTTTTTGACCTATCACCATCAATTTGTTTTGAATAACTTAATTCTTTAAGCTGAATCAATCTCTCTGCTTGATCATCTGGGCATTCTTCTCTGAGCACAGATTCCCATAGATCCTCAATTAAAAGACGATTTTTATCGAGTGGATCATTGTTACTAATCAGATCCACATTATTATTTTTTATCTGTCGAAAAGATTCCATATTATCATTATGTCACAAGTGAAAATGTTCAGATCAAATGTTTATTTAAATAATCAAACATTCTAGACCTCACCCCTAATCATATCTTCGATAGAAATTTTCATTATCTGCTCAATAGAGAGACCTTTTTCATATTGATTTATCCATTTCATAGATTGATTACCTTCTTCAAGCACTTTATAGATAGGATCCAAAAGGTGCTTCATACCAAAATCTTCTGCTGTGGATGATAAATCTGATAATAAGTTTTGAATCCATTCTCTACAAATAACTTTTTTGCCATCTTGCCAGTGAATTAACTCTGAATTCAGACTATCTTTAGCAGCATTAATTTCATTTTGATCACATATTTCTGACAACTCATCAATAGAAAAAATACTTGCATTCATAGGATCTAAGGTATGTATATTTTCAAAAAGATTTAAAATCCTTAGTTCTATCATGGCAGTTATACCTAAAAGTAGATTAATATCGTGAACAAAATCACAAATCCTTAATTCCAAACGATCAAGAATTAAAGGTCTTTGGGGACCATTTGGTCGAATTGACGACCAAAAATGCCTAATATTTTGCATTTTTTTATTAGATATATTTTCCTCTATCCAGTCGATATAAGAATTATGATTTACAAAAAAAGGTACCCTACTAGGTGTTTTAGGAAACTGGATCCATCTCTGAGAGTGATTATTTGTAATTTTATTATTTAAAAAAGGTGAACTAGCACTTAATGATAGATATAGAGCAGCCTCAGATCTTATAAGTCTTATAGCTGTAAAAAGTTTATCTAAATCATCTATTCCTATGTTTATATGGACACTTGAAGTTGCAATAGATATTCCATAATTATCTTGAATAAATTTGTGATAGACGTTGTCAATATCTGATCTTTGAAATGTAGTATCGTGTTTAAAGCAAAGAGTGGATGAAGGAATGATTGTTAAATTTTTAGTATTTAGCCACTTCCTTAACTTTTTTCTTGGAGTTATTAATTTCTCGTATAAAAACTTATAGTCTTTTTCAGGTGTTGTTATGTATTCAACATTTCTGTTATCTGGCTCTTTTACAAAATCAGAAAATTTTTTTTCAATATCAACTGAAACTCCAATATGAGAATCTAAAGAACCTGTAAAAAGTTCCACCTCAAAACCTTTATAAAGATTATCTTTACTCATTTATTTATTTAAACAAGCTAATGCTTTTAGTATCCCCTTCGCTTTATTAATTGTCTCTTGATATTCATTTTCAGGAAAAGAATCAGCAACTATTCCTGCTCCTGCTTGCACTGAAACATCATATTTCCCTTCTCTTGAGGGTTTAACTATCATAGTTCTTATTGTAATTGCAGTATTTAATGCACCATTAATATCAATAGATCCATAAACACCAGCATAAGGTCCTCTAGCATCTTTTTCAAACTGTTTAATCAATTGCATAGCTCTTATTTTTGGAGCACCAGTTACTGTCCCAGCTGGAAAAGATGCTTTTAGCAAATCCCATACATCAGCATTATTTTTTAAGATTCCCTCAACTTCACTAACTATATGCATAACATGTGAATATTTCTCAATAACCATTAAATCTTTGACCTTCACAGTACCAATTTCACAAACTCTTCCAAGATCATTTCTCCCAAGATCAATTAGCATTACATGCTCAGCTATCTCTTTTGGATCTTTTAATAAATCCTTTTCTAGTTCTAAGTCTTGTTGATTATCAATACCTCTAGGTCTTGTACCAGCTATTGGTCTTAAGCTTGGAACAATCTC
>CACMXO010000035.1 GCA_902617605.1 uncultured Prochlorococcus sp. | reverse complement strand
GAAAAAGGTTTAATAGAAGAACTACAAAATTTTTCCCCCATTTCTGATTACACAGGTAAATTAGAGTTACATTTTATCGGTGAAGAGTACAGGTTAAAAAGACCTAGGCATGATGTTGAGGAAGCTAAAAGAAGAGATGCTACATTTGCATCTCAGATGTATGTAACTTGCAGGTTAATTAATAAAGAAACAGGGGAAATTAAAGAACAAGAAGTATTTATTGGCGAATTACCATTAATGACTGAAAGAGGAACTTTCATCATTAATGGTGCCGAAAGAGTTATTGTTAATCAAATTGTTCGAAGCCCTGGAGTATATTTCAAAGATGAACTGGATAAAAATGGTCGAAGAACCTACAATGCTAGCGTTATTCCTAACAGAGGAGCATGGCTAAAATTTGAGACAGACAAAAATAATTTACTTTATGTGAGAGTTGATAAGACTAGAAAAATTAATGCTCATGTTCTTATGAGAGCGATGGGTCTTTCAGACAATGATGTGGTTGATAAACTTAGGCATCCTGAATTTTATCAGAGCTCAATTGAGTCAGCTAATGACGAGGGTATAAATTCAGAAGATCAGGCATTACTTGAGCTATACAAGAAGCTACGACCTGGTGAACCTCCTTCCGTTTCTGGGGGGCAACAGCTCTTACACAGTAGATTTTTTGATCCCAAAAGATATGATTTAGGCCGAGTTGGTAGATATAAAATAAATAAAAAATTGAGACTTACCGTCCCAGACGACGTGAGAACACTTACACATGAAGATGTTCTCTCTACGATAGACTATTTAATTAATCTAGAATTGGATATTGGCGGTGCCAGTTTGGATGATATTGACCACCTTGGTAATCGAAGGGTTAGATCTGTAGGAGAACTTCTTCAAAATCAAGTAAGGGTTGGACTTAATCGTTTAGAGAGAATTATCAAAGAAAGAATGACTGTAGGAGAAACAGATTCTCTAACTCCTGCTCAACTAGTCAATCCCAAACCTCTGGTCGCTGCAATAAAGGAATTTTTTGGTTCCAGTCAATTAAGTCAGTTCATGGATCAAACTAATCCTCTGGCAGAATTGACACACAAGAGAAGAATTTCAGCATTAGGCCCAGGAGGTTTAACTAGAGAAAGAGCAGGCTTTGCGGTCAGAGATATTCACCCTTCGCATTATGGAAGATTATGCCCTATCGAGACTCCTGAAGGTCCTAATGCAGGACTTATAAATTCATTAGCTACCCATGCAAGAGTTAATGAGTATGGTTTTATTGAAACACCTTTTTGGGAGGTTAATAACGGTAAAGTTAATAAAGTAGGTAATCCTGTTTATCTTTCTGCTGATTTAGAAGATGAGTGTAGGGTAGCTCCAGGAGACGTTGCTACTGATAAGGAAGGTAATATACTGGCAAATTTAATACCAGTAAGATATAGACAAGATTTTGAAAAAGTTCCTCCTCATCAAGTTGATTATGTTCAGCTTTCTCCGGTTCAGGTAATTTCAGTTGCTACTTCACTTATTCCTTTCTTGGAACATGATGATGCTAATAGAGCTCTCATGGGATCAAATATGCAACGCCAAGCCGTTCCATTGCTCAGGCCAGAACGACCTTTAGTTGGTACAGGTTTAGAATCTCAAGTTGCTAGAGACTCTGGGATGGTTCCCATAACAAAAGTTAATGGAACTGTATCTTATGTAGACGCCAATGAGATTGTCGTTAAAGATGATGATGGTAATGATCATTTTCACTATCTTCAGAAATATCAAAGATCAAATCAGGATACTTGCCTCAATCAAAGACCTATAGTGAAGATTGGAGAAAAAGTTATATCTGGGCAGGTTTTAGCAGATGGATCCGCATGTGAAGGAGGGGAAATAGCACTTGGCCAAAACGTTTTAATTGCTTACATGCCATGGGAAGGATACAACTACGAAGATGCAATACTTGTGAGCGAGAGGATGGTAACTGATGATTTATATACTTCAGTTCATATTGAAAAATATGAAATTGAAGCGAGACAAACGAAGCTAGGACCCGAAGAAATAACGAGAGAGATTCCCAATATCTCGGAAGAAAGCTTGAATAATCTCGATGAGATGGGAATTATTAGGATTGGTGCTTTTGTAGAGAGTGGAGATATTCTTGTAGGAAAAGTTACTCCTAAAGGGGAATCAGACCAACCACCTGAAGAAAAACTGTTAAGAGCTATTTTCGGTGAAAAGGCTCGAGATGTTAGAGATAATTCCCTCAGGGTACCTAAAACTGAAAAGGGAAGGGTTTTAGATGTTCGCATTTATACTAGAGAACAAGGTGATGAATTACCTCCAGGAGCCAACATGGTTGTTAGAGTTTATGTTGCTCAGAGAAGGAAAATTCAAGTAGGTGACAAAATGGCTGGGAGGCATGGGAATAAAGGAATTATTAGCAGAATCTTACCAAGAGAAGATATGCCTTATTTGCCTGATGGAACACCCGTAGACATAGTTCTTAATCCCTTAGGAGTTCCAAGTAGGATGAATGTAGGTCAAGTTTTTGAATTATTAATGGGTTGGGCAGCCTCTAATTTAAATTGTAGGGTCAAAGTTGTTCCATTTGATGAAATGTATGGAGCGGAAAAATCACATCAAACCGTTCAAGCATTTTTAGAGGAAGCTTCAAAACAGCCAGGTAAAGCATGGGTTTACAATCCTGAAGATCCTGGAAAGTTATTACTTAAAGATGGCAGAACAGGAGAACCCTTCGATCAGCCAGTTGCTGTTGGATACTCTCACTTCCTCAAATTAGTCCATTTGGTGGATGATAAAATTCATGCTAGATCCACAGGCCCTTATTCTTTGGTTACACAGCAACCACTGGGTGGTAAAGCTCAGCAAGGTGGACAAAGGCTCGGAGAAATGGAAGTATGGGCTCTTGAAGCTTATGGAGCCGCTTATACTCTTCAGGAATTGTTAACAGTTAAATCTGATGACATGCAGGGAAGAAATGAAGCGCTTAATGCGATTGTAAAAGGAAAACCTATCCCAAGACCTGGTACTCCTGAGTCATTTAAAGTTCTTATGAGGGAATTACAATCCCTGGGATTGGATATAGGGGTTTATACAGATGAAGGGAAAGAAGTTGATTTAATGCAAGATATAAATCCTAGAAGGAATACTCCATCAAGACCAACTTACGAATCACTGGGAACCTCAGAATATGAGGAAGATTAAATACTCAATTAAAACATTTTAATTTAAATTCGCAAAAATGACAAACAGCAACCTAAGAACCGAAAATCATTTTGATTACGTCAAAATTTCAATAGCTTCTCCACAAAGAATAATGGATTGGGGTCAGAGAACATTGCCCAATGGACAAGTTGTTGGTGAAGTCACGAAACCTGAGACTATCAACTATAGGACACTTAAACCAGAAATGGATGGGCTGTTTTGTGAAAAAATTTTTGGGCCATCTAAAGATTGGGAATGCCATTGTGGAAAGTATAAAAGGGTAAGACATCGCGGCATTGTTTGTGAGAGATGTGGTGTTGAAGTAACTGAAAGTAGAGT
>CACMXO010000034.1 GCA_902617605.1 uncultured Prochlorococcus sp. | reverse complement strand
AACAATAAAAAAGATGCAAATAGAGTTATAGAAACTTCAGCATCTAAAGTGTGAGGTAAGCTACCCTTTAATTCAAATTGCTTTTTACATTCTCTAATTTGTCTTTTAGAAAGCTTTAAATAACCAGTTTCAGGAATTCTTTGCGACTTATATTTTCTTAGTAATCTTGCTTCAAGAGTTTCTGGCTCCTTAGTCATAATTGATGTTAATAATTCATCTGGCTTTAATTTTTTAATTTTCTTTTCAAGATTATCCGTTTTCCCAATCCTATAAAGGTCTCCTACTCTAATAAGGTAAACATATCCCGACATTTGCGTTGTAAAATTAATACTGTTCCTACTTAGATAATACTAAAAGAATTAGGGAAATTAAAAGTTTTTACAATATGAAAAACGATATTTTATATTCATTTCGAAGATGTCCATATGCAATTCGTGCAAGATGGGCCCTGTTAATTTGCGAAATAAAAGTAGAGATAAGAGAAATTGATTTAAAAAATAAACCTCTAGATTTTTTAAATAATTCAAAGACGAAAACAGTTCCAATTCTTATAAAAAAAAATAGTGAAGTTATTGAAGAAAGTCTTGAAATCATCCTGTGGGCTCTCTCAGAGTCGAAAAAGGAAAACATCAAGTTTATTTATTTTCCTGAGAACAAAAAGGAAGATATTTTTAAAATAATTAATGAAAACGATAATGAATTCAAATATCATTTAGATCGATTTAAATATGCCACGAGATATAAAGATAGTGATGAAGAATTTCATTTCACAAATGCTATTAAATTTATAAAGAGATGGAACGAACTACTTTCAGAAAACAAATATTTTTTTGGAGATAGCCCCACAATCGCTGATTGGTCTGTTTGGCCTTTTGTAAGACAATTTAGAATCGCTTGTGAAAGTCAAAAAAGGATAAATTATTTTGAACCCTCGATAAAAAACTGGTTAGATTCATTTGAGAACAATAAAGAATTTAAATCCTTAATGTATAAATACAAATTATGGGAACCAAATTATAGAAAGAATTATTTTCCTTTTAATTAACTTTCTAACAACTTCCTTTTTTCAATTATTCTTGCTAACTCCAAAAAATATCCTGCAGTCCTAAATTTTCCAATATTTTTTTCCTTAAAATCAAGATCGCTTCTAATTTCTGCAGTCTCCGCCATTAGCAAATCTAAATCGTTTGATCCAAGACTATACAATTCTCCTAGTTCGATTTCCCTTCCGAGTAAATGACTCCTAAACCACTTCCCTTTATTTTCTTGAGGTGGAATATCGTAGGGAGTAAATGACATTAAAATAAAATTTAGGCTAATACTATTCTAGGGTTCTTTTTGAAACTTTTTCATCTCTACTTTATTAAAAATCAATGCAATTAAAAGAATTGCAAATGTAATTAGGGCACAAATTTCTGTCCAATAATCTAACCCAATTTTAGAAATCATTAATGGTGCAAGAACTGTGAATAGTCCCCCAGAAAGAATTAACTGAGCGAAAAGCTGTTTTGACGTAAAAATTGGTAAAGTCTTAGAAATATTTTTAGGATCTGCAAGCCTTAAAAGAAGTAACCCAGAAGCTACCACCCCTGTAGAATTCCCAAACTCTATCAAGCTTTTTTCAAACCAATAATCATCAAAAATAAAGTATGCGAAATAAGCAATGCAGATTAAATTCCAAAATAAACCGAAAATAGTAAACACTAAAATAAGTATCCAATTATCAAAAACAACTGCGATATCTAAACTCGCCATAGCTGTAAAAATCAACAAATCAGTGGATAAAATACCAATCTCCCTTTGCAGAATATTTGAGATAAATTCTGTATTTTTGGTTTTCTCTAAAATATATCTTATAAGGAGCGAACCTATAAGGATAAAAGGGAATACTGGTAGTGAAAAAATAATTTCCTTGGAAAAATCACCAAAATAACTTGAAAAATACCTTAAAAATTTAAGGAGCAGAACACCAAAAGAAATTGCCAAACCGGCGAATCCAAGATTTATTATAAAAATTCTTAGATCTGCAAAAATTCCTATCTTATTTTTTCCCTTTGGATTATCTTTTTGTTCAAGAATTTCCTCAGTATCTGAAAGACCTAAAGTTCTACCAAGAAAAATAAATATGCTACCCAATATTGAAGATGACAAAAGACCCATAGTTGCCATAGCCAACCCAAGATCTAAACCATTCGGGAAACCTAGTTTGTTAAAACTTTCGCCGATTATTGATGCAGCTCCATGACCGCCCTCAAAACCTACCTCTATTAAACATCCCATTAGAGGATTTGCATCCATAGAAGGAGGCAAAAAATATCTAACAACTAGACCGCCAACGAAAAACTGTCCGAAACCTAAGGAAAGGGCTAAAAGGAATTGATTAAAAATTGGTTTAACTAAACCATTTATATTCGGAATAGGTCTTCCCATCATTAAAGTTGCGAACACTAATGATAAAAGAGGAGTAGGAAAATTACTCCAAACATTGATTGTTTCTTTTGGCAAAAAGTGTATCGCTCCAAATGGGCCTATAGATATACCTAAAATTCCTGATATGACTGCTATCGGTAATCCAAATCTCTCAAGTTGTACAGCTAGTTTAAGTTTCCTACCAAAAATCAACAAAAAAAATATTATTAACAATCCAAAAAAACTTATTAAAAGAGAATTTGAAAAAATATCTTTATTCTGTAAAGAAAAAATATTCAACGATTTCAAAAACATATAATTCTAAATCTAAATTAATAAACAAAATTTTTCAAATAAAAAAGGCCCCTTACGTAGGAGCCTTTTGATATAAGTAATTAAACTTAAGAATTAATCTTTAAGAGTAACTGTTGCACTATCAATATTACTGATAGCATTTGTAACTCTCTTAAAATCAAAGCCTAGTGCTCTTAAAGCGTGCCATAGATGGCCTTGAATAAAGAAGAATCCGAAGTAGTAATGAACATTAGCTAACCATGCCCTTGAAGTGTACTCACCATCAGGAAGATCAACAGTATCTACCCAATAAGGAGAAATACTAAATTTTAATTCAAGTGGTTCACCAAAGAATTCAGTTGGATAAACTGTTGTGTTAGCGGCACTCCAGAAGGCTGCAATGATAGCCATCCAGCCTATTCCAGCTAATGACCATGAGAGAACAGCTTCAGCAGAAAGAAGTCCTTTACCTTTGAATTTGGTATATTCACCAACTTGCTTAGTAGCAATATGCCAAGCACCACCAGTAATCTCAACGAAAGCAAGGAAAGCATGACCTCCCATTACTTCTTCAAGACTGTCAATAGTCAAAAAGTCTGTCTGGTGATTCCAAATTTTGGCCAAATTTAATTCATACTCAACCTGTCTTACAGAACCAATAGCTGGATCATAAATTCCATGAACTCTTGCCCATTCGACAAAAGCAATAACTGCGAAACCAAGAATAATTAGATGGTGACCAAGAATAAATGTCAATTTGTCTGGATTATCCCATTCAATATTGAATTTTCTTGCTCTTGCTACATCAGAATCTTCTAGATTTCCAGGAAGAAGTAAAGAATGTAAAAGACCTCCGGCTGCTAAAACCATAGAAGATACCAAGTGAACTATTGCTATAGCTAGAACAGGTTTAGTGTCTCCCATCGCAACACCATTAGCATCAAACCCTATTCCAAGAGTTGCCAAATGAGGAAGAACGATTAAAGGTTGATGACCCATTGGGACGCTTGGGTCAAATCGTGAAAGTTCAAAAAGGGTGAATGCACCCGCCCAGAAAACAATTAATCCTGCATGAGCTACATGAGCAGCAATGAATTTTCCAGAGCGATTTGCTACACCTGAATTACCAGCCCACCATCCATAGGTAGTATCTGGATTTCCATAGGTTTGCATTTAGGAATTGATTAGCTTAAACGTT
>CACMXO010000033.1 GCA_902617605.1 uncultured Prochlorococcus sp. | reverse complement strand
TTAAAACCCTTCATATGAAAATAAAATAGTCTTTATATTAACATAATAAATAAAGTTGAATATGAAAATTTCAAGATGAATTTCTATATATTAATCTTTAGAAAAAGACAATCTTCCTAGGATAGGTAAAAATAAAAATTAAAGATCATAATTATAAATTTTTCGATTTTAAATATAAATTAATAATTTAAGGTTTATAAAGATGATTTTTAAATAATATTGAGAGAGATTTAGGGGATAGATGGGTATCATCACACATATGTAGTTGATTATTTACCCCATTTAAAGCTGTTAATTCATAAACATCTAAAAAAAATGCACCTCTCAATAAAACCTCTTTTTTAAATAGTGCATTATATTTCTCAATCATATTAATCCTAATATTATCTATATCTTTTTTTATTTCTTTTTTTATATTTGGAGCTGGAATACCAAAATAAAATCTATTACTGAATTTTTTAGATAGTTTTTCTTCCATGTAGTCTAAAAAACCTATAATTGTATCTTCACAGATTTTCGTTATATCGTAATTATTAGTAATTGCATAAGGCAATATACCTTCATTCTCTCTACAGTCTATTTCTCCAAATGATAAAAAAACTGTATCACTTTTAAGATGGTTATTTAATTGTTTAGTTAATGATTCTTTAAATCTATTTCTACTTCTGTCAGCGAAATGCCATGCTTTCGCTCCAAATATAAGTACTGGCTGAATAGTACAAGTTTTAGAATTTAAAAAAAGTTTTTGATGAGAAAAAGATAAACAATGACTTTCTCCAATATGGAGGATAATTTCCTTACATTTTTTTTCATCTTTTTTTAGTAAAGGGTATAGCGAGCTTAGATATTCGTAATAAGCCCAAGTAAATCTTTTATTTTTTTTATCCTTTATCAAATCTATTGATCCTTTTTTTATTAATTTTTTAGCCTTATCAAGATATATTGATGTGTCGACAAAATTTTTTTGAAGAATATTACAAATTACCAATCTCAAATAAGCAATTAATTTATATCCTTCATCAATTGAATTTGAAGCAATAATAAATTTTGAATCAAAGATTAATTCGTTTATTTTCCCTAGATCTCCTAATAAAAATCCCAAATTGAGATGTGCTTCTGGAAGATATGGAGATATTTTTATTGCTTTGCGAGTAAATGATTCAGCTTTATCTAATTGACCAATTTCTTTTAATAAATTTCCTAAATTGCAATATGCTAATGCCAGTTTAGGATCAAGCTCAATTGCTTTTCTATATTCTTTCTCAGCTATATTAAACTCTTTAAGTTCTTTTAGGATGTTTCCTAAATTTGAGTGGATTTTTGCCGAATTGGGATTTATTTCTAAAGCTTTGCGATAATAAGTTTCCGCTTTTCTCAATTCTCCTAATTCTTGAAGGGTATTCCCAAGGTTGTTATAGGCATTGAAAGCATTTGGTTTTATTTCGATTGCTTTTAGTAAAAACTTTTCAGCCTCTTTGAACTTTCCAAGATTGTTCAAGACATTACCTAGATTCGAATATGCAATTTCTGAATGTGGATCAAGTTTAATTGCATTTTTTAAGAAATTTACTGATTCATCATATTTACCAAGAACTTCTAATGTATTTGCAAGATTTAAATGAGCATTAGCAAAATTCGGATTCATCTGAATTGCTTTGCGGAGAAGTCTTTCAGCAACTTCTAAATTTCCTTGATTTTTTAAGATGATTGCATAATTTGAAAGAACCCTGTGATCCTCAATTCCTATCTCCAAACAGTGCTGGTAATGTCTTTGAGCTTCAAGAATATTTCCTTCAACATGAAATTTTATACTCTTCTCAATAATTGATTCAAAATTTTTTAATGGTTTATTATCCATTTCTATTAAGGCAAAAATATTTTTTATATTCCTTATTTTTCATAAAAAATTAGTTAATACATCTTTTAAATTTAGTTTCCAAAATGCCAAAAGCAACATTTAATCAAAATTGAGTAAAATTAAACAATTTTTGAATTAAATGTTCACGATTCCAGAAAAAGTTAAATAATTCAAAAATACATATGATAGTTGTTAAACCCTCACATCTAAGTTGAAATTTGGGGCAAAATTAGGTATATTCACTAGATAATTTTTAATTCTCTATTAATGAGTACAAAGTTAATAGTATCTGTTGATGGATTGTTAATTAGCAATTTTCAATCCGTTGTTAGTTCTAGAAGTATTAGTGAAGTTGTTCTTGTAAACACACGTACAGGTTTTAATGGACTTTCAGAAACTCAAAGAAGCAATATTGCTACAGTTAAATCTAACTTAAATTCTGCAAGCCCAAGCACAACATTATCTGTTGCATTTAATGATGGTGGTTCAGGTGTATTAAATGACGATTTTTATAATTGGTTAAGTTCTAATAATATTAGTTTTTTTAATGATCCAAACTTACAGAGCCTTTCAGGTGGGTTAGTTTTAGAGTCTTCAGCGATATCAGGTTCTTCTATAGATGCTAATTCTTTATCATCATTTAATTCAACAACTCTTTCATCCAATAGTTTATATGTAACAGGAAGTTCAGCTCTTACACTAGGTGATAACTTTGGAGCAAAGCCTGCAATTAGCGTTGTTACTCCATCTTTTTTAGATGATTTATCTAACTCTATAACTATAACTATTAGCGCTTCTCAATTTTCAACTTTATTAGCTTCAAATACAGATGGTTCTAAAGTCGATATTTCTGACCCTTCGAATTTAAATATTGCAGCCCAAACAGTTGACCCAACTCCAATAGATACATTTATATATTCAAATTACGTACCTGTTTATTTAACGGATCAAGGAGATGGAAGTTTATTTGTTAGCGATCCATACGACGGTACAAATAGAATTGGTAACCTTAGTACCGTTTCATCTTCTCAAACTACGAGTGGAAATATTTCCCAGAGTTTTTACTGGAATGAACCTGAAACAATTAATGTAACCGTACTTCAGGCTTTAAGACTCCCTCTAATGGGAGCTACACCGCATGTAGATCATCCTAATTCAGTAGTAACTTTAAGAGACACAGCTGAAAATCTAAGAGTTGGCCTTACAGCTATGACTGAAGGGCAAATAGCCTCTTTTAATCAAATAAAAATTAGTGATAGTGGAGCATTGCTTCTTGATCCCGAGAAATTTGCAGTTATAGATAAAGTTCATCAAAGAAATCTTGGTCTACCTTTTAGTGGTCACTATGGAGTCTCAATTGTTAATGAAGATGGTTCAAACGCTTCTATACAAATTAAGGGTAATTACTCTGAAGCAGTATCTTCAGGACTTTTTGACGGTACCACTTTTGCCTCCTCCCTTACTTCAATCATTGATGACGGCAACTTAGTCTCGCAGATATCATCATTCACGGCTACTGGAGTAATTTCGAATATAGAAGATGTAACAAATAATATAAACCTCCTTAATGCTTTACCTACAGGTGTAACCAAGTCTTCAGAATTCACTTTCTCTAGTGATTTTTCTACTTCAATTTCAAAAGCAGATTTTGAACTTCTAGCTCAACTTGACTCCTTAAGCACCCAGGACGTTATTTCAGATAATTTTGCTGGTGGATTGGCTCTTACAGATACTTCTGCAAATATTAACTCTGTCTTAACCGGCACTTCAACTTCCTTAGTGGCAGCTAAAGAATTTATTACTTCAATGGTTAACACCACAGATGACAGTAATAAAGTTCAACTAACTTGGGATGAATATCTGGGAGCAATATCTGGAGCTGATTTCGATAAAAATGACTCCTCTACATATGCTGCTAGTGCAACAGCTTTTAAAAACTTGTCCGGAGATTTTCAAATACTTGTAGTGGGAACTGCTGCTGAGATTCAGAATATTATTACTACTTACGGAACTTCAATCTCTAATTTACCCTCTGCTGTTACTTTTGATGTAACTGATGGAAATGCATTAACTCTAACCCAAGCTCAATTAGACGTATTAGATGCACGAATTGAAGGAGTTGTTCAAATATCTGATGATAGTTCCGGAATTGCATCATTACTTAATAATGCAATTCCTACTTCAGTTCAATCAATCACTTCTTCTGACACACTAAAAGTCACTTTTGATCAGTTTAGAAACTTACCTAATTACTATTCGGGAGACATCGTTTTATTAGATACAGAAGATAATATTGTAAAGGCATTAAACGAGGATTTGCTAGACGATAGAGTTACAACCCTTGTTTTATCAAACCAATCTTCACTTATTGGTAAATCTGGCTTAAGTTCAACAGCTCTTACTGTAACCGCAGCAGCTGCAGCTAATATCCTTAACAAAAAAGTTTATTCAGAAACTAATTACAATACAGTTGCTGGTGGTGGTTCTGCTAGTTATATGGATATAGAAATTGTTGATAGAGGTTCTGCTATTGCCAATTTTATTGAAAATGCGACTATACCGGGTGCGGGTACAATCGCAGATGAAACTGGAAATATTGACTTCGTAGAAATTGATGGTGGATCAATAACCTTAACCTACAATCAAAATCTTGCATACACAGCCTTAAGCAATTCTGGAGTACTTAAAACTTCATTAACCTCTACTCCTACTCTAGCCTCAATAAATCTGCAA
>CACMXO010000032.1 GCA_902617605.1 uncultured Prochlorococcus sp. | reverse complement strand
AATTTATAGTTATCCATGAATTGGATTGAAAATTTTCAATCATTTTTTTAATGCAATCAATAAAAAAAAGGGGGTTAAAAACCCCCTTTTTTTTATTAAAAGACCTAATTTACTAATTACCTAAACCTAGAGGAGCCCAAAGAGTTGCTTCAGAACCTATAACAGGGACAACTCCTGTAGTTTTTGCATTAGAAACTTTATTTTTAACAATAGGAGTATCTTGTTCTCCTAAAGCTGCCCATAAAGTTGATTGATGAGCGATAACTGGTTGAACTTTTAATGGTTGAGATTGAAAAGAAGGCTTTTGGGTTCTTACAAGTTGGACTCCAAGAGAACCAACAATAAATGCTCCAAGAAAACCTGCAAATACAGCAGTAATATTGTTACTACTTACTGAGGTAGATACGTTATTAGACATAATAGTTATGTGACTAAATTTCATTTATGACTGAAGTCCCCGTTCCTTGGCTTCAATCTTAATGCGGCTCGTAAAACGAGATGAACGTTTATGTAGTCTACGCTACATTTTTACTATAAGTATAATTTAATTTACAAGATGTTAATGGCAATACAAAAACTTATTAAAAAATAAGAAATTAAATTTTATAGTGAAGAAAATATATTTGAATTTTTTTGAATAAAAAATAATTGATTATTTTCATAATTGTTTGCAGAATAACTTTCAGAAACAACAGTTCCGTGAGTTACCCCAAAAATAAAACCAAGTAAGATCGCTAAACGCATCTAAGAATATAAATATGAGATTAATTTCCCTCGAATTAAGAATATATGATGTTGTTATTTATACTGAATAATTTTTTATCCCCCAAGATATGACATTGATGGATGAATTATTTGATTTTTGTCAGTTGTTTTCCCTAATACTTTAAATCGATCTTCACTATAGTTATCTTCTCTAGCTTCCCAAATGCTCTTGATTTTATTTTCCAATTCATGAAGATTGATTGGTAAAGACAACCATGGGTTTAGATTTATACCTTCATTAGAAAAAAGACATGTATAAGCATAACCATCGCTAGTTATCCTTAATCTATTACAGTCTGAACAAAAAGGATTACTTATTGAAGAGATTGTACTTACAAAACTATTTGAATCACTCATGTACCATCTATTAGCAGTTTGTCCCTCCTTTCTTCCGTGGTCTTTTAATCGATGTTTCTTCTTTAATAGCCTAATAATTCTTTCAGAGAAAAAAACATCTGATGGCTGCCAATTATTAGATATCCCTACGTCCATATACTCAATGAAACGAATTTCTATAGACCTTTTTTTTGCAAAATCAACTAATTCAAAAATTTGATTATCATTAATCTCTTTTTTTATAACTGCATTTATTTTTAATTTCCCCGCCTTTGGATTAAATCCAGCATTAATTGCATGATCTATTCCTTCAAGGACAGTAAATAATTTTTCTTTGCCAATAATTTTATTTTCCTCTCCAATCATGTTTGAAAAAATATCAGGATCAATCGCATCTAAACTTACTGTTATGCGGTCTAAACCATTTTTAAAAAGCTTATTAGCTTTTTTCTTAGAGAGCAAATATCCATTTGTGGTTAGAGAAATATCCTGTAAATTAGCTACTGGATTTGATTCTTCTAATCTTTGCGATTTAATTTCATAAAGAAGTTCATCTAATTGTGAACTCAATAAAGGTTCACCTCCAGTGATTCTTAAAGAATTTACCCCTAATCGACAACTGACTAAAATTAACTTTTTAAATTGTTCAATATTTAAAACATCCAAACTATAGTTCTCAGGCTTACAGTAAATACATGAAAAATTGCAATTTTGCTTAAGAGATAACCTTAAAACTTTTAACTTTCTTTTTCTATTATCCTCCAATTGCTTAAATTCCATTATTCATTTTTAAGAATTCGCTCTTGGAATTTATATTAATTAAATCTCCATTATTTGCATAGAAATATTTATGGGGAATTTGATCAACCCATCCGAGAAAATTTTTCTTCCCATAGGATAACTTTTTTTTTAATTTAAAATGATTTTCTTCATTGATGGGATAAATTCCGAATAATGGTTGTGCAAAAATTCCATCATGGGATATTAACGCAAAATTTTGATTTTCTTCCCATGATTTAAAAAGTGAATAAATTAATTTTGTATTCAAATTAGGCATATCGACTGGGACAATTAGGATATTTTTAGTAGTGTTTTTAAAAGATGAAAAAATTTGTTCTATACAAGTTAATGGTCCATCAAAGGGCTGGGCATCAGAAATAAACTCAACATTATTGCTTTTATCAACTTCTTTTAAATGAGAAGTGTAATTCGTTACTACAAAAGTCTGTAAATTAAGGTTATTTAATATTTTTATTTTATGAGTCAGCCAATTTCCTCCTTCATAATGTTTAATTAGTGCTTTATCAGACCCCATCCTTGAACTCTTGCCACCAGCCAAAATGAATGCTTTAAATTTTTCAAGTTTTATTTCCATAACTTAGGCAATATTTTTCCACGAGTACTTTATGTATCGGATAATACCAATAATCAGATTACTAATTTTCCCCAATTTTGATTTTATTAGTGCTGACTATTAATTCTAGCCTTTTAAAAAAGTTGCATTTCTTAAAAACTAGATTTCGTATTAAATAATACAAATGAATGCATTGATCGAAATATAAATTGCTTAAAAAATTAATCTCGAAAATTTTCATGTTAAGTGACGTTTGGTCTTTAAATGGCAGATATAGAACTCTTCACCTCACCTGGTTTGCCTTTTTCCTTACTTTTGTTGTTTGGTTTAACCTCGCACCTCTTGCAACTACTGTTAAAGCCGATTTAGGTTTATCTGTTGCTCAAATAAGAACAGTAGCAATATGTAATGTCGCTTTGACTATCCCTGCAAGAGTTTTGATTGGAATGTTATTGGATAAATTTGGCCCAAGAAAAACTTACTCAACAATTTTGATATTTTCTGTCGTGCCATGTTTATTATTCGCTAGTGCTCAAGACTTCAATCAACTTGTTATTGCGAGATTGCTTTTATCAATAGTAGGAGCAGGTTTTGTTATCGGAATAAGAATGGTCTCTGAGTGGTTCCCTCCGAAAGAAATTGGTTTGGCTGAGGGAATATATGGAGGATGGGGAAATTTTGGATCTGCTTTTTCTGCTCTTTCTCTTGTTGCCGTAGCTGGATTCTTGTCTTTTTCAGGAGGGTTTGAGTTGCCTACTGGAGCTGTACTTAATTGGAGGGGAGCTATTGCTCTTACAGGAATTATTTCTTTCGTTTATGGAATTATTTATTTCTTTAGCGTGACTGATACACCTCCAGGAAAACCTTATCAAAGGCCTGCAAAAACAGCTGGTTTAGAAGTAACGAGTATAAGAGATTTCTGGGGTTTAATTGGAATGAATGTCCCATTCGCAGCAATTCTTTCAGTCCTATGTTGGAGACTTCAAAAAGTAGGTTTCCTTACTTCATCTACTTATCCAATAGCCTTAATCGCAGTATTAGCGTGGTTTATTTTCCAAACTTTTGGAATTATAAGAACGAATATTGAATTATTAAATGGAACTAAAATTTACCCTAAAGAAGATAGATACGAATTCAAACAAGTAGCTATCTTGGAATTAACTTACATTGTAAATTTTGGATCAGAATTGGCAGTAGTTTCAATGCTTCCTAGTTTCTTTGAATTTACATTTGATTTACCTAAAGCTGTAGCCGGAATACTTGCATCATGTTATGCATTTGTGAATTTAATAGCTAGACCTGCCGGAGGATTGATATCTGACAGAACAGGCAATAGAAAAAATACAATGGGATTCCTAACTATGGGATTAGGCTTTGGATATCTATTGATGTCTTTAATAAAACCTGGAACTTTTACAGGATCAGCAGGAATTCTTATGGCTGTATTTTTAACGATGCTTTGTTCATTTTTTGTACAATCTGGTGAAGGTTCAACTTTTGCTTTAGTACCCTTAGTTAAAAAAAGAGTAACAGGACAAATAGCTGGATTGGTTGGGGCTTATGGAAATGTTGGTGCGGTAACTTATTTAAATATTTATAGCCTTTTACCTTTATGGATGGGTGGAGGTAAAGATCCCTCTCCAGAAATAATTGCTGCTTCAAATAGTGCCTTCTTCCAAGTATTAGGTATAGCAGGATTAATTGTTGGATTCTTCTGTTATTTCTTTTTAAAGGAACCTCAAGGATCATTCGCGGATGCTTATGAAGGCGAAAAAGCTGAAAATTATGTTTAACCAATAACTATTTAGATATTTATAAAAGAAATTTTATGAATTTTACTAAAAGTCAATGCCCATATTGCGGTGTTGGCTGTGGTTTAAAAATGAAGCCTAAAAGTTCGGTTTCTGATGATAAATGGTTAGTAAGTGGAGATAGGGATAGTCCTTCAACTCAAGGTAAATTGTGCGTAAAAGGAGCAACAGTATGTGAGACTTTAAAAGACGGGAGATTAAAAGAACCGCTTTATAGGGAAAATTTAAATGAAGAATTTAAAGAAATTTCCTGGGATGAATCATACGAAATTCTGAAAGAGAATATTTTGAGTTCTATAAAAAATTATGGACCTGATTCAATAGCTATGTATGGCTCAGGTCAATTTCATACTGAAGATTATTACGTAGCCCAAAAGCTTCTCAAGGGAGCAATAGGTACAAATAATTTTGATGCTAATTCAAGACTATGTATGAGTTCAGCAGTAGCTGGATATAACAGAAGTTTTGGCTCTGATGGCCCACCTTGTTGTTATGAAGATATTGATCATTGCTCTTTAATTTTATTAATAGGGACAAATACTGCAGAATGTCATCCCGTTCTTTTTGATCGAATTAAAAAACGTAAAAGAAATGTAAATGATAATTTAAAAGTAATAGTAATTGATCCAAGAGAAACTGAAACTTCATCCATAGCAGATTTTTACTTACAAATTTCTTCTGGAACAGATCTATTTTTATTTATTGGGATTGCGAATTATCTTTATAAGAATCAATTAACTGATCAAAATTTCATTGATAAGTCGACCGAAAGCTATTTTGATTTTGTAAAACATATACAAAAATGGGATTTAAAAAAAATAAGTGAAATTTGCAATATATCCGAGAAAACAATATTTGATATTGCAAAATTATGGGGAGAAAGTAAAAATGTTCTAAGTCTTTGGTCGATGGGTTTGAATCAAAGGCAAGAGGGTACAGCAACAGTAAATGGGCTAATAAATCTTCATTTAATGACCGGCCAAATAGGCAAAGAAGGTTCTGGTCCTTTTTCCTTAACTGGTCAACCAAACGCTATG
>CACMXO010000031.1 GCA_902617605.1 uncultured Prochlorococcus sp. | reverse complement strand
GATATAACAGTGAATGGTTAAAAGGATTAAATCTTAATTCGATAATTGAATTGATGGGGAGTGCAACAGTTAGTCAAATGCTAGCTAAGGAGGAATTTAATAAAAGGTACACTTCGCAAGTCCCAATTGCTTTGCATGAATTCTTATATCCACTATTACAAGGTTACGATTCGGTAATTGTTCAATCAGATATTGAGCTTGGAGGCACAGATCAGAAATTTAATATTGCAATAGGAAGAGACCTTCAAAGGCATTTTAAACAAGACCCTCAATTTGGTGTTCTGCTACCAATTTTGACAGGTTTAGATGGAATTAAGAAGATGAGTAAATCTGAATTTAACACCGTCGGTTTAACTGAAGATCCTCTTTCAATGTATTCAAAATTAGAAAAAGTACCCGATAATATAATACCCACCTATTTTGAATTACTTACTGAATTAGATTTAAGTTTTCTGAAAAACTCAAATCCTCGTGAATTACAGAGAAGAATGGCATTAGAAGTTACTACTTCAATCCATGGGGCCGAAGAAGCATTAAAGGCGCAATCAAACTGCGAAAAATTATTCCTTGGGCACAAAGAAAAAGTTGGAGAAATTCCAGAGATTTCTATAAAAGAAGTAGTTTTTCCAGTAAAGTTTTTCTACTTATTAAGTGCTCTAAAACTTTTCAAATCTAGCAGCGAATCCAAAAGATCTATTAAAGGTGGGGGTGTAAAAATTGATAGTCAGAAAGTAATAAATCCTGATTTAGTTTTTAATTCAAAAAATGATTTGGAAGGAAAAATTTTGCAAATTGGGAAAAAAATAATTAAGAGGTTTGAAAACTGAAAATTGATGAATAAAAGATTTAATTCGGAGGATAAAATAATATTGGCAATTGATGGATTAGATGTAAGTCAAGCAAAATTACTTTTGCAAAAATGTCCTAATATTAAGTGGGTGAAAGTTGGTTTAGAACTTTTTGTTAGGGAAGGTCCCAGGGTTATTGACATATTAAAAGGTTTAAATAAAAAAGTTTTTTTAGACTTAAAATTTCATGATATTCCAAATACTATGCGAGCAGCATGTTTCCAAGTTTCAAAATTAGGGGTTGATATAATTTCTATTCATGCTTCAGCCGGTTTAAAAGCTCTCAAGGATTCGAAAAAAGCATCTTTAGAAGGAGCCACTTCAGTGAGTGTAAAACCTCCATTGGTTATAGGAATAACTGTTTTAACAAGCTTTTCTCTTAAAGATTTTCAAACTGATCTTGATAGAAATAATTCAATTGAAGAAAATGTATTGAGACTTGCAAAGTTGTCTTTTGATGCCGGATTAGATGGATGTGTTTGTTCCCCTTGGGAGGTAAAAATGTTGAGATCTATTTATAAGGATAATTTTGAACTTATTACACCAGGTATCAGATTAAATGTTGACAATAAAGATGATCAAAATAGGATTATGACTCCCTATGAAGCTATAGACAATGGCGCTTCTAAGTTAGTTATTGGCAGATCAATTTCAAAAGCTATAGATCCTAATAAAGCTCTAATAGAAATATTTAAATCTATTGATTCTGATTGATTTTGGATTCTTCTTCCTTAAGCAATCTTGTTATGTTTGTTCTATGTTTCCAGATTACTAATAATGCCACAATTAAACTTATAAAAAAGTATGAGTGCATAAATTTACCTAGGTAAAAAAACATAAAAATAGGAAGTAAGATTGCAGCTGAAATACTGGATAAAGAAACAAATTTAGTTTTTGTTAGGACTATTAAAAAAATGCCAAGAGATGCGAGTCCAACTTTCCAAGAAAGAGCTAAAAACATACCTAATCCAGTAGCAACAGCTTTACCTCCTTTACCTCTAAGCCATATTGGCCAAATATGTCCTGAGATAGCGGATATTCCTGCTATTACCTCTATTAATCCTTGATCTGTATAATATTGAGCAATTTTTACTGCTATAAGACCTTTCCCAACGTCAATGATAAACACAAAAAGTGCTGGCCATTTCCCAACATTTCTTAATACATTTGTGGCACCTGTAGATCCGGAACCCATAGTTCTTAGATCTATATTTTTGAGATATTTTCCAATTAAAAAACCCGTTGGAAGTGATCCTAAAAGATAACTTGTAAAAATTATTAAGATATTCATAAATCTTAGTTTAGTTCAAGATCATCGTAAATTTCATTATCTGAACCAGCAAATGCAACCCATAATGGGAATTGAAGTATTGGAATTTCAACAGAAGTTTCTGCTGCATCGATGATAATAAATGGCAATTCTTCATTGGCTTCTAATCTATCAGCTCTTTCAATGACACCTTCAGGTCTCTCAAATAGAACAATCCCACTATTAGGTCCAAAGTCATCTCTTGTTAGACCAAGTGAATCTTGAAGAATTCTTCTCCATTCACCTAATCGTTCTGGCTGCGAAGCTAAAATAAGAGTCTGAAATTGATCTCCATATAATTCGCCAAGAATAGATATTAAGCCAGCTGATAACAAGGCATTTTTTTGTCGAGATCCTCTACTTTCAAGCGAACCTCTTCCGCCCATGTTAAAGAACCAATCATCCATAATTTCTATATCTGAGGAATCAAGACTCCGTCTTAATTTCCAAGGTTCTGCATAAAAGTCGGGTTGTTCTGTGAAACTTGTAAAGCAACTTTTTATAATCTCTTTATCTGGCTTAAATGTCTCGGAAAGAGCAGGAACATTAACTACATTATTTGTGCTATTGTCTTGCTTTTTCTCATCAAGGGGAGAAGGCTTTACGATTATTGGTTGAGAAACTAATTCAAGTCTTTCTACGTTTTGTGAAAGATTCTGCAAAGCTCCAGTTAGATACTCTTGAAAGCCTTTAACTCTTTTAGCAATATTATCTGACTGCCCTTTAAAATTAGACTCAATATCTTTTTCTATTTCATTTTTTTTTGTTTCTAACTCTTTTATTTCTTTAACTAAAGAGTCTTTTTTTGAAAAGAGATCTCTAAAAATTTCATTAGAAATTTCATCAAAAGATCTAGTTGATTTATCGTTTTTCGGTGTAATTTTTTTATTTTGAGATGTATTTCTCTTACTAATTTGTTTGGTTTTATCATCTGAAATTGACTTATCTATTTTTAATTCCTTTTCAGGATTATTGTCGGAAATTTCTGTATTGGTCATTTAAATAATTTTGATGATTAGGCAAAGTCTGAATTTTAAGAATTTTTAATTTCCAGGGAGTCAACTTTTTTTATGAGCTCATCTTTTAATTGCTTTGGATTAAATAAAATTGGTAATAAATGAGGACTGGACTTTTCTCTAAAATAAAAAATACCTGGGATTATAGGGAAAAAGAATTTCCATGATATCCAGTTCTTGAACGGAAAAGTTCTAATCTCTTTCCCTAATTGTAAAACGATAAAATCATCATTTGTTATTTTTATTCTTAAGGTGAATGACTGAAGTAATAAAAAAAAGCTAAAAGAAGCAAAAACTATTGTTGGCAAAGAACCAATATTCAAAAACAAAAGCATAAAACTTAAAACTATAAGAATGATTGGTAACTGAAATGAAGGAGATATAATTACTGGCTCCTCTTTTTTTGATTTAGTATTAAACATAGAATCATCCAAATAAAATTTGCGTTAGTAATACATCCATTAAAGATACAGTAACGAGAGTCATTACAACTGCACCTGTTGTACTTGTTCCAACTTCTTTTGGACCTCCTTTGGTCGTAAGTCCATATCCACAAGCAATGATTGAAATAAGTAATCCGAACACTATAGATTTTATTAACATTGAGGTTAAGTCTGCACTGGTTAAACTCACATTGCCTGATCTTACAGATGTCCAAAAAACTATTGGAGGAACTTTATAAAAAATTGTGCTCCAAATTTGTCCACTCCATAAAGCTACAGATAAAAACAAAAGACACTGTATTGGAGACATTATTACCATCGATAGTAACCTTGGGACTACCAAATATTGGACTGGTTCGGTCCTTAACATAGTTATTGCCTCAATTTGTTCTGTTACTTTCATAGTGCCCAGTTGAGCAGCATAGGCAGTGGCAACCTTTCCAGTCATTAAAGTAGCAGTTAGAAGAGGAGCCATTTCTCTCGCCATGCCTACTGCTAATAAACCTCCAATTTCACTTGAAACCCCCATGCTTGTAAGTTGTGAGGCAACTTGAATATTAAAAACTGTACCTGCGGCAATTCCTGTAATTAATACAATTAACAAACTGCCAGGACCTGACTCCATAAGTTGGTCAAAGAGATCATTTTTGGAAATTTTACCCTTAAAGATAAAATTAATTGCTTGCCCGCCAATGATTAAACTGCTTAGAAGTCTTTTGAAAAAATTAAGGTAATACATATCTTTATATTAGTTTGTAATTAATTTCCGATCCCATTTTCTCATAATTAAAAGACCAATGATTACCAGTATTGAAGGTATAAAACCAATACATAATCTAATAGTTAATTGTGCTGAGTAGCATTGTTCAATAATATTTAGACCATCTTTATTAACAAAGCATGATTGATAGCCTGATAAATACAATAAAAATCCTAATAATTGAACACTAAACGCGATACCAATCTTCTGAATAAGTACCATCCAAGCAGTATATAATCCTGCTGGTTTCTCTGGGTCTTCGTCTATTGCATCAGGAAGTAGTGACCAAGGGATAAGAAAAGCGGTTGAAGCTCCAATGCCAATAAGACAGATTATAAAAATTAAAAGAATGAACAGAAATATGTTGCTGGCATTTAGGAATAAACTATCTCCAACTCCTGAAATTTTTGATAATGAAGGTAAAAATAAAGCTGCTGTACATGAAATAATCCACATAATCGCTCCATAGTTTAACGCTGAAATCCTGTTCAATTTATTTGATACTCTGGTCCATATTTGTAAACCCACTAAAGCGCTAATTTGGAAAGGTATCGGGATCCACTTCGCAATATATGTTGGTACGTTCAGTACATCCTCGACATAGATTAACGCTACTGTTTGCATTAATTGTAAGGCGCACCAGAGAAGAATATAGAGCGTAATAACTTTTAGAAATTTTTTATTTCTGAAGATCCTTTTGAATTGAAGTGTTATAGCTTCAACTTTTCCTGAAGGCCTTCTTGCTTTTTTTGCGAATGGAGCTAATCCCCAACAAGAAATTAATGTTGCAGCAACTGCAATACATCCGCTTATTTTACCCATTAAAAAATATTCATTATTTGCTGATCCTTCGGAACCTAATACAACTCCAGCAATAATTAAACCAGTTAGTCCTGCGATTATTGAGCCAGTAAATCTAGATGCGTTTAGTCTTGTTCTTATTGCTGTTTTTTCAGAAATCTCAGTAGAAAGAGCTGCGAAAGGAAGATTAATACTTGTATAAGCAGTCATAACGATTATAGAAATTATGGCATAGTAAATAGTCTTTGTTAGCACTGAACCAGTGGGTGTCCACCATATTGCAGCTAAAGAGAAACCAAGGGGAACTGATGCTGCTACCATCCAGGGGATTCTAGGCCCCCATCTTGATTTAGTACGATCACTTAACCATCCAATTAACGGATCATTTACTGCATCCCATATCTTTATTAACATTAATAATGATCCTGCAATTATTACTGGTAAACCAGCAGAAATAAAAAATTTGAATAGAAAAAAACCAAATTGTGTCGCGACTAAACCT
>CACMXO010000030.1 GCA_902617605.1 uncultured Prochlorococcus sp. | reverse complement strand
AGATTAAAAATCGCATTTGTTTGTTCTGGAGGGATCCATGTATATCTACCTCCAATAATTCGTGGAATTATTGTAATTTTTATATCTGTTATTAGATCCTCTTTTATGAATGAATTTATAAGTTTTGCACCTCCTAGCAGAGCTAAATCATTTATCCCTTGTTTTTTAAGTAAAATTAAAGTTTCTTTCCATGAATCTTCGAAAAAGAGTTCTTTTTCGAATTCATTATTCGATAAATTATCAACTTTACTTGAGCTTATTAGCCATCTTCTAATTGGTTGACGAAAGTATTTCCAATTACTGTTAAATTTTTTGCTATTTGAAGCAACTATAGAAATTGGTTGGCTTTTTGATATATTTAATTCTTCTTTATCAGTGAGATTTTTAACTAGGTAAGTTGATTGATGAGCTTTTAAAGTTCCTAAACCAAAAATGGTGGCGTCAACCATTGATAAGTTTTGATTTAATATTTTTTTATCTTCATCGCTTCCAAGATGTGATTCTCCACCTCTAGGAAATGCAATTCTCCCATCAAGACTTGATGCTATAACAATTATTACTCTTGGGATATTCAAGTTTGCGTGACTAAACTATTTTCCAATTTTAACTTCAACGAATTGGTTAACTTTTGATCAACATAAATTTCTGCAGCATTATTTGGACTCTCCTGGAGTCTTATTTTGTGTAATGTTGCACCAAGATTATGTATTGGTTTTTTAAGAATATCAGAAATATATAAAGCTATATTTTCAGCAGTTGGAACACAATTATGGAAAAATTCGATGTCTTTATTAAGAAAAGTATGATCTAGTTGTTCAACAACTAAATCGTTAATTATCTCTTGGAGGGCAGATAAGTCGCAAACCATTCCTGTTCTTTTATCAATGTCTCCTTTTACAGTTATATCGACAAGATAGTTATGACCATGTCCATTAACTCTTGCACATTTCCCATAGATTTTTTTATTTTCATCAAATGATATCTCTTCTTTTGCAAGTCTATGAGCGGCTGCAAAATGAGTTTGTACTGTTAAAAATGCTTCCATGTTTTTTCCAAAATAATCTGCCCATAAATTTGGGTTTTCATAAAGTCTTAGACTTGTAAGAGGTAAATCATCCTTCAGACGACTCCAAATGACCTTAACTAATGCTTCAGTTGTGGGAAGTACACCTTCTTGATTATTAACATTAAATTCAGGCCAGACATCATTTAAAAAACGAAAATCTAATTGTCCAGTAACTTTATCTTTAATGGAGTGTTTTACATCAGAGAGATTAAGTACCATTCCATCAGAGTCTAGTTCTCCACCCATTGAAACAATAAGTTCATAATTATGACCATGACCTGGTGCAATACTGCACTTTCCAAAAAGAGATAAATTTTCTTCTGGGCTTTTTTCAGGAAGCCAATAACGGTGACTAGAACTAAAGCAGGCACGTCGAGTTATGACGCATTCACGTCCTTTTCCATGAGATGGTTTGGATTGTGTAGAAGTCATACCTGTCTGCGATAATACTATCTTAAGGTTTTAAATACGCTTTTGTCTTTATGGAACAATCCATTATCGAAAAAACAGTTCATGCTATTAAGGGCAGAAGCATATTTTTAATAGGAATGATGGGTTCTGGTAAGTCACAAACTGGTTTGAAGCTGGCTGAATTATTGAAGTATAAATACATCGATTTAGATTCATTAATAGAAAAGTTGGCAAAAAAATCTATTAATCAAATTTTTAAGGATGAAGGAGAAGATAATTTCCGCGCATTAGAAGCAAACTGCCTTAAAGAAACTATCAAAATTCCTTCATTAGTAATCTCAACTGGGGGAGGAATAGTTACCAAATCGGAAAACTGGGGAATCTTAAGACAGGGAATAATTGCTTGGATAGATCTCGACAAAGATATAGCAATTGAAAGATTGAAAAATGAAATTGAAAATAGGCCACTTCTTCAGGGAAAGAATCTAAATGATCTATATATGAGTATTTTTCAATCTCGAGAAAATTTGTATTCTCAAGCAGATTTAAGAATTCAAGTAAAAAAAGAAAATATTGAAGAAGTTGCTATGAAAATAATTAATGCAATTCATAAAGAAATAATCAGTTAATCTGGTTCAATTCTTACTGCAAACCATTTGATAACGTATCCTAATTTTATTTCTAATTCATAAGTGCTTTCTAATAATTCTTCAAAAAATTCATCATCAGGATCTTCTATATTTTGATATATTGTTTGTGTTTCTGTCTTACTAAGCCAATACTTCAACCATAAAATTGCTTCTTGCTTTGATACAATTTTTTCCTTTGAATCTGGCTCTAATAATACATAATGATCTGATGCTCTTATTAGTGGATTTGACATAATGAAAATTCTTCTTGGATTAATTCTTTGCTTGATTTTTCAAGGAATTTTTTTAGAAAGTTCTTTTGCTCTAGTAGATTCTAACGTAAGAGAGTTTTTGGAAAATCGTGTAAATCAATGGCCAGAATTATATTTGCCAAATTTTAAATTATCGGATACTTCTAAGGATTTAATTTATCCTAAATGGTTCGAGGGGAATTGGCTTGTTACTTCTCAAGATATAGTTAATGATTCAGAAGAGCCAGTTATTTATAAAGTAAATTTTTTTAAGAATGATTCAGATTTAATTGTTGGTAATCGTGCAAAAAATTCTGAATCTATTGGAAAAGCAATATTTGGTGAAACCTTAATCAAGGTTGTAAATGATCCTCAATCTATTAATAATCAAATTACTTATTTAAGAGATGATTTTTATATTGATTCAAGAATTACAGGGAGAAATCAGATTCAAGATAATGATATTTTTTTCGCAGATGAGCTAGTTATACAAACAGCACATAAGCCAGGTGCTTCAAGGATTAATCAAGTAGAGACCATTAGTAAATTTCAAAAATGTTCCGAAGGAATATTGGAAGTTGATAATTCAATCAAACCATCAATTTGTGGAGTGCAATATGTTGCTTCTTATGGTTCAAAAGTTGGTGATCCTTCTATTCATGCTATCAAAACAAATAAATATAAATTGAAGTTTGAATTTATTGAGAGTTAGCACTAAAAAGATATTCTTCTAAGTTGTTCCTCCAAATGAAAAGATTTTCTAAATAAGGGTTGTTTATGTATTCTTGGCTGCCCTCTCCTGAAAGAATTGGTCCTGCAGACTTTGGAAATTTAATAAGGGATAATTGAGCAGCAATTGAAATATCTGCAATTGATAAACTATCTCCAACTAAATATTTCTTGTTGATCAAGGATTTTGATAAAGCTTCCAGTAATTTTTGGAGTTCTAAATTATCTTTAGAAGACAAAACTACATTAGAAATTTTACTAAGATTTTCAAAAGGTAATTTATCAACAATACTTTTAACTGAAGAAGGTATTTCATTTGGAAGTAATGCAGTTCTTAGCTGTGGATTTTCTATTGCAGATTTTATTAAGGCTTTTCTACAAGTTGTAGCCATTGTAGTATCTGCCCAGTCTTCAATTAGTTTGCATTGTGCAAATAATATTGGATCCTCCGGAAAAAGTGGATTGTTTTCATTTTTTTTATCTATATATTCGCAAATAGTTGAAGAATCATTTATGACCTGATCATTACTATCGACTATTACAGGTACTTGTTTTTGACCTGATAATTTAAAGATTTCAAATTGGCCTATTCCAGGTGTTACTTCTTCAACTCGATATTGTAATTTTTTTGCATGAAGAGCCATTCTTGTTTTTAAACAAAAAGCACTATGCCTAAATTGATATAATGTAATCATGCTGTTTAATGTTTGTTAAAACTTAGCTAAAAAAGTAATCTATTTGTGGAGCTGATGGGCGAATTTTTCTCTAATGTTGCGAGATATCCAAAGTATTTGATATCTATCATTGTTGGAGGACTTGTTGCTTTGCTTGAACCTTTATTCAAGAATAGATCAAATCCACTCACAATAGTAGGTTTGATATCTTCTGTCTTAAGTGCTTTCATAACTGTTTATTTTGTCTTGCAAGCGATGACAAACCCAATAAATTTACAATAATAATGCCAAATAATTACCGTCTTGCAAAAGTTTCTTCTCTTTTGAAGAAAGAAATAACCCTTATTTTGCAGAATGATTTAGAAAATGATCTTATTAGAGATCATTTAGTCAATATTTCTAAGATTGATTTATCAGGTGATTTGCAACACTGTAAAATTTATATAACTTCAACTGCTCAAGAGAAAGTGAGGAAAGAAATTGTATCAAACTTGAATACTGCTAAAAGCTTTATAAGGCATAGTTTAGGAAAAAGAATTGAGATGAGAAGAGTTCCAGAGATAATTTTTAAAGACGATGTTGTTCTTGATAAAGGATTATCAGTCTTGAAACTTCTCGATGAATTAAAAAATAAAAATCAAAATCATAATGTTGAGGATAAGGATGCCAAAAGTTGATTTACCCCTTGATCAAAGAAATATAATTATTACTCGATCAAAAGAAGGGATATTGGATATTAAAAAGATATTCATAAGCAAGGGCGCTAACGTATTTGATTTACCTGCAATAAGCATTGCTGATCCTGATGATTTGAATCCTCTTGATGAAGCATTAAGTCAAATAAATGATTTTCATTGGATTATTTTTTCCAGTAGTAATGGGATCAAATTTGTGGATAAAAGACTTAGATACTTTAATAGTTCATTAAAAGAATGTTCTAAAAAAACAAAAATCGCCGTAGTCGGAGAAAAAACCTCAAGAACTCTTGATGATTTTGGGATTAAGGCTGATTTCATACCTCCAGAATTTGTTGCTGAAAGTTTAATTGATAATTTCCCAGTATCTGGTTATGGACTTCGAGTTTTTGTACCAAGAGTTCAAACAGGTGGTAGGGATTTAATTGCAGATCAATTTAGAAAGGCTGGTTCTCGTGTATTTGAGGTTGCTGCATATGAAACTAGATGTCCTGAATCAATTCCGGAAGAAACAATTGATATTATTTCTAATCGAAAAGTCGATGCAATTATTTTCTCAAGCGGTAAAACCGTTGTAAATACTGCTTTTTTAATAGAAAAAAAACTTGGTAAACGATGGTTAGAATATTTTGATCAAATTAAGTTATTAACTATTGGACCTCAGACAACAAAAATATGTAACAAGATTTTTGGAAGAGTTGATTGTCAGGCAAAAAAATATACTTTTGAAGGACTACTAGATGTAGCAATTAATATTTTTAATTAGAAAAATTTTTTGTATAGTTCTTTTCAACTAAATCTTTGAACCTATCAATATTAGCTTGTAATTCATTTGTAACCATTTTTCCTAAAATATTTTCTTCCATAAACCGAGCAATCATTTTTGGTAGTTCATAAGTTATCGCTAAATTTACCGTCGTGATTTGATCAGTTTTGCTTTCGAAAACTACTGATCCCTCAGTTGGTAAACCTCCGATTGATTTCCATTTAAGTTTGCTTTTTTCAACTCTTTCTGTAATTTGAGCTTTCCATTTAAACCTAAAGCCATTAGCAGCTAAAGTCCATTCTGTTAAATCTGGTAATGTATTAGTTTCTTCGTCAACTGTTTTTACAGATTCAATCCAGCTCATCCAAAGTGACATTGAGTCTAAATCGCTCCATGTGTCCCATACATTTTCAAGAGGCGCATTAACTACTGTTATTACTTCATGTTTTAGCCAAGTACCCATTAATTAACTTACTGCAAGATTTTTTGCTAATTCGGCTTTCTTCTCTAAAATTGCGGCGGCAGCTAAATGACCACTCATTGTAGCTCCCTCCATAGAGTCTATATAATCTTGTTTTGTATAACTACCAGCCATGAAGAAATTAGATATAGATGTTTTTTGATCGGGTCTGAAAGGTTCCATACCGGGAGCTTCTCTATAGAGTGATTGTGGAATTTGTACCACGTTACTCCAAAGCAATTTAAGGTTTTTTGAGGATGGGAAAAGACGGCGAACCTCTTTATCAATTTCTTTTGTAATTCTTTCTGTTGATCTTCCCATCCATCTATCGCCAGGAGTTAAAACACATTGGAGAAGCGATCCCATATCTTTTTTTCTATAGTCTGCTGGACTTGTTAGTGCTAGATCAGCAAAACAACTAAAAGAGGCATCAGCAGAATAAAGAAGGTTATCTAGTCCAATTGGTTCGTTTCCGGTATTATCTTTTTGTAATTCAGTAACCCAACCGTCATATCTTAATTGGATTGTGGCAACAGCTACAGCTCTAAGTTTTTTTAAACCTTCAAATTCTTTAAATTGATACCATTCTTTTGGAATTATTTTTTTTATTCCAGGCACATCACAGGCAGCTAGAAATTTATCTGCAAACACTGACTTAATTCCTTCAGGAGAAGATATTTTTAATTGATTTACTGAATAAGAGGAAGATTCCTTTTCATAAATGATTTCTTCTACCTTATGGTTAAGATGTATTTTCGCTCCTTTGTTTGTGATGTAATCGACGATAGGTTGTGTTAACCACTTATGTGGGGAACCTTTTAAAAGATTAAGTTTTGAGGCTTCTGTTTTTGAAGCAAACATCATGAATATAGTTAGCATGCATCTTGCTGAAATATCTTTGCAATTAATAAAACCTAATGCATATGCGATAGGATCCCACATTCTTTCTAAACTTTTTTCACTTCCACCATGGTTTAAAAACCATTCTTTAAAACTAATTCTATCTAGATCTCTAATTATTTTCATTGCGCCTTCATAGTCTATCAATCCTCTAACGATTGGACTTGTCCCTAAAGCTAAGGCATTTCTGAACTTATCTACCCAAGTAAGTTGTTCGGTGGTAAAAAAAGCCTTAAGTCCGTTAAATGGAGCACCTAAAGGGAATCTGAAGTCTAACGATTTTAAAT
>CACMXO010000029.1 GCA_902617605.1 uncultured Prochlorococcus sp. | reverse complement strand
AAATTGGCATTCCACATGCATGACAAATCGAGTAAGAGCCTTTTTCTAAATCTTGATCTAAAGCAACTCTTTTATCAAAAACATAACATTCACCTTCAAATAAGTTTTTTTCTTTTGGTATATCGTCAAGGTATTGAAGGATACCCCCTTGTAGGTGATAAATATTTTTATAACCTTTCTTTTTCAATAAACTAGTAGCTTTTTCACATCTTATTCCTCCGGTACAAAACATTGCTATATTTGTATTCTGTTTATTTTCTAAATGGGTTTCTAAATGATCATCTACCCATTTGGGGAATTCGCTAAAGTTTCTAGTATTTGGGTTTATAGAGTTCTGAAATGTTCCTAAAGAAACCTCATAATTATTTCTAGTATCAATGACTATTGTATTTTGATTTTTAATTAACTTATTCCAATCAGCTGAGTCAATATAGGTACCATTATTTTCTGCAGGGTTTATCTCAGGGACACCCATGGTAACTATTTCTTTTTTGATTTTGATTTTTAATTTTTTGAAGACTTTCTCTTTTGAAAAGTTTACTTTAATATTCAAATCTCTATTACCTGTATATTTATTAAGTAAATTGATAACAAAATCAATTACATTTTTCTCGGCACAAATAGTTCCATTAATACCCTCGCTTGCAAAAATTAACAAACCTGAAAGATCATTTTCATTTTCGATTTCTAATAAATTTTTTTTTAGATCAAGAATTAAGTTTTCTTGAAATGGGAAGAAAGAGTAAAGAGAAACTATTTTATAATTTTTGCCTTTCATAAAGAAGATAATGTTTTTTCACAAGTTTCAAAATCTTTATTAAATGATACTCCAACCTCTTTAAGAAGTTTTCTGTCGGATTGAAAAGATGGATTTGAAGTTGTGAGTAACTCATCTCCATAAAAAATTGAATTTGCACCACATTGAAAACATAAAATTTGAGCTTCTTTTGAGAGCTTTTCTCGACCTGCACTTAACCTTATTTTACTTTTAGGCATAAGAATTCTTGCTGTAGCTATCATCCTTATCATCTCAATAGAATCAATTTCTTGATTATCTTCTAAACCAGTACCTTCAATAGCTACTAATGAATTTATAGGAACACTTTCAGGGTGTGGATTCATGTTTGAAAGCACTTCCAAAAGAGATGCTCTATCCCCATTAGTTTCACCTAAACCTATTATCCCTCCACAACAAACATTTATTCCTGCATTTCTTACTCTTTTGATAGTATCTAGTCTGTCTTGATAAGTTCTAGTAGTAATAATATTTTTATAATACTCAGGACTAGTATCAAGATTGTGGTTATATGCGGTTAAACCTGCATCAGCCAGTCTGGAAGCTTGTTCTTCTGTAAGCATCCCAGCAGTAACGCATGCTTCCATCCCCAAATCTCTTACACCGCTAACCATCTCTAACATTGCATTAAACGATTTCCCATCTCTAATTTCTCTCCATGCCCAACCCATACAAAACCTGTCTGCACCCTCATTCTTTGCTATTTGAGCTCTTGTTAGAACCTCTTCAACTTGAAATTGTGGATGACTTTTGATTTCGCTAGCACTATAAATTGATTGGCTACAATACGAACAATTTTCCTCACATCCACCAGTTTTTACACTGAACAATGATGCTAATTGAATGTTATATTTGTTGAATTTTCTATGCACTATTTGCGATTCCCACATTAAATCAATCAGCGGCATATTAAGTATTTCCAATATCTCCTCTTTATTCCAATCGAATCTAATTTCTCTTAATAACTGATTATTAGAATTAGCCATTTTTGTTAGGAAGAATATTGAGAATCTTCAAAAGATTCATTTGGTAATGATTCTATACCGCCGAAACGTCTATTCCTTGATTGGTAATCAATGATTGCCTTTAGAAATTCAAATTCATTAAAGTCTGGCCACATTACGTTAGATATGTAAATTTCTGAATAAGCTAATTGCCATAAAAGAAAATTACTGATCCTTTTTTCTCCACTAGTTCTTATTAGTAATTCTGGATCTTTAATTCCTCGAGTTAATAGCTCTGAATTAAATAATTTTTCATTCACTTCACTTAGTTTGATTTCGCCAGAAGAAGTTTTTAATGCTATTTTTTTTGCAACTTTCACTATTTCCTGTCTCCCTCCATAATTAACGCAAACATTCAATAAAAATTTTTTGTTGTTTTTAGTTAGAGATTCTGAACTAGATATTATTTTTTTTAGAGTTTTTGGGAAAGGAGTTAAATCTCCAATGAATTTTATTTTTGTTGATTCTTCATGTAACTCTTTAATTTCGTCACTCAAAACTTCGCTAAAAAGATTTATGAGGAAATCAACCTCTTTTCTTGGTCTTGTCCAATTCTCAGTTGAAAAAGCATAAACAGTAAGAACTTTGCAACCTAATTTTTTTGATACTTTGAGAATCTCTTTTAAAACACTAACTCCTCTTTTATGGCCATATGTACGAGGTAATCCCTTTTTTGTTGCCCATCTACCATTCCCGTCCATAATTATTGCAATATGTTCCGGAACTTTTTGCCTATCTAATCTCATGGATAAGTTATTATTTTTCTTATCAATTATTTTCCCTAAACTCATAAGTTAATCATTTTTATTAAAAGAGATTGCAGGCTTTTCGGTCTCTTTTTCATTCGAATCACTGATAATATTATCACTTAGATTTGTATTTTGGGATAAAGAATTTTTACCCAAAGAAGATTTATTCGTTCCGATTGAGTTTTGACTACCAATTAAATTTACAAGAAGTTCTTGTAACCTGCTGCTGGTAATTGGTCTTTCAAGTTTTCCTTGGTTTGCTAATGATAATGTACCTGTCTCTTCAGAGACAACAATACAAATACACCTATCAAATCTTTCTGTAATTCCTAATGCAGCAAGATGTCTCGTGCCATATCTACTTATTCCTTGCCTTGATAAAGGGAGTATAACACCGGCAGATATTATTTTATTCCCTTTGACAAGAACTGCCCCATCATGCAAGGGCGTATCTGTTGCAAAAAGATTTATGAGAAGGTCAGTTGATAATTTTGCTTCAATATTGGTACCTGAATATAAAAAATCTTCAGGTCTTAAATCGCTTCCTAAATCTACAACGATTAATGCGCCCCTTCTATTTTGAGAGAGTTTACCTGCAGTATCAACTAATTGAGTAATGGTAGTTGAGGTGGCTCTAAATTCCTTTGGTGGATTTCCTAGTAATACAGCCAGCCTCCCAGTTCCTAATAGTTCCATTAATCTTCTTAACTCTCCTTGCCAAAGAATTGCTAATGAGAGAGAGCAAGCGAGAACAACAGCATCAATTAATTTTGATGTTAATGGTAAATAAGCATATCTTTGAATAAACCATGCCGTTGAAACTAAAAACAAATATCCTCTTAGTAGCCATAATGTCCTTTGCTCTTTAACTCTAGAGAATAATAAAAGTCCGAAACCAACAGCAAATAAGACATCTAACAAAAGCTTTAAATTTATAATTCCCCAGAAATTCACACTAAAAGCAATATTAATTTAAATGTACCTAATTTTGTTTAATAAAGCGATCAGGCAAAACATCATATCTTAATAGATCAAATGGACTTTCTCTTTTTTGAATAATCTCTGCTTCTCCATCACAAACTAAAAGGGCTGCGGGCCTTGGAATTCTGTTGTAGTTAGAACTCATTGAATTATTGTACGCACCAGTACCAAAAACACATATAAGATCTCCTGTTTTGCAATTTGCTAGTTCTATCTCCTTAAACAATACATCTCCCGATTCGCAGTGTTTGCCAGCAATAGTATATTTATTTTTTGAATCAATATTAAGGGGGTTTTTTACCAAGCATGCAGAATAATTTGATTGATATGTTATTGGCCTTGGATTATCACTCATCCCGCCATCAACAGACAAATAAGTTCTGATTCCAGGAATTTCTTTAAAAGCCCCAATTTTGTATATTGTTATGCCTGCTGTAGATACGATTGATCTTCCAGGTTCACACATCAATTTAGGTAAATCTAAATTGTTTTTTTTACAAGCTTCAACTACAGAGGTAGATATGGTTTTTACCCATTCATCAATAGAAGGCGGGTCGTCATTTTTTGTATATTTTATGCCTAAGCCTCCTCCAACATTAAGTTCTTTAATATTATGACCAAATTTCTTGGCATCCAAAATAACCTTTACCATTATTTCACCTAAATCCTTATGAGGGTCTAGTTCAAAAATTTGGGAACCAATATGAGCATGTATTCCTTTTAACTTAAGATGTTTCGTATCGCTTATTTTGGTAAATAAACTATTCAAATATTCGATACCAAAACCAAATTTGCTATCAAATGAACCTGTTCTAATGTATTCATGTGTATGGCATTCTATTCCAGGAGTAAAGCGAATCATAATTTCTAAGTCATGATTTAATGAATTTGATATTTCCTCTAATCTTTTTAAGTCATAGTCATTATCTACGATTATTTTTATGTTATTTCTAATTGCAAAATCAATTTCCTTGTCAGATTTATTGTTCCCATGAAAAACAATTTTTTCATTTGGTACCCCACCTTTTAGGGCAGTTATTAATTCTCCCTCAGAAACTGCATCAAGTCCTAAACCTTCTGAGGAAATAAGGTTACTCATGAATATAGAACTATTTGCTTTAGAGGCATATATTGGGAGTGATTCCCCTGGATAATATTTTTCTAATGCTTTTTTATAAGCTCTACAAGATTTTCTTAAAGTGATTTCATCCAAAATGTATAGGGGAGAATCATATTTTTTAATTAATTCTTCAATAGCGCATCCACCAACTGACAATTTCCCATCATTTCCAATGGATGTAGTAATAGGTACGATATTTTTATTAGGACTTTCCAAGTCAATTTTCTGTTTTAAAAAAGATTGTTTTTCTTCCATGGGATAACTTTGAAATTAAGTTTTGCTAAAACTGTCATATTTTATAATGACCCTAGATTTGAACTTTTAAATAAAATACATATTAAAATGATATCTATTAAACAAATAAATGAAAATCATATTGATTTATGTTATGAATTAGATTCAAATACGATTTCCCTATGGACCAAAAAACAATGGGCTAACGAATTCCAAAAAGAAGGTACAAAAATTTTTGGGTTATTAATTTCAAATTTAGTCATTGGAATTTGTGTTTTTCAAGTTGTTCTTGATGAAGCTCAAATAAATTATTTTGTTGTTAATCAGAAATTTAGGAAAAAAGGTTTTGGTTCTTATCTTATGAGGTATTTAATAAAAAAATGTGAAAAATTAAATTTAGAGAAATTACTATTGGAGGTTTCACAAAGCAATATTACTGCTGAAAGATTTTATAGTCGCTTTGATTTTTCTACTGTAGGAATAAGAAAAAATTATTATAAAGATGGTTCACATGCTCTTCTTAAAGAAAAAAAATTAACAACAAAATAATGTAAAAATTTAATTGTTCGGATAACCAGAATGCTTGAAATTACTATAATTTCTTGCTATATCACTAAAAAAGTTCAATTTATTTTAATAAATTACACTTTTGGGTATTCACAAAAGCTCATTCTGAACACAAAATTGGCATATTACTGGTAGGTTATTAGTAGGAATCTAATCTTCTGATGTTTGAAAGATTTACAGAAAAGGCTATAAAAGTCATTATGCTTGCTCAAGAGGAAGCTAGAAGACTTGGTCATAATTTCGTTGGAACTGAACAAATTCTTTTAGGGTTAATCGGAGAAGGAACTGGGGTCGCAGCGAAAGTACTTAAATCGCTTGGAGTTAATTTAAAAGATTCAAGGATAGAGGTAGAAAAGATAATTGGTAGAGGTTCAGGATTTGTAGCTGTTGAAATACCTTTTACCCCTAGGGCTAAAAGAGTTTTAGAGTTATCCCTAGAAGAGGCTCGTCAACTAGGTCATAATTACATAGGCACGGAACATTTGTTATTAGGTTTGATAAGAGAAGGTGAAGGTGTAGCTGCAAGAGTTCTTGAAAACCTTAATATTGACCTTACCAAAGTAAGAACTCAAGTTATAAGGATGTTAGGAGAAACAGCCGAAGTTGGTTCAGGGGCTAGTACAACTAAGAGCAACTTAAAAACTGCTACTCTTGATGAATTTGGGACAAATTTAACAAAACTAGCTAGTGAATCAAAGTTGGATCCAGTGGTTGGCCGCCATTCTGAAATAGATCGTGTAGTTCAAATATTAGGTAGAAGGACAAAAAATAATCCTGTTCTCATCGGGGAACCAGGTGTAGGTAAAACTGCCATAGCAGAAGGTTTGGCTCAAAGAATACAAACAGGAGATATTCCAGACATACTTGAAGATAAAAGAGTTTTGACACTCGATATTGGCCTTTTGGTCGCAGGAACAAAATATAGAGGTGAATTTGAAGAAAGGTTAAAAAAAATAATGGAAGAAATTAAATCAGCAGGTAACGTCATACTTGTAATAGATGAAGTGCATACTCTAATTGGTGCTGGAGCTGCAGAAGGAGCAATAGATGCAGCAAATATTCTAAAGCCAGCACTAGCTAGAGGAGAACTTCAGTGTATTGGAGCAACAACTCTTGATGAATATAGAAAACATATTGAGAGAGATGCCGCTTTGGAGAGAAGATTTCAACCAGTAATGGTAGGAGAACCATCTATTGAAGATACAATAGAAATTTTAAAAGGTCTTAGAGAGCGTTATGAACAACATCATCGTCTAAAAATTACTGATGATGCGCTAGAGGCAGCTGCCCATTTAGGAGATCGTTATATATCTGATAGATATTTACCCGATAAGGCTATAGATCTCATCGACGAGGCTGGAAGTAGAGTGCGTTTAATAAATTCAAAACTACCGCCTGAAGCCAAACAAATAGATAGAGAACTTAGAGAAATTCAAAAA
>CACMXO010000028.1 GCA_902617605.1 uncultured Prochlorococcus sp. | reverse complement strand
GAGCACTACTGAGCCTAAAAACAAAGAACTATATTTAAGAGGTTTAGCTGCCTGTGGAGTAGAGTATCAAGACAACAATGGTGAAATAAGTTTTGAAGGAGTCTCAGAAAAAGAACTAAATTTTTTATCAAAAGTACCTAGTTTAATAAGACCAAAATTTAATTTCATAGTTAAGAATATTTTTCCTGAACTTAGCCAAGAAGATATCAATTTTCACGCGGTAAAATCAATTTGTGAAACACGCTTCTCGCCAACGATTAATTTCAATAGTCTATTTGATTTAGTTCATGAAGATTCTGATAAAAGAAAGCTTATTCAAATTAGTTTTGAACAAATGATGAATGAAATCATTTTAAAAGCTGAATCCGAAGGCCTCAAAAAATCATTTTTCCTTCATATTTCACCAAATTTAGGTAATAAAAATGGTAGAGAAACAATTAAACTTTCTTCTCAAGATGATATTGGATCAACAGACATACAATTACTTATTAAAGGAGCAGTTAAAGATTCTGGAGTTTTATTTCTTTTAAATAAATTTATTGCGGATAAAACTGGTAAAGCTCCTTTTGGAAGAAATTTTAATTTTAGAAACTCTCCAAATTCTGTTACGGAAAAAATTGATTTATGCAAAAGAACGATTCAAAAAGAAGATATGCCTTTGATTGTAGGAGTTGGTGACACAGTCACATCAAAAAAAAATAATGATGAAAAAAGTTATTCAAGAGGAGGAAGTGACAGGTCTTTTCTAGAATTAATACAAATATTAGGTAATGAATTTGGGATTAAGAATAAAATAATTTTTGTAGATAGTAGTTCTGGTGAAGTTGAAAGACCCTCTACAAAAAAAACTGGTTTAATAGGGATCAGTGATGTTCATGACAATTTAAAATTTGACATAGTTTTTAAAAATGGTCCCAAAGAATACATAAGTTGGTTTATTGAACTTGCTAGTAAGAGATCAAACTTTAAAAAAAATAGTTGACTTTTAAATTTTCGAATGACAATTTATAAATAATATATTTATGAAAGAAAAATTCCCCCCAATATATAAAGAACCTATAGAAACATTGCAAATTAACATAGGTTATAAATGCAATCAGGCATGCAAGCATTGTCATGTCAATTCAAGTCCCCTAAGGACTGAAAAGATGTCCCATGAAATGATATCTCTTATTCCAAAGATAATTGAAAAATACAAAATCAAGACTTTAGATATTACAGGTGGTGCGCCAGAACTTCACCCAGAATTTAAAAACCTAATAACCAGTTTGAGCACAAAACAAATTGATATTATTGACAGGTGCAATTTGACAATTTTCTTTGAAGAAGGTTATGAGGATCTTCCTCAATTTCTTGCAAATAATAAAGTGATAGTTACTGCTTCGCTACCGTGTTATGAAAAAAATAATGTTGATTTTCAAAGGGGTTTTGGGGTTTTTGAAAAAAGTATTAATGCCATAAAAATTCTTAATGATTTAGGCTATGGAAAGAAAGAAAATGGATTACAATTGAACCTTGTTTACAATCCTGTAAGCCCAATTCTTCCTCCTTCTCAGGAAATATTGGAGAAGGATTATAAAAAAATACTATTCGAAAAATACAATATCGTTTTTAATAATTTATACACAATAACTAATATGCCGATAAATAGATATGAACAATCTCTTAGAACAGAAGGGAAACTAGAGACTTATTACAAATTACTAAAAGAAAATTTTAATGAAAAGAATTTAGAAAATCTTATGTGTAAAAAGACAATTAGCGTAAATTGGTTAGGAGAAATTTATGATTGTGACTTTAACCAACAAATAAATTTCCGAGAGGATAAAGGGCCAAAGACACTTTTTGATCTATTGGATGAATCATATAATTTTGACTACAGGGTAGCTGTAAAAGAACATTGTTTTGCTTGCACTGCAGGTGCTGGGTCAAGTTGTGGAGGGACTTTAAGTTAAAACCTACTAAATGCAATTAGGACAAATAGCTCTTACATTTAAAGAGGATTCAATTAGTTTAAAACCATTAACTTTTGCTGCAACTTTGCCTGCTTCTAAAACTTCTTCATTTTCGAATTCTTCTGTTCTTCCACACCTAATACAAATCAAATGATGATGGTCCGGTGTGTCGTTACTAAGCAATTCGTATCTGTGTCCACCCTCACTGAGTTCTAATTCATGAAGCAAACCCATTTGTACTAGAAGTCTTAAAGTTCTGTAAATTGTTGCTAGTGAAACTTTGGAGCTTGTTTTAACTAACTTTTCATGAACCTCTTCAGCACTAAGATGCTTTCCAGAGCCAATATTTTCAAATAAATTAAGAACTTTTAGCCTCTGAGGAGTTAATCTCTTCCCATCTTTATGTAATCCATCACCAAGAGGAGATGTGATGACTTTGTATTGAGAGGATAATGACAAAATTAACCCGTGGCTATTCTCAATAATAACTCTAGATGAGAGTAAAACAACTTATTGATTTAAAATGTTTACTAAAGTTCTTCAAAATATTATGTTAAATGTATCTTTATATATAAATAATGAATGATCAAGAAATCTCTTCTGATAAATTATCATCGAAAGTAAACGCCTTGATAATTATTGATATTCAGGAAAAAATAATAAGACCAATTTATAATAAGGATTCAATAATCAAAAACATTAAAAAGCTAATAAATGCTTACCAAATTTTAGAAGAAAACATATTTATATCTGAACAGAACCCACTTAAATTGGGAGAAACGATCCCTGAATTATTACCCAAAGCTCGATTTAAAAAGATTGAAAAGATGGTATTTAGTTTAGCTAATATACAAGATTTTTTAAACGAACTTAAGAATAAGAAAATTAGTAATTTGATAGTTTGTGGGATCGAAACGCATATTTGTATTCAACAAACTGCCTTAGATTGTTTAAAAAAAGGATTTGAAGTTATTCTCATTTCAGATGCCATGGGAAGTCGAAATAGAGTAGATCATGATATAGCATTACAAAGAATGAATCAGAGTGGGGCGATCTTAACAACAACTGAATCAATAATATTTGAATTATGCAAAACTGCAGATAGAAAAGAATTTAAAGAGATTAGAAATATAATAATGAGTTAAAGAAAAATAAAGACTGGTTTGTTGTTTAGAGATAATTTAAAATTTTATTAGAGATAAATTTTTAGGGTTTATTTGAATATGAAATTAGTTACTGAAAACTTCCTTCTGGCAATATCTATTTTTTTTATTGGAACTTTATTGTCGATAATAATTTCAAAAGTTTCAAAAATATTTTTTAAAAAGATTTCCAAAAGAACAAAAACAAATTTCGATGATTTTATTTTTGAGGTGATCTCTGGAATTATAAAACCTATAGGTTTCCTCCTATCATTTTATTTTTCAATTGACTATTTTTTTCCTGATGAAATAACTTTCATCTCTGTCTTATTGAATATTTTGAAATTATTTATATTAATAATCATCATAAAAGCTCTCAACAAAGTTTTAATAAGGTCGTTAACAGAATCGACCTCGAAAATTAATGATTCCTCAATTAGTTCGATGATATCTTCACTAACTCCATTGATAAAAGCATTAACATGGACTATTGGCTCAATTTTTTTCTTACAAAATATAGGTGTTCAAATGACTGCTATTTGGGCTTTACTAAGTGCAGGAGGTATTGGAGCAGGATTAGCTTTGAAAGATCCAGTTCAAGAGTTCTTTGAATATATAACAATTTTGCTTGATAAACCTTTTCAAAAAGGTGAGTTTATAAAATCTGATGGAGTCCTCGGAATGGTTGAGAGAGTGGGAGTACGATCATCAAGGATAAGAAGTATTAATGGAGAAGTAATAGTAATGAGCAATAGCGCCCTAACAAATGGAATAATTTCAAATTACGCACAAATGGAAAAAAGGAGGTTAGTGCATAAATTGGGAGTTATTTATGAAACCTCTCCAAAACTCATGAAATTGATTCCAATTATAATTAAAAAAATAGTTGAAGAAACAAAAGATGCGTCTTTTGATAGATGTCATTTCACAGATTTCGGCGACTTCAGTCTTAATTTCGAACTTGTTTATTACATCCCAACAAATAATTATCTCGCCGCAATGGAAGCTCAACAATCTATAAATTTAAGAATTATTGAGGAATTTGCGGTTAATAATATAGAGTTTGCATTCCCAACACAAACCTTAAATATTGAAAGTAACAAAGCCAAATGATCTACAAATCTCTTCACTTAAAATCCAGAGTTTTGAAGCCAACTCAGAATTATTTGCCTCATCACTAACCTTACTTTCAACTAATTTATGTTTCTTAAACGATATAAGTTTATTACTTAAATGAATGTAACCAATATTATTTAAATTTGAATCAAAAACAATTTCAGAAAGTATCCTGCCAGCATTTTCTATACTTTCAGAAATTCCTAAAATATTTTTTGCAGCTTTAGAAAAAATTAAATATCCAAAAAGATTAAAACGCTTACTGTATCTAAAAAAACCAAGATCATCATTTGGTATTACTAGACCAGGAGCCCAAGTAATTACAGAAATTTTACTAGAAGAAATTTTTAATTTTTTTTTAAGTTCTTTAGCAAACAAAATATTACATAACTTACTATTTTTATAAGCTTCATCAGCATTAAAATTTAAAAATTGCCCAGTTACTTTTTTTCTTAAATTAACTAGGTTATTAAGTCCCGCTTTCTTTCCTATATTGCCACCTGAACTTTTGGGGTCGTGTACATCTGATGATGTAATAATGATTCTTGATTCTTCTTTATCTCTAATAAAATCTTTTAGGACATTTACCAAGTAAAAATGTGCAAGATGATTTACTGCAAAAGTTAGTTCTATGCCTTGTTTTGATACTTTAGGGTAAAAAGAGCCTGTATATTGCAATCCTGCATTTAAAACAAGAACATCTAAAAAAATCTTTTTGCTAAAAAAGTAATCTTTAATTTTTTTAATATTCTCTAAATCTGAAAGATCACAATTTTCAATAATATTTAAAAATTTACTAAGGTAATTTTTATCAAAATGTTTCTCGATTTTTCTGAGAAATTCATTCTTTCTAAATTCGTTTTTTATTACAACATATAAAATATTTTTCGTCTTCAGTAAATTAATAATGGCAAAAAACCCTATTCCTGAATTACCTCCAGTAATTAAAATATTTTTATTTTTAATCATTTAAATTCCTATATTTTTTTTATGATAAAAAAATAAATAAAGTTTTTTTTATTTTGTAATCTTATAAATTATTGTTAAAACAGTGAAAACTTAGTCACTAGTATTTGAGTAATTTGATTATTATTGATCTACTCACATTATAAGTATTGGATGAAAAATATAATACTAGGCTCAGAAGTTATAATTCGTTCCATAAATTTCTTTAATCATAAGATTTATATTTAATGTCAAAAGAAAATATGCCAGATGTTCTTGTTTTGGGTGCAGGGCCTGCAGGTATGGCTATTGCCTCAGCTTTAGGGAAGGAAAAATTAGATGTTGAAGTGCTTTCTCCAAATGGACCAGATGAACCTTGGCCAAATACATATGGCATTTGGGGGGAAGAAGTTGATCAACTAGGGCTTCAGGATTTACTTGAATATAGATGGAAGAATACAGTAAGTTTTTTTGGGCATGGGGCTTTAGAAGAGCAGGACGACGAGAATAAAGCCACAGAACATTCACTAGATTATGGCCTATTTGACAAGAAGAAACTCCACAATTATTGGTTTAACGAATGCAATAAGTCTTTTATTAAATGGCATCAAGGCTTTGCAAACAAAATACATTTTGAAAAATATAAAAGTACAGTAACTACAAAAGATGGCAAAACTTACTCTGCAAGATTAGTAGTAGATGCAACAGGGTATGATCCTGTTTTTCTTAAATTAAAATCCTGTGGTCCCCTAGCAGTCCAAACTTGTTATGGGATAGTAGGTAATTTTAGTAAACCTCCACTTAAGAAAGGGCAGTTTGTATTAATGGACTATAGAAATGATCATCTTAACGATGAGCAAAAAAAAGAACCGCCAACTTTTCTTTATGCCATGGATATGGGGGATGGGAAATATTTTCTTGAAGAGACATCTCTTGGCTTGGTAAATCCTCTAACAATGGAAAATTTAAAAGAGAGACTAGAGAAGAGGCTTTCTTATCGAAATATATCAATCACAAGCATGCAGCACGAAGAGCTTGGCTTATTTCTCCCTATGAATATGCCAATCCCAGATTTCAAACAACAAATACTTGGATATGGTGGTGCTGCTTCAATGGTACATCCTGCATCTGGATATTTAATTGGTAATGTTTTAAGAAGAGCTCCACTTGTAGCAAAGGCAGTCTCAAAAGCAATTAAAAACAAAAATCTAAGTACCTTTCATATTGCTAGAAAAGGTTGGGAAACTTTATGGTCAAAAGAATTAATTAGGAAGAAATCACTTTACCAATTTGGATTAGAAAAACTCATGAGGTTTGATGAGAAACTATTGAGAGAATTTTTTGGCAGTTTTTTCCAACTACCTAAAAATCAATGGTATGGGTTTCTAACTGATACTCTTTCTTTAAAAGAGATTGTATATGCTATGTGCGTAATGTTTATAAAGGCTCCATGGAGTGTAAAGAAAGGTCTTATGATTATGCATGGAAGAGAATTTAAAATGTTACTTAGGATAATATTTCCAAACATATAGTTAAAAAATGAGAACTATATTAATAAGTGGAGCCAATAGAGGTATTGGACTAAATATTGCACATAAAGAATTAAAAGAAGGCAATAGAATTAGTGTTGGCATAAGAGATTTAGAATCATTAAAAGGAAGCGCTATTGATCCAAAAAAATGGCCAAAAGGGCAAATTATAATCAACCACTATGATGCTATAAAAAAAATTACAGCCGAAGATTGGATAAAGAATACCGTAGATGAATTTGGAGGATTTGATTCAGTAATAAATTGTTCTGGAGTATTATCGAGAGTTCCTTTCTTATACAAAGATGGTGATGAAGAAGATATTTTAAATACATTAAATATCAATTTTTTGGCAATTTGGAATTTATGCAGGCTTTCTTGGGGTCATTTATGTACCTCAGGAAGAGGAAGAATTATTGTTTTAGTCTCAATGAGTGGGAAACGATCTAAAGGTGATTTAGCCGCTTATTCTTCTTCAAAATTTGCTTTGATGGGATTATGCCAAACGATGAAAAATAAAGGTTGGGATAAAAATATAAGGGTTTCAGCAATTTGCCCAAGCTGGGTTAATACAAAAATGGCCCAAAATATCTCTTCCTTAGAGAAATCAAAGATGACACAACCTGAAGATATTGCTGAAATATGCTC
>CACMXO010000027.1 GCA_902617605.1 uncultured Prochlorococcus sp. | reverse complement strand
CTTTACCAAATACTGAACTAGAAGTATTGAGATTTCCACAAATTGGGAAAAGAATAGGAATGCCTCCCCTAATACTTTTTGTCTTGTCCATAAATCTTTTTTCATCGAAATAGAGTATCTTTTCACCATCCGAAACCCAATTTGTAATAACACCTCCTCTTTGAGGGCAAAATTTAATATAGTTATTTTGATCTAATTGAAAGACAAAAATTCCATGTTCTTTATTAGATAATTTAATTTGCACAATTGTTACTTAAAGAGAATCAACCCAATCCAATATATGCTGATTAACTAATTCAGGTATTTCATCATGAGGACAATGTCCAGCATCAAGAATGATTTCTTGTGTATTCTTTGGTGTATATTTCTTATAAAGATTTCTTTTTTTTGGAGTATTCATCCAGGGATCTTTGCCTCCCCAGAGCAGTAATAATGGTGAATCAAGTTTTGCGAATAACTTATCCAACGGCAATCCCTGAGGCCCTGATGGGTTAAATACACTTCTGAAAACATTAAAAGCTCCATAATCTAGAGAAGGCTTTCTTATTGACTCAACTAAAAAATCATCAACATTTTTTTTATCAACATAGACTTGATTTAAAGTTTTTTTAATATTTTTTGGATTTCTCATATTCTCAAAAATCAAACGTTGAAGAACAATATTTTTCAAAAATATGCCAGCAACTGTTTCAATTGAAGTTTGCAACATGTTCTTTTTGATAGTTTTTTCTTCACTAAAATATCCGGCAGCATTAAGTAATATCACTCCTGCATTTAGCTCCTTTAATTCTGCACCAGCTGCTAATGCTGCATAACCACCTAATGAATTTCCAACAACAATAGTAGGTTTTTTTATTTTCTCTTGTACATAAGCAACAACCTGATCCTTCCATAATGATCCTGAGTATTCAACATCTTGGGGCTTAGGACTTTTTCCAAAACCGATAAGATCCATCGCATGAACTTCATATTTGCTACTCAAAATAGGAATATTGAATCTCCAATGATCCGTAGAGGCACCGAAACCATGAATTAATAAAATAGCACATTCTTTTGATGGTTGCTCAGGCTTAGCAGAAATAGAATGGATAGGGTAATTTAAAAAATTCCAGTCATAATTTACATCACTATCTATCAGAGCTGATTTTTGCATTTAAAGAAAATTCTATGTTTGTTAATTCTAATAAACTTATTTCCTAAAGAAGACCAACAGGATCAGCTGCAACATCATCTGAGATTTTATTGCCATCATTTGGGGGTTTATCTTTTAGAACAATTCTCAAGAGAACAGGTGCAAGAAATGTAGTTCCAATAACCATTAGTAAAATTGCTGCTTCTAGAGAAGGAGTTAACAACTTGGCACTTGTTCCTAGTCCAAGGAAAATTAAACCAACCTCTCCTCTAGGCATCATACCTAAACCTACAACTAATCTATTTGTAGGTTTATCACTTGAAAATACCCATCCAGCTGCAATTTTACCAATAATTGCTACTACTAATAAAAATCCTGCAACTACAAGGGCTGACCTACTTGTTGGGTCAAGTGGGTTTATAACTGATAGATCCATTCCAGCTCCAACTAATACGAAAAAAATAGTTGCGAATAAGGATACTAAAGGTAAAACCGATTGTTGAATTGCATGATTATTTTTAGAACTACTCAGAATTAATCCAGCTGCAAAAGCACCTAAAGCTGCTTCTAATCCAATGGCTGTTGCTACGAAACAACACAAAACAAGTATCACAAAAGAAGCAACTACCACGGCTCCAGGTGCCTTTAACCTATCTAATAACCAATCAAAACCTGGAGCTGCTGTTCGACTTAATGCGATAGCAGCAATAACAAATACTACAGCTGCTGCAACTAATTTAACGATAGGAGCAATTTCTAAAGAACCTCCGGCGGCAAGGGCTACTACAACTGCAAGAATAACTATACCCAAAATATCATCTAAAACGGCCGCTCCAATAACAATCTGTCCTTCTCTAGTTTTTAAATATCCCAACTCACCAAAAACACTTGCAGTAATTCCTATACTTGTTGCTGTCATAGATGCTCCTGCAAAAACTGCTGGAATTAGATCTACTTGGAAAATAAACATTAATCCAAGAGTTCCAAAGGCAAACGGTAAAATTACACCAGCCATGGCAACAGTGAAAGCCTGAGCCCCGACAGCTACTAATTCCTCTAATTCACTTTCTAATCCTGTTAAAAATAAAAGAGCATATAACCCTAGAGTTGCTACTGCTTGGAGGGATGGAAAACTTTCGAAATAAACATCAGGTACAGCTTCTGGGGGGATTGAAGCTAATGAACTAATAACATTTACAAGTCCTTCATTTAATTCGGTTCCAGCTGAAGGCGGTATCAACAAATGAAATCCTGAGGCCCCTATTACAACCCCTGCAAGAAGTTCACCGACTATTGTTGGCAAACTAAGTCTTACTAATACTTCTGCTAATGCTCTTGCAGCTAAAAATATCAATAGAAACCTTATAACTCCTATCAACGTTTCAGCAACTTCTAAATCATGTGCATTTAATTCAGCAAGTAAAGAATACATATGAAATGAGAGAAAAAATAAACTACCTAATTGGAAGATAGTTTATTGAGGGCCCACTTTAAGAAATATGTAAGAAAAAAGCAAAAATACTCAACAAGTGTGGATCTGAAGTTACAACAAAGAAATTTTCTAAAAAATGGCTATTGTCTATATATGGCTAATCCAATGAATCCTAACGAACCCTTCGATCTACGTTTGCCTACACCAGGCTGCTACCTAGATCCTGAGAAAGCTGGCATGGATTCTGATGCTGTTTTCCAAGGTATGACAGCACATCTTTTTTATACCCTTGGCAAGTTAGCTACTTCTGCAAGTCCTCATGATTTGTACATGGCCTTAAGTTACGCGGTTAAAGATAGGCTAATGACAAGATATTTAGCCAGTCAAGAAGTCATAAGAAAAAAACCACAAAAAACAGTAGCCTACTTATCCGCAGAATTTTTAATAGGCCCCCAATTAAGCAATAATCTTCTCAATCTCGGAATAACTCAAGAGGCAGAAGAGGCTTTAAAGAGATTCGGCATTGAATCATTGTCAACAATTCTTGAAGTTGAAGAGGAGCCTGGATTAGGTAATGGTGGACTTGGCAGACTTGCGGCCTGTTATATGGAATCATTAGCATCTCTACAGTTTCCAGCTGTTGGTTATGGTATTCGATATGAATTTGGCATATTCAATCAGTTAATTAGGGATGGTTGGCAAGTTGAAGTAACTGACAAATGGTTAAAAGGTGGATGGCCTTGGGAACTACCACAACCAGACGAATCATGCTTCGTTGGTTTTGGAGGCAGAACTGAAAGTTATAGAGATGATAAAGGGAACTACAGATCAAGATGGATTCCTTCAGAACACGCTATTGGCGTACCCCATGATGTTCCAGTTTTAGGTTACAGAGTAAATACATGTGACAGATTAAGATTATGGAGAGCTGATGCAACAGAAAGTTTTGACTTTTACGCATTCAATATTGGTGATTATTACGGTGCAGTTGAAGAAAAAGTTGCATCTGAAACTCTTTCAAAAGTTCTATATCCAAATGACGGGACTGACGAAGGTAGAAGATTAAGACTCAAACAACAGCACTTTTTTGTAAGTTGTTCTCTTCAAGATATGTTGAGAAGTCTAGAAAAAAGATCAATACCAATAACAGAATTCCCTAAGCATTGGACGGTTCAATTGAATGATACCCATCCTGCTATTGCAGTTGCAGAATTAATGCGACTTCTTATTGACCAATATCAAATAGGATGGGATAAAGCTTGGAACATAACAACCTCCTCAGTAGCTTATACCAACCACACATTACTACCAGAAGCCTTAGAGAAATGGGATTTAGGGTTATTTAATGATCTTCTGCCTCGACATCTAGAAATTATTTATGAAATTAATTGGAGATTTCTACAACAATTAAGACTCCGTTATCCCGGTGATGACAAAATCCTTCAAAAACTCTCAATAATTGATGAAGAAGGTGCGAAATCAGTTCGAATGGCTCATTTGGCTACGATAGGAGCACATCATATAAATGGTGTTGCAGCTCTTCACTCAGATTTAATAAAAAGACAACTCCTCCCTGAATTCGCAGCTCTATGGCCTGAAAAATTTACAAATGTAACTAATGGGGTTACTCCAAGGAGATGGGTTGCCCTATCCAATCCATCATTATCAAAACTACTAGAGGAAGAAGTTGGTCCAAATTGGATTACAAATATGGAACTTCTTAAGAAGTTAGAAGAAAAAAAAGATGACAACAATTTTTTACAAAAATTTGAGGAAACTAAACTAAATGGCAAAAGAAAATTAGCTAGTTTTATCCATTCCAAAACAGGAATACTTGTAGATCCATCAAGTTTATTTGATGTTCAAGTAAAAAGAATTCATCAATATAAAAGACAACATTTAAACGCCCTCCAAATTATTGCTCAATATTTAAGAATCAAAAATGGTAATAACAAGCATGAAGTTCCAAGAACAATAATATTTGGGGGTAAAGCTGCACCAGGTTACTTTATGGCTAAGCTGATGATCCGATTTATTAATGGTATTGCTGATGTAGTTAACTCTGATCCAGATATGGATGGCTTGTTAAGAGTTGTTTTTCTACCAGACTATAACGTTAAACTTGGTGAAATAGTTTATCCCGCTACGGATCTTTCAGAACAAATATCAACTGCTGGAAAAGAAGCATCTGGAACTGGAAATATGAAGTTTGCCATGAATGGAGCTTTAACGATTGGAACCTTAGATGGAGCTAATGTGGAATTAAGAGATCTTGTGAAAAAAGAGAATTTCTTTCTTTTTGGTAAAACTGAAAGTGAAATTATGGATTTAAAGAATAATAATTACTCTCCCAAAACTTTTATTGATCAATGTCCAGAACTTAAAGAGGTTATACGCTTGATTGAAATTGGCCACTTTAGTAATGGGGATAAAGAATTATTTAAACCTTTATTAAACAGCTTGACTGGACATGACCCATTTTTTGTCATGGCTGATTTCGAAAACTACTTAAATAAACAGGATGTAGTAAGTGAATGCTGGAATAATAAAAAATCTTGGAATAAAATGGCATTATTAAATACTGCCAGATCAGGATATTTTTCTTCAGATAGATCTATTAGAGAGTATTGTCAATCTATCTGGAAAGTATCTCCAATGCCTGTTGAAATTACTTGCGATGTAGAAGAATTAACTAATTAATATTTTTCTTATCTGGTGAATCTGGGGTTTGATGAAATAATCTATTCAAAATTAATCTATCCATATTTAATGGATCGGGGGCTAGTTCATTTGCAACTTCTTTAAATTTTGATTCAATATTGTCCGAAATTTTTGTATCAAATATTCTTTCCATTAATGCTTCAATTGAATATAGATAGGCATTAACACTTTCAAGTTCATTTAAAGCTTCAGTAATTTCTGTATCAGAGATATGTTTATTTTCTTGACTGATATCTTCATTTGATTCTCTTTCAGATAATTCTCTCTGCAACTCATCTGTAACCTTAGTACAAAGAGTTCTGAACGATTGAATAGATGCCCAATTCAATTCTTGTTGCTGCTTAAAAGTAGGAAATTCTCTAATCAGACGATCATGCTCTTTATAAAATCTCTGACAATCAGAGCATTGACATGGTTCTTCAGCCAAAAGAAAAAAATAATTCTTTATATATCATCTCACTATTTGGGCAAAATTGAAGGGCCATCCAATAATTCGTCATTTTCATCGAGTGAATCGGGACTATCCGGCAAAGGTATTTCAATACTAGTAACCAAATTAATAACATCTCTTAGTCTCATAGAATCAGCAAACCATCCCATAGCTTGCTCGGCATCGCCTCTTTTCTCAGCATCATTTGCTTGATCTTCGTGGGCTTCCGCCAATAAAGCAAGCCAACAAAGGCATCTTGCTTGAACTATTGAAAGATCTAAATCATTAGGTTGAGATTTAGAAATGCGTTCATGCTCTTGTTGAATTAAAAGCTTTAAACGCATATCATGCAACTTAGCCATAAAAGATTTATTACTAACTATACGCTAGCTAGAGAGTAGCAAATTTGCACACATACTACATATAGTTTTTTATTTTTACGGGACTGGCGGGAGTCGAACCCACGACCTACGGTTTAGGAAACCGTTGCTCTATCCTGCTGAGCTACAGCCCCAGTAGATGATTTTTGGAGTATTAAGCACTATGCTAGATGAAAGCAGGAGAGGCAATCGCAAGAAAGTTTTATTTTGGAAACAAAATAAAACTTTCTTGAGGAAAGTCCGGGCTCCCACATGGTCAGGCTTGCTGGGTAATTCCCAGTGCGGGCAACCGTGAGGATAGTGCCACAGAAACATACCGCCTAATACATTAAGTATGGCAAGGGTGCAAGGGTGTGGTAAGAGCGCACCAGCAACATTGAGAAGTGTTGGCTAGGTAAACCCCGGCTGGGAGCAAGGCTTAGTAGATTTATGACCATTACACAATCTACTTTTAAGCGCCGCTTGAGACTGTGAAGTAATTCCAGTCCTAGATAGATGATTGCCCATCTTAATTAAGATGAACAGAACCCGGCTTATGACCTGCTTTCTAATTGTTGTGATTATTCAAATCAGATGGCAAATATAATTAACGCAAAGAGAATTAATCAAATAACTACCTTTCTCACGTCTTTAAATATTAACTCAAAAAGATTTTCTGAAATAATTAGAACTAAAAATATTTCAGTTATTCAAGATTTTAATCAAGCATTGATCCATTCCTCAAAGGACAAAATAATAAATTATGAAAAACTTGAATTTTTCGGAGATGCAGTACTAAGATTAGCTGCTTCAAATTTTATTGAAAAAAAATATCCTCAAATGAGTGTAGGAGAAAGATCAGAGTTAAGAGCACAAATTGTAAGTGATGAATGGTTAACTAAATTAGGAAAGAAAATTGATATAGAGAAACTAATAATTCAAGGACCTAAAGCTCTTGGCGATGAAAATTCAAAGAATACTATTATTGGTGAGTCTACAGAAGCTTTAATCGGTGCTGTTTACAAGTGCTTTAATTCAATTCAGGAAGTAAATCTTTGGTTAGATGATATTTGGGAGGAAGATTCAGAAAATTTTTTAAAAGCACCATATAAATTTAAATCTAAGACAGTATTGCAAGAGTGGTGTCAAAGTAAAGGTTTTGATTTGCCAGTCTATAAAATAATTGAAGTCTCAAAGAAAAATGGCGACCCTAACAGATTTTCTTGCGATATATTTATCGAAGGATTAAAAGAATCAACTGCAAGCGGCAAGTCCCATAAACAAGCAGAAACTAATGCAGCTAGAGTTTTGATAGAAAGATTTATAACTAAAGGTAAAATCTAATTTTAAATTATTTCCAAATTCGTTAACTGAAAAGTTATGAGCTTATCCCAATTCCCCCCTTCAAACAGAACAGCTGCTCTTTTTTTTGTAACTCGCTGTACAAACCCTTTATATCCTCTG
>CACMXO010000026.1 GCA_902617605.1 uncultured Prochlorococcus sp. | reverse complement strand
TTAGAAAAAGAATCAAAATTACCTTTGAAAGGATGGGAAACTGAGGTTGCCCGAGCAAAGGAATATGGTTTAGAAGGAGCAAAAAGTATTGTCGATAGAAATATATCTACATTTTCAAGAGGAGAATTACCCCATTTTGCAGGTATCAATACTTTCATGAAAGCTCCATATGTTGAAAATGTAAATGAAGTGGGAAATTATGATGTTGCGATCGTTGGTGTTCCTCATGATTCTGGAACTACTTATAGACCAGGGACAAGATTCGGACCTCAAGGAATAAGAAAAATTTCTGCTCTTTATACTCCTTACAATTACGAAATGGGAGTGGATCTGAGAGAGCAGATATCTATTTGTGATGTAGGAGATATTTTTACAATTCCAGCTAATAATGAAAAAAGTTTTGATCAAATTTCAAAGGGGGTTGCTCATATTTTTGCTAGCGGTGCATTTCCAATTATTTTAGGTGGAGATCATTCAATAGGTTTTCCTACAGTTAGAGGAGTTTGTCGCCACTTAGGAGATAAAAAAGTAGGGATCATTCATTTTGATAGACATGTAGATACTCAAGAAACAGATTTAGATGAAAGAATGCATACCTGTCCATGGTTTCATGCAACTAATATGAAAAATGCACCTGCAAAAAATCTTGTTCAATTAGGAATTGGAGGTTGGCAAGTACCAAGAGAAGGAGTGAAAATTTGCAGGGAAAGAAGTACAAATGTTTTAACAGTTACTGATATTTGTGAAATGGGATTAAAAGAGGCCGCTAATTTTGCGATTGAAAAAGCTACGGATGGAACTGACTGTGTATATATTTCTTTTGATATTGATTGTATTGATGCTGGATTTGTCCCTGGAACTGGTTGGCCTGAACCTGGGGGTTTATTACCTCGAGAGGCATTAAAACTTTTGGAGTACATTATCAGAAAAGTTAATGTATGTGGAATTGAGCTTGTTGAGGTTTCGCCTCCATATGATGTAAGCGATATGACAGCTTTATTAGCTACTAGAGTTATTTGTGATTCAATTGCACATCTCGTAGTAAGTGGTCAGCTTCCAAGAAAATCTAAACCAGAATGGATCTCAGATAAATGCAATATGTCAGTTGATCAAAAATGGAGATAGATTTTCGTGCATGAAGTAGATATGACAAAATGCCTTATTCTTTCCATGGAAGAGTGGGCAGAGAAAAAAAATAAAAAAAAAATAGTTGTTGAAAAGATTAATCTTAAGATTGGGGAATTTACTTGCGTAGAACCAATATCATTAATTAATACTTTTAATGCTGCAGTATTGGGTTCTTGGTTAGATTCCTCTGAGATTACAATTGAGACAATACCTTTTGAAGGGAAATGCTCTAAATGCAATAGATTATATTTTCCAAAGAAAGAGAATGGATATAAATCTCCATGTTGCAATTTTAATTTAGAGGAAATTATTAGTGGGAGGGAATTAAAAATCGCATCTATTGATTTTAAAGAAAAGTAGAAATTTAATATCTAGAATAAAGACGTATTTTCAAATATAAATGCATTTACCAATTTCAGACAAAATTGAATTAAATATTCTTCATCAAAATAGTCATCAAGCTGAGAAAAATAAAATCAAGTTTAATAATTATAATTTGCTTTGCTTGAACATAATGAGTAGTCCTGGTGCAGGAAAAACGAGATTACTTGAAATAACTTTAGAAGATCTTTCAAAAAAATTTCACAGTGCTGTTTTAGAGGGTGATATGACCACTAATCTTGATGCGGCAAGATTAGAAAAATTAAATATTCCAGTAGTACCAATTACAACTGGAAGAGCATGTCATCTCGATGCGAATATGGTTAGTGGAGGTTTGAAATTATTAGAAAAAAAAATAAATCCTAATTTACTAGATATTTTGTTAGTGGAAAATGTAGGAAATTTAGTTTGTCCTGCAGAATTTGAGATTGGAGAACATTTTAAAGTTGCTCTTTTAAGTATTACCGAAGGTGAGGATAAACCTTTAAAATATCCAATAATGTTTAGAGAAGCAGATTTAATTTTGATAACTAAAGTTGATTTGTTACCCCATTTGAATTTTGATATTAACGAATTAAAATCGAACATAGCTTCAACTAACCCTAAGGCAGATGTGATAGAAATTTCTTCGATAACCAAGTCTGGATTCCATTTATGGCAAGATTGGATTAGTAAAAAGATTCTGAAATTTAAAAATAATTAATATTGATTAAGTAAGAGTAATCTCTTAAAAGTATCAGCCATTACAACTTTAGATTTGCTTTTTCTTGAGTATTGATAGTACGTAATATTTTTTTTCAAAAATGTTTAAAAAATTGAGAGTTTTCTTTGTCTCTTTGCTGGCTCTAATATTAGCTATTTCATTAAGTACATTATCAAGTCCTGCAGCTCCAAAAGGTGATCCAATCACTTTGGGATACAGTAACTGGGCAGGATGGTGGCCCTGGGCGATAGCTGTTGATCAAAAAATGTTTGAGAAAAATGGAGTTAATGTTCAGATGAAATGGTTTGATGGATATGTCCAATCCATGGAAACTTTTGCTGCTGGTAAAATTGATGGAAATTCACAGACTCTTAATGATACTATTTCGTTCTTGCCAGGAGAGAATGGAGGGGAAGTAGTTGTTTTAGTTAATGATAATTCTGCAGGGAATGACCAAATAATTGCAGATAAATCAATTAAAAGTGTTGCTGATTTAAAAGGTAAAACAGTAGCAGTAGAAGAAGGTGTTGTAGATGATTTTTTACTTGTTTTAGCTCTGAATGATGTTGGATTAACTAGGGATGATGTCATTATTAAAGGTCTTCCAACTGATCAGGCTGCAACTGCATTCGCAGCAGGAAAAGTTGATGCAGTTGGTGCATTCCCTCCATTTACAGGAACCGCAATGAAGAGGCCTGGAGCAAGAGTTATTGCTAGTTCAAAAGAATATCCTGGTGCAATCCCTGATCTATTAGCTGTAAGCGGAGATTTGATTTCTGAAAGACCAGATGATGTTCAAAAAATTGTTAAAACATGGTGGGATGTAAGAGAATTCATGGAAAAAAATCCAAGAAAATCTGAAAAGATCATGGCAAAGCGAGCTGGGATCCCAACACGCGAATACAAACAATATAAAGGTGGAACTAGGTTCTTTTCTTTGGAAGAAAATTTAGAAGCTTTTAGTGAAGGGTTCGGTATGAAATATATGCCTTATGCAGCGAAACAAATGGCAGACTTTATGGTAAAGGTAGGATTTATTCCTGAAAAACCAGATATGAGTAAATTATTTGACTCTTCGTTCGTTAAAAACATCAGCTAATTAATACAAAATTAAAATGGTTAGTTCGAAATTAATCAAGAGGGATAAATATTTTTTATCCCTCTTTTCATTTGGTAGTGAACCGAAAAAATTAAATAAAATATTTCTTCAAATAGCCTCACTTTTGCTTCCACTTTTAATTTGGACATTAGTTTGTCAATTAAAACTTGTAAGTGAAATGTTTTTACCATCACCTTTAGCGGTCTTTTATTCTCTTTTGGATATGGCTGAAAGTGGAATATTATTTGAAGATATTTTTGCAAGTACTGGTAGGGTATTTGCTGGTTTTATAATTGCAACAATTTTTTCAATTCCTTTAGGAATTTTAATGGGTTCTTTCCCTTCTTTTTGTGCGTTATGTGAACCATTAATTGCGATGCTTAGGTATATGCCTGCTGCTGCTTTTTCTCCTTTACTTATTATTTATTTAGGAATTGAAGAGGCTCCAAAAATTGCATTAATTTTCATTGGTACCGTTTACTTTAATGTTTTGATGGTTATGGATTCAGTAAAATTTGTACCCAAAGAACTCATTGAAACAACGCTTACTTTAGGAGGTAATACAAAAGATTTATTGATCAGAGTTATAGCCAGATATTCATTGCCAAGTATTATAGATACTTTAAGAATTAATATTGCAACTTCATGGAATTTAGTAATCGTTGCTGAGTTAATTGCAGCAGAAGTTGGTTTAGGTAAAAGGATTCAACTGGCTCAAAGATTTTTTCGCACAGATCAAATATTTGCAGAATTAATAGTTCTTGGATTAATAGGATTTGCTTTGGATATGAGTTTTAGATTGCTACTTAGACGTACATGTAAATGGGCTGTTTAAATGAAATTAGATGTTAATAATATTTCAAAATATTTTGGGGAAGGTTCAAATAGAAAAAAGGCAATTGAGGGAATAAGCTTTTCAATAAGTTCTGGCGAATTTAAAACTCTTGTTGGGAGCTCTGGATCAGGTAAAAGTACTATATTGAGGATTATTGCTGGGCTTGAGAGTCCATCTAAAGGGAACGTAAAAGTAGATGGAAAAATAGTTAGTGGACCAGGATTGGATAGAGGAATGGTTTTTCAGAAATATAGTCTTTTCCCTTGGCTCACAGCATCTGAGAATATTGCCTTTGGAATGAATTTAAATTCTTATAAGTTGAAAGAAATAAAATATAGGACATCTTATTTATTAGAAGTAGTAGGTCTTCAGGATTCGGGAAATAAGTATCCAAAAGAATTATCTGGAGGAATGCAACAAAGGGTTGCAATAGCAAGAGCTCTAGCGACTAACCCAAAAATTCTACTTTTAGATGAACCTTTTGGAGCCTTAGATTTACAGATAAGAGAATCTATGCAGAAATTTCTCTATGAATTATGGAAAAAAACTTCATTGACAGTTTTACTTATAACCCATGATATTGAAGAAGCATTAGCTCTCTCTCAGCAAATATGTATTTTGGCACCTAATCCTGGAAGAATCATAAAAGAAGTTAAGGTAGATCTACAAAAAGGAGATTTAGATAAATTGAAACTTGATTCGGATTTTGCAAAATTAAGATATGAGTTATCTGATTTTTTAAGAAGCCTCCAAAAAAAATAAATAATGTCAACTAGTTTTTTGCCTACTTGGCTTTATAGCGAACAAAAAATTTTTGAACTTGAATTAGAAAACTATTCAAAAAATTATTGGCACCCATTGATTTTCATAGGAGAAATTAAACCTGGAGAAATATTGGAAAAAAAATTCTTTAATCAATCATTATTAATCTCTTGTTCAGAAAAAAACTTAATAACTGTTTTTAAAAATAGATGCCCTCATCGTGGGGCAAAATTGTGTTTGCCAAAAACAAAATTAAATCCTTCTAAAAATATTTTTTGTCCTTACCATGGCTGGACTTTTGATAGTTTTGGCAAACTTAAAACCTTGCCATTAAAAAACAATTTTGAAACAAAAATAGAAAGAGAGGATTATTTTTTAGAAAAAGTTAACTCTTTAATAAATGGACCTTTAATTTGGATTAATTTCAGCAAGAAACCAATATCTATAGATGATCAAATTGAGCTTGTTGGGAGAAAATGTAATGATCAATGGGATATGAATTACAGCATTTTTTCTGAATTTTCTGATACCTTAAATTGCAATTGGAAAATTGCCCATGACAATACACTTGACGATTATCATGTAGCAATAGCTCATAAAGATACCCTACATAAAGAACAAGGTCCAATTAAAAACTACAGGTATTTCTTCAGTGAATTTTGTAATGTACTTGTTACCCCACTTAGTAGTGAAGGAAATCTATATACCTTTGGATTACTCCCATGGACCCATCTAATAATCTGGCCTGGTAAAGGGATTGTTTTAATAAATTATCTTCCTAAAAATATTGGTCAGTGTATTATTGAAATTAAATTAGCCTCTGCTTCTTTATGTAAAAATGATTTAGAAAATTGGAAAAAAAGTATATTAGAATTTCTTGGAGAAGATAAAGTTATTGTCGAATCAGTTCATAAGTCTTATCTCGAAAATTTTAAACTTGGTCCGCCTAATATACTTGAACAAAGGATTATACACTGGCAAAATATTTATAAAGATTTTCTAAATGTATCGGGCATTTCTTTCTAAAATAATTTCTATTTAGTTCACAAATATTATTAATTAAATTTTTAATTTGGTAGGGATTTGACTACATATTTAATAAACTTTATTGATAATGTAATTAAGTACAAAAAAGTTGATTATGAAGAATTTGATACTAATAATAGTCTCTTTATCTTTCTTATCTTCTTGCAGTAATGACAAAGATTTTTTTCTCACTGAGGAAAACGCTTTGTTAAATTGCGGAGGTAAATCTCGTATTATCGAAAATGATAAAGAAGAGATAATTAATACTGAAGTTAAGGATTTAAGAGATGGAATTGGTAAATACGTTGAATTTACAGTTGTTGAGACTGATAAAAAAGGAGGCAAATATAGGATAATTAATTGTTTCCCAAGTGAAGAACCACAAGATTCAATAATAAAAACTGTTAAAACAAATTATAAATTAAGTAATTAAAAGTTATTTAAAAATAATTAGCTTACCTTTAAGCTAAGATTTTGACGATTTGATAAGTTCCCATGCTTCTGGTGCGGTATCTGCATATTGGAAAAGATTTAAATGTTTATCTTCAATCAATCCAAGATCAGCTAGATAATCAAAGTTAATTACCTTATTCCAATACTCTCTACCAAAAAGTATGATTGGGATTTTAGTTTTCATTCCTGTTTGACAAAGTGTCAATAGTTCAAATAATTCATCTAGTGTTCCAAAACCTCCAGGGAAAAATACGGCGGCTACTGATCGCATGACAAAATGGATCTTTCTTAATGCAAAATAATTAAACTTAAAGCAAAGACCAGGAGTTATAAAAGCATTTGGGATTTGTTCATTAGGCAGACTGATATTTAACCCTATAGATTTACAATTTGCTTCAAATGCACCTCTATTAGCAGCTTCCATAATTCCTGGCCCCCCACCTGTCACAATCACATGAGAATTACAGTTTTTATTTTGATTACTAATTGAAGCAAGTTTAGAAAACTCCTTTGCGGATTGATAGTAATGACTCATAAGAAGCAAATTTTCTAATCTATTTAAATTTCGTTTTAAAAGTATCGATTTAGGATTTTTTTTAATTAACTCTTCTATATTTTCAAGTCTCTTTTTTATATTTGATTCTTCTGAAATGCTTGCGCCTCCAAAAATAATTATTGTTGAAAGAATTTTATTTTCTTCAAGGATTAAATCTGGTTTAGTAATTTCAAGAAGCATTCTGACCCCACGCATTTCATTTCGGCTAAGTAAACCAATATCTTCGTGAGCCAATTTATAAGTATCAGAATTAATAATTAAATTCAGGTTTTTTAAATTTTTACTAGGGGATATATGTTTTTTCATTTCAAACAAGAGTTTTAACTTTTCTTTCTAAAGGATTAAAATGTATTCTTTTGATTTTGTTATTTTCGTAAATCCAATAAACAGGGGGACTTTTTCTTGCCTTAATTAAATCAATTTTGTCTAATTTTTGAGGGATAAATTCTTTAGCAGGATCAAAAAATTTATCTCTTTTGGGTTGGTTTAAAACAATACTACCAGCATTCCCTGAGATAGATCTGTGATAAGTTCCTATAGGAATTTCTAATGCTCCCATAGATCTATTTAAATAAATCACGTGATGAGGTTCATCCCAGGAAGGATTTATTAAAACAAATTTCCTTTCTCCAGTGATAACTAAATTGTGGTCAATTTGATGATTGTGAACATAATACTGCTCATTTTTTAAATCATCTGGAGGAGATATAGCTTCTCCAGAATGGATCACAACATCAGAACCATTAGAACTATATATGCCTGCATCAAAGAATGTGACTTTTGGAGTCTCTCTAAAAATATTGATTGGGAAGAATCTTAATTCCATAGTGCTAACTCCCTTTTAGAAAACTTATAAATACAAGTAAAAATTTATTTACTTTTAAAAAACAGCTATTTTTTGATTTCTAATTGCAACAAACCAAGCAATCTTCTTGATTTGGATAATTTATACATTCTTTGTTTAAAGTTTCTTCTAAGAAATCTA
>CACMXO010000025.1 GCA_902617605.1 uncultured Prochlorococcus sp. | reverse complement strand
TGAAGTAATTTTTAAAGGAAAATCTTTAGTAGGTAGAAAGGAGCATAAAATTGCAAGACTTGGAGTTGGAAGAAAGTTCCAAAGTCCAAGAATCTTTGAAAATCTTACAGTTAAAGAAAATCTTGAAATATCGGTGACAACTCCTAAAAGTCCCTTAAACCTTATAAATAAAAGTATTAAGGATGAGCAGCTTAATGAGATTGATCGTCTCATGAAGATTGTTAATTTAGCTCAAAAAGTTGATTCTAAAGCTGGCTCTTTATCACATGGCCAAAAACAATGGCTCGAGATAGCCATGTTAGTAGGACAGAAGCCAGATTTAATGTTAGTAGATGAACCTGTTGCCGGTTTAACTGATGAAGAAACAGATCTTACAGCTGATTTATTAAAATCTTTATCAGGCGAAAATACAGTAGTGGTAATAGATCATGATATGGAATTTATAAGAAGACTTGATAGTAATGTTTCAGTATTAAATCAGGGCACAGTATTATGTGAGGGAACTATGGAAACCATACAAAAAGACAAAAAAGTTATTGATGTTTATTTAGGAAGACCTGAGGACTAGTTATGGAAAATTTACTCGAAATAAAATCATTAAATACTTATTATGGCGAGAGTCATATTCTTAGAGATGTAGATTTAAACGTTAAATCAGGAGAAATGGTTTGTTTGATTGGAAGAAATGGAGTTGGCAAAACAACTTTATTGAAATCACTAATTGGTTTGTTAAAACAAAAAAAAGGAGATATCTATTTGATTGGTGAAAATATCAACAGAAAAGCACCTCATCAGAGGGCTAGGAAAGGAATGGCTTACGTTCCTCAAGGGAGAGAAATTATTCCATACCTATCAGTTGAAGAGAATCTTATGTTAGGGATGGAGTCTCTACCAGGTGGATTATCTAAGAACAAGAGAATAGATCCATTTATCTATGATCTCTTCCCAATCCTTAAAGATTTTCTTCAAAGGAAAGGAGGAGATCTTAGTGGGGGACAACAACAGCAATTAGCTATTGCAAGAGCATTGCTAGGCAAACCTCAACTTCTATTGCTTGACGAACCAACTGAAGGTATTCAGCCGAATATAGTTTTAGACATTGAAAATGCAATTAACCAGATAATTAGAGATACAGGAATTGGTGTTTTATTAGTTGAACAGCACTTACATTTTGTGAGGCAAGCCAATAGATATTATGCGATGCAACGCGGAGGTATCGTTGCTAGCGGAAACACTAGTGAGTTGAGTCAATCAGTTATTGATAAATTCTTAAGTGTTTAAATAAATTTTTATTTTAAATTACTAAAATTTTTAATCATTTTTCGCATCTTATTAGGTCTATACTATTTGGATGCTCATTAATATACCTATTAAATTCCATTGCTAATGTTCTAGCCTCGTAAGCGTCAAAAGCATAAAAACAATTTTCTAATCTCATATTTTGAAGATCACGGTAATGCACTGTATATGGCTTTAACGTATTATTTTTGTTCATATTAATTTGCTAAAAAGCAATTATGTATATTCCAACCATGCATATATTCGTAAATTTAAAGCACAACTTTTGTTGTTATCAAAATATACTGAATTAAATTATGTAATTAAAAATACTTTATAAAGACAAAAAGTAAATAATCTATTTTTTTTTATTTTTAGAATCTTGCTTTTTACCTTCAATTAAAAAAACAAATTTTGATAAAATATAACCAAAAACTGGGACCCAAAACTTTTCATAAAAAAATTTCATAAAAAATTAAGCAGCTAAGGATTCGTTTTCTTCAATTTCAGTTTTATTAATACACTTCAAATCTATAGAATTAAATAAATGTTGCATAAGCAGAAAATCAAGTTCCCCTTTCAACAAATTAACATCTGATGAAAGTAGATCATCAACAAAATCATCAAAACTATCTGAAAGAGGTTTCACAATTAAAATTTTATTTTTGCCATTATCATCGCATTAACAACAAAAGTCAACCAAATTTGAATATTAATTTTTGAATTTTTTTTAAGATTAATGAATAAAAACTAAAAAATTAAATAATAAAAATAAACAAGCAAAATAACAGATTTAATATCAAGCTTAGGGTTTTTGAATTAAATTTCATTTATCTTGCTTTTCTTAATTTTGTATCTCTTATGATTATTAATATCAAAACGACAATACACATATTTTCTAAAAAGAAATTTAAAGAATTCATCATCAAACCATTTAATATATTTATAGCAAGACTATTGATGTGCCAATTCGTAAAGAATCACTTAAAAGATGTTTAAAAGTAATAAATTTTTATAGTCATCAAATTTGATATTAATAGCTAATTTTTATTATTATTTTTTAATTAGCTCGAAGTAACCATTTTTATTTAATAAGTACTTATCAAACCAAAGGCTTAAAAGATTGTCTAATCCTATTCCATTCATTTTATTTATTTGCGAAGTCTTGTAATCTGAGAGTGCAAGCAATAAATAGGGAAAAATCATATCAGAAACCCCTTTTGGCAGTTTTTCTAAAGGTACTCCATGAGCTCTATCCCATAAAATTTGCATATCCTGAGAGAACAAAGAACTCCAATAACTAAAATTACAATATAACTTTTCTGGAGGGAGGAGATTTACAGATAAAAATGGGAGAGATGAATTCATAAGAATAAATATTTTATAGATTATTGAATTTAGGTTTTTGAAATGGTGAAAAAAATTTTAATATGAAAATCTCCTATAAATACAAATTAAATTTAACGCACAGTACAGCACTAAGCAACACTATTCAAGTATTATATTTATCCATCATTTCCTGAAATTTAAGGAATAATAAAAACTTTTTATAAGTTTGCAAGTCAAAAACCTCCTGATTTGGTTTATTTAAATGGGTTGATTTACCAGAACTAAAATGATTTCCTAATTTAGTATCATTTGAGAATTCTTCATTATCTATCAAGCTGGTGTAATTATCAGATAAGATTTTTGAATTATCTTGATTTTGCTGGTGTGATGGAATTAACCTACCATTTTTTTTATTAAATATACCTCTTATTGAAAGTGCTTCTTCCACTAAAATACCTATTATTTTTGAATTACTTAAATTGTTCTCTATGCTCAATTTGTCGATTATTCTCATAACATCTTCTCTAGGAATAAAACCAACTCTTTTTTTCTTGGTGGGCATTTAAAAATTAATTAAAGTTCAGCACTTGACTGTAATAAGTGTTGCACTATATTCATTATAAGTCAATTAAACTCAAATGATTTTGCCAACAACTTTACTTTTTGGAGCCCTTGGATATCTTTTCTACACCTCAAAAAGAGAACTTTCACTAGATCATCATGATCCTATAGAAAACAAAAAAGAGAACGATGATTTGTATAAAGATTTGGAAGATCTATTTATTTAAAATTACTGCATAGGTACTAAAGAACTTTGTTTCTTGACTAAAGATATACAAAACCTTAAAGATAATTAGAATGAATAAATAAATAAAAAATCAATGACAGTCCATCAAGATTACGAAATAAAAATCAATTTAAATGAATTGATTGAGAAGAGAATTCCATGTTGTGATTTACTTCATCCAGATCATTGTCTAACAGAACAACAAGTATCTGAAATTGCACATGATATTCGTATGGATTTAAATTTGCATGATCTTTACAAGCAAGTGGATCAACACATCATGAATTATGTAAATGCAGCTGGTATTGACAACAAAGATCATTGGGTTGAACCTCATCTTCCAGATTTGGAGAGAGATTTAAAAGAAGAAGTAGGTATAGAATTTGATTAATTTTATTCCCTAGAAAAAAGATTAATATATGTATTTTTTTTCTAAATCATCTATTAATTTATAAATACTTTTAGCTGATCTCTTTCTTTTTTTTAAAATTGTAAAAACTATAGATCCAATTAATACTGCAATAATAGGTGTGAAAATAATAATTTCATAATTCATAACTATCAAACAGAGGTATATTATTTAAATTATTAAAAAGTTTTAATCAATAAAATAGGTACTTTATACAAATATTTCACGATAAACAATTAAGATTTTTTATAAAGAAGTGAAAGAATTAAAATTTTTTGTAAATTATGTAGATATTAATTCTAATTAAATAAAGATAATGATTAATTATTTTGCCTTAACAGTAACTGAGATGGGGCTCGGTAAAATAGAGTTAGCAGTTATTGGCGCAGTAATTTTAATATTTCCAATTTTATTTGTTTATGCATCTAAAAACCTTGATGCTAAGGGTGTTTTCGAATGGATGATGGAGAAACCCAATGATTGGATAGGCAAAAAATAAGACTTTATTCAATTTACATTTTCCTAGTTAAATTTTAAATTATCTAAATTACTTGTAGCAAAATCATAAACCTGGCAATTATTTTCTAAATCATTTACTATTGAATTTTTTAGGAGAGAATAATCTATTAACTGATTAAGTTTATTATTTTTAAATTCCTTATTAGTCTCTCCAATAGCAAATGCCAAAGCTCCCTCATAAGAAATACCGAATTTGGAAGTGTTGCAGTATGTTCTTGTGAACTTATTAGAAATCTTTTTTGTATACTTTTCAAGAGTTCTTGAAGAAGTATCCAATGAGTAAACCGGGCAACTAACAAGAAGAAGCAAAGTTAAAGTGAATATCGTAAAAACTCTTTTGACCATAAAATTTCATAAATTGCAAGTTTAATATAATTTAGAATTTAGCTCTGCAGACTATGTTTTATTAAAAATATAAAATTTAAAATTTGTTAACCAAAACAGCTATTTCATATTTTGGAAGATAAAAACTCTCTAATTGAAAATTTTATAGTTTGAATTTTTTTTGGTAGTTTTTTTAATAAACGCCTAAATGCTTTTGGCATAACAAAAAATCCATATCAATAATTAATAGATAACAAATAATACATGGGTATTCAATAAATAATTATCCAAAAATAAGTAAATTAATTATTAAATATATGGATTGGCTATGGAAATGTATTTGAACATGAATTATTGTTTAATTAAGTATTAAATACAAGATTAATATGGCACTACCTGAACTTATTTATGCTCCTATAGATGGCGGAACAATACATAGATATGAAATTAGTGGTGGCAAGAGAAAATTTTTAAGATTTATAGGTTGTTATTTGGGACAATGTAATTTCCACAAAAATATTGATGATGCTATTGATTACATAAAAAATTTGAAAGAATCACAAAAGATACAAAAAACATGAAATAAAGATACATAGAAACGACAGAGACTCAATATTTTTCAATAACTTCATAATTATTGCTACAAATAATAGAGAATTTTCTTTTTATAAGAAATTGATTATTTACTTGGGTTATAGTTCCGAAAGATAAACAGTCATTTAAAAAAAGAAATTAATTTATGGAAAACAGACAAATTAATTTTTTTAAATCAAAAGACTTTAATACCGCTCTTAAGCCATTTAAAAAAGGAACGGTAGTACAAATCGACTCGTTTGACATTAGAGAAAATCAAAAAGAATTAAATATAGGTTTATTTGGTTGGTATGCGATTTGTCCCTCTAAAGATCTAAAAAAAAATAAGCTATATTATTTTTCACTCTACGATGAGCCTCTTGTTCTTTATAGAGATGAAAATAAAAACGTTAGATGTATTAAAAATATTTGTCCTCATAGAGGAGCCTCCTTTTTTGGAGGGACATTATCAGATGGAGTAATAACCTGCCCATATCATGGAGCTAAGTTTTCATCTGGGGGAAGTTGCCAAAATCTCGACAGAATAACATGTCGCCATATAGTTGATAATAACTACGATAATTACGCCAAAAGAATTCATTTATCTCAATACAAAACCTCAGAAAAAAATGGATATATTTTTGTACATTTTTCTAAAAAATCTGAGACTGATTTAAATAATATAAGTGAAGATACTCCTGTAAGTAACTACGAATTATATGAAAATGGGTTTTCACATAAGGATTATGTCTTTGAAGAGGTTTTAGTTGATTTCAAATGTGATTGGTCAAGGATTATTGAAAATCACCTAGATATACTTCATATCTTTTGGGTTCATGGCGATACAATCCCTGATAAAGATGTGAATAAAAACGTACTAGTTAGTTTTAACCAGAAAATTAACATTAATCCTAAATACATTGAAAGTATTTATTATTACAAGAATAACCCTACAAAAGAATTTATCCGGATAAAATACATACCTCCTGGAAGGATATTAATTTACAAAGGCGATCCTTCCTCATCAAGATATTTACAAGTTTTAGATCATATTCCCCTGGGGAACAACAAAGCAAGAGTAATAGTAAGACACTACAGGAAATTTCTACAAAACAAACTAATCAATAATCTCTTATTATTCAAAGAGACTCAAAGAAAGATTTTTTATAAGATATTCGATGAAGATTATATGATTTTAAAAACACAAACATATAATCACGATATGGGATTTATAAATAAGGATGAAATAAAATTATTGGGAGAAGATAGAATAATAAACTATTTTTGGAAATGGTACAAGAAGTCTGAAGATAAAGATGAACCATGGAAAAATTTTAACAAAACCCAAAATCTTGATGTATATGACAAAGTGATATTTAAATATCCTCCTGAGATAAAGAAGTTAGAGATTGCAAATAATTTAGATATTATTAGAAAAACATTTGTAAGATTCGCTGCTCCGCTTATATTTTTTATGTTATTAATATAATTTATGAAGAAAGTGAATAGACCCTCATGGTTGAATTGGCTTTATCTTTTTATATTTATTTTAAGCTCAATTCAATTGATTATATTTTGGAGTAATAAGTTTTAGTGTTTAATAAATTTTGGTTCGACGCAAAAAATATAAATTGTTTTAAAAATGGCTACAGAGTAATTAAGGATTTAAATTTAAAGATAGCTTATTCAGAGAATGTAATATTAATTGGACCAAATGGTTCAGGTAAATCATCCTTAATTGAAATAATTAATCGAAACATATACCCAGTAGTAGCTAATGAATCGAAACTGAAGATATTTGACAAAGAATTTATAAATTTATGGGAACTAAGAAAAAAAATAAGTACCGTAAATAATGATATAAAAAATAGAATAAGTCCAAATTTAAAAGTTTTTGATTTAATTTTAAGTGGACTATATGGAAGATATTGTTACGTACAAAATAAATCTGAGAGCGATTCTTATAAGGTGAAAAAAATTATGAAGAAAATGAATATATCAAATTTATCTAAAAAGAATTTTTCCTATTTATCAGATGGAGAAAAAAAAATTTCTCTTATTGCTAGGGCATTAATCAAAAAACCAGCAATATTAATTCTAGATGAACCAATTGCAAATTTAGATTATAAATCAAAGTTTTTTGTTGTTGATAAGATTAATGAATTATCAAAGTTAAATACCACAATTTTATGCGTCACTCATGATATTTCTATGATTACAAAAGTTTATGATCGAGTCATAATGCTAAAAGATGGCAAGATAATCGCTGATGGAGATCAAAATAAGGTTATAAATAGTGAAAATCTTAATAAGTTATATGGAATTAAATTAGAGGTGACTAATAATAATGGACTTTGGAATATAAATAGATTATCTAAATAACAATTATGAAAATAGCTATCGCAATAGCGAGAAATACAAATTTTTTACTTTTTAAAAATGAAGAGGATTTATATTTAAATGAAGAAGATCCACATTTAGAGCACACAATCTTACCTCCTAAAGATCGATCTGAGACGAATGAAGAACTCCCACAATTAAAACAAATCCTATTTACGCTCATCTAAAATAAAGTATTTAGCAATTCTATCTAAATTATATTCATAAAAAATATGTAAAGAAAAACTTCAAAAATGCAATGATAATGAGAATCTATTGCAATAAGTAATTTTTTAGTACATAATTGATAATAATTCTCATTATCATATTTTAATTAATGAATTTCCATAGTTATGGGGAATCTCCGTCAAAATCAGTAAGGATAATAACTGGGCAATCCGTTTTAATAGACCCTTCATCAAGACCAAAAGGTACATGCCTGGAAGTTGAAAGTGGAATTGCAAGAGTTTATTGTCCTTGTGAAGAAACTGAAGGAATGACACTCGCATTTTTACAATCAGGAGATCAATTAAGAACTGATCTTTTATGTAGCGAAGGAGTCTGTGTTGAAGCACTAACAGATTTGTCTTTTCACAGCAATGTGAATATAGATGAGAGTATTGGTTTCGATGCAGTAAATGAATGGACTTTGCAACTCCTTAGGATTAGACACTTAGGAAATGCAGAACAGAGATTACAAGCTTTGTTTTCAATACTAGTAAATCGTCTAGGTAGAAGATGTGGTCAATGGTGTGAGTTACCTTTTAGGTTAACTCATGAAAGGATTGGTGAATTAATCGGTTCTACACGAGTAACATCAACAAGATTAATTTCTAAATTAAGATCATCTGAGTTATTAATAGCTCCCATTGGAACACAAACAGTTAGTGTTGCTCCTTCTTTTATTGAAACGTCGCCGCTATAAAAATATGAAGGAATCACAATCACTTACTAACAACTTGTTAATGGAAGTTGAAGTTTTATCGAATAGACTCAGAAATATCAAGCAATCCTACAAAACTACAGAAAATAAAGCATTGAGGGAAAGGTTATTTTCGGAAAACAAAAATATTTTTAAAAGAGTTAATGAGATTTATAGAATATCTGAGCTCCTAAATCAAAATAATAATGAGAAAATTAACTTTTCTAATTTACTTTTTGAAATAACAAAAAGAACATTGAATGAGAATAAATTTGAAAGTAATCTATTTTTTCTTTAAATCACTATCTATTAATAAGATTGCAGAAGGTTGATTACAAGCAAACTTTACTTTACCAAGTATGTTTGCGAATTCATCTTCTGATTTTGTTTGAGCCTCAATGATTGGATCTAAAAATACGTTAGTTCTTGTATCTGAAATTCTTTCTGATATGGAATAAAGTTGTTGTAGAGATGAAGTTAAATCAGCCTCCATATTAAAAGAATAAGAAATCAGCTCCTCTATAGAATCCCATGTTTGAGCAGGTGCGGGAATTTGTTCTAATTTTACGCTTTGTCCTCTTGCGATTAAGTAATCTGCAAATTTCTGAGCATGTTCCATTTCGCCTTGTGATTCACTTAGAAAATGAGAGGCAAATCCATTTAAATCACGTTCTTGAAACCATAGATACATAGAAAAATATTGAACATTGGCATATCTTTCCATTGTTAGATGTTCAAAAATGTTATCTAACAAACTTTTGTCTATAGGTTGAGCCACAGCTCTTCCAGATGGTCCAAAATTAACT
>CACMXO010000024.1 GCA_902617605.1 uncultured Prochlorococcus sp. | reverse complement strand
GCCAATTTTAGAAGAGCATTATATTTGGGCGAATATTTAATATATTCAAAAATCTTGTTTTACTTTTAAAAAGTAAATGAATTGTATCAACTTTCTCTTAGAACCATTTTTTCGGCGAGAGAAAATTCTTTGGTTAAACGCTCCTTCAGTTTATCTGGTAAGGGTCTACTTGCAAAGTTTTTGTAATGACCTGCCATAGCATTTAATGCTGTTTGCATGGTGGTAAATGATTGAGTTTTATTAACCATCCCTCTATTTCTATATCTGGAAATATAGTCGGTTATAAGTATGAGAGCCTCACTTCTTACTTCATCTTTATTTGGAGAATCTTTTGGAGTATCTACAGCTGTTTGTAATGTTTTAACAACTGAAATTGTATCTTTTGTATAGTCACCAGTCATAGAGGTCTTTACGGCTATTGAAGGAGAACTAAATAGTGTAAAAACGACAATTAAGGATATTGAGAAAGATATAGCTTTGGTAAGATTTTTTATAAATAATTTTGATGTCCATTTCAATAACATAACTGAGCTCCCAAAAAAATAAGCCTTAAGACTTTTTATTGTACATTATTTCTGATTCGGAAATAAATGTTTCCAACAATTTATCAGTACTAATTTTAAACTTAGTATTATTTGTTCTGCATAAAAGTTCAACTTCTTTATTAACAGAATCTCTGCCAATAATTATCTGAAAAGGAATACCAATTAATTCAGCATCTTTAAATTTCACTCCAGCTCTATCGTTTCTATCATCAAGAAGGACATCAATTTTATTAATTAAAAAGTTGTTATAGATTTCCTCAGTAAGGTCACTTTGAATAGGATCTTTTAGGTTTGTTGGAATAATAATAACTTCAAATGGAGAAATCTGGATAGGCCAACAAATTCCCCTTTGATCATGATTCTGTTCTATAGCGGCTTGAGCTATTCTTGTCACTCCTATTCCATAACAACCCATCCATAAATTTTTTAACTGGCCATCCTTATCAGAGAACTTTGCATTTAATTTTTGACTATATTTTTGCCCTAGTTGGAAAATATGTCCAATCTCGATACCTTTTTTTTCTTTAAGTACCTCATCATTATCAATACTTACTTTATCTCCTTTTTTGGCATTCCTGATATCCCCAATTAGATAGTCTTTCGAAGCAAAAGAAAATTCTTTAAAAACTTTATGGAGATTAACTTTATTCCCACCACTTATAAATCTTGAAAGGTCGGTTGCTGAATGGTCAATTATTCTTGTCCATTTTTTATCCCAATTTGAAATAGCTTTAATAGTTTTATTGTCTAAATCTGGCCCGATAAAACCCAAGGGGAAATCAACTAGATTTTTTTCGATAGTATTTTTGTCTTCAATCTTTTTAAGATTAATGAGATTGAGATTGTGAAGTTTGTTGATTAAGTTAAAAAGCTTTACTTCGTTAATCTGTTGATCGCCTCTTATGCATGCAAGAATTGGGACCTCAAATTCACCTTCGAACTGTGCAAGGAATATTACTACTTTAATAATCTGACTAGGATCTAAATTATTATTATCGCAAACTTCTTGGATTGTTTTTTGGTGAGGTGTTTCCAACCACTCTGCAATATTATCTTTTAGTGGAATAGGTTGAGAGGGGAGAGAAATAGCTTTTTCAATATTTGCTGCATAAGAACCACTTTGAGTAAACAAAATGTAATCTTCCCCAGTATCAGCAGTGACCATAAATTCTTTAGAGGAGGCACCGCCAATTGCCCCACTATCAGCTTCAACCCCTACTGTTTGCAGTCCACAAGATTTAAAAATATTTTCATAAGCATTGCCCACCTTTTCATAGAAAGAAGCCAGATCGTTTTCTGAAGAATGAAAAGAATAGCCATCTTTCATTATAAATTCTCTACTTCTCATCAATCCAAACCTTGGCCTTATTTCATCTCTAAATTTTGTTTGAATTTGGTAAAAACATTGTGGTAATTGCTTATAGGATTTGATGGTCTCTGATGCAATACTCGTGATCACCTCTTCGTGAGTTGGAGCTAAACCAAATTCTTTACCTTGCCTATCTTTTAGATTAAACATTATTCCTTCCCCTGCGGTATATCCTTCCCACCTTTCACTTTTTCTCCATAATTCTGCAGGATGAAGTTGGGGTAAGAGTAATTTTGTACAACCAATACTATTAAGTTCTCTCTCTATAATTGCGGATATTTTTTCAATAACTCTAAGCATTATTGGCATGTATGCATAAATACCACTGTTAACTCTGCGAATATACCCAGCTTTTAAAAGTAATTGATGTGAAATAATCTCAGCTTCAGAAGGTGTGTCACGAAGTGTCCCCAGAGGAAATGAGGTTGAAACGCGCATACATAAAATCCTTAATATTATTTAATTTTATCAATTAAGATGAAAAAATAATTTAAAGTGTCTTGAGTCCCTCAACGCGGCTAGTCTAAAAATATTGTTTCTGCTAACTTCTTCAGTAATGAACTTCAGATTCTGTTAAAAGTTCATTACTACTAAAACATTTTCTTAAGTTTATGGAAAATATAGATACTAATATTTCTAGCGAAGAGGAATTAGTAGGTATTGATGAAGTTCAAAAATTCCTTAACAGATCAAGAGCTTCTGTCTATAGGTATACAAATACAGATTTAAGAAATTTAAACCCTAGCTTTAATCCAAGAAAATTAAATCCCGAATTTAGAACTGATCAAAAAGACCCTTTAAAATTTCATCCTAATGAAGTAGCAAGATTCGCAAAAGATATTTTAAGAATTAAGGAAGTTACTGTAGAGGTTTTTAATACACCTTCCTCCGCTGCTCAAAATATAATGGTGCAAATATTAGAAGAACTTAAATCTATAAGGTCTTTGCTAGAAAAAGATTAATTAAAAAGTTACTAATCAATGTTTTGATTTATTGACATTTTAAATGTAGGATAATGGTGTTTGATTATCTCCTTAATCTTTACCAATTAAGAGTTCTTGAGTTACACGAAATCAAAGCAGTTTATTCAAAGTAAATCAAGCAAAGAATCTTCTCATGGTTCTGCTCGAAGTGATTTTGAAAGAGATGATGATGACCCCTTAAGTATAAGGAGTTTATCAATAACATCTTTAGGTATTATTTTTGCCTTTTTGACAATTTTTTTACCTTCAATAAGCATTTTAATTGGAAGACCTTTATCTCAAGGAAACGAGATAATTCATAATCAGGATTTTAAAAAAGATGGACCTTAGTTCAATACCTCCATCTCCAATGAAGGGAATAGTAAATATTGTTGTTGAAATACCTGCAGGGAGTAGGAATAAATATGAATATTGCTCTGATGCAGGAATAATGGCCTTAGACAGAGTATTGCATTCTTCAGTGAGGTACCCTTTTGATTATGGCTTTATTCCAAATACGCTTGCTGATGATGGAGCCCCTCTTGATGCAATGGTGATAATGGATGAGCCTACTTTCGCTGGTTGTTTAATAAAAGCTAGACCTATTGGAGTTTTGGATATGCATGATTGTGGCGCATATGATGGAAAACTTTTATGTGTGCCTGTGGCTAATCCTAGACAGTCCAACATAGTGAGTATTAATCAAATTGCTCCTAATCAGCTTGAGGATGTTGCTGAATTTTTTAGAACAAGTAAAGGACTTGATGGGAGAACAGTGCAAATTGACGGTTGGAGGGATTTTGATGTGGTTGAAAATTTATTGAAAAGTTGTATACCTCTAAAAAAGAAAAACTTTAAAGTATTTAAGAAATCAAAAAGTGGTCAATTAAATTGAAAAAAATAATTTTTTATAGTTATTTAAAATGCTCTACTTGCAGAAAAGCTGCAAAGTGGCTTAAAAGCAAAGATTTCGAATTCAATTTAATTGATATTGTAAAAGAACCACCACTTGTTAATTATTTAAATCTAGCTTTAGATCAATACTCTGATGATAAGAAAAGGATTTTTAATACAAGAGGTAAAGCTTTTAAAACTCTCAATCTTAATATTAATTGCTTATCAAGTGAAGAAATTATTCAACTTCTTTTAAGTGATGGCAAATTAATAAAAAGACCATTTTTGATTTACGAGGAAAAAAAAGTAATATTAGGTTTTAACGAAATTGAATATGCTAAACAAATTACATGAGGTTAAAAAATTAAAACTTTATTAATTTTATGCATGCTTCTATTAAAAGTTTTTTAAAAGAATGGGGTTTACTAATTCTATTAACTTTTTTTGTTTCTTCTTGTAGATCTTTTCTCGCAGAACCACGTTATATCCCTTCTGGTTCGATGCTTCCAGAATTACAAATAAAAGATAGGCTAATTATTGAAAAATTTTCGCTAAGAAACTCTTTACCAAAAAGAGGGGATATTGTTGTTTTTAACTCGCCCTACTCCTTTGACCAAAAATTAATTTCATCAAGATCTAAGCCTTTACCAAAAAAAAGATATTGTTTTTTTATGAGTTTCCCTCCAATATCGTTTATTCCTGGTTTGAGGGATCAAGCTTGCGATGCTTATATTAAGAGAGTGGTGGCACTTCCAGGAGAAATTGTGAGTGTAAACAAGAAGGGTGAATTAATAATAAATAATAAATTAATTTCTGAACCTTACGTCTCTTATAAATGTTCATTATCCCTCTTTAATAATTGTGGTGAATTTGAAAAAATAAAAGTTCCTAAAGATCATTTTTTAGTTTTAGGTGATAACAGGGCAAATAGCTGGGATGGTAGATATTGGCCTGGAAGTAAATTTCTTCATAAAAAGGAAATAATTGGTAAAGCATATTTCAGATTTTGGCCTCTAAGTCAAGTTGGTTTTTTCAATAAATAAACTCTTTTTTCTAACTCTGACTTCATCAAAATAAATTTTTAAAAAGGCTTTAATTTAAAGTGCGCCTGAAGCAGTCGAATCAATTATTCCGCCTAGGTGGGTTGTAATGTTTAGAGCGCTAATCACAGGGGGCTTATTGTGATCATTAAAAAGGTCAATAATAGTTATGCCACCATTACCTTGTTTTATCATCCAAATATTTGAATAATTAATATCAAGTATGTTGCAAATTAGAGTTTTATTGACGGCATCATGAGCAACTAGAAGGCTTAGATCATTATCCTTTTGAGATAGACAAATTTTGTCAAAAGCCTCTACAGATCTTTTTGATACATCTTTTATAGATTCACCCTCGGGCATTATTACTTCTTCAGGTTTATCATGCCAATTTTTTAGTAAAACAGGCCACTTTTCTCTAATTTCTGATTCCAGTTTACCTTCCCATAATCCGTGACTAATTTCTACAAGTGAATCTATTCTTTCTATTTTTAAATCTTTTCTATTTTGAAGGATTATTTGTGCAGTTTCATAAGGCCTATTCATTGAACTTGAAAATGCCTTATTAAAAGAAATATTTCTCAAATATTCAAAAGTCTTTCTAGCTTGATCTTTACCGTTTTCATTTAAGGGAATATCAATTTGGCCTTGGAATCTACCTTCTTTGTTCCAATTAGTTTCACCATGTCTTATTAGAAATAAGCGGGAATCTCCAATTTGATTTGGAATATTTTTATTAAGATGAGCAGTTTGATTTAAGCATTCAATTTGGGTTTTAAAAGAGTTATCTTTTCTTGAAATATTGAGTATCGAGAAAGAAGCATTTTCTAATCTTATTTTCCTGAAACCTTGCTTAGGCTTTCCTAATAACAAAAGGATTAAACATCTGAGAATTGCATTATGCCCTACAACTAAAATATTTACATCATCTTTATCTAGATAAATTTTTAAAATATCTTCTACAAAATTTGTTGCTTGAAAAAATAACTCTTGAATTGGTTTATAAGTTTTATTATCATTTCTTTTTAAGATTAGATTTTCTGGATCATTTTTCCATATAGGGTAAATTTGTGGAAATTTCTTTTTTATTTCATTAATTTTTAGCCCAGACCATTCACTAAGATCTACCTCTAGCAAATTATCATCGAATACAATATTTTGTTCTTTATTGAAGGTCTTTTTAATTGTTTTTGCAGTTTCTGCCGCTCTTACAAGCGGTGAGGAATAGATTTTATCGAAGTTTATTTTTGATAATGCTTTTCCTGCTTTCCGGGCTTGTTCGTATCCTTCATCGGTTAATAATGAATCATCTGTTCTACCTTGAATTAAACCTTTTGCATTGAAAGTGCTTAGTCCATGCCTAACTAAAACTAATCGTATGGCCATTATATAAATTTGAAAATTAAGGTAATTTAATCATCTCATGGCGTGATTAAAATAGATACATAAATATAAGGAATTTCAATGATAACTAAGAATAGTTTTCGACAATATAATAAATTATGATCTTTAAAAATATTTCTAAGTCAAAACTCATTTTAGCCTTTATTTCTATAGTCATAACTTTTTTTGTATGGCAGCAAGGCTTAAGAGATAGTTTAAATAGACCTTCTGTTTCATTTGATATAAGTCAAAAAGAGCAAGAAATTGCTGAATTATCGGTCCAATCAATACCTGTAAACCTTAAAAAATTTTTTATCATTAATGATCCGGTTGATCAAATAAATAAATCACTATCTGAGGTCTCATTTGAAGAACTAACAGAAAGAAATAAATTAATTCGAATAATTTCTTCAGAATCAAATGATCCTATAATCTATAAAAATAAATCCGAAGATTTTAAAAATAAAAACTTTAAATTTCTGATTGATGAAATAGAAAAAAAATCTAAGAATAATTCATATAAACCAAATTCTGATAAATTTAATTTATTTAAAAGTGATAGATTTTTATATCACCTTTTAAGCAGGAAATTTGATTTTGACGATAGTTCATTAATAACAAAATCATTTTCAAGAAAAATGTTTTTAAAAATATTAGCCATAAGACTTATACCACTTTTAACAATAATTATTGGCTCTATTCTTGCTTTAAAAACATTATGGAGCACCATATCTTTGAAAAAGTTTGGTTGGCAAGAAATTAAATCCTTAGATTTAGAATTAATAGATATGGTCTTATTAATTGCAGGTGGATTTGTTGTTTTAGGAGAAGTCGTATCACCTTTGTTTTCTATCAGTTTGGTTGAACTTTTTTCCAAAAATATTTCTAATGAATTATCTCAATCTTTAAAAATATTCTTTGGATATCTTTTTATGGCTATTCCGCCATTATGGATAATTTATTATCAAATTAAATCTTTGAATGGTGAATTTATTTTTAAAAAGGATTATTTACAGTTCAATATCTTTCCAATAAAAAATGCAATTATTCAGGGAATTAAAGGTTGGTTAACAATTGTACCCTTTGTTTTATTGATTTCTCTAATCATGAATAGTCTGATCGATAATCAGAATGGTAGTAACCCTTTGCTGGAAATTGTTCTAAATAATAATAATTACTTATCATTTTTTCTATTATTTGTAACGACAACTATATTAGCTCCTCTATTTGAGGAAATTGTATTTCGCGGTATTTTACTACCAACTTTAGCAAGAGATTTTGGAGTAATTTCGGGTATCATAGTTTCAGCATTTATCTTTGCATTAGCCCATTTGAGTTTGGGAGAAATGCCGCCATTATTTATTCTAGGAATTGGATTAGGAATCACAAGAATTGCTTCAGGGAGTTTGTTTTCTTCAATGATTATGCATTCTTTATGGAATGGATTGACCTTCTTAAATTTGTTCTTGTTGAGGACATAAAGAATTTAATTTTTACTTGCTAATCAAACAAAAAGATGTTTATTTAATTAATAATACTCCTTTCATTTAAAAAATAAATCATTGATGAAACCTTATGGGAATCAACTTAATTTAAAAAAAAAACTTCCATATGAAGGTAAAAAAGATTCCAAACAAATATCCATAATCAACATCAAATTAGTACATAAAATTTTCGATACCATTAATATCTCTTTATTAGTATTAATTTTTACCTTATTTTTCTTATCTTTTGATAGTCAAAGGAAATGGTCAAATATATATAAAACATTATCTAAAACAAGAGCTATCAATAATAATCTCATTGATTATATTTCTAAAATTGAGGAATTTTATATTAGTGAACTTGAGTCTCTCAACATTTATAGAAAAACTAAACCTGAAGATTTAATTTATCTAGATAAACTTACTGAAAAAAAAGAAAATACATTTAAGAAAAATTTAAGTACATTCATTGAAGGTTTTAGGGATAGCAAATATCAAAGAGGATATTGATGAAAAAATATAAAAAAATTGTTCGTCTAATACCCCTTGATCAAAGAAGATTTAAATTTCTCTATATTTTTAGCTTACTATTAATTTTTTGTTTGTTTGGTAGGTTAGTTAAATTGCAGGTCTTTAACGCCTCTGATTTGCAAAGGAAAGCTAGATTAATACAATCCTCTAAAACTAACTCCTTAAAAAAAAGGAGATCAATCGTTGATAGAAATAATAGAGTAATTGCTTACGATAAATCGCTCTATAAATTATGGGCTCATCCAAAATATTTTAATTTTCCTGGTGATTCAATTAACAGAGTTCGCAGTATTGAAGAAGTAACAAAAAAATTGTCACCTATCTTGGGTATTAATGATCAAATACTCTTGAGGAAATTTAATAATAAAATGAGTGGTATCAAGCTTTTAGATAAAATTGCGGAAGAAAAGGCAGAAAAGATTAAGAACCTTCAAATAAGCGGAATTGATTTGTTTAAATATTCGCAAAGATATTATCCACAAGGGGAGCTTTACTCTAATCTTGTCGGTTTTGTTAATGATGAGAATGTAGCTTCAGCAGGTTTAGAACTTCATTTAGATAATCAAATTAAAGTTTTTAATAAAAGTAATTTAATAAAAAGAGGAGGAGATGGAACTCCTCTACCGGATAATTCAGCACCAGGTGATTTTATTTCTGATTACAAAAGTTTAGGCCTAACTATAGATTCAAAATTACAGAAAGCGTCATACAATGCATTATCAAAGCAAGTAAGCAAATGGAAAGCAAAGAAGGGATTTGCCATAGTAATGGATGTTAATGATGGTCGGATTCTCTCTTTGGTTACATTTCCATCATATGATCCAAATAAATTTTGGCAGTATAATTCTGAACTCTTTAGGGGGTGGTATTCTCAAGATTTATTTGAGCCTGGCTCAACTTTTAAACCTATTAATCTTGCCTTAGCTTTAGAAGAAAAAGTCATCCAAAAAGATGGAGTAGTTGAAGATATTGGAAAGATTAATGTTGGAGGATGGACACTTTCTAATTGGGATAAAAAAGGTAATGGATACATTGACTATCCAAAAGTTTTGCAGGTTTCAAGTAATGTTGGGATGGTAAAAATAATGCAAAATTTAGACCCCACAATTTATTGGGATTGGCTACAAAATTTAGGTATTAATAAAAATTTAGAGACTGACTTATTTGAATCAACTGCTGGCCAACTAAAGAGAAAAGATTTATTTGTAAGTCAATCAATTGAGCCTGCTGTCACTTCTTTTGGTAAAGGCTTCTCAATCTCGCCACTAAAATTGGTGCAACTTCATGCGGCTCTTGCAAATGGGGGTTTTGAAGTGACTCCTCATGTGACCTCAACTTTCAAAGA
>CACMXO010000023.1 GCA_902617605.1 uncultured Prochlorococcus sp. | reverse complement strand
AGGGACTGAATCTGGATACTTTTTATGGAGAATTTTATGCAATTCGATAATTAATCCTGATTTAATTTCACCATCTGGGGTCTCAACAGAATAAATTTTCTTTTCTTTTATAGATTTAAAAATTTCATCAATTAATACATATATTTTTTCATTTTTATTATTCTCGATTTTTATTTTTAATTTATTCAATTTCTTTAACTCCCTTATTCTTTTTTCAATAGTTTTTTTATCGAGATTATTTTTATTGTGCAATTTAGATTCTGATATTTTTCGTATATTTTCAAAAATCTGCCTTTTATATTCATATTTTATTAAAGGTGCATCTCCATACTCTTTTAAATGATTAATTGCTTCTTGAATTTTTTCGCCCATATTATTTACCCTATGTCTCAATGAATTGTACGAAATTTCATTTTCTCTAGCGTATTGAGCAAGAGATTTTTCTCCAGAATTTCTGATTCTTTTAATTTGCGGCGCATCTACGGTATTCCAACCATCTTCAATAGAATTGAACTTCCTGATATATTCCAACTCTGCCTTATTTAAGATATTGATAAGCGAAATCTCATCAGAGTGTTCAAATTGTTCTAATTCTTCAATAAAAAAATTTTCTGGATTACTTATCCTCATTGCCTCGTGAAGTCTGGCATGTTTACCCTCCTTATCTTTTATTTCTTTTCTCTCAAAATTTTTAGCATCATTCTTGTGTTGCCTAAATCTTTCATTAATATCTTTCCCTCTATGTTGTCCTATATAACAAAAAGAAGGAAAAAGATTTTTTCCATCTTTTTTTCTTTTATGAGAAATCTTATAAATCCAACCCTTCAATTTAAGAATTTTAATTATTTCTATTTTAACTAGAAGAAATTTTTTGTTCTAGCAAGTTTTCAAAAACCATTCCATAAATTTCATCCCCTTAATTAAAAATTTCATCCCTTATTTCATCCCCTAACTCTCAGACACCTCATGGCACAATATGAATATCCTTGATTCCTTAAATTAGAGACTAACCTTCCAATACCTAAATTTTGAAACTATATGATGCTTTCTGACCCGAAAATGCACGGAGAGGGAGGGATTCGAACCCTCGACAAAAGTTACCTCCTGTAACTCCTTAGCAGGGAGCCGCTTTCAACCACTCAGCCACCTCTCCAGTTCTTATACATTATCAATTTTTATGCAAACATTCAAAATTTTTTATTTAATCGAAATGTCTAATCTACTTGAACTTTAGGTAATCTATTTTTAAAAGAACAAAGAATTTCCCAAGGAATAGTATTAGATTTTCTTGCCCATTCAAAAGGAGAAATTGTTTTATCTCCATCAGATCCTAGTAATAACATGGTACTACCAACTTTAATTTCATTAGAATCTGTTATGTCTACCATCATTTGGTCCATAGTTATAGTTCCAACTTGAGGATAAAATTTATTATTGTAGATTACGTTAATCTTGCCTGAAAGATTTCTTGGTACACCATCTGCATAACCAATACTTAATACAGCTAACTTAGTTTTTCTATGACTTACAAATTTGCCTCCGTAACTTACACTTATACCTTTATCAATATTTCTTATAAAAGCTACTTTGACCTTCAAAGATAAAGCTGGTTTAAGTAATAAATTTTTATCTATTTTGTCTAATGGACTGTATCCGTACATAGAAAGCCCAACACGTACCATGTGAAAATGAAAATCTTTGCTAAGAAGCATTCCCGAAGAATTAGACAAATGAATCTTAATATCATTATTTCTATCAAGATTAATTTGCTTTAATAATTCATTAAACTTCAGTCTTTGTAATTGTGTAATACTTTGAGAATCTATTGCGTTAGCTTCATCTGCAGAGGATAAATGACTATATATTCCATTTATTAAAATGTTCTCAAAAGATTTTATTTTTGCAAATTGCTGAACAAATTTATCGTATTCAAATCCTAATCTTGACATTCCGGTATCAACTTTAAGGTGCAAAGGAAATTTCATTCCAAAGTGCTTACCAATGTTATTGCAAATTAAACATTCTCTTATACTACTGATAGTTGGCATAAGATCATTTTTAAAACATATAATAAGATCCCTTTTCGTATAAAGATTTCCCAGGATAAGTATTGGTTTTTTAACTCCAGAAGAACGGAGCTTAATGCCTTCATTTAATGTGGCAACACCTAATTGAGATGCTCCACCTTTGATAGCATACTGTGATACTAATTCCGCATCATGTCCATATCCATCAGCTTTAACGACTGCCATAAATTGGCAATTTTTACTTAATTTTGATCTTAACTGTCTAACGTTTGTTTCTATCGCTTTACCTTTAACTTCAATCCATGCTCTTTGTTTAGAATCTATATCTTTTTCAAAATTTGGAAATTTCTCAAATTTAAATACCTGATTTGTTTGCCTATTTTGCATTAACTTTGCACAAATTTATGCGCTTATTGAAATATACAGTTAGCATGACATGTAAATTGTATTTTGGCATGGGCCAGACTCTAGTTTTAAATGCATCTTATGAACCTTTAAACATCACTTCCTGGCGAAGAGCAGTAATTTTGATGATTAAAGGTAAAGCAGAAAGCTTAGAGGAAGATAAAACATATTCAATTCATAGTGGCAAAAAGTTGCCGACAGTTATAAGACTTCGTTACTACGTCAAAGTTCCTTTTAGAGAGGTTTCTTTAACAAGAAAAAATATTCTTCTGAGAGATAATAATTCTTGCCAATACTGTAACTATAGGGGTAGTGACCTATCAATAGATCATGTTTTACCAAGAAGCAGAGGTGGAACAGATAACTGGGAAAATGTTACTACAGCATGTCTAAGATGTAATGTACAAAAAGGTAATCGAACCCCCGAAGAGGCGAATATGCCCTTAAAACGTAGGCCTTATCGTCCATTAAGTAATCTAAATTTTGAAGCTACAAGACAAATTGACTCTGGCAAGCATAAAGAATGGAGTAAATACGTAATAGGGGTTGCAATCGAATAAAAAAATCTTAATTTACTTCTTTATTAAAATCTTCCATCATTCTTTTTTGTTCTTGAGCTATACATGCATTAATCACTTCTTCTAATTGACCAGCAAGAATTGGCTCAAGAGAAAAATTGGAACCTAGTCTATGATCAGTTGTCCTGTTATCTTTAAAATTATAAGTTCTGATTTTTTCACTTCTATCGCCTGTTCCAACCTGGGAAAGCCTTTGTGATCTCTCTTTTGCATTGGCTTCTTTTAATTGAATTTCATACAATTTAGCTCTTAAAATTTCCATTGCTCTTTCGCGATTTTGCAATTGTGATCTCTCTTGAGTACAAAAAACTCTTATTCCTGTGGGCTTGTGGAGAAGATCAATAGCTGTTTCTACCTTATTAACATTTTGCCCCCCTGCACCTCCTGATCTTGCTGTTCCAACCTCTAGATCTGTTGGATCAATTTTAACTTCAACAGGATCAGCCTCAGGCATAACGGCAACTGTAGCAGTAGAGGTGTGAACTCTACCTTGAGATTCAGTAGCTGGAACTCTTTGGACTCTATGTACACCAGCCTCAAATTTAAGTTGACTATATACAGAATCTCCTTTAACGGAGATAACTAACTCCTTAAATCCACCCATATCTGACTCGGAAGCACTAACAGGTTTTACAGACCATCCAATTTTTTGTCCATATCTTTCATACATTCTTGCTAAATCGCCCGCCCAGATACAAGCCTCATTACCTCCAGCACCGGCTCTGATTTCTAACATTACACTTCTTTCATCTCTTGGGTCTTTTGGCAATAAGGCGATTGTGGTTTTTTGAATCAGTTCATTCTTAGATTCCTCTAGAGTTATTAACTCCTCATTTATCAAAGATTCCATTTCTTTATCATTTCTATTCTCTTTTAATAGATTTTTTGAATCTTCGATTTCTTTATCAGTATCAAGCAACTTATTAAAATCAATCACCAAAGGTTCTAATTTTGACCTTTCTCTTGCTATGGATTCTAATTTTTTTGGATCATTAGCTATATCAGGATCTGCAAGTTGCACTTCCAAATTTTCAAAACTTTCTGAAGCAGTTTTCAACCTTGCAATTAATGTTGAGTATTCCAATTGAAATTGTGCTTAATTTTGAAAATTCTATTTTTTAGAATCTTTTTCTTCTTCTTGATCTTTTGATGTGGCTGAATTAGCTGAACCCATTCCATATTTTTTCATAAACCTATCAACCCTACCTTCTGTATCAAGAATCTTTTGAGTTCCGGTGAAGAAGGGATGATTTCCACTCCAAACATCAACATGTAATTCAGGCTGGGTGGAGCCAGTAGTCATTACAACTTCTCCATTACAAATAACTTTTGCATCTGGATACCATTTTGGATGAATTTCTGATTTTGGCATAATTTAAATTCCTTTAACGTTTAGAGAATTGAGGAGCTTTTCTTGCTTTTTTAAGACCATATTTTCTTCTTTCCTTAGCTCTAGGATCTCTACTCAGATGGCCTTCCGTTTTTAGAGGTTTCCTATTGTCAGGAGATAATTCACAAAGGGCCCTTGCTGCACCTTGCTTTATAGCATCTGCTTGACCAGTCAATCCACCACCAAAAACATTTACCAAAATATCATAAGAATTTTCAAGGCCTAATGTTTGCAAAGGTGCTTTTATTGAATTTAAGTGCAGGGGATTAAAGTTTAAATAATCATCTCCAGAACGACCATTAATTTTTATAAGTCCATTTCCTGGAATCAAGCGAACTCTAGCTACTGAAGTTTTTCTTCTTCCAGTTCCCCAATACACAGCTTTGTTTTTTATTTGACTATTCATTTTGATAAATTAACTATTTAATAATACAGGATTCTGAGCAGCATGAGGATGATCCGCACCTTTATAAACTTTTAGTTTTTTAAACTGCTGTCTTCCTAAAGAATTATGAGGCAGCATGCCCTTAACAGCTTGCTCAATGATCCTTTCAGGAATTCTTTCTTGTAAAGACTCAAATTTTTCAATTTTCATTCCTCCTGGTCTTCCAGAATGTCTCCTGTACAATTTTTGTGATGCTTTTTTACCTGTTACCTCAACTTTCTCGGCATTTACTACAATGACAAAATCTCCAGTATCTAGATGAGGTGTAAATGTTGGTTTATTCTTACCTCTCAATACAGTTGCGATTTCTGTAGCAAGTCTACCAAGCGTCTTATCTTTTGCGTCAACTAAAAACCAATTTCTTTCAATTGTTTCTAAAGATGGAGTAATTGTTTTATTCATTTACCAAATTTCTGCAAATAAATTTAAATTAGTCTTAAATTCTACCTTATTGAAGGAATATTAAACAACAGTTTTGAATGATTTACACAAAAAATTCTCTTAATTAAAACTTACTTAAGAAAAACCCTTTATTAAAAATACAGGGAAAAAATCATTATTATTAATCTTTTTAAAAACATTTTCTTTATAAACAGCATTTACAAAACATAACCCCTTAGCTGGAGCAGATTCTTTAACATCATTTTTCTTTTTGTTTACCCATCTATCTGTAAAAATTTCTGGCGATATTTTGTTTTCTCCAACTAAAACTAGTTGACCAATAATTAAGCGGACCATTCCATATAGAAAACCAGTAGCTTTAATATCAACAAAAATCAAATCTTCAATTCTTTTAATATCTATATTTTTTATTTTTGTAATTGAGGTTGTTCTATTACTACCACTTTTCTGAAAAGCAAAAAAATCATGTTCTCCTATCATTTTCTTGGATGCATTTAACATTAAAACTTCATCTAATACTTTTTGATATCTATGCCATGACCAATTATTGATGAACAAGTTTGGGAATTTACTGTTATTAATGACATATCGATAATGTCTATACATTGCTGAATAGCATGCATGCCAACTATCTTTTACCTCAACTGATTCCAAGATCCTAATTGATGAGGGTAAGAGACTATTTAAGACATCAGAATAACTATTTCCTGGAACAACACAATCAACATCAAAGTGTACTACTTGACCTGATGCATGAACCCCAGCATCAGTCCTACCTGCTGCAAAAGTCTTTACTGTATGATTCGTAATCTTTAAGAGAGCTCTGTCTAAAATTTCTTGAACAGTAGTTGCATTTTTTTGTTTTTGCCAACCTGAATAATGCGATCCATCATATTGGACTAGTAAAGCTACCCTTTTCAAAAGTTATAATATAGTAAAAGCCCCTTTAATTAACTAAATTAAACAAGCTCGATTATGGCCATCTGAGCGTTATCACCTTTTCTAGATACAGTTCTTACTATGCGTGTATAACCACCATCTCTATCTCCATATCTTTCCTTTGCTTTTTCAAATAATGAATGAACTAATTTTTTATCATAAATATATCCAATAGCCCTTCTCCTAGAGGCCAAACTTCCATCTTTAGCGAGTGAAATCATTCTTTCAGCTTCATTTCTTAAAGCTTTTGCCCTTGCTTTTGTTGTTGTTACTCTACCTTCCCTAATTAGTTGTGTAGTTAAACCTCTTAGAAGTGCTTTCCTCTGGTCAGCAGGTTTACTTAATAATGGAATTCTAAGTTGGTGTCTCATAATCTTAAAAATTGTTAAACAGATGTTCTGCTTTGTGGAATAGAAATGCCGATGCGCTCTAGAGCCTCAATAACCTCATCTGCAGATTTAGAGCCAAAGTTTTTAATTTCAAGAAGATCTTCATAGCTGAAGCCCATTAAATCTGAAACTGAGTTAACTTGAGCCCTTTTCAAACAATTATATGCTCTAACGGACAAATTTAGTTCCTCAAGGGGAATTTGAGCTTCAGGAGATGGTTCAGGTTCTTCAGGAATTTCCTCAACCATTGTGACAGTAGCGAGAGGTTGAAAGAGTTCTATTAACTGATTAGCAGCTTCAGCGATAGCATCGTCAGGACTTGTTGAGCCATCTGTTACTACTTCCATTTTTAATCTTTCTCTTCCTGTTCCGCCTTCTGCTACAGCAGTTTCATCAATCGTAAAATTCACTCTCTTAACTGGCATAAATACAGCATCTATTTGAAGTAAATCAATGGCAGTTGTCTCTTCACTCTTACGGTCTACGGGTCTATATCCAACACCTCTTTCAACATGTATTTCCAACTCTAAGTTATGACCTTCTTGAATAGTTGCGATCGGTTTTTCACCATCAATAATTTCCACTTGAGAGGAGAATTGAATGTCATTCGCCTTCACATCCATTGGACCGCTAGCTACTAACCTGCCAATTTCAAGCTCTGGATTAGAACTATTAATCGATAGTTGCTTGCAATTCAGCAAAATATCTAAAACGTCTTCTCTAACTCCAGGTATAGTGGCATATTCATGATTAATTCCTGCTATTCTTACTGCAGTCACTGCACTCCCTTCAAGTCCTCCCATAAGGACTCTTCTAAGAGAATTACCTAAAGTTGTAGCTTGTCCTCTTTCTAGAGGGCCAATTAAAAAAGTTCCTGTTTGGGAGCGATCATCTGCTATTTGATGGTCGATTCGGTCAATCTGGTATTGCAACACGGAAAATAATAAGGTTAAGAGTTTTTTTGGGGTTGAGAATGGTTAAAGCCTAAACGCGTCTCCGTTTAGGTCTTCTACATCCATTATGAGGTAATGGAGTTACATCTCTTATTAGAGTTATTTCTAATCCGGCCACTTGTAAAGCTCTTATGGCCGTTTCCCTACCTGCGCCAGGCCCTCTAACTAGTACTTCTATCTGTCTCATACCCTGATCGAGTGCTCTTCTGGCTGCAGCTTCGGCAGCTGTTTGAGCAGCGAATGGCGTACCTTTCCTAGCACCTTTAAATCCACTTGCGCCTGCAGAAGACCAAGAAATTACATGACCCGAAGTGTCAGTAATTGAGACGAGAGTATTATTAAATGTGCTTTGAATATGTACCACACCATTAGGTACATTACGTTTAGATTTCTTTGAACCTGTTTTTTTTACTGTAGCGGCCATAATGTTTTTAATTTAATGCTTTAATTTTTAAATAGATTTAGTTAATTATTTTTTTCTTCCAGCAACTGTTTTCCTCGAACCCCTTCTTGTTCTTGCATTGGTTCTAGTTCTTTGACCTCTTACTGGAAGACTCATTCTATGTCTTCTTCCCCTTACACACCCTATATCTTGTAGACGTTTTAAAGCCATTCCCTCTTTTCTTCTCAAATCCCCTTCTAAAGTAAATTCTTCTGTAGCACCTCTGAGCTTTTGAACATCGGAATCTGAAAGGTCTTTGACACGAGTATCAGGGTTTACACCTGTATTAGCAAGAATTAGCTTTGATCTCGTCAAACCAATTCCATAGACGTATGTAAGTGCAATTTCAACTCGCTTTTCGCGAGGTATGTCAATTCCTGCAATCCTGGCCACGTGTTTTGAATAAGTAAAAGTTTGAATTTAAGGGTTGAAATTTAACCCTGACGCTGTTTATTGCGAGGTCTTTTCTTGTTAATAACATAGATTTTACCTCTCCTCCTCACGATCTGATCGTCAGGACTAATTTTTTTGACTGAAGATCTGACCTTCATGGGGTTTAACAAATAAAACGTTAATATTATATTCTACATCATCATCAAGCCATTTTTTGTTTGATATCAGAGGAAATGGTTTTTAAATCTCTATCTGCATCAATATACTCTAACAATGAGAGATCTTTAAAATATTGAATCAATGGTTCTGTAGTTTTTTTATAAATATCAACTCTTGTTCTAATTGTCTCTTCCGTATCATCTTTTCTTCCTCTTAAAAGCAAACGCTTAATGAGTACTTCTTCTGGAATATCTAAGTAAAATACTAATTCTAAAGGTTGATTTATTTCTTTTAAGACTTCATTCAATGAATTAGCTTGAGATAAATTTCTTGGGTAACCATCTAGAATCCAACCTTTATTATCCTGGACTAAATTTTGTCTGACTATCTTCAGTACTAGTTCATCACTTACAAGTTCCCCTCGATTCATAATATCTTTTACCTGAATACCAAGGGTAGTATTCATTTCGATTTCTTTTCTTAATAATTCACCAGTAGATAGGTGCAAATAAGAATTAGTTTGACTTAGCAATTCCGCTTGAGTCCCTTTCCCTGCTCCAGGAGCTCCTAAAAATAGTAAATGTTTCTTCATTAATTATTAATTAGTCCCTCATACCTTTGTGAAATAACATAAGTTTGAATTTGCTTAGCAGTATCTATAGCAACACCCACAAGAATAAGAAGAGAGGTTGCTCCTAAACCTTGAAAGGTCTGCACATTTGTAGCTCTTTCTACTGCAGCTGGGATTATAGCTACTGAACCCAGGAATAATCCTCCCAATAATGTCAATCTATTTTGTATACCTGATAGGTAGTTTGCTGTATTAGTTCCTGGTCTAACTCCGGGTATAGCTACTCCCCCTTTTTTTAAATTTGAAGCTACATCAACTGGATTGATAGTAAGAGATGCATAAAAATAGGAGAATCCCAAAATTAAGGAGAAGAATGTAAGAGCATATGGCCATGGATTAGAAGATCCTGGATTTAAACTACTTGCTAATTTAATCAAGACTGGATTGCCCGTAACATTTGCAATAGTTATAGGTAAAAAGATTAAAGCAGATGCAAATATGATTGGCATGACTCCTCCTGCATTTAATTTCAAAGGTAAATAACTTTGCCTAGTAGGTAGTAGTGTTGAATTTCCTATCTGCCTTTTTGCACTAACAATAGGTATGCGCCTCGCTCCCTCTTGGACAAAAATTATCCCAACAATTGTCAGTAAAAATACTCCAAGTAAAACCGCTATACCTAAAACATCTCCTCTATCTCCAGTTTGAGCTTTTTCAATGGTTGAACTTAGTGCCTTAGGTAAAGTCGAAACAATATTCAAAAAAATTACCAGTGAAGCTCCTTGACCTATCCCTTTCTCTGTAATAATTTCACTAAACCACATTACTAACATTGAACCAGTAACTAAGGCAATGGAAGTTTGTAAAACAAATGTAGTTTCACTTATCCCCTGAATAGCATATTGTCTGAGAATTAAAGAGAAAATTATACTTTGCAAAAAACCCCATCCTAATGAAACGTATCTGGTTATTTGAGCAATTTTTCTTCTTCCCGCTTCTCCTTCATTTTTTTGTAAATCTTCGAGTACAGGCAATGAAGCTGTGAGAAGCTGAATAATAATTGATGCGTTAATAAAAGGAAGTATGCCTAATGCGAATATTCCTAAGGTTGAAATTCCTCCTCCAGTAAAAATATCTAAAAAACCTATTAATTGACCC
>CACMXO010000022.1 GCA_902617605.1 uncultured Prochlorococcus sp. | reverse complement strand
AATAAATTTATTTCAAGAGTTACAAATTAAAATTAAAGAATTAAATAATAAGACCAATCTCACAAGATTAACTGATGGTGATGATTATTGGGTATCTCAAGTTTTTGACAGCATTTGGCCATTCAAAGCTTTCACGAATATTAATTTTGATAATAAAAAATTTTTAGATATTGGATCAGGCTGTGGCTTCCCAGGTTTAGCTTATGCAATTACTCATCCTAATTCTGAGATATACCTAATTGATTCTTTGAAAAAGAAAACAGATGCAATAAAAATTTTAGTTGAGCAGATCAATTTCAAAAACAATATTCATGTAATCAATGATCGTGTTGAGAATTTAGCCCACCAATCGTCAATGAGAAATAATTTTAATATTGCAACAACTAGAGCGGTTAGTAACCCATCAACTGTTTCAGAATATATACTACCAATGTTAAAAAAAGAAGGGTTTGGAGTTTTATATTGTGGCAAATGGACGAATCAAGAAAGCAAAAATCTAGATAAAACTTTAGAAATATTAGAAGGGAAAGTTAAAGATAAAAAAGAGATACTATTACCAAGAAATAAAGGTACCAGAAATATTATTCTTATTCAACCAAAGAATTTTTGTCCTGAAATTTACCCAAGAAAAGTTGGCAAACCTGAAAAAAATCCCTTATGAAATTATTTTCTTGATAATCTTTTAGCATTCTTATCTCCAAACTTTTCTTTTAAATTTCTCAATTTTTTTATAACTTTTTTTGGATTTATATGACCTTCTAATACTTTCAATAATTGCCCTTCAGAAACATCTACATCTAGTAAATTCGCGTTGAATCCTGGGAACCAGTGGCTTCCATTACCAAGCAATTGATATCTAGCTCTTGCATATCCTTCCATACCCAACCAATCAATTAAATTCGAAAGCCAAAGCAGAACAGGAATATTAATATTTCCCGGAGTATATTCCCAACTTGGTAAATTTCTATTCCAATTTTGATGCCATTCTAAACCTAAAGAATTAATTGATTCCTGCCTTAATTTATTAATTATCTTAGGCACATACTTCTCAGATTCTGATAACAACGAGACAGCCTCTAAATGCAGAGCAAAATCTGTCTCTTTTGCAACACCGACACTCAAAGTATGGACATTTTGATTTCTTAAGCAAAAAAGATCATTAAAAACTATAGGATGAAGTGGTTTACAAAATTCCAACATTTTTCTTGAGGGTGTATGAAGATGTCCCCCTTTATCAGTGGGACTTATTATGAAAACACCAAGATCATGCTTATTGGCTAAATTAATAACCTTTGTATTTTCCTGATTAATGAAATACCAGTGCAAATTTACATAATCAAATAAGTTTGTTGATATAGCCTTTTCAATAAGTGAAGATTTTCCATGGGTTGAAAATCCAATAGATCCAATTAAATTTTCTTTTTGAAAATTCCTCAAAATATCAATGCAACCTCCATCTCGAATAGCCTGATGTAAATGTTCAGCAGTATTTATGCCATGTATTGCTAACAAATCAATTTTTTTAACTTTCAATTTTTCAATGCTAGATAATACATCTCGCTCAAAAATTTCCGGATCACTATTTGGTGGGATCTTTGTTTGGATTATATTTGGGATTTTCTTAGAATTATCAAAACACATCCCTAATTGCACCTCAGAGGTTCCATAGTACTTGGCGGTTTCAACATGACTTAAGCCATATTGTTTTGCAAGATCTAATATATTTTCTACTTTATTTTGTTCTTCGTATGAAACCTCAGAAAAATCTAATTGATCCCAACTTTTTTGAAATCTCATACCACCTAAAGATAAAACAGGCATCTTCAGATTGGTTCTACCAAATCTACGATATTGCATCTTTTTGATATTAGTGCTTATTCATTCTTGGTGGCTTTCCAAATGTTTGAAACATATCTCTATCGAGACTATTCTCTAAATCATCTAATTCTTCAAATTTGACCCAATGAATACAATCAACAGGGCATGTATCTATTGCTTCTTGTATGACATCAGAACTATCTCCGTCTTGCCTAATAGCTCGACTTCTACCATGAAATTCATCAACAGTGAAAGTGTTCGAAGCTACGTGCACACAATATTGGCAACCAATACATTTAGCCTCGTCAACCCAAACAGCTTGTTCTGCTAACTGGCCACCTAATACAGGCTCCCAACCAGTAATTTCATTTTTCTCTTCAAGATTATCAAATGGATCTATAAAATCCATATTCTGATATTAGTTATCCCACTTGGTCAAAACCAACTCTATAGAACCATCATTTTTATTTTTTTGTTCTACGATTTGGTATCCATCCTCATTAGTTTTTGAAATAATCGTATGGTAGGCATACATTTGAGTGACTTTAGAAATAAATCTTTCAACAGGGATCTCAAATTTCCAAAGATCAAGGTCAGTAACTAATTCATAAGCATTTGAATTATTATCCCATTTAAATCCAACTTTAGTGTCACCAGGCAAATTCATGCTTATATCAACCGCTGTAAACTTGCCTCTATAACCCTTTACGAACTTTTCTTCTTGATTGATAGGATAACCAAGATTGTTTAAGGCCTTAATCAATGGCTCTGCTTCTTTAAGCTGGGTTTTGATTGTACTAAAATGTGACATTAGATTCGTTGTTTAAATGTTTTAAGTTTTCATTTTCATTAGAGATGTAAGCGTCAGATGTTTTATTCTTGACTGTTACTTTACCAAGAGCATCTTCGAGATTTTTTGTAGCTTCATTGCATGAATTACCAGTGAATCCCTCAACAGACTCTTCAACTCTTCCATCTTGATGAATTTTGAATCTCAATGTTTTTTGAGGCATTAAATTCAAGTACTGAGTACTTTTACTTTATATAGAATAACGAAAATATTTTGTTTCAGTTGGTACAAGTTAATTAATTTTAATTTTTATATTGAATATCTAATAAATTAATTTGTTATGTAGCTTTCTGGTAAAAAAATTAAGATTTTTAATTATAAAAACCTTGCATCCCCATTGAATCAAGGGCAGTTTTTGCTTCTTCCATAACTGATGGCTCTTTATCGAAAAGGGCTATCTTGGTACATTCATCAACGAAGCTTTCTTGAAGTGTATTATTTAATTTTTCGTATAACCTACACAATGACCAAATGCAATTACTTCGTACACCTGATTCATTATCTATCTTTAAACTTATTAAAAGTTGTTCTGCTGCTAATTGAGCGTTCTCAAAAGAAACATTTCCAATTTCAGCTAAAGAGCTAGATGACCACAACCTTACTGCAGCCACATCATTCTTTAGAGCATTTATTAATGGATCTAAAACAATTTGATTATCATAATTAGCTAAGCTCCATGCAGTCGCTCTTCTGACATAAGCATTGTCATCAGTCTTCAAAAGACTGACAAGTTTTTGGACTGCGCTGGGACATGGATTACGACCTAAAGCATATACCGCACTCATTCTTTCAACAGGGCAAGGTTGATCAAGCAATGGTAATAAAAGGGGAAAAGATCTTTGATCTCTATACTCACAGAATATTCTTAAGCCTTGTATTCTCTCTTCTCTATTACCTTTGAGCATTTTTAAAGCTTCATCACACTCTTTAGTTATATTTAAATCTTTTGAAAAAACATCTTCATCAATTTGCTCTAAAGGATCTATTTCAATCTCTAAAGCCAATTCTCTGGCCAAAACATCTGGATCAACTGCTATTTCAGCTAGGCTTTCTTTCTTAGGATCCCTATTTTTTGTCATTATCAAAAACTAAAAATATTAATTAATGGGGGCAGGCGACATCATGTCTCCTGGCAACCAAATTCTTGCACTAACTGCTAAGAAAGCAATCCCAAAAAGTGCGACTATAGCGAAGGGTAAAATTTTTGTCCTTAGAAAACCCAAAGAATCAAGATTAATTAAGTCAATAATAACCTGTTTAAGAGACTTTTAAAAAATTGTTTTTAGATAATATTATTTATTTATTGCATTTTGTCTTAACTGACCACATGCAGCATTTTTATCTAGACCTCTACTTGTTCTTAAGCTAACAGCTATGCCTTTATTAGAAAGTCTAGATTGAAATAATTGAAGATTTTTTAAAGAGGCTCTTTTAAACTCAACATCATCAATTTGATTGTACTCTATTAAATTTACGTGGCATTGAAAACCTCTCAACAAATTACTTAATTCATTAGCATGTTCTAATTTGTCATTAACTCCACTTAGCATTAGATATTCAAAACTTACCCTTCTACCAGTCTCTCTTACAAATTTCTTAGAGTCTTCAATTATATTTTTGATCTCATAGTTTTTTGCACTTGGTATTATAGTTTCCCTTGTTTGTTGATTTGAAGCATGTAAGCTAATTGCTAATGTAAACTGACAATTACCTAAAATTTGAAAAGACTTTTCTGATAATTTATTTATCATTTTTGGAACAGCAACAGTGCTTACAGTTATCTTTCTCTGACTAACCTGAAAATCCTCAATTATAGATCTTATTGACAAAAGCAACTGATCAATATTTAACAATGGTTCCCCCATTCCCATGAAAACAATATTAGTTACTTTTCTGTTCATTTCATTTTCAATAAATAAAATTTGATCTAATATTTCACTTGCCTTTAATGATCTCTTCAAACCTTCCTTGCCTGTTGCACAAAATTTACAGTCCATTGGGCAACCAATTTGACTAGATAGACAAGCGGTTAGCCTTTTTTCAGTTGGTATCCCGACGCACTCAATACTTTCATTATCGCTTGTAGATAATAACAATTTTAGAGTACCATCCTTAGCTAAGTTTCTTTCTTGAATACTTAGCTCACTTACTCTATAACCATCATCCTTTAACTTTTTTCTAAAATCTAATGGTAAGACTTCTATTTGATCAATATTTTTCTTTTTATTTCTGTAGTTATAAATCCAATTATAGATTTGGCGACCCCTAAAAGCAGCCTGACCATAATCTAAAGCCACATTTTCTAAATCTTTAACACTACTTCCAAGAAGATTTTTCAAATTTAGTGGTCTTTATTTCGAAACTATTTTCACCATAACAGCAAACCATGTTTTAAAAAGAATTCTGTAAGAATAAGCGCAATAAAACCAATCATGGCCATTCTTCCATTAAGTTTTTCGTTATAGAAATGGAATCCATAACGAGGTAATTTTCTTTTGGGAACAATCTCTGGCTTAATCATTACTTAGGAACTTAAAAATCTATTCTAGTCACTAAAAATAATAATAGATTATATTTATTCATCAGACAGAAGGCCCTCCTCCTGCAATCCCTCCAATGCAGCAGGATCTGGTAATTGATCTTCAGAAAATTGATTTTCAGCATTAGGCCTTGCAAAAGCCGCAAAATTACTCGACGTAGGATCAATTCCATGTCGGTTTCTCGTTGTCTCCAAATCTTCATCACTAGGATCATCAAGTATTGCAGTAGAGCTTACTGAAGGTGATTGTGGCATATCAACTGTATAATCTGGCCTTAAGTTTTGTGCTCTTCTGTATCCACCAGATTCTTCTGAAAGGATATCAGGATGAGGACCAGCTTCTGAAGATAATTCCTCCACAAAACCACTAAAACCAGTACCTGCAGGTATTAATCTACCAATAATAACATTTTCTTTTAAACCTCTTAACCAATCAGATTTACCTTCAATTGCAGCTTCTGTCAGAACCCTTGTTGTTTCTTGGAAGGATGCTGCTGAAATAAAACTATCTGTATTCAGAGAAGCTTTAGTAATACCCAATAAAACAGGAGTGAATTCTGCTGGAGCTCCTCCTGTAATTGCCATTGCTTGATTTGTATCTTCCACTTGCCTCAACTCTATGAGTTCACCAGGTAAAAGAGTAGTATCCCCAGCATCTTCTATACGGACTTTACTCGTCATCTGTCTAACAATAACTTCAATATGCTTATCATCGATTGCTACACCCTGTGACTTATAAACATTTTGTACCTCACTGACCATACTTCTTTGTAGTTTTGATATGGATTCTCGAGCTGCTTCAATCAAAGGTTTTTGATCTTTCAAATCATTGAAATAGCAATCTAATAGTTCATGTGGATTAATTGGACCATCAGTTAAAGATTCTCCTCCTGTAACTTGTTGTCCATCACTAACCATTATATTTTTTCCAATTAATAGTTGATATTCATTAACTAAATCATCTTTTTCAATAACCGATAAAGAAACCGATTCTTCATCATTACCTTGTTTAATCTGAACAATTCCAGATTTTTTACATAAAATAGCCGCATCTCTAGGTCTCCTAGCTTCTAATAACTCTTCAATACGAGGCAATCCTTGTACGATATCTCCAGTTTTCTGCCTCTCAAAAACAAGTAAAGCTAAACCATCTCCCCTAAGAACTAAGTCTCCGTCTTTAACATGTAAAACTGAATCAGGAGAAACCATATAAGGCCTACCAAGTCTTAGGGTTACCGAACTATTAGAAATTTCTTCTATTTCTCCACAAGAAGTTGATTTTGCAGACTTACTAATGGGATCTCCATCAACTACACGATCACCAACTTTAACTACTGCTTTATCACTTATTTCGATTTTAATTTTATCTTCTTCTCTTTCAACAATTAACCTTCTTATGGGCTCATCGTCAACAACATTTGGTAATTGAACCACTCCCTTCTGTTTACAAAGAATTTGAGTAGTAGCTATTACATCTCCAGCTTTTACTTCTTGATTATTCTTGACTTGAAGTTCAGTATGTGTTGAACCATGACTAGAGTCAGATATAGTATCTCTTCTTACAAGAATAGACTCCAATATTACTAAATTTAATCTATTGATCGATTCATCAGTCTTATCTTTAATTGACTCGACGTCAATAGTCATTTGAGGAGTAGCATCAAAGCTTTCAATACTTAAATGTGTTCTAAGTAATTCAACTCCTTCAACTGATTTTATCAATTCACCGTCTTTATAGGTAAGCCTTTGGATAGCTTTTAAACCTAAATGTGGTCCTTTTTCCTGCTTAACATGTGATAGTTGTGGTAATTCCGCTTGGTCAGGGATAGTGAATTCTTCAACAGTTCTTAATAACAAGCCTCGACATTTAGGTGTTTCTAATTTTTGAACAAATAAAATTTCTGTGTTATCGACGCCATCTAAAATCTTTTCGCCCGGATTCACAAGATTTCCCTCTTCTGAAAATCTATTCAAAACTTCTTCATCATCACATTCATGAAAAGTTCCATTTCTTACAGTTATTTCACGAAGAATATCATTTTTTTGGGTAACAGTAACAATTCCTGATGTTTGGCTAAAAATATCTTTTACAACTTCAGTTCCAGCCTCAATCCATTTCATATCTTCAATCATTAGAAGAGATATGTCCTTATTGATTTCATGTGTCTCTTGAGGTATCCAAAGCAATGTTCCCCCTTGATTTACTTCAAAACCATTTTTAGATGACCTCGCTTTTTTAACACTCAATCCCGGTGCATATTTTACCAGACCTCCAGTTTTTGTTCGGAACCTCTCATCTGTTAAATCTGCTATTACCTCACCACTACTAATTTTACTTCCAGGGGCAATATTTAAACGATAAGATATACCATCAGCGGATTCCAAATTATGTATTTGACCTGAGTGAGTAGATTCTTCAATTAATTTAAAATTAGATAAAGACATTGAAGTAGTAACAATCTGAACTTCTCTTGAATCTCCTATTGATTCTCTTAATCGAACTTGTCCTCCAAACTCACTCGATTGACTTGCTTCTGCCAAAACAGTTCCTTCATCTACAGATTTTCCAGATGAGATTACCGGTCTAGTATTAGGTGGCAAGTTATAAACATCTCCAGCTAAAACCCACAATCTACCTAATCTTTGAGCTTTTAAGGTGATGTTACCCTGCCTATCTGTTACCTCCTTTGGCTGAATAACCTTGTCGTATCTAACTTGGCCGGCCAAATCACAGATAACATCTTTAGTTGCTTTTTCAACACTCTTTTTCACAGCTCCAGCAGTAATCTGAGCAACAGTTATATCAGAATTAATTTCTTCACCATCATCTACAAATAAAAGCGATCCGCTAGAAACTTCAATTTTTTGGACTTTACCTGAATTATTCCCTTTAGGAACAATCTTTAGTATGAAATCAACTTCCGCTTGTTTAGCTTCTACCCCGTGCGGAGTCCTATAACCTCTAATCTTTGCTTTTGAACTAAATTCAACTCTACCAGAAATTTTTGATCTTACTACTCCACTTTCAGCAGTTGATACACCTCCAGTATGGAAAGTTCTCATTGTCAATTGAGTTCCTGGTTCGCCAATAGATTGAGCAGCAATAATTCCAACTGCTTCACCTAAATCGACCAAATGATTATGAGCCAATGCCCATCCGTAACACCTCCTACAAACCGATCTATTTGCTTCACATGTTAATGGGGATCTTATTTTTACTTTATTAATAGAAGCTTTCTCAATTTCTCCTGATAATGCGGGATCTATTGCAGTATTTTGAGGAACGACAAGGTTTTCTTCAGAATCTAAAATATCCTCAGCGGTAAGCCTACCAAGAAGTCTTGCTCCAAATTTTCCATCTTCAGCTTCAACTACTATTGATCGTTCTGTTCCACAATCTTCTTCTCTAACAATTACATCTTGAGCGACATCAACTAATCTTCGAGTCAAGTAACCAGAATCAGCAGTTCTTAAGGCAGTATCCACCAAACCTTTCCTTGCTCCGTAAGAAGAAATTACATATTCAGTAACAGTGAGTCCCTCTCTAAAATTGGTTCTTATTGGAAGGTCAATGATCTCTCCTTGAGGATTAGCCATCAATCCCCTCATACCAACAAGTTGTCTTACCTGAGACATATTTCCCCTCGCTCCTGAGTTAGCCATCATCCAAACGGAATTTAGAGGGTCATTTTGATTGAAATTATTCTTGACAGCATCTACCAATCTTTCATTAGTTTCAGTCCAGGTATCAATAACTTTTGTGTGCCTTTCAACTTCCGTAATTTCACCAAGTCTATAACATTCTTCTGTAGCAGATATTTGCTCTTCAGCTTGCCCTATTAAATCTTGTTTGGCTTCAGGAACTTTCAAGTCATCTACAGAGATAGAGACAGCAGCTTGGGTAGCATATTTAAATCCTAAGTCCTTTAGATTATCTGCCATGGCAGCAGTTATAGCAGTTCCATGAGTTTTATAAGCCCAAGAGACTAAATTTTTTAAGGCTTTCTTATCAACTACCTTATTCTTAAATGATGGGGGCGTTTTAGCGAGAGAAGGCATTGTAACTGGATTGTTCTTTTTTGAGTTTTTAGTAGTTTTACGTACTCTGGATGTTTTTTTAGGTTTAGATGATGTCATGATTTTTAAATAAATAAGAAATAGTTTTAAAAGATTACGTTTTAGATACAGAATCTATGATCGTATAGTTCATAACTACTCTCCCAACAGTTGTAAGAACAAATCTACTTATTAAATTATTATCAGAGTCAAATCTGTCCCTTCTTAAATTCCAGATCTCTAATCTTGAGCCATCTTCTAGCTCTTGAGTTTTTTGTGGGCTACGCATTTCATCTTCATCTTCCACTTCACCGTTAAATCTAACCCAAACCCATTCATGTAGACTGAGTCTTTTATCTTCAAAAGCAAAGATGACATCTTCTAATGAAGCAAAAGTAGTCTTATTATCTCCGAATTCTGGTTTTTGATAATTTGGTTGTAAAGCCGTCAAATAATAAGATCCCAAAACCATATCTTGTGATGGAGTGACTATTGGTTCCCCAGTAGCAGGAGAAAGAATATTATTGCTGGCCAACATAAGCATGCGTGCTTCAGTTTGTGCCTCTAAAGCTAAGGGAACATGAACTGCCATTTGATCTCCATCAAAGTCAGCATTGAATGCAGGGCAAACTAAAGGATGAAGTTGTATTGCTCTGCCACCAACTAATTTCGGTTCAAAAGCTTGAATTCCTAAACGATGCAGAGTAGGAGCTCTATTTAAGAGAATTGGATGGCCTTCAATAACTTCCTGAAGTACCTGCATAACTTCGTCATCGGCTTTTTGTATTAATTTTTTTGCAGCTTTAATATTATTCACTATATTTTGTCGTATTAATCTATGAATTACAAAGGGTTGAAAAAGCTCTATTGCCATTTCTTTTGGGAGACCACACTGATGCATTTTTAATTTAGGACCCACAACTATTACAGATCTTCCTGAATAATCAACACGCTTTCCAAGAAGATTCTGTCTAAATCTTCCTTGTTTTCCCTCAATTATGTCACTTAGGGACTTTAGAGCCCTATTATTAGCTCCAACAACAGTCCTTCCTCTCCTTCCATTATCTATGAGGGCATCAACAGCCTCCTGAAGCATTCTTTTTTCATTTCTTACGATAATTTCAGGAGCTAAAATTTCTTGAAGCCTAGCTAGTCTATTATTTCTATTTATAACTCTTCTATATAGATCGTTTAAATCTGAAGTTGCAAATCTTCCTCCATCAAGCTGAACCATAGGTCTTAGATCAGGAGGGATTACTGGAATTGCATCTAAAACCATCCATTCTGGTTTTGCATTAGTTGCAATAAAATTATCAATAACTCTTATCCTTTTTATGAGTTTTGCCCTCTTTTGCCCTTTGCTATTAGTAATTTCTTCTCTAAGCTCTTCAGCAACCTGATTCAAATCAAGGTCCTCAAGTAATTGCTTCAGTGCCTCAGCACCAATTCCAACAAAAGGTTCATTTTCAATAGTTGAATCTTCAGCATAAATTTCATCTTCAATTTCCAGCCACTCATCCTCAGTGAGTAATTGCTTATATTTGAGTTCTTTATGATCACCTGGGTCTAAAAC
>CACMXO010000021.1 GCA_902617605.1 uncultured Prochlorococcus sp. | reverse complement strand
ATCCTCTATGTGCTTTTTTTTGGGGTTGTTGCTTACATAGCTAATGGTAAAAGCATAAGTTTTGGATAATTCTTCAAGAATTTTTTTGTGACCAATTGTAGGTGGATCAGCACTCGTACCAAATAAAGCAATGCTTTTTCCCATTTTAAGTTTTAAGGTAGGAAACTAACAAAATTATTATTTAAATTTCTATTTGAAAAATAAATATTTATGTAGTGAAAAATCTCTGGGTCATTAAAATTCATATTTTGGATCAAAATAGCAGGCTCTATAAAAGAAGCTTTGCTTCTTATTAATATCTCTTTTGCTGCTAATTTTCCTAGAATTTTCGTAGAGTAAATTGCGATTGCTGCTTGAATAATTGCTATGGGTCCATAAGGTAATAATGAAAGCCCGTTAGTAAAAGGTGCTGTTAAAAGAATTAGTTTCTTAATAAGGTTGAAAGAGGAATTAACGCCGACTTGAGTTATTCCCAAACATAAATTATTAATGGACATATTTTTAAATATTCTTCTTGTAGATTCACTTTTCAACTTTAATCCGTAAATCTTACTTAATTCGTTAATCAATGCAGTATCTAGTGCAAAACTACCAGCAACATCAAATAAAATAAAAGGATTAAGAGCTACTGCGGATGCCTTTATAGTTGAAAATTTACCAATAGTTGATTGAGCTAATTTCTGCCTCCTTTTTAATCTTTGCTCTTTTATTTTCAGAAACAATTTGTCAGCTAATTGAATAGAATTCAGTGTTAATATTATCTCACCATATTGATTAATTAATTGTGCTACGTAATTTTTAAGATTGTTTTCATTATTAATAATTATGGGAATATTTAAATCTTTTGGAAGCTTAAACTTAATATTTTCAATTATTTCTTTTAATTCATTTTTATTAAATAGATCGATTTTGTTTAAAATTAAAATAATTTTTTTTCCATCTTTTATAAAAGAGCTGATTTCGTTTAACTCATTTCTATTTAAATCTCCCGAAACTATAAAAAGAATAAGATCTGAATGATTTATGTAAGAGTAAACTTTATCTGAAAATTTAATATTGCAGAAATCAAATCCTGGAGAATCTAGCAGCTCTAAACTATTGAGTGTTTGATCTTTAAGAGTCCACGTTTCCGATTGTATTTCTTTTGTGGTCCCATTAATAATATCTGTTCTGAATATGTCTTTTTTTAATAAAGAATTTAAAACAGAAGATTTGCCTACACCTGATTTACCATATGCGCCAATTCTTAATTTTTTTTCTTTGAGTCTTAAAAGTTGTTGATTAAAAGAAATTATTTCTCTATTAAGAAAACTTTTTTCATAATTGGTAAGATCAACAGTCTCCCACCATTTTTTTAACAGTAAATAATTTTCTTTAATTTTTAAATGTTTCATGATTTATTTTTCCACCAACCGGCTAATACAGATAACACAGCTTCTGCACCAATAATTCCCACGAATCCCCCGAATTCATCTACTACTACTTTCACTCCTTTATGATTCTTGTCAAATTTAGTTAATAATTGATCTGCTTTAATCATTTCGGGAATGTAGTCCACAGGTTCGCAAATTTCTGATAATAATTTTTTATTTTCCCCATTAATTAACTCTGCCAACATTTTCTCACGCTTTACTACCCCTTGTATTTTGTCAACTTTATCTCCCAAAATAACCCACCATGGAGAGCTGTCAGACATAATGAGTTTTGAAATTTCATCAAGATTTGATGACCCATCAAGACAAGGTGCCGATACCCTAGGGGTCATTAAGTCTTTTGCTTTTAAGTCATTTAATTGAAAAACCTTAAATATCATTGCTGCCTCATCAGCCTCTATCAAACCTTTCTGACTTCCAATTTTTGCCATCTGTCTAATTTCTTCTTCATCAGTTGAAATTTCGTTTTCTGCTGTAATAACAGGAAATATCTGTTCAATTAATATTATGAATGGTCTCATTAAAGTATTTAATATTCGCAAGATAGGAACAGATAATAGTGCTATTTGAACTGAAAATCTTGTGCCTAGAGCTTTTGGTAGTACCTCTCCTACTAAAACAACAAGTATGTAAAAAGCTACTGAAAAAAGGGTTAAACCAAAACTGCTATTAATTACCAATGCTCCGTATACTCCTAAAATAAGACTGCCAATTATATTAAATCCATTATTAGTAATAGTAATTACAGTCAGTGTCCGGCCAAGATGTTTTCTGAGTTTTAGAAGTTGATTTGCAGAACTTTTTGGTTTTTGCTTAGAGGCTATCTCTAGAATTCGAATTGAATTTACAGCTAAAAAAGCAGCTTCTACTCCCGAACAACATGCTGACCCAATTAAAATAATAAATATTAGAACAACTAAACCGTAAACACTTGGTTCCATTAAAATAGATTAGGTACTAAATCTGTATTAATTCATTCTTCCATTTTTTTTTAAAACACGCCAATACACAATCTATGTTTAAACCTGAAAATAAAGTTTTTGAAGAAAGAAGAGAAATTTTCCTCAATAAATTAAATGGAAAAGCTGCTATTATCCCCGGTGCTAATCTCGTAAAGCATCATGCTGATTGTGAATATCCGTTTAGACAAGATAGTAATTTTTGGTATTTAACCGGTTTTGATGAGCCAGATGCAATCGCTCTTTTCTTATCACACAAGCCAAAGGGTGAGAGATTTATTATGTTTGTTGCTCCTAAAGATGTTATAAGCGAAGTCTGGCATGGCTTTAGATGGGGTTTAGAGGGCGCTGAAAAAGAGTTTAATGCTGATAAGGCTCACTCAATAAACGATTTAAGAGATTTACTCCCAGCCTATATAAATGGTTCTGATGAACTTGTTTTTTCTATTGGTAAGCATCCATCAGTTGAGAAAATAATACTGGAAATTTTTTCACAACAACTTGAAAATCGCTCAAGATCAGGCATTGGTGGAAATTCTATAAAATCTCCAGAAATCTATTTAAATGAGATGAGATTAATTAAAAGTGAATTTGAAATTAAGAGAATGAGAGAGGCTATACAAATATCAGCCGAAGGTCATGAATTAGTTAGAGAATCTATTTCATCAAAGAAAAATGAAAGACAAATACAGGGTCTTCTAGAGGGGTTTTTCCTGGAAAAAGGAGCGAGAGGACCAGCTTATAACTCTATTGTTGCATCAGGAGATAATGCCTGTATTTTGCATTACACTTCAAACAACTCACCCTTGAAGAAGGAAGATTTATTGTTGGTGGATGCTGGCTGCTCACTAATTGATTATTACAATGGAGACATAACAAGAACTATTCCAATTGGTGGTAAATTTTCTAATGAGCAAAAAGTTATCTATGAAATTGTATTGAGTGCCCAGAAAAATGCAATTAAAAGTGCTGTAAAGGGATCGAACTCTAGTCATGTTCATAATGTTGCTTTAACAATTCTCATAGAAGGATTAAAAGAAATTGGTTTATTGTCAGGTAGTACTGAAGAGATAATTGAGAATCAATCTTATAAACATCTTTACATGCACAGAACTGGACATTGGCTCGGCTTAGATGTTCATGATGTTGGAGCATACAGAATGGGGGACTATGAAGTGCCATTACAGAATGGAATGATTCTTACGGTAGAACCTGGGATCTACATAAGTGATAGAATCCCAGTCCCTGAGGGGCAACCCCCTATAGATGAGAAATGGAAAGGCATAGGGATAAGAATAGAAGACGATGTCCTGGTCAAAGATACAAACCCAGAAGTTTTAAGTATTGCTGCACTAAAAGAAATTTCTGATTTGGAATTTTGAAATTTGACTTATTAAGTTATTAGATTTATTTTTTATTAAGTTTAAAGCTCAAAAATGAATAAGTCCGATTCATATGATTCAAAACTCTCTCAAGCGAGAGGCTTAGCTAGTCAGCTTGGCATGTTCGCAGAAGAAAACGATATCCCTAAAGATCTTTGGGATTCATTGGAAGCCACTATTTATGACTTTTATGAAGTATCTCATGATAGATAAAATCCTGTTTAGAGATTATCAATAACTAAAATCAAGAAATTTTGAATAAATCAATCAAAATGTGACCATAAACTGATAAATTATTTATTAAACATAAATAAATGAATGACTTCATCAGATAAGTTAAATCAAAATTCAACAGAAAAAAAGGAAAAAAACAGTGATGTCCCTAAGTCTAAAAATTCTTCTCCTAATTCAGGAATGATGGGTGCCACAGCTGTATTAGCTGCTGCAACAATTGATGAAGATGGAGTACCTACGGGTTATACTCCTAAGCCTGACGAAGGAAGGTTCATAATTAAAGTTTTGTGGTTACCTGATAATGTTGCTTTAGCAGTCGATCAAATAGTAGGTGGAGGACCAAGTCCTCTTACGGCTTATTATTTTTGGCCAAGAGATGATGCTTGGGAAAAATTAAAAAGCGAACTAGAGAATAAGGGTTGGATTACAGATAACGAAAGAGTAGAAATATTGAATAAAGCTACAGAAGTAATAAATTATTGGCAAGAAGAAGGTAAAACAAAAAAATTAGAAGAAGCCAAATTAAAGTTCCCCGAAGTAACTTTTTGTGGGACCGCTTAAAATTAGTTCTTTGCAGCTTGAATCCTAGCCTCAGCCTTAGATACCTCTTTTAAAGCTTTAATTTTCTCTGGATTTTTTTCATTTTCAGAAAATTTACTAATTGCTAATTTTGCTTCTTTTAGATCTTGTTCAGCATTTTGAACATTAATCTCAGAACCGATTTCAGCATTATTTACTAAAACTATAACTTCATCTGATTCAATTTCAGCGAAGCCTCCCATTAGAGCTATTGATTTCCATTGGGAATTCATTCTTAGCCTTAAAACGCCAATATCTATAGCAGTGACTAATGAGATATGTCCTGGTAGTACACCAATTTGACCAGTAGTACTAGGAAGAATTACTTCTTCAGCTTCGCCTTGATAAACATTTTTGTTAGGAGCTAAAACTTTTAGAGAAATTGCCATTAATTTAAAATTATTGAAAGTTAAATATATATTCAGATATTTATTTTTCTGATTTTATTTTTTCAGCCTTTGCTTTAACCTCATCAATATTACCAACCAGGTAAAATGCCTGTTCTGGTAAATCATCCAACTCACCTGACAAAATCATATTGAAGCCAGCAATAGTATCTTCTAATTTTACGTATTTACCAGACATTCCTGTAAAAATTTCTGCTACAAAGAAAGGTTGTGAAAGGAATTTTTCAATTTTTCTAGCCCTATCTACTGTTAATCTATCTTCTTCGGAAAGCTCATCTAAACCAAGAATTGCAATAATATCTTGAAGTTCTTTGTATCTTTGTAAAGTTGATTGGACAGCTCTGGCTGTTTTGTAATGCTCATCGCCGACAACTGATGGTTGTAGCATAGTGCTTGTTGAGTCTAATGGATCAACTGCTGGATAAATCCCCTTTGCTGCAAGAGCTCTAGCAAGAACGGTAGTAGCATCTAAATGGGCAAAGGTTGTAGCTGGGGCAGGGTCTGTTAAGTCATCAGCAGGTACGTAAACAGCCTGGATAGATGTTATTGAACCTTCTAATGTAGAGGTAATTCTTTCTTGCAATTCACCAACATCAGTTCCCAGAGTTGGTTGGTATCCTACAGCTGAAGGCATTCTTCCAAGTAAGGCAGATACTTCAGAACCAGCTTGAACGAATCTAAAAATGTTATCAACAAAAAGTAAGACGTCTTGTTTATTTACATCTCTAAAATGTTCGGCCATTGTAAGTGCTGATAAGCCTACTCTCATTCTTGCACCAGGTGGCTCATTCATCTGTCCAAAACACAAGGCAACTTTTGATTGAGTTAAATCATCTGCATTGATAACTCCAGATTCTTTAAATTCTTCATATAAATCGTTCCCTTCTCTAGTTCTTTCTCCTACACCGCCAAAAACAGAAACTCCACCATGCTCCTTTGCGATGTTATTAATTAATTCTTGGATAAGAACTGTCTTCCCAACACCAGCACCTCCGAATAATCCAACTTTTCCACCTTGCCTGTAAGGAGCCAAAAGGTCGATAACTTTAATACCAGTTTCAAAAACTTTTGGCTTAGTTTCTAGGTCAGTTAACTTTGGCGCAGCTCTATGAATTGGAGCAGTTTCTTTAGTATTTACTGGACCTTGTTCGTCTACTGGTTCTCCTAAAACATTAAATATTCTTCCTAAAGTTGCTTCTCCTACTGGTACTGATATTGGCGCTCCTGTATCGACGGCCTCCATGCCCCTTACAAGGCCGTCTGTGCCACTCATTGCCACTGCTCTAACTCTATGATCACCTAGGAGCTGTTGGACTTCTGCAGTGAGAGCTATGTCTTGTCCAGCTGGATTTTTAGATTCAATCCTTAATGCATTTAATATTTTGGGTAATTTCCCAGCTGGAAATTCTACGTCTAGAACTGGACCAATTACCTGACGTACTACGCCCTTTGTTTGTGAAGAAGTTGATGGAGTTGCTACCATTTTTTATAGATTGGTGATGAATAGCTGATTTAAACAGCTCATAATCCGAAAATACTACCACCTAATGGGTAGATTCGTTAAATGGGTTCGGCCACCCGCACAGTTTAAGTATGGTTTAATTACCGCTTTGCAGATTATGTTGTTGATGATACGGATGGAGAATTTCTCCTTCTATTTTTATGACGCAAAGCGTCTCAATCATGATCCTCCATTAATCTATGGCAGCTGTTTCACTTACAGTCTCTACAGTAAAACCACTGGGAGATAGAATATTTATTAAAGTTTCCGAATCTGAGGAAAAAACTGCTGGGGGCATTCTTTTGCCTGATTCAGCTAAAGAAAAACCACAGGTTGGAGAAGTTGCTCAGGTGGGCCCTGGCAAACTTAATGAAGATGGTTCTCGACAAACTCCAGAAGTGAGTATTGGCGATAAAGTTTTGTACAGCAAATATGCTGGCACAGACATTAAATTGGGGGGAGATGAATATGTCTTGCTCTCAGAAAAAGATATTTTAGCTGTAGTAAGCTAAAATATTTGTTTCAAAAATTATTAAAACTTATTACTAAATCACTGCCTAAACATGGCTAAAAGAATTATTTACAATGAGCAAGCTCGTAGAGCGCTCGAGAGAGGGATTGATATCCTTGCTGAGTCTGTGGCTGTAACGCTTGGACCCAAAGGAAGAAATGTTGTACTAGAGAAAAAATTTGGTGCTCCTCAAATTATCAATGATGGTGTCACGATCGCTAAAGAAATCGAATTAGAGGACCACATCGAAAACACAGGGGTTGCTTTAATCAGACAAGCTGCTTCAAAAACTAATGATGCAGCTGGTGACGGTACCACAACAGCTACTGTTTTAGCTCATGCAATGGTTAAAGCAGGGTTGAGAAACGTTGCTGCAGGAGCTAACGCAATTACCTTAAAAAAAGGAATTGATAAAGCTACTGAATTTCTAGTTGGTAAAATCCAAGAGAATTCCAAACCTATTAGCGATAGCAACGCCATAGCTCAATGTGGAACTATTGCAGCTGGAAATGATGAAGAAGTCGGTCAAATGATTGCCAATGCTATGGATAAAGTTGGTAAAGAAGGTGTTATTTCCTTAGAAGAAGGAAAATCTATGACTACCGAATTAGAAGTTACTGAAGGGATGCGCTTTGATAAAGGCTATATCTCACCTTACTTCGCAACAGATACAGAGAGAATGGAGGCTGTTTTAGATGAACCATATATTCTTCTGACTGATAAAAAAATTGCCTTAGTGCAAGATTTAGTTCCCGTTTTGGAACAAATTGCTAAAACTGGTAAACCACTAGTCATAATTGCGGAAGATATTGAAAAAGAGGCTTTAGCAACTCTTGTTGTTAATAGATTACGAGGCGTGTTAAATGTTGCTGCAGTAAAAGCTCCTGGATTCGGCGATAGAAGAAAAGCAATGCTTGAAGATATGGCCGTTTTAACTAATGGACAACTTATTACTGAAGATGCCGGCTTGAAACTAGAGAATGCTACTTTAGATATGCTTGGAACTGGTAGAAGAATAACTATCAATAAAGAAACTACAACTATTGTAGCTGAAGGAAATGAGGAAGCAGTTAAAGCTAGATGTGATCAAATTAAGAAGCAAATGGATGAAACAGATTCCTCATATGATAAAGAAAAGCTCCAAGAACGTCTGGCTAAATTAGCTGGAGGTGTAGCAGTGATTAAGGTTGGGGCTGCTACTGAAACTGAGATGAAGGATAAAAAGCTTCGTCTTGAGGATGCTATTAATGCAACAAAAGCAGCTGTTGAAGAAGGAATTGTACCTGGAGGAGGAACAACTCTTGCCCATTTATCTCCTATTCTAAAAGAATGGGCTGATAAAAATTTAGAAGGAGAGGAATTAATTGGAGCTAACATTGTTGAAGCTTCACTTACTGCTCCTCTTATGAGAATTGCTGAGAATGCAGGTTCTAATGGAGCTGTGATCGCTGAAAATGTAAAAACTAAACCATTTAATGATGGATTCAATGCTGCTACTGGAGAGTATGTAGATATGTCTTCTGCTGGTATAGTTGATCCTGCAAAAGTTACACGTTCAGGATTACAAAATGCAGCTTCAATAGCAGGAATGGTTCTAACCACTGAATGCATAGTTGCAGATTTACCTGAGAAAAAAGATTCAGCTGCTCCAGCTGGTGCTCCTGGTATGGGCGGCGACTTCGATTACTAAATAAATATTAGTTTTTAATTTATTTTCAGAAGGGGATCATTTAAAATGGTCCTTTTTTTTTTCAACTTTATGAAATCCAACCAGCGCTAAGAATAATTGCAAGAAACAAAAATATTACTAAAAAAGTCCAAGTTATTTTGTTTAGAGAAGCTTCTGCACTACCTGCGCTGTTGAACATGGAGCTTCCACTGGCGGCTATCCCTCCCATTCCATCACCTTTGGGACTATGAAGTAAAACTAAGAGAATGAGAAGAATTCCAGAAAATGCCCAAATCCAACTGATAATTTGATTCATAGCTTAAAAACTTTTATTAACCTTAAACGTGTTGAACCACCTTATTATAACCTTTTAATTCAATTTCTTGAATAAGAGATTTGCCTGTCATTTCTCTTGGTATTGGGAGATTTAATAATTGCAATAAAGTGGGAGCAATATCTGCTAATCCCGCGTTTTCTCTTAAATTAATTTCATTTCCCATATTTGGTATTTTTCTTTTTTCACCTTCAATCAAAATTAGCGGAACTTTATTTATTGTATGTGCTGTCCATGGTTCTCCTTCAGATCCTTTCATTACTTCTGCGTTTCCATGATCGGCAGTAATAACAATGCTTCCGCCCATTTCTCCAGTAGCATTAACTATTTGACCTACACATTTATCTACTTTTTCTATAGCTTTAATTGTTGCATCCATGTTGCCTGTATGACCAACCATATCAGGATTGGCAAAATTGATTACAACAAAAGCATAATTTCCACTTTTAATAGCTTTAGAGCAACTAATAGTTAATTCCTCCGCAGACATTTCTGGTTCCATATCATAAGTTGCGACTCTTGGAGATGGAATCAAATATCTCTCTTCTCCAGGTAAAGGAATTTCAACTCCTCCATTGAAAAAGTATGTTACGTGAGGATATTTTTCAGTTTCTGCGGTTCTGTATTGTTTAAGTCCGTTTTCTGACACTATTTGGCCTATAAAGTTGTTGAGTGACTCAGGAGGAAATGCAACTTTTACTGGAAAGTTTGGATCATATTGAGTAAAAGTGACCAAATCTAGATTTGGATAATTTTTTCTTTCAAAGTCTGAGAATTCTTTGACAGAGAGAGATTTGACTATTTGTCTTGCTCTATCTGGACGAAAGTTAAAGCAAATCAAGCTATCTCCATCTTTAAGATAGTTTTCAGACATTCGTATGGGCTCTATAAATTCATCGGTTATGTTTTTGGAATAACTTTTTTCTATGTAATCCTGGGGCGAAATATTTGTTATTTGAATATCCGGATCAGTCAAATTAGAATATGCTTTTTCTGTTCTATCCCATAAAAGATTTCTATCCATTACCCAATACCTTCCGCATATGGAAGCTATTTCGCCTACGTTAAATTTTTTTATACAAGATTCTATTTGATTTAAATATTTAGATGCACTTTTTGCAGGAGTATCTCTTCCATCAGTAATAATATGGATTGCCACATTTTTAATTTTATTATCGGATGCCCATTTTATTAAACCTAATAAATGATCTATATGACTATGAACCCCTCCATCGGAACATAATCCCGTGATGTGTAAAGTAGAATTATTTTTCTTTAATGAATCAGCCATCTCTTTTAACTCATTTACCAACCCTAATTGATTATTTTTTACAATATTTGAAATCCTCACAAGTTCTTGTTGTATTATTCTTCCCGAACCAATGGTTAGGTGACCGACCTCTGAATTGCCCATTTGACCATCTGGGAGACCTACATCAGATCCACTAGCATTTATTAGCGTGTGTGGGTAAGCATGCCACAACGAGTCCATGATGGGTGTGCTGGCACTTTTTATAGCATTATCTGATTTTTCTTTTCGATATCCCCATCCATCTAATATTGCAAGAACTACAGGGCTCTGAGGAACACTCAATCTTTTAATATTTTTGCTGCTAATCTTTGACATATTTAGATCAAATTCATTTTTAACTGATCCAACCTTAAATTTAGCTTCAAACCTTACTCTTTAACAATCTATATTTAACATAGTTAGCTTTTGCTAATTTATGAAAATATTAGATTAATTTTATTTCTTGCTTAATCATGTCCAAGAAGACAAAAAAGATCGTAATACTTACTGAAGTTGAGCTTAGAAAAACTATTTCGCGTTTAACTTGCGAAATTATCGAAAAAGTTAAAAAACTGGATAACCTTCTATTGGTTGGTATCCCAACTAGAGGAGTTGAACTTACCGAAGTACTAGAGAAGGAATTATTCTCTAGAACAGGTTTAAGAGTTAGAAAAGGAATAATTGATCCAACTTTTTATAGAGATGATCAAAATAGAGTGGGAACTCGCCTAATACAAGCTGCAGATATACCAACTCCTATTGAGAAAAAAGAAATTCTTTTAATTGATGATGTAATTTACACAGGTAGAACAATTAGAGCTGCAATGGATGCTTTATATTCATGGGGCAGACCTCAAAGAGTGATGTTATTAGTAATGGTTGATAGAGGTCATAGGGAATTACCAATTCAACCAGATTTTTGCGGAAAAAAAGTGCCAACTAGTAAAATTGAAAGTATTAGTTTACGCTTAAATAATGTTGATAATGAAGAGGGAGTTTTCCTTGAATAGCTATCTTTCAGAAGATATTTCCTAAATTATATTCTCCAAAAAATTCATCTTTAAGATCAAAACACTTAACTAATAGATCAGCATTTTTCGTAATTTTAAAAAAAAGTTTTAAGGTGTCTTCTCCAATATTAGATTTATTTTTCACTACTATTTTGAGTGGTTTTTTGTCCCATTTTATAGTCTCTTCTTCATTTTGAATCTCTGATAACTTTGGTAATCCATTTTCAAAAATAACATCATATGCTCTTTCTTTTTGTGTTTCTCCAATTATTATTTCGTATATTTTTTGATTCTTTCTACTGGCTTGAAGGATCAGTTTAAAGGGTGTTTCGGTTGGCCATGTTTGACCTTTGCAAAAAATAGGATGCCAAAAGTGTTTTTGCTCTCTTTTATTAAATAATCTAATAGATAATCCTTTGTTTAATATGTCTCTAATTTTTACTCCTGGGGTCATTGCTAAAGCTCCCAAAGCTACTGATTCAATTGGTGGTGGCGACTTTATTTGAATTTTTGGAATTTTTTTTGTTATCCATTCTTTAATCAATGGTATCTGAGTCCCTCCACCAACCAAAACAATCGCATTTAAGTCTTCAACTGTGCAAAATTTACCTCTTGCTTGATTTAATAAATCTTTTAGTAAAGAGTTAAGGTGATTAAGAAAATTATTGGCAATGAGTATTTCCTCAAATATTTCTTTACTTAGGTAAAATTCATTTTCTTTATCTTGTTCAGTAAAGAATTTAATTGGATATTTATTTTCATATTTGATCAAAGATGAGCTGAGTTTGCATTTTATTTTTTCTGCCTTTGAAAGATTATTAAAATAATTATTACCTGGAATAAAATAATCAACTATCCATTGATCAATATCTTTTCCACCAATTTTTGAGCCTGTTTTTCCAATTATTTCAGCACACCTTATTTTTTGTTTTGAAATTGAGCTTACATCATTACCTTTAAATTTTAATAGTTCAGCTATTGGGCCAGATTTTCCTTCTCCTCCCTCTATTTTGACTATATTCATATCGACTGTACTTCCTCCAATATCTAATGTCATAATTTTTGAACCTAATGGTATATTTATTCCTAAACTTGCCGCTGTAGGCTCATCAACAAGGGCTATTTCTTCTACAGATATTTCCTCGCAAAGGTTAACTAACCATTCTCTGTACCCTTTATATGTATCTATTGGAGCGGTTAAAACAAGTCTTGTGATCTTATACTTGTGCGGAATGTTTGCCCACAAAATTTGAAAAAATTTTTCGCCACATTCATTAGGGGTTAAAATGTTTTTCTGGTTAATTTTTTCAATAGAATTTCCAATTAATCTTTTAAAGTTCGAATGAAAAAATAAATCAGAATTTGAGTTATCCCTCATCTTTAGAGCGCTAATACCAATTTTAGGAATCTTAGAAGCTTCCTCGAACCAAACTGCTGTAGGAATAACTCCTGGAGATGATGTGATATTCGGTATTTCAACTAACATAGAATTTATATCTTTTTGGTCTTGAAAAGCTACAACAGTATTGGTGTTTCCTAAATCAATAGCAAGTGTTCCAGATAAAATTTCTTCCATATGAAATTATTTAAATCAATTAATTTCTTTTTGTGATTTATGTTTTGAAAAGGTCGAATAAACTGTAGAATACATTTTATAGTAAAAAATCTTTTTTAATGAACATATCTAATAATGCAGGAATCGACGCTAATGATCTTGCAAAGAGAGGTGAGAGCTTGATAAGAAAATCAACTAATAGATATTTAACTACAGTAAAAATTGCTTTTAGAGCAAAACAAAGACGTTTTGACGATTTTGATGGCTTATTAGAGGAGTCAACTATTAAACCCGTTCAAAGGTCAATTATTGAACTAAGCGATGAACAAGATCAACCAGATTTACTCCCAGGCTAATTTTGGTAAAAGACCAAAAAGGATGGAGATTACTTAGAGATTTTAAAAAAGGCAAATTTTGCTTTTTGATTGGTGTTGATAATTGGTCAATTGAGTTACAAAAAAGTGAATTTAATTCACTTTGCCTTCTACTCTTAAGAATTAATGAACAATTATTAGTTATCAAAGACCAACTAATGGATGAAGAATCTATTACTTTAGAATTAGAACAGCTTCCTTGGTATGTTGAGTTAGAAGGGAAAAAAAATAAATGGAGTTTAAGGTTTGTTTTTGAAAGCCAAGACCAAACTAGATCCTTCGAAATGTATTGGCCGATACCAATCGCGCAAAGTTTATTTTATGAAATAAAAAACATGTGGGAATCAATGGATTAAAAGATAAATAAAATTGGAAATTTTAGAAAATAATTCCCCCTCCCGAAAAAATTTTTTCACAACTTTTCCACAGTATTTTTTAAAAAAATATCTCAAGATCTACAGTATGTGGAAAACTTCTGATTTTAAATAAATCTTTATATTTAAGTAAGATTTAATTTTATAAAAATTGATTTCCATTACTCCCCTTTAAATGACTGAATTCTCATAATTCTATAACCTGAGACTGTTTATTAATAATGCTTGTTGACGATTTATTTATTTTGGAGAAAACTACATCTTGTAGATTTAAATCCCAATAAAACTTTTTCAATATGCAAGAGTTAAATTACGAAGAAAATTCAAAAGTACTAAATCATAATGATAAGGATGAAGTAATAAGTTTCAAATGTGAACTTCAAGAAAATCTTCAAAAGGCTATGAAAGAATTCGTTGAGGAGCATCCTAACTGGGATCAATACAGGATACTACAAGCAGCTATTGCGGGTTTTTTGATGCAAAAAGGATTTCAAAATAGGGATTTAACGAGACTCTATATTGGCAATATGTTTTCAATGAATTTTGAGGATTAAAAATTTTTATATTTTTTCTAGTAGTATTTTTGCAATGTCATTTCTGACTGGTAATATTGATAACCTATTCCCTTTTTTTACGACTAATA
>CACMXO010000020.1 GCA_902617605.1 uncultured Prochlorococcus sp. | reverse complement strand
ATTATTTGGAGACAAATCGCCTTTCCAATCTAGTTTTTTTATTAAGGTATTATAGTAACTTGTGCTTTTTTTAAACTTTATTATTTTGCAGGGTGATTTACCTTTCTTGATCTCACAATAATAATTTTCCTTAATGGTCATACATTTTGAACCGTCAGTCCATAATTTAATTTCCCCTTTACTTTTTTTTACTGGCTTAATGATTACCGTACTTGTATTAGGTATGATGATTGGTCTACTAGCCAAACTCATTGGGCATATAGGGTTAATAATCATTCCATCTATACTTGGATGTACTATTGGACCTCCTGCAGCCATTGAGTAGGCTGTTGAACCCGTAGTTGTAGCTACAATCAATCCATCACCCTTATATTCATTTACCTTCTCATTATCTATTTCAATTTGTATTTGGTTGGTCGGAGAAATATCTTCTTCAACGGATTTAAAATAAAAATCATTTAAGGCGTTATAGCTTTTTATTATTTTTTTCTCAGAACTTGTCCTCTCAATACAAACATTGCAATTTAATCTATTACGAAAGTCAATTAAATATTGTTCGTTTTCAAGGATTTTAATAAAAGATTTGTCAAATAAAAATTCTTTCTCTTGAGTAAGAAACCCCAAATTACCTCCAATATTAATACTCAATAAAGGAATATCATAATCAGCTAATGCATTTGCACATTTCAGGAAGGTTCCATCTCCACCAAGAACTATGCCAATATTCGGCTGTAATTTGAGATTACAAAAATATTTTTCAATTTCATCTTTATGAAAATCACTTTCAAATCTTTTTGATTGTATATTTTTTGCTTTTAGGACTTCTTCACAAAATTTAGAAGCCTCTTGAGCTATAGAACTATCTGAACGATATACAATAAGCACCAATGAAAGTTTCATTTAGTGGTTTTACCATTTTAATAAATTAAAACTTTCCATATCTACAGTCACCCTATTCCTGTAAAGAGATAACAAGATAGCTAATCCAACTGCTGCTTCTGCGGCAGCTACAGTAATCACAAAAATTGTAAAAACTTGTCCTTGAATTAAATTATTATCAACATAGGAAGAAAACGCCATTAAGTTTATATTTACTGCATTTAGCATTAACTCAATGCTCATAAGAACTCTTACTGCATTTCTGCTATTTAATAATCCCCAAATACCAATGCAAAATAGTGCTGAAGAAACTATTAAAAAAGCTTGAAGAGGAATTGATTCTAAATTCATAATAAGTAATACAAAAGGTTAATTTTTATTTGTAAGTAATGGTTCTGATGCTTTTTCAATTAACTCTTGATCAACAGGTAGTCCTGTCGAAATATCTTTGCTCATTACATCTCTTCTAGCTAAAACAATAGCCCCAATCATTGCCATTAAAAGTAAGACTGAAGCTACTTCGAATGGGAGTAAATAATCACTAAAAAGATGTTCACCAATCCTAATAGTTGATTCTTCTCCAATAGAGTTTTGAGGACTTGATAAGCTCCATACATTGGTCAAGTCAACTCTTATTAAGAGGCTTAGAAGGGTTAAACATATCGATGTTGATATAACTCTTCTCGATTTAATGTCATTAATAGGCTTTAAATCTTCTTTTTTATTGACTAGCATTATTGCAAAAATTATTAATACATTCACTGCACCCACATAAACTAAAACTTGAGCTGCAGCAACAAAACTTGCATTTAACAGAAGATATAATCCTGCAACACTCATGAAAACTCCACCAAGCAGAAATGCTGAATAAACAATACTTTCGAGCAACACAACACCAAGTGCTCCAATAATGACAACTAAAGATAAAACTGTAAAACAAATAAATTGTGTTGTTATGGCAATGGACATAAATTAATGTGAATTAATTGTTTGGATTAGAAACTTTATCTTTATTTTCATTGGATTCAGGCCTCATCCAATCATAAACTTCTTCCGGTAATTTACCAACTCTTGCATCTGAAGCTGGGATTTCATGGGGGTCCATGACACCTTTAGGAAGATAGGCAAGTTCTCTTAGAGGTTTAACAGAAGGATCTGTTGTAACATTTGTGGGTAGTCTGCCAAGTGCGACATTGTCGAAATTTAAATTGTGCCTGTCAAAAGTAGCTAATTCATATTCTTCGGTCATTGACAGACAATTAGTTGGGCAGTACTCAACACAATTTCCGCAAAAAATACAAACTCCAAAATCTATTGAATAATTTCTAAGTTCCTTTTTTTTGGTTTCTTTATTCATTACCCAATCAACTACTGGGAGATTGATAGGACATACTCTCACACAAACTTCACAAGCAATACATTTATCAAATTCATAATGTATCCTTCCTCTATATCTTTCAGAAGGTATTAATTTTTCATATGGATATTGAACAGTAACTGGTCTTCTTCGAAGATGATCAAAAGTTACCGATATACCATTGTATAAATATTTGCCAGCATTAAATGCTTCTTTGATATAGCTATTTATTTGTTGAAGGAAATTGTTCATTTCGAAGAATTTACTTAGATATTTTATTTTAGTGGATTAATTTTAAATTTAAGTATTTTTACTTAAATTTAACCACCAAAGAATTGCGGAAAAGCAAGTTTTAATCCTGCTGTTATCAAAAGATTAGCAAGAGAAATTGGCAGAAGAAACTTCCATCCTAGATCTAAGAGTTGATCAATTCTTACTCTAGGAGTTGTCCAACGTAATAATATTGCAATAAAAACTAAAAGATATGCTTTCAGTACAGTCATTACAATTCCTATTGATGCAGTGAAAACCTGAATAAAGGGTGCATTAATAGGTAAATTAAGAAACTTAGCTATTAATTCAACTGGGATAGGAAAACCCCATCCTCCCAAATAAAGTATTGATACTAATAAAGCGGAAAGAATTAAATTAATGTAACTACCCAAGTAGAACAATGCGAATTTCATTCCTGCATATTCAGTTTGATATCCCGCAACTAATTCTTCTTCAGCTTCGGGTAAGTCAAAAGGAAGTCTCTCACATTCTGCAAGAGCACAAATCCAAAAGACTATAAAACCAACTGGTTGTCTCCATATATTCCAACTTAGGATTCCAGCACCACTTTGTTGGTTGACAATGTCAACAGTACTTAAAGAATTTGTCATTAGTACGATAGCCAGTACAGATAAAGCTAAAGGAATCTCATAACTTATTGATTGTGCCGCTGCTCTTAACCCTCCTAATAAAGAATACTTATTATTTGATGCGTATCCGCTCATAAGAAGACCAATTGGTTGAATACTGCTTAAAGCAATCCATAGGAAAATTCCAATGCCAACATTACTTATTAAAAGGTTTTGTCCAAAAGGAACAATTAGCCAGGACAGAATCACTGGGACAAGAACTAATATAGGTCCTGCGGTGAAGAGAATCCCATCCGCTTTGGCAGGAATAATATCTTCTTTGACAAGTAACTTAAGACCATCTGCAATTGGTTGGAGGACGCCGAGCGCTCCAGCATATTCTGGACCTATTCTTTGTTGAGCAGCAGCAGATATTTTTCTTTCAAGCCAAACTGTTACTAAAACGCCAACAACTGCCGCTACCAAAACCAAAAGCATAGGAAGAGGGAGCCATATTATATGAGCGATTTCGCTGGAAAGGCCAAAACCTTTTAAGAATTCATTAAAACTATATTCGAGATCTAATCCGTATTCCAAAATTTTTATGTTATTTACTTAATAGATTAACTCTTCACAAACAATATGTGTGTTTTTTATGAAAAGCTGCAAATATTATTCTCTACTTTCTAAGCTGATCCAATCTCTTGGTGCTGAACCTGTATAGATTTGCGATGGTCTGAAAATTCTATTTGCTCCAAGTTGCTCTCTCCAATGAGCTAACCAACCAGCCACTCTAGATATGGCAAAAATTGGAGTAAATAAATCACGAGGAATACCAAGTTTTCTATAAACAAGGCCAGAATAAAAATCCACGTTAGGGAATATACCCTTAGGTCCAAGTCTTGGTATTGCCTCTGCCTCAAGTGATTTAGCAACTTCATACATTTCATCTGCTCCAAATCTAATAAAAAGTTCTTCTGCAAGTTTTTGAAGAATTATTGCTCTTGGATCTTTGACTTTATATTCTCTGTGGCCAAAGCCCATTATCTTACTTTTATTTTTTATTGCATTATCTAAAAAAGACCCAGCATTTTCTGGGGTTTTAATCTCTTCTAACATCGCAATCACATCCTCGTTTGCTCCTCCATGCAATGGGCCAGCTAAGGTTCCTACTGCAGAGGCGATGACAGCATATGGATCTGTAAGAGTACTTGCAGTCACTCTAGCGCTAAATGTACTTGCGTTTAAGCTATGTTCGGCATGTAGAATTAAGCACCTATCAAAAACTTTTGCGGCTATAGGATCTTGTTCTTTTTCAGTCAACATGTAAAGAAAATTTGATGAATAAGTTAGATCATCTCTAGGTTGAATAGGGTCTTGTCCTTTTCTAATAAGTTGGAACGCTGCAATCATTGTGGGTATTTTTGCTATTAGTCTAATGACTGCGTTGTAGATGTAATTAGGATCATCTATTGCTCTACGCGAATAGAAGAGCCCCAAAGAAGCTGCACTAGATTGAAGAGCATCCATAGGATGACCAGTTGCAGGGAAACATTTCATCATATCTCTAACTCTAAAACTTAACCTTCGATGCATCTGAACTTCTTGCTCGAAATCTCTTAGTTGAATAGCTGTGGGCAATTCACCCCAAATCAATAGGTAAGCGGTTTCTAAAAAACTGCTTTTTTTGGATAGTTCCTCAATGGAATAGCCTCTGTACAATAATTTACCTTTGTTGCCGTCAATATCACATATGGATGAATTTGTAACAGGGACACCCTCTAATCCTGGTTTTAAAATTAGTTTGTTACTATCCAATTGCTTAATTCAATATCAAATACTTATAGATTAAAGATAGTCAAATAATTTTTAATTAACCACAAGATATTAACTTCGCAAAAAATTAAAATGATTGGTTTTGGAAGCTTGTTTGAATAAATTTAATTTAAAGAATGTTTAATATTGTTTCTCTGTAAATAATTGGATTTTTTTCAGGAATAGACTGACTTATGATTTCTAGCGATTCTTCATTTGATATTTTTAAAATATTTTTAATGAGAAAATTAAGGTCCTGCAAATTTGAAAAATATTTAATTTTATTAGAATTTCCCTCTTTGATATCAACTTTTGAATAAAGAAAAGCAGATTTATCTTTATTACTTTTTAGGTTAAAAAATTTTTTTGATATTTTCTCAAATTCTTTACCATCAATTAAATTATTACTTATGATTTGTAAGCCTTTTGATTCTATCGAATAGATATTTTCAAAAGATAATTGTTTTATAACATCGTCTTTTTCTTCAAGAATATCTTTGGAATATATCGAATAAATATCTTCATTTTGTTTCAAAGTATATTTGTTGAAATCTTTTAGCTTTCTCAAAGCACTTAAATCAAATTGATCTTCATTATTTTTTTCAAACGTAATTAGCCAATCTTTATTTGAATTGAGAATTAAAATGTTTTGATTATTATTTTGATGAAACTCTTCAAAAAAACTGAGTTGAAAATCATTTATTAAGGGATTAAGATGTTTGTCAAAATTTTTCACATCACAAAAAATTAAATTTTCAGGATTATCTTCATTACTATTCTCTTTATTCATTAACTTTTCGTAAGTAAGAATATCAATATTTTTTTTATTATTTAGTAAATATGATTTTAAAATTAGTTGCTTATTTTTAAAGTCAAAAATTGTAGCAATTTTATCCCCATTATTCTCAGGAAAAATTTCTTTATTAAAAAATTTATTTTCCAAAAATTTATTTGTGAATAATATATTTTTTTCATTGTTCAGTCCAACAAGTTCTCCCTCATATTGAAATTTTTTTTTCTTAAAATTTTTACTAGAGACAATACTATTTTTGATTAATTTTTTATCTGATGAAGCAATTATATAATTATCGTCGGTTCGGTATATATAGTTAAGAAAATTTATTTTGTTTTCTCTATTAATTGAAATTATCTCATCAGTCTCATTTATTTTATTAGGCAAATTTAATAAATCATCTATTGTTTTTTCTGGCTTAATTTTAAAAACAATCAAAATATCATCTTTAAGCTTTTTATTATTTTCAAAAGTTGAGATTATAAGTTCATTATTATAGATATCTTCTAATTTGTTGTTGCCTAGATCTATTCCTAAGTAATCTAATATAGAGTCTTTTAATAAAAAAAAGTTATCTTTATTTGTTGGATTTTTATCCTTTTCATCATTATTAACGATATTCAAACTATTTAAATTTGAAATAAATAATAATTTATTGTTTTCAGGTGCATATTTTAAGATTTTTAGTTGCTCAATATTTGTACTTTGTTCCTTCTTTTTATTAGTAGAAACTTTTTTAAAACCAAAAAAAAGTAATAAAGCTAATAATAGGATTATTGCTAATACTCTAAGTTTCATTATCAATGTTTATTTTTATTTTTAACAATAAATTTCCTACTGCAACTTAATTTATTAAATTGTAAATAACACATAATTTAACCTATAAATTGGGAAGTTATCCAAAATCTATCAATGCTTCTAGTCTAAATGATTGGTTTAATTCTGAGAAAGAAGATCCAGTATTGATTGATGTAAGAGAGCAGTCAGAGCTTGAACTGGCTCGTTTCTCAAAAGAATTTTTACATATACCAATTAGTAAAGTTACATCTGAATATGTTGAAGAAATATTTGCTGGTTTATTAGATAGAGAAATTGTAGTTACCTGTCATGCAGGAATAAGAAGTTATAACTTTTCTCAATGGTGCTTGGATAATAATATTGTGAGCGAAATATGGAATTTGGAGGAGGGTATTGATGGATGGAGTAGATATATTGACCCATCAATACCAAGATATTGATTAAATATCTAGTGAAGATGCAACAGTATTAACATCTTTGTCGCCTCTTCCAGAGCAATTGATAACTATATGAGTATCTTTTTCAAGAGTAGGGCATAATTTATCTAACCAAGCAAAGGCATGGGAAGTTTCAAGTGCAGGAATAATTCCTTCTAGTTCACTAACAAGTTTTAAAGCGTCTAAAGCTTCTTGATCTGTGACTGATCCATATTCTGCTCTACCTATTTCTTTTAAATGGCTATGTTCAGGACCTACTCCAGGGTAATCTAAACCTGCACTTATTGAGTGAGCTTCTTGTACTTGACCATTATCATCTTGCAAGAGAAGACTCATTGATCCATGCAAAATTCCAACTGACCCTTTAGTGATAGTGGCAGCATGTTTGTCAGTATCAACTCCGCTTCCTGCGGCTTCAACTCCAATAAGACGTACAGAAGTTTCTTTAACAAAAGGATGGAAAAGCCCCATTGCATTTGATCCCCCACCTACACAAGCAAGCAAAATATCGGGAAAAGATCCAAATGATTCTAAACATTGTTTTTTAGTTTCTTCACCTATAACTGCATGAAAATCTCGTACAATCTTTGGGAAAGGGTGTGGGCCGGCAACAGATCCTAAAATGTAGTGTGTGGTTTCGACATTAGAAACCCAATCTCTAATAGCTTCACTAGTGGCATCCTTAAGTGTTGCAGTTCCAGAATTTACAACTTTAACTTCAGCCCCTAGAAGTTTCATTCTGAAAACGTTAAGGGATTGCCTTTTTATATCTTCAGCACCCATGTAGATAATACATTTCAAGCCAAATCTGGCACAAACAGTAGCAGTAGCAACTCCGTGCTGACCTGCTCCAGTTTCTGCAATTATTCTTTTTTTGCCCATTCTTATTGCAAGTAAAGCTTGTCCGAGGGCATTATTAATTTTGTGAGCCCCAGTATGATTTAAATCTTCTCTTTTAAGCCATATTCTAGGAGTTGCTTGTTTAGTTTTGTAATGTTCAGTAAGTCTTTTGGCTTCATAAAGTGGTGTTTCTCTTCCTACATAAGTCTTAAGGAGATGATTTAATTCTTCTACAAAAAGTCTATCTTTCCATGCATTAGATGCAGCTGTTTCAAGCTCAAAAAGAGCAGGCATTAGCGTTTCAGGAACATATTGACCACCATATTTTCCAAATCTTCCCTCTTTGGAGGGTTGATTTAAATCGTCATTTTTATAGTTCTGATCTTTGCGAGAAAATGTACTTACCACTTTTTCTATAGAATAAGTATTAACTAACTATAGATTATATTGAAAATAATGGGAAAAAAGAATTGGATCGAATTTGATAATCAACAAAAAAAATCTGAAGAAACGGCTTATGAAGATAATTTTAATAAAAGACCAAAAATAAATATTTCAAAACAAAAAAAAGGCAAAAAGGGTAAGACTATAACTTTAATTAAAGGGTTAGGAACTCAGGATGCAAATTTATTAAAAGAATTACTAAAAAAAATTAAAATTTTTTGTGGTACTGGGGGAACATTAATTGATAGTAATATCCAGTTACAGGGTGATATGGTATCGAAATCAATTGAGTTTCTTCGTAAAGAGGGATTTCATAATTTATGAAACAGAGGTTAGGATAGGTTTTTAATTTTGATGATCCCAACAATGAAAGAACAAGATCAAACAAAGTCAACCAATATAAAGTGGCACAATTTAACAATTGATAGAGAAAAGTTAGAGAAAATGAGAGGTCATAAAGGAATGGTTATCTGGTTTACAGGTTTATCTGGCTCTGGTAAAAGTACTTTAGCCAACGCTTTAAATGAAGTTTTACACTTAGATGGTTTTTCGACTTATGTGTTGGATGGAGATAATATTAGACACGGTTTATGTAAAGATCTTGGTTTTTCGGATGAAGATAGAGAAGAAAATATACGAAGAATTGGAGAAGTTGCGAATTTATTTATGAATGCTGGGATAATAACTATTACAGCATTCGTTTCACCATTTATTAGCGATAGAGATAAGGTGAGAAAAATTATTGGATCTAAGGATTTTATTGAAGTTTATTGTGCTGCTGATATCGCAGTTTGCGAAAATAGGGATACTAAAGGTCTTTATAAGAAAGCTCGTTTGGGTGAAATTAAAGAATTTACAGGGATTTCTAGTCCATATGAAGCTCCTCATAATCCTGAAATTGTTGTTGATACAGGTTCGTTAGACTTAAATGATTCCGTTGAAAAAGTTATGAACTACCTTAAAAAAGAAAACTTTCTTAACAAGGCCTAAAAGAAAAATGAATTCATTTATTTTGAAGATAATTGTCAGATCCAATATTTGATAACTTACTATTTTTAGTTCTTACCTGTGTATGTAGATTTTCTCTAAATTCTTTTAAATTTTTCTTTATGGATTCATCAAATAAACTGATAATCTCTATTGCCAATAATCCAGCATTCTGACCTCCATTAATTGCAACTGTTGCAACTGGAATCCCAGCGGGCATTTGAACGATTGATAAAAGAGAGTCAATCCCCTTAAGTGTCTTGCTCTCTACTGGTACTCCAATTACAGGAATGCAAGTTATGGATGCCAGCATTCCTGGAAGATGAGCAGCACCACCAGCACCGGCAATTATTACTTTTATGTTTTCTGATTCTGCATTTTTTGCATATTCCATCATTTCTATAGGTGTTCTATGAGCAGAAAGTATACAAACTTCAGTTTTTATTCCAAATTCTCTTAAAACATCAATGGCTGGCTTCAATGTTTTTAGATCTGAATCACTACCCATTACGACAGCAATTTTATAAATATCTTTAGAATTCAATTCTGACAAAATAACAAATCAATTCTTTCCCATAATGGCGTGCAATTAATTTGGCGCCAGTTAGTTAGTATAAAAAGAATAAATTTTCATAGAATATTATGACGTCAAATAAGATTATCGAAAAGAGTGAAGTTAGGGAGTACTTTAATGGAACTGGCTTTGAAAGATGGAATAAAATTTATAGCAAATCTGATGAAATTAATACAGTTCAGAAAAATATTAGGAAAGGACATCAAAAAACTGTAGATGATGTAGTCTCATATATCAAAAATTATCCTGAACTAACAGAAAAAAGTTATTGTGATGCAGGCTGTGGAGTGGGAAGTCTTTCCATACCTTTACTAAGACTTGGTATAAAAGAACTACAAGTGAGCGATATTTCTTCTGAAATGATTAAAGAAACAAAGAAACGCATTAATGAATTAGGTTTGAATCAAGGGAAAATTAAATATGAAGTTTGTGATCTAGAAAAATTAAAAGGATTATTTGATGTTGTAGTTTGTTTGGATGTATTTATTCATTATCCTCAACCGGTCGCAGAAGAAATGGTCCAACATCTATGCGATCTAAGCAAAGAAAAACTTATCGTTAGCTTTGCTCCTTATACTCCAGTTCTTGCTGTTCTAAAAAATATTGGGAAATTATTTCCTGGGCCAAGTAAAACTACAAGAGCATATACATTGAAAGAAAAGGGTATTATTAATGCTGCTAAAGAAAGAGGATTTAAAGTGGTTAAAAAGAAATTAAATCAAGCTCCTTTTTATTTTTCAAAACTAATTGAATTCGAAAAGATTAAATAATTTATTTTACTAAATGATTTTCAAGTGCATAACGAACTAATTCGGTTCGGCTAGATGTACCTGTCTTGATAAAAAGTCTACTTACATATTTCTCAACATTTCTAATTGATGTTTCAAGCTGTCTTGCAATTTCCTTGTTCATCAGTCCCTCTGCTACTAGTTGAAGCACACTTGCTTCTCTTGGAGTAAAACTAGGAAGATTTATTTTATTTTCTGGATTTGTCTGGTTTTGGTCTGTGAGCATAGATTTTATTTCAGTAATTTGTTTTGCCATTTTGCTTACATCAATATCTGCGAATCGTGCCGCTTCTTTTAGTAAACGTTCTTGTCTATTGATTACATTTTTAACTCTTGCAGCTAATTCATCGGGATCGAAAGGTTTGGAAATATAATCGTCAACTCCTGCAAGATAACCTTCCGTTCTGTCTAGGGTCATTCCTTTTGCAGTTAGAAAAATAACTGGAGTTCCCCCTAATTTTTCATCCTCTCTAATTTTTTCTAATAAAGCATAACCGTTAGCTCGGGGCATCATAATATCGCTAATTATCAAATCGGGGAAAATTGTTTGAGCTTTTTCCCAACCATCCTCTCCATCAACTGCAATAAATATTTCAAAGCCCTCATCTTCTAGAAATGTTTTTACAGCTGTTCTTAAACCAGGCTCATCATCAACTAATAAAATTCTTGATTTTCTTCCCGGTTCATTATTTATTTGATTAATTTCATTCATTTTTTTAATTCTTTAATTTGCTTTTCGAGTAATAAACAGAATTTTATATACTAAACATAATGCTATCAACTCCCATACTACTAGACTATCAATCTTCGACTCCTTGCTCTAAAGATGTTGTTGATTCTATGAAACCTTTTTGGAGTGAGATATTTTCTAACCCTGCAAGCAAATCTAATTTGGCGGGGATTAACGCAAGCGCTATATTGGAAGCCTCAAGAGAAAAAATAGAACAAAATTTATTTCTTAAAAATAAAAAAGTTATTTTTACAAGTGGAGCAACAGAATCTAATAACTTAGCCTTATTAGGTTTTGCTAGAAATTACTATAAAAAAACAGGAAATTATGGACATATTATTACCTTAAAAACGGAGCATAAAGCTGTTTTGGAGCCTCTAAATCAACTAAAAAAAGAGGGGTTTATGGTTACAGAAATTAATCCTGAGAAGGATGGCTTAATTTCAGAAGAACAATTCAAAAAAAATATAAGAGAAGATACATTTCTGGTTAGTGTCATGTTTGCAAATAACGAAATAGGAGTTATTCAGCCCATAGAGAATATTTCAAAAATATGTAAATCGCAAGGAATAACTTTTCACTCTGATTTCGCACAATGTTTAGGTTATATCGAGTTAGACAATCTTTTATCAGATGTAAATATGATTACGATGAGTTCTCACAAAATATATGGTCCTAAAGGGATAGGACTTCTCTTAATTGATGAAGAAATTAATCTTGACCCTTTAATTGTTGGAGGAGGTCAGGAATATGGTCTCAGGGCTGGTACATTACCTCTTCCTTTAGTAGTTGGCTTTGCTAAAGCAATAGAGATAGCAGTTTTAAATCAAAAAAATAATGCTGAGAAATTACGTTTATACAGAAATAACCTTTTAGAGGGTTTGTTAGAAAATAATTCTGGTTTATTAATTAATGGCTCCATAGAAAAAAGATTACCTCATAATTTAAATTTGACTGTATTGGATTTAAACGGAGCAAAGTTTCATAAACTTTTAAAATCTAAAATAATTTGTTCTAGTGGATCTGCATGCAGTAATGGTGAACCATCTCATGTTTTACTAGCCTTAGGTAGATCTTTCAGAGAAGCAGAATCTTCAATAAGGTTAAGTATTGGATTAAGCACTAACTCAGACGATATAAAACAAGCAATTCATATTCTTACAAATACGATCAAATCATTACGTTAGAAATTATTAGCTCTTTAATTTAATTGAGCAATTCTTAATTTCCCACTTCTAGCTCTTTTATTTAATTCGACTTCTTGTACTGACGGAGTTATTGGCTTTTTTGTTAGGTTTTTTAGTCTTTGATCATTTTTAAAAGAATTTTTAACTAACCTATCCTCCAGGGAATGAAAACTAATAATAGAAATAATTCCTCCCGGCAAAAGCCATTCAGGAACAACTTGCAAAAATTTTTCTAATACGTCAATTTCTTTATTAACGGCAATTCTTAGTGCTTGAAATGTTCTTGTCGCTGGGTGTATTTTTTTATATCTTTGTTTTGGTGGGAAGCAGCCCGCAATAGAATAAGCTAACTCTTTTGTCCCAGAATATTTCCCATTTTCCTTCAAATCCATTTTTATTTTCCTAGCAATCTTTCTTGATAATCTCTCTTCTCCATATTTATAAATTAGGTTAGCTAGATCTTTTTCATTTAAAACCTCAATTAATTTCTCTGCATCAACATCAAGCAAAGGATTCATGCGCATATCAAGTGGACCATCTTTTTGGAAACTAAATCCTCTTTTAGGGTCATCAAGTTGGTTACTATTTACTCCAAGATCTGCAATCACAAAAGAAACTTTTTCTTTTGGTACAAAATCAGCAAAATTTGAAGCCCTTATATCAATCCTACTTTTAAACTCATCAAGTTTTTTTAATGCTGATTTTCTTGCAAATGGATCTTGATCAAGTCCAATTATATTTAAATACGAATATTTTCTCAATAAATGATAAGAGTGCCCGCCTCCACCTAAAGTTGCGTCTATTCCCTTAAGTTGATTGTTATTTATAAGTGGGTAATGCTCTAATGAGGCCATAATCTCATCTGTCATAACTGATTGATGATTGAAAAAAGATGAATCAGATAGGTCAGTTTGCATAACTTTCGACTAAGATTTGTTTAGAAGTTAAATTTCGAATGGCTCAGCTAGAGACTAGAACAGAACCAATGGTGGTGAATTTTGGCCCTCACCATCCTTCAATGCATGGGGTTTTAAGGTTAGTTGTAACTCTTGATGGTGAGAATGTCATTGATTGTGAGCCAGTAATTGGATATTTACATAGAGGAATGGAAAAGATAGCTGAAAATAGAACAAATGTAATGTATGTCCCTTATGTAAGCAGAATGGATTATGCAGCAGGAATGTTTTATGAAGCTATTGTAGTAAATGCACCTGAAAGATTAGCTAATATTCCAGTTCCCAAAAGAGCTAGTTATATCAGAGTTCTTATGCTCGAACTTAATCGTATTGCTAATCATCTTTTATGGCTTGGTCCCTTTTTAGCAGACGTAGGAGCTCAAACTCCATTTTTCTATATTTTTAGAGAAAGAGAGATGATCTATGATCTCTGGGAAGCTGCTACTGGACAAAGGCTAATAAATAATAATTTCTTTAGGATAGGCGGTGTCGCATGTGATCTCCCATACGGATGGTTAGAAAAATGTATAGACTTTTGCGATTGGTTTGGTCCTAAGATAGATGAATACGAAAAATTAATTACAAATAATCCAATTTTTAGAAAAAGAATTGAAGGTCTAGGAACAATACAAAGAGACCAGGCAATTAATTGGTCTTTGTCTGGGCCAATGCTTAGAGCTTCTGGAGTTTCCTGGGATTTAAGAAAAGTCGATAGTTATGAATGTTATGACGATTTTGATTGGCAGATTGCTTCTGAAAAAGAAGGAGATTGTTATGCGAGATATCGAGTAAGAGTTGAAGAGATGAGACAATCACTAAGCATCATTCGCCAAGCCTGCAAAATGATTCCAGGAGGTCCAACAGAAAATTTAGAAGCTCAAAGAATGGCGACTGAAGATAAGAAAAGTGAAATATTTGGTATCGACTATCAATATGTAGCTAAGAAGGTTGCTCCAACTTTTAAAATTCCTAACGGAGAATTATATACAAGATTAGAGTCTGGCAAAGGAGAAATAGGTGTATTTATTCAAGGAAATAATGAAGTTACCCCATGGAGATTTAAAATCAGAGCAGCTGATTTAAATAATCTGCAAATATTGCCTCATATTCTTAAAGGTGCCAAAATCGCTGATATTATGGCAATCCTTGGTTCAATAGATGTCATTATGGGATCTGTTGATAGATAATTTCTTTAAATGAAACCCTCTGACTGGTTAATATTGCAGAAGAAGGTAAGGTTTGGTGATTGTGATTCTGCAGGTGTAATTCATTTTCATAACTTATTAAAATGGTCGCATGAAGCTTGGGAAGAAAGTATTGAAATCTATGGGATCCCTTTTCATGACATTTTCCCAGATTTTTCTATACGTAAAAGTCAAATTATTTTTCCAATAGTAAATTGTGAAGCAAACTTTCATGCGCCTATAAAAATTGGAGATTTATTAAAAGTAAAAATTGCCCCTCATATAATTAATACTCATTTGTTCCAAGTAAATAGCTTTTTTATAAAAAATGGAAATAAAGTAGCCGAAGGGAAAATCATACACTGTTCTTTAGATGTTGATTCAAGAAATAAAATAGAAATTCCCGATCAGCTAGAAAGATGGATAGAGGCTTCTAATGTGAGTACAAATTTAAAAGAATGCTGATTATTATTTTTTAAATTTATAGTTTATTTTTTCTGTAATGCTATTTTTGTTTTTAACAATCCACTTTTCAGGCTTTTCATGTTTAGGCCAACTTTGAGAAAAATTTTTTAATAAATTTAAAGAAATTTCAATATTTTTATCATTTGTAAGTTCTCTAAATTCAACTATTACTTTAATTTTATTTCCCCATAATTTGTTAGATACTTTTGAAATATTGAATTTATTAATTGGGATATTTTCTTTCATAATGAAATCATTTAATCTAGATTCAATTACTTCAGGGAAAACAACTTCTCCTCCTGAATTAAAGGCATTATCACTTCTTCCAACAAATTTTAAATAGTTAGAATTATTGATTTGCTTAATTTCACCTAAATCACTTGTTTGCCACCACCCATTTTTATTTTTGAAATTTTCAGTTTTTAAAGAATCTATTATTTCGATACCAATTCTGGCTGATTTTATTTCGATTAATCCTTGTTCGTTAATTCTTATTTTTGTATCAGGTAGTATTTCTCCAACATTTTTAAAACCCATTAAGAATTCTTTTGGTTTTAAACTCGTAACCATTGCTGCTGTTTCAGTTGAGCCGTAACAAGGTGCTAATTTTATTTTTTCTTTTATACATTGTTCTGCAGTTTCGTCTGAAATTGAAGCTCCACCTACCCAAATTAGATCAAAAATTTTTAGCCAACTAATTCCATCTTTTTGAGCTAAAAGTCTTTGTAGTTGGGTAGGTACTAATGACGTAATCAAGTGTTTTTTGTTTTTTTTAAATTTAATTGTGAAAAGTAAAAGTTCTCGAGTTTTTTTTATCAAATTCGGAGAAATATTAATACAATCACATCCCCAAGTTTGACTTCTAAAAATTGGCATTAATCCACTTATAT
>CACMXO010000019.1 GCA_902617605.1 uncultured Prochlorococcus sp. | reverse complement strand
TATGGCAGTTTTAGCTGCCTCTGATACGGGTGGTCTTTTCAATGCTCCTGATTTTTATATGAACAAATTAGCAGCGCCTCCTGCGGCCAAAGGTAAAGTTGATATTAGAAATTCAGCTACTGAAAACTTGAAGATACTAAGTGATTGCTTGGGCCTTTCTATTGATGAGCTTACTGTAGTTGTAATGGATAGAACTAGACATAAAGATTTAATTAAAGAGATTCGAGGATGTGGTGCAAAAGTACAACCGATTTCTGATGGTGATGTTCAAGCTGCGATTGCATGCGGTTTTGCAGGAACTGGAACACATTGCTTGATGGGTATAGGTGCAGCTCCAGAGGGTGTTATTTCAGCTGCTGCAATGAGAGCTCTCGGCGGACATTTTCAAGGACAACTAGTTTATGATCCGGCAATCGCTCAAACTTCTGAATGGGCTGATTACACAAAAGAAGGAAATATAAAACGTCTTAGTGAAATGGGTATAACAGATATAGATAAAATCTATGAAGCAAATGAATTGGCTTCGGGAGAAAATGTTGTTTTCGCTGGAAGTGGAATAACTGATGGATTATTATTTGACGGAGTTAAATTTGAAAGGGATTGTGTTAGAACAAGTAGTCTAGTTATTAGTACATTAGATAGTACTGCAAGGTTCACAAATACTGTCCATATAAAAGATGGTGCTAAGAGTATCAGCCTTTAAAAATTCACTTTTGATTTTATGCATATTGTTGTCGTCGGACTGAGTCATCGCACGGCACCTGTCGAAGTGCGTGAGAAGTTAAGTATTCCTGACCAATCCATAACAGAGTCATTGAAAGCATTAAAAGCTTTCTCTGATGTATTAGAGGTGTCAATTTTAAGTACTTGTAATAGGCTGGAAATATATGCGCTAGTAAAGGATAAAAATACTGGAATTTCATCTATTAAAGAATTCATATCAGAATATTCTGGAATTATTTTTGAAGATTTAAATCCACATCTTTTTTGCTTTAGACAGGAAGAAGCAGTTTTGCATTTGATGAAAGTCGCGGCAGGACTCGATAGTCTCGTTTTAGGGGAAGGACAAATCCTTTCGCAGGTAAAAAAAATGATGAGATTAGGTCAAGAGAATCAATCTACTGGACCAATTCTTAATAGATTATTAACTCAATCAGTAAGTACAGGTAAAAAAGTAAGATCCGAAACAAATTTAGGAACTGGAGCTGTTTCAATCAGTTCAGCAGCGGTAGAACTAGCTCAATTAAAAATTGGACAAGAAAAGGGTTTTGATACTCTTGTAAGTTTGGAATCAGAGAACGTTCTTGTTGTTGGCGCCGGACGAATGAGTAGGCTTTTAATAACTCATCTAAAATCAAAAGGATGTCATAAACTTATCCTTTTAAATAGAAATATTGATAGAGCATTAAATCTTGCTCAAGACTTCCCTGATTTAGAGATTGTTTGTAAAGGTTTAAACGAATTAGAAGAAAACATATCATTATCTTCGCTTGTTTTCACCAGTACTGCTTCTGAAGAACCAATTATTGATCTCACAAAAATTGAAAAAATAAATTTGAGTAATAGACTTAAATTTATTGATATTGGTGTACCGAGAAATATATCTAATGATGTCAAACAACATGAATTTGTTAAATCATTTGATGTTGATGACTTACAAGAGGTCGTTTCAAGAAATCAAGAATTTAGACAGAAAATAGCAAAGGAAGCGGAATCTTTAGTAGAAGAAGAAAGGATCATTTTTCTTGAATGGTGGGCAAGTTTAGAGGCCGTTCCAGTAATTAATAAACTTAGATCAGATTTGGAGTTAATTAGAAAAGAGGAATTGCAAAAAGCACTTAGCAGAATGGGACCTGATTTTTCGGCTAGAGAAAGAAAAGTTGTGGAAGCTCTGACTAAAGGAATAATTAATAAAATACTTCATACGCCGGTCACCAAGTTGAGAAGTCCTCAATCAAGAGAAGAAAGGCAAGTTTCTTTGAAAATTGTTGAAAAATTGTTTTCTTTGGTAGAAGAGGATAAAAATAACTAACTTTTTTCGATTTATATTAAGTTTTTCCAGTGATTTATCGAAATACCTTTGTAAACTGACCATTTGTATTTCTAAATATGCCCATAATCAGTTACTTTAAATAGTTGTATATCTACCTCCATTAGATTGAATGAAGCGTGTGTTGGCCATAATCCTCGGAGGAGGAAAAGGTTCTAGACTTTACCCTTTAACAAAAATGAGGGCTAAACCTGCTGTGCCATTGGCAGGTAAGTATCGTTTGATAGATATTCCAATTAGTAATTGTATAAATTCAGGCATTGAAAAAATGTACGTATTGACCCAGTTCAATAGTGCATCTCTCAATAGACATATAGGAAGAACCTATAATTTAAATGGCCCTTTTGGCCAAGGATTTGTGGAGGTTTTAGCTGCACAACAGACTCCTGATAGTCCGAAGTGGTTTGAAGGTACTGCTGATGCTGTAAGAAAATACCAATGGTTATTTCAAGAATGGGATGTTGATGAATATTTAATATTGTCAGGTGATCAACTGTACAGAATGGACTACAGTTTATTTGTTCAACATCATAGAGATAATGGTGCGGATTTAACTGTTGCAGCTTTGCCTGTTGATGAAGCTCAAGCAGAAGGTTTTGGCCTAATGAGAACCGATGATGTAGGAAATATAAAAGAATTTAGTGAAAAGCCTACTGGAGAGAAGTTGAAGGCTATGGCAGTGGATACTTCAAAATTTGGATTAAGTAAGGAGTCAGCTGCCGAAAAACCATATCTAGCCTCTATGGGGATTTACGTTTTTAGCAGAAATACTCTCTTCGATCTTCTAAATAAATTTCCTAATTATACCGATTTTGGTAAGGACATAATTCCAGAAGCCCTCAATAGAGGCGATACTCTTAGAAGTTATGTATTCGATGATTATTGGGAAGATATCGGCACAATTGGGGCATTCTTTGAGTCAAACCTTGCATTGACTGAGCAACCAAAACCTCCATTTAGTTTTTATGATGAGAAATTTCCTATTTATACTAGACCTAGATTTTTACCCCCTTCTAAACTTGTAGATGCTCAAATTACTGATTCAATTGTCTGTGAAGGCACAATCTTGAAGTCATGCAGTATTTTACATTGTGTTTTAGGTGTAAGAAGCAGGATTGAAAGTGACTCGGTTCTTGAGGATACTCTTGTTATGGGAGCCGATTTCTTTGAATCCCCTGAAGAGAGGATTGAATTAAGAAAAGGGGGCGGAACGCCTCTTGGAGTAGGTGAAGGGACTACTGTAAAAAGAGCAATACTTGATAAGAATACAAGAATTGGCGATAATGTCGTGATCATTAATAAAGATCGAGTAGAAGAAGCAGATAAGCCAGAATTAGGCTTTTATATCAGAAATGGAATTGTTGTAGTAGTTAAAAATGCAACTATTGCAAACGGAACTGTTATTTAAATCTTTATCATCATTTTTCGCTGACATAAGTATTTTTTTTGAGCAATTTTGTTGAGTTGCAGGCACACTGTATTTATTGAGTTTTTTAATTTTTTATGTCCAAGGCACATTTTGGTTTAATAGGTCTTGGTGTTATGGGCGAAAATTTAGTTCTTAACGCAGAGAGAAATGGATTTTCTAGTGTAGTTTTTAATAGGACTTACTCAAAAACCGAAGAATTTTTACAAGGTCGTGGCCTTGGGAAGAATATAGAAGGAGCTGAAACTCTTCAAGAATTTGTTAATAAGCTAGAGAGACCTAGAAGAATTCTAATGATGGTAAAAGCTGGGCCCGCAACAGATGCTGTTATTGATAATATTTCTGGATATCTCGAGGAGGGAGATTTATTAATAGATGGCGGCAACTCTCAATTTAAAGATACAGAAAGAAGGGTGAATACTCTTGAAAGTAAAAGTTTTGGATACATTGGGATGGGAGTCTCTGGAGGGGCTAAAGGAGCTTTAGAGGGTCCAAGTATGATGCCCGGAGGTACTAAGGCTTCGTATGATGCAATAGAAAGCTTATTAACAAAAATGGCTGCCAAAGTTGAAGACGGACCATGTGTTGCATATGTTGGGCCAGGAGGCTCTGGTCATTTTGTGAAAACTGTTCATAACGGAATTGAATATGGAATTGAACAAATACTTGCAGAAGCTTATGACCTTATGAAGAGAGTCAAAGGTATGAACGGTCAGCAAATGTCAGAGGTATTTGGTATTTGGAATAATACTGATGAATTAGCTTCTTACCTTGTTGAGATAACAGAGATTTGTCTAAATACAAAAGATGAGATAACTGGAGATGATGTAGTGGAAAAAATATTAGATAAAGCTGGCCAGAAAGGCACAGGGTTATGGACTGTTGTAAGTGCTCTAGAGCTGGGGGTATCAGTCCCAACTATTTATGCATCTTTAAATGCAAGAGTAATGAGTTCTTTAAAAGAGCAACGTAATGAGATTGAAAAAACTATTCCATCTAAAGAGATAGAGGATTTTGATTTAGGAAATCTATCAGATGGAATGAAACCTTTATTTGATGCTGTAGTCCTTGCCACAATAGCTAGCTATGCCCAGGGTATGGACATTTTAAGAGAAGCATCTACAGTCTATAACTATGGTTTGAATATGCCGTCAATTGCTCAAATATGGAAAGGTGGTTGCATAATTAGATCAAAATTATTAAGTAAAATTCAAGATGCTTATAACAAAGATCCTAATTTAAAAAATTTAATTTTTGATGATTGGTTCAATAATGAAATTGCTACAAGATTAGATAACTTAGCTAAAGTTGTTTCTTTATCCACAAAAGCTGGTATACCAGTTCCATGTCTATCCAGTACCTTAGATTATTTGAATAGTTATAGAACCAATAGACTTCCTCAGAACCTTGTTCAGGCAATGAGAGACTGTTTTGGCTCTCATACATATGAAAGAATTGATAAGGAAGGTAGTTTTCATACTGAATGGATGAAATGATTGAAAAGGTTAAAAATGGATATACACTTAACATTTACAAAGACAAGTTAGAGCTATCTACAGCGGTTTTTAAGTTTATTGAAAGTCACATTATTCATACTTTAAAAAAAAAAGACAGGTTCAAATTTTGTGTAAGTGGAGGTTCAACTCCTAAATCTGTCTATAAGCTTTTATCAAAAAGTGATCTTAGATGGGACATGGTTGATGTCTTTTTAGGGGATGAAAGATGTGTTGATCCAAATTCAGAATTGAGTAACTCGTTAATGTTGAAGAATTCATTGTTAACTAATTTTGGATCTAAAGCTTTTTTTTATGAAATTTTCGATGATTTAAATGCTGATGATGAAGCTACAAAAAATCAATTTATTTCTAAATTATTTGAAAAATGCGGATCAAACCCTCCAACTTTTGATTTAACATTATTAGGTCTTGGAGACGATGGTCATACAGCCTCACTATTCCCTTATCAAATAAATAATAATGTAGATGATTTTGTTATTTTTAATGAAGGTAAAGGTTTAAAAAGAATTTCATTAACTCCAAAGGTTCTTTCAGCTTCTTCAGAGATAGTATTTTTAGTTAGTGGAGCTTCTAAAAGAATTGCTCTTGAGAGGTTATTAGATGAAAAAGAGCCATCAGATAGAACACCATCAAAATTAATAAAATCTATTAATCAAATTTCAATATTTTGTGATCAGGAATCAGCAAAAGAATTAGAAATTTAGTTAAAGTCTACTAATAATTTAAATTATTTAATGAGTAAGAAAAAATTTTTATTCCAGAAAAAGGAGTTCGATGGTTGGGAAACACTAAATGATACTGTTATGGGCGGATCAAGTTCAGCTTTTTGTGAAATTTCAAATTCGGGTTTGATATTAAAGGGTAATATTATCGAGAAAGCAGGAGGATTTGTTAGTTGTAGATCATCTATATATAAACCTTTTTTGAATGTATCTGAGTATTCATCCTTTGTATTAAATATTAATGGACAAGGAAGAACTTTTAAATTTGCTGTCGCTTGTGAAGATGATCTACTTGGATTTACCGAATTTATTCCGGGTGGACTTAGATGGATTAAATCATTCCCAACAAAAAAATTCGGGACAACAAATGTTCAAATTTCTTTTAGTGAGTTAAAACCTTCAGTAAGAGCTAATAGAGTACGTTTTCCATTTAAATTCAAGCCATCTAAAATTAAAAGATTGCAACTACTACACTCTAAGTTCGGTGATGATGGATTACTTAATAATGAGTTTAGACAGGGTTCCATAAAAGTTTTAATTAAATCAATAAGTGTTATTTGAAAATCCACCTAAAAATATAGAGAGCTTAATCGCTAAGTCAGCAGATTTAACAAATAAACCTTTTGTTCATTCTGTAGTAAAAATAAATGGTGAATACGAATTCGAAGATGAAGATATTGATTTAACAGTAAATATCTTATGTCGTGATAAAGAAGGTAAAAGATTAGAAATTTATGATCTTGAATTAGAACTTTTTAAATCAAATAAAGAGTTGGTTTTAGTAATCTCTAAGCTTAACTTCCCTGATGAACCAATATTATGGTGTGGAGTTAAAACATTATGGATGGATAGCAATAATGGGAAAAAATGCAACTCACCAAGATATAGCGCTAGATTGGAAAATTTAGCAAATAGGATAAAAAGTTTTATTGATTAAGGAAATAAAATTTGAGCTGATTTATAAATCAGTAACAGCTCCTAAACTTGATGTGCTTACAATTCTCGAATATTTTGAAAGAATTCCTCTTTTGTATTTTTGAATAGGTTTTACCCAATCTTTTTTCCTTTTTTCTAATTCTTCGTCAGATAAATCAACTTCAATTAGTTGTTTTACAGCATCTACTGTAATTAAATCACCTTGTTTTATTAGAGCAATATTTCCTCCTACAGCAGCCTCTGGAGCTATGTGACCCACCACAAGACCATAGGTACCCCCGCTAAATCTGCCATCGGTAATTAAAGCCACCTTCTCTCCTAGCCCTTGACCAACAATCGCAGATGTTGGAGCTAACATTTCTCTCATGCCTGGACCTCCTACAGGACCTTCGTTTCTAATAACAACAACATCACCAGCTTTGATATCGTTATTTAATATGGATTTTAAACAATCTTCTTCACTTTCAAAAATCTTTGCGGGACCTGTTAATACAGGATTTTTTACTCCGCTAATTTTGGCTACAGAACCTTCGCTTGCTAAGTTACCTTTTAATATCGCTAGATGTCCTTTTTTATAAAGAGGGTCATCTATGTCTCTTATGACATTTTGATTTGTTGGAGGCTTATCTGGAATATTCTGTAAGTATTCTGAGATGGTTTTGCCTTCAATGTTTTTGCAATCGCCATGAATTAATCCTGCATTCAAAAGTATTTTCATTACTTGTGGAATCCCACCTGCCTTATGAAGATCCACCGTCACATATTTGCCACTCGGTTTAAGGTCACAAATAACGGGTACTTTTTGTCTAATTCTCTCAAAATCGTTAATGTTGATATCTATTCCCGCAGTATTCGCAATAGCTAAGATGTGCAATACCGCATTTGTTGATCCGCCAATTGCCATAATTACTGATATTGCATTTTCAAATGCTTTCTTTGTCATTAGGTCTAGAGGTCTTATATCTTTTTCTATTGCAGAGACTAATATCTCAGCACTTTTATCTGCACTTAGTTCTTTTTCAAGATCTTCAGCAGCCATAGTGGAACTGTGAGGAAGACTTAACCCTAATACTTCAATAACCGCAGACATTGTATTAGCTGTAAACATTCCTCCACAGCTACCAGCACCAGGAATACAATTTTTCTCAACTTGGATTAGCCTCTCTTCATTAATTTTGCCTGATGTTAATTGTCCAACAGCTTCAAATGCACTAACAACAGTAAGATCTTCTCCATGCAATTTCCCAGGCTTTATTGTCCCTCCATAAATGAAAATTGAGGGAATATTCATTCTTGCAATCGCAATCATGGCACCCGGCATATTTTTATCACATCCACCTATAGCAAGTACTCCATCCATACTCTGAGCATTGCATGCTGTTTCAATTGAATCAGCAATAACTTCTCTTGAAACTAGGGAATATTTCATGCCCTCTGTTCCCATAGAAATCCCATCACTTACTGTTATAGTCCCAAACATCTGAGGCATCCCACCTGATCTTTTTATAGACTCTTCAGCTTTTAGAGCTAACTTATTTAAACCCATATTGCATGGTGTTATGGTGCTGTATCCATTTGCAACTCCAATAATAGGTTTATTAAAATCTTCATCATTAAATCCAACAGCTCTTAACATCGATCTGTTAGGTGATCTTTGCACACCTTGGGTTATTGCAGATGATCTGAGTTTATTCATATTATTTGAGAACCTTTTTTATTCTATTGCCCCAACTCTTCAAGTTGCTTCCTCACATCAGCAATTGCAGAATTAAGTTGCTCAACTTTCTTCTCCAGATTCTCTCCTTCAGCTTCATTTATATTTTCATTTGAATCAATCGCTTCTGAGCCGTCTTGAATTCTGGAGGAATACATCATTGCTTTTTGTTTTTTTTCCTCCTTTCTTTTGTCTGCTTCGGATATTAACCACCAAGCTAGACCTGCTGCGCCAATAAAAGCACCACTTATTAATGATAAAAGATTATTTGAAGACGAATCTCTGTATTCAGACATTGGTAAAATATTTACTCCTATATTCTATATTAGTTCTTATCTTGAAATATAGTACTTAAACGCGATAGAGGATTCCCAATACCTGGTACTAATAATTGTGTTTTTTCGTCTTCCTCATCTATGCAAGAAGTGTAAATTACCTGATTAGGGAGTAATTTCGCAATTTCATTTAATCCTTTATTTGAGCAAATAGCAGTTATTAAAAGAACCCTATTTGAATCAACACCTAATTCCTTTAATTTAATTAAAGTTTCTAATGTTGCTGATTTTGTTGTTATTTGTTCTGAATAAAATATAACTCCTTCATTTGATTCAATAGTTTTAGGAAGTTCTCCTAATGAGAGGGTTGAATTAGGAATTACTTCTTTAGATCCAAACCAAAGAGATAACCCTTCGGGCAACATTGCGAGCACTTTTATTGGATAATCGTTATTAATAAAGAATCCATCTGCGTCTCCATTATCAGTATTTACTATTTCTTTTTTATATGGCAGCCAATTACGTAATGCTTCATATGTAAGCCATTTCCCTAATTGCTCATATCCTGTTGAGTACAAAATATTTGGAGTATTTCTTTCTCGCAATATTGAAAGCCAATGTTTTATTAATGGATGAGGAGGAACAATAACCTTTAGTGACATTGCCATATATTTTCCTTTAAGATACTCTTACAAACTTTAAATACTTAAGTTCTAAAATACAGTCTTATTATGATTAAATCAATTGTTTTCCCCTCACTAAAGAATGCATTAATTACTTTATTATTCGTTGGGATCTTATTTTTTAATTCTGTAAATTCTGCATGGGCTAAAAGACCTCCTGAGATTAGAAATCAGCAAGACCTTAATTTAGAGCCAGATATGCATGGTCAAGACTTAAGCGGTAACGAATACGTTAAGTTTGATTTGAATGGGTTTAATTTCAGTGAGAGTAATTTAGAAGGAGCGGTGTTCAATAATAGTAAATTGCAAAACTCAAAGTTTACTGGAGCCAATTTAAGAGATGCACTAGCTTACGCAACAGACTTTACAGATGCAGATCTTTCGGATGCTAATTTTACAAATGCTTTATTAATGGAGAGCAATTTTGAAGGAGCAAAAATAGATGGTGCAGATTTTACTGATGCTGTTCTTAGTCGTACACAACAAAAACAATTATGTGCGATTGCTAATGGCACAAATAGTTCTACAGGAGAGAGTACAGAATATAGCTTGGGTTGTTAATCATCAAAGATGAAAAAAAAAATACCAGTTATAGTTATTTCGGGATTTCTTGGTTCAGGTAAAACAACTTTTCTAAGATATTTACTAAAAGAAAGTAATAAAAAATTTGGTTTAATAATTAATGAATTTGGTGATGTTGGAATTGATTGTGATTTGATTAAAAGTTGTGATAAATGTGATGAATCTGAAGACGACTGCGTAATCGAATTAAACAATGGATGTTTATGTTGTACTGTTCAAGATGATTTTGTTCCATCAATAAAAGCTCTCCTAGAATTTAATCCTCCTATCGAATCAATAATTATCGAAACAAGTGGCTTGGCACTACCAATTCCCTTAATTCAAGCACTTAACTGGCCTGAGATTAGATCTTCCATCTACCTTGATGTTGTTGTTGGTATCGTTAACGGAGAATCAATGCTTAATGGTTCACCAATTAATGATTTAAATAAAATAACAAAACAATATAATGAAACAGATAAAATCTATCACAATGCCACTATAGATGAACTTTTTGAAGAGCAACTAGAAGTTTCTGATATCGTTTTAGTCTCTAGATCAGATATTTTAAATGATGATCAGTTTAACGTTGTAAAAAATAAAATTCAAGGAAGGCTAAACTCATCTACACCAGTCCTTAAATCTAGGAATGGCAATATTGATTTAAATTATCTATTTGATTTTAATTTAAAAAAAGAGACTTATAAAGAATTTTTAACTGAAGAACATGACCATAATCATGTTGAGCTTGTATCAGATTCATTCAAATTAAATTATTTCCTTGAAAAAAATGACTTTGAAAAGGAGATGTCAAAAATCTTGGATGAATTAAACATTCTTCGAATAAAAGGACGTATTTGGATACCAAACAAATCATTGCCTTTACAAATACAAATTGTCGGAAAGAAAATTAATACTTGGTTTGAAGAAGCTCCAGACAATTGTTGGAGACCAAATGATAATGCTGGGCTTGAATTAGTAATAATTTCCTTTGATGAAAAATCTATAAAAACTTTCAATAGAAAAATTAAAGAGAAATTTAAGATTTTAAGTGATCCAAAAATAGCAATTTGACTTTATAGTTAGCTGTCGGGATACTTACTATAGTAGACAGCTCAATATGGAAAATCCAAAAATTGCTTTAAAACAAATAATCTCTGACGACGTTACATCAATTGATAAAATAAAATGTTCAAAATGTGGAGGGGCAGGAAATTTCAAAACTCATGAAAATTCAAGAAGAACTTGCTTAGTTTGTTTTGGTAGAGGCTTTATAAACATTTAATAACTCAGAAAACCTTAAGGTAAAAATATTTGTTTATTAATCTATAGTACTTTTTATAAAAATTTAAACTAATCTTCTAGTAGAAATTAATTTTTAATTGGACCAATTTGCTGTAAAAGTTTTTGTAAGACTAAGACCCTCAGTTTTAGATCCAGCAGGGGAAGCTACCAAATCTGCTTCTATAAAACTTGGAGCCGAGGGAATTAAATCATTACGTATAGGAAAAATGATTGAGGTGAAAATAGAAGGTAATGGTGAAAACGAGGTAAGAGAAAAAATTGATTTATTGTGTGATAGGTTATTCGCAAATACTGTTATTGAAGATTATGAGTATTCATTAGAAAAATTATAAAATGGATAATTTTACTGTAGGAGTTGTTGTCTTCCCTGGTTCTAATTGTGATCGAGATGTTTCATGGGCATTGGAAGGTTGTTTAGACATAAGAACAAAATACTTGTGGCATGAGTCTTCAGATTTAAGTGATGTAGATGCAATAGTTTTACCCGGAGGATTTAGCTATGGTGATTATTTAAGATGCGGAGCAATTGCGCGATTTTCCCCATTAATAAATGCCTTGGATGAGTTTGTTAAAAGCGGGAAAAGAGTTTTAGGAATTTGTAATGGGTTTCAAATTTTGACAGAATCAGGGTTTTTGCCTGGTGCTCTTATTGCAAATAAAAATCTTAATTTTATCTGTGATGACGTTGAACTGGACATCGTTTCTTCAAAAGGAGGTTGGTTTAATAATGTAGATGAAAAACAAACAATTAAATTGCCAATAGCGCATGGGGAAGGAAGATATCATTGTGATTCTGATACTTTAAAGAAACTTTTAGATAATGAATTGATCGCTTTGAGATATAAAAATAATCCCAATGGATCCTCATTCGATATCGCAGGCATAACTAATGAGAAGGGAAATGTTCTAGGTTTAATGCCTCATCCAGAGCGAGCATGCGACGAGACAATTGGTGGGACTGATGGTCTACATACATTAAAATCATTAATATTGAAATAAAAAAAGACCCCCAATTTTGGAGGTCTTTTTTTTAATTTGGGAAGAAATTAAACAGTAGCTTTTACTTTTGGATCCAAATCACCTTTTGCGTAAAGATCAGCAAAATAATTAGTGCTGTTTTGTTTGATCTTACTTGCTTGACCTTCGCACCAGAACTGCTTGTATCTATCAAGACAAACTTGCTTCATGTATTTTCTAGCAGGCTTGTTGAAATGTCTTGGGTCGAAGTTTGCCTTATCAGCAAATGCTGCCTCTCTTACCGCGGCAGTGAAAGCAAGTCTGTTATCAGTATCAATGTTGACTTTTCTAACTCCATTTCTTATTCCCTCTTGAATTTCTTCAACAGGAACACCATATGTTTGAGGAATTTCACCGCCATATTTGTTAATGATGTCCAACCATTCTTGAGGAACTGAACTAGATCCATGCATTACAAGATGTGTATTTGGAAGTGCTTTATGAATTTCAGCAATTCTGCTTATTGCAAGAACTTCTCCTGTAGGTTTTCTTGTAAATTTATAAGCTCCATGACTTGTTCCTATAGCAATAGCTAAAGCATCGACTTTTGTTTTAGCTACAAAATCTGCAGCTTCTTCAGGATCAGTCAGAAGCATATCTGTAGAAAGTTCACCTTCAAATCCATGACCATCTTCCGCTTCACCTTTTCCTGTCTCTAATGAACCTAAGCAACCCAACTCTCCTTCAACACTAACTCCAACTGAATGAGCAAAATCAACTACTTTTTTTGTAACTGCAACATTATATTCGTAACTAGCGGGTGTTTTTGCATCTGCCTCTAGAGAACCGTCCATCATTACTGATGTGAAACCATTTATTGCTGCTGAATAACATGTTGATGGCTCATTACCGTGGTCTTGGTGCATTACCACTGGAATATTAGGATATGTTTCTGTAGCAGCAAGGATTAGATGACGTAGGAAAATTTCTCCTGCATAATTTCTTGCCCCTCTTGAAGCTTGGAGGATTACAGGACTATCAGTTTCATATGCTGCTTCCATGATTGCTTGAACTTGTTCAAGGTTATTAACATTGAAAGCTGGAATACCGTAACCATTCTCAGCAGCGTGATCTAAAAGTAGTCTTAGTGGAACGAGGGCCATAATTAAAATAAGTTAAATGCTATATAAAGCATATGTTTCCGAGAGTTTAGTATAAAGAGGTATCAAATGTCACGTCATTAGATATACAAAATACTAAATTAAAGAAAGTTATTTTATGACCCAGAGTACATTTTTAGGATTTTTTAGTTAATAAGTGTAGCCTGCCACAAACAATTGTTCATCAGATGAAGGTTGAGATCCTGCTACATAGGCACCTTTTGAAGCTTCAGAGTTTGCTTGTGCTCTTGCTATTAATGCTTTTTGACCTCCTTCAACGTCGCTTCCTTTCCAGGCCTTTAAACATGAGTGCTGTAATGCTCTTCCATAGGAGAATGAAACATTCCATAAAGCTTTCCTGTAAAGAGCGTTCATATTATTTAGATAAACAGAAGCAGCTTCTTCACTTAACCCTCCTGATAAGAAAACTATTCCAGGAACAGATGCAGGAACGCATCTTTCCATAGTTCTAATTGTCATTTCAGCAACCTTTATAGGATCAGCCTTTGTTGGACAATCTGCTCCATTAACAGTCATAGAAGGTTTTAATAGAGTGCCTTCTAGAAAAACTCCATTTGCTTGACAGGCAATATAAACCTGCTTTATTACCTCTTCTTGAACTTCAGCAGTTTTTTCAATAGTATGGTTGCCGTCCATTAAGATTTCAGGTTCAATAATTGGTACTAACCCAGATTCTTGAACTGATCTTGCATACCTTGCTAATCCCCAAGCATTCTCTTGAATTGATAGTTTTAAGGACAACCATCATTTGTAATTTGCAGAACTGCTCTCCACTTTGCGAATCTGGCACCTTGTTCATAATATTTTGCGGCTCTTTCAACTAACCCATCTAGGCCAGAGCAAAAAGTTTCTACATCTCCTCCTCCTGGAAGTGGATTTAGGCCCTTATCGACCTTTATACCTGGGATAATACCTAAATCATTTAGTTTCTTAACCATTGACTCGCCATCTTGGTGATTCTGATAAAGAGTTTCTTCGAAGAGGATTGCTCCACTTATATATTTGCCAAGACCTTCTGTAGTAAAAAGCATTCCTCTATATGCCTTCCTATTGTCTTCAGTATTCTCAACGCCAATTCCAGCGAGTCTTTTACCTACTGTTTTAGTGGATTCATCTACCGCTAATATTCCTTTCCCTTTAGAAGCTAGTAATTGAGCATTTTCTTTAAGCTCATTTTTGTAATAATTTAAAGCCATTCTTTAATAATTCAGTTCAATTGATTTTTCCAGAATATGAAAAAAAAATAAAATCAATCCAATACTTTATCGGGTGATAATTGCTACTTATAAATGTATAGCCTTAAATTTTGATACTTAATCCACTTTTGGAAGATTCTCTTATGGCTTCGCAAACTTTATGACTAGCAAGTCCCTCGCATAAGCCTGGGACTACAGGTGTTCCATTAATTATACTCTGAGCCCATAAATTTTGAATTCTCAAAACTGGAGCTATTCTCCCATCAGTCCATGTTTTTTCAAAATTAAAACTTGAATCTGCAGTTAGATTTTGTATTTTATTTTCGTTGTTTGAATATTTCAAATTAAAACCATGTACATAATCTTTTTGGTTTTCGCTTTTAAGAATTAGTGAACCTTCGCTTCCATATATTTCTATACTAAATCCTCTACCATTTTTTGAAATTGATGATAAAGATACCTGACATGGAATAAGATTCGAGCTGTAGTTTGATATTTCTATATTGGCTAAACATACATCTTCACTCGTAACATCATTTAAATCAGATGAATTAGGTAAAGGTCTTTTTTTTATTGATGTTGCTAACTTGCCAGACACGTTTATTGCTTCTCCAAAAAACCAATTCAACATATCGAATGCATGAGTACCTAACGCGCCAATAACTCCTCCACCTTTTTCTTCCAATGAATACCAATTCCAGGATCTTTTGGGGTCGGATCTACTGCCCATTAACCAATCTAATTTGACTAAATATATATCTCCTAAGATATTTTCATCAATAAGTTTTTTTGTCTGAAGGAAAAGAGGTACTGCTCTATATTCAAAATCAACACATACGCTTAAATTATTAATCAAAGATATTCTCTGAAGCTCTTCAATTTCTGAGGAGGATATTGAAACGGGTTTTTCTAGGAGCAAATTTTTATTATTCTCAAGAGCTTGTTTTGCTAACTTAAATCTTGATTCAGGAGGAGTGGCAATAATAATTCCATCAATTTTTGGAGATTTAACTAAGTCTTCCCAACTATGAAAAAAATCTAAGCCCGTTTCTTTTTCTATTATCGATTTTTGCTTTTTCTCGTAATGATAAATTGCTACAGGAGTTAAGTGATCAGACTCTTTTAATGCCTCTAAATGAACTTTTTTCCCAAACCCTAGTCCAGCGATTGCTATTTTTAATTTTTTATTTTTAGTATTCATTCTTATTCATTAATAAACTCTGAACAGCTATTTTCAATAACAACATCTATAAGTTCATCATTATTAGAAGTTTGCCATTTTGAATTGAATTGAGGAATTCCATTTATTGATGTATCTTTGAACTTTTTTTCATTGCAATTAATTCTCATTACATAAAGTGATAACTCTCCATCATCATCAGAATTAGTTGGATTCTTAAAGAACTTTGTTAATACACTTATTTCACCATTTGGGAGCGACTTAATACTCCCTTTGTCAAGCCATTCTTTCCCATCATCATTCTCTTTTAGTAGGACCCAGTTAACATTTCCTATCGCATATGAATAGGAGGCAAAGTTAAAAATAAAGAGTAGAAGGCTTAAAGAAAAATAAAAAAAATTAGAAATTATTCTCATATTATATATTTGCTTCTGAAAGTTCTTTTACACCATGAATTTTTAAAATTTTAGTCAGAGTATCCTTGAGATCTTTCCTTTTTACTATTACATCAACAAAACCATGCTCAAGCAGATATTCAGCTGTTTGAAAATTATCGGGTAATTTTTCTCTTAATGTTTGTTCTATAACCCTTCTTCCAGCAAATCCAATAAGTGCTTTAGGTTCCGCCAAAATTAAATCACCTAACATCGCAAAGCTGGCTGTTACCCCTCCAGTAGTTGGATGAGTTAACAAAGGCATATATAGGAGATTTTTCTCTTTATGTTTTTTTAGTGCTCCAGATATTTTTGCCATTTGCATGAGACTTAACATACCTTCTTGCATCCTTGCTCCTCCTGATGCGCAAACAATAAGAATTGGAAAATTTTCCAAAGTTGCTCTCTCAATTATCCTTGTAATTTTTTCACCAACTACTGAACCCATGGATCCTCCCATAAATCTAAAATCCATAACAGCTAATGCTAAAGG
>CACMXO010000018.1 GCA_902617605.1 uncultured Prochlorococcus sp. | reverse complement strand
ACAGACAAAGCTATGCCTATTAATTTTGGATTGCATCCTTACTTTAATATTTCAGATTTTAAAAATTTAGAGTTTATTGATAATCCACTTAATTGTCAGAATCAAGAAAAAAACATAATAAGTAATACTTTGGAAGAGTTGAAAAATATTAATTTAGGAGTTGATCTACTTATGTATTCTTCCGGTAGAAGCTCTTTTCGAGATAAAATTTTTCAAAGAGAGGTAACTTTAAATCATCCATATCCTTTTGATTTAGGCGTTGTTTGGAGTGATCCTCCAAGAAGAATGATATGTCTTGAACCTTGGACTAGTCCCCGAAATTCTTTTGTTGATGGATTTAGAAACATTATGATTCCCTCAAATGATAGTAAAAGGTTAAATGCCTCAATACAAATAAAATCTCTTAAGTATTAATGCCATACTTATGAAATTTGTCGTTATAGATGATGATCCTACAGGCTCTCAAACTGTTCAAGATTGCTTATTACTGCTTAAGTGGGACTGCCCAACTTTAGTTAAAGGTTTTGAATCAAAATCTAATTTATTTTTTATTTTGGCTAATACAAGGTCACTATCCGAAAATGATGCAAAATTCACAATAGAGGAAATTTGCAAAAATATTAAGGCTGTAATTGCTTCTCAAGTCTATGAAGAAGAAATTATTTTTATAAGTAGAGGAGACTCTACTCTTCGAGGACATAATTTTTTAGAGCCAAGTGCCCTAAATAGTTGCTTAGGTCCTTTTGATGCTACTTTTCATATTCCGGCTTTTATAGAGGGTAAAAGATTAACAATTAATGGATCACACTTTGTTGATAAAACTCCTATTGATCAAACAATTTTTGCGAGAGATAAAATTTTTGGATACGAGACAAGTAATGTCAAGAATCTTTTATTTCAAAAGAGTAAATCGCAAATAAATATTGAAGATATTCAAAATCTTTTATTGTCCGATATCGAGATTCTAAATGATGAAGAAAATAACATCGTTTTTAAAAAACTAAAGAATTTGAATAAAAATAAACATGTAATTGTAGATGTAGAAAATTATTCTCAACTGAACAAATTTGCTTTAGTAATTAAAAAATTAATTAAACAAAAAAAATTTCTTTTTCGCACTGCAGCAAGTTTTATAAGTTCGATTTCTGAGAAAAAAAGTGTCCCTCTGGTTGCGACGTTTTTCTCAAATTTAAGAATTAGAAATAAAGAAAAGAGTTTTCTTCCAGGACTGATAATTGTTGGATCCTATGTGGAACTCTCAACACTACAATTGAAAAATTTATTAGAGAAAAGTAATTGCAATCCAATTGAATTAGATGTTTTTGAATTCTTTAAAATTACTTCATCGGAGAATAATCATAAGCAAAGGAATTTGTTTAAAAATAAATTTTTGAAAGAAATTAGATTTTCTTTTGAGAAAGGGAAAACTCCTGTATTGTTTACTTCAAGAAAATTTATGGCCTTAGATTATTCTGAACAATTTAATTTTTATAATTCACTGTCTTGTTTTATAGCTGAATTAGTTGCAGATTTGAAATATGAAATAGGATATTTGATTTCAAAAGGTGGAATAACAACAAATATGATTCTTAGTAATGGACTTAATGCAGATTATGTTTATCTTGAGGGACAGATTTTAACAGGCATTTCAGTCGTGACTTGCAAGTTGAAAAATGACGAAAAGCTTCCTATTGTTACACATCCTGGAAATATTGGCACTAAAGATTCACTGGTTAATATTTGGAAAGTTTTTGAAAATAAAATTTATTTTTAAGACTAGAAATTTGAAATAATTTCTTCAGCAAAACTGCTGCAGGATAATGGTTCTACTTTCGGTTCCATTAAACGTGCTAGATCATAGGTGACTTTTTTTTGCTCTATTGCTTTACTTAAACCATTAGTAATTAAGTTAGCTGCCTCATCCCAACCAAAATATTCAAGCATCATTACACCACTAAGAATTACTGAGCCTGGATTAATCTTATTTAAGCCTGCATGTTTTGGTGCAGTACCGTGCGTAGCTTCGAAAATTGCTGCATTATCTCCAATATTTGCACCAGGAGCCATACCTAGGCCACCAACAATTGCTGCAGCTGCATCAGAAACATAGTCTCCATTGAGGTTTAAGGTTGCAAGTATTGAATATTCTTGAGGTCTAGTTTGAATTTGTTGAAATATACTATCAGCTATCCGATCATCCACAAGAATAAGTTCTCTCCATTTTCCATCTCCGTGGGAATTTGATATTGATGCAATAACTTCTTTAATTTCTTCGCAAATGAATGCTTTTTTGTTATTTGTAAGCTTGTCAAAACCTGGTTCAATTTTTCGAGCATTATTTTCAATTGTAATTTCTGGATTTTTCTGAATATTATCTAAAATCCAGCTTTCCCTTTCTGTAATGCAATCTTCTCTAAATTCATTTACTGCTAATTCATATCCCCAATCTCTAAACGCACCTTCTGTATATTTCATGATATTTCCTTTATGTACAAGAGTCACATGCCTTTTATCTCCTGATAATCTCTTAGCATGTTCAATAGCTTTTCTAATATGCCTTTGGCTACCAGATTTACTCACCGGTTTTATTCCAATACCAGATCCGTCTGGTATAGATCTATTTTTTAAATTTTTACTTTTTGGTATGACAACGTTATTTAAGTGATTAATTAATTCAAGACAATTATTATCCTCTGCTTCCCATTCAATTCCCATGTAGATATCCTCAGTATTTTCTCTATAAACAATAACGTCTAAATTTTGGGGATTTTTGTGAGGGCTTGGAGTTCCTGAATAATATTTGCATGGTCTAACACAGCTATATAAATCAAATATTTGCCTTAATGCAACATTAAGAGATCTAATACCTCCACCGATGGGAGTCGTTAAAGGACCTTTGATGGCTACACCAAAGTGTTTAATTGCTTCAATAGTATCTTGAGGGAGATAGTTATATGTCCCATAAAGTTCACAAGCTTCATCTCCTGCATAGACTTTAAACCAATTAATTTTTTTTTCATCTCCATAGCTTTTTTTAATCGCTGAATCAAGAACGATTTGAGTTGCAGGCCAAATATCAACTCCAGTACCATCGCCTCTAATAAATGGAACAATTGGTTTATTAGGAACATTAGGTTTGCCTTGATTAAAAGTTATTATTTCGCCTTCATTAGGTAAAGTTAATTTTTCAAATTTTGGCATAGCTTTGAATTAATAGAAGATAACTCATTAAAGTTCCTCGTATTGTAATTTGGGATGAGTTATTTTTCTTTAAAACCTAGAAATTTATTGTTCAAATGTGAATAGAGAATAGTTTATTGATCAGCATTTCAACATCTTTATTAAAAGAAAAAGTAGTTAATAAGCAAGTTAAAGCAAATTATGTCATTTTCAAAAAAATACTCGGCTACTTATGAATGCGAGTTCAAATGTAAGTAATGTTGAAATAGCTAATAAAATTGCTTCCACTGCAGCTTTGTTTCGGAAATATTTTCCAGATGCAAGCGTAAACTTTAGTCCCTGGGACAATTCAAATAATGAATCTATGCGAGATACTATCGATTTTGCGTTTCATTTCCCTGGTTGGAGTCCTCTTATAGAATGTAGAGCAATACTATTACAATTAAGAATTGAAAATGATAATAATGGCAGAGTTCCGAAATTGTTGGGAATAATAATGCGAGGTATGATTGTTCCATCCGAGAGATGGAGAGTGGCTACCATCGGTGATTGGGAAATGACTGGCACTCATCTACCGCAAAAGGAGCAAAAAGATAACCTTTTTTTGGTTTGCAAAGAACTTTATAAGCTATTCTCTACAACATCCGCTGGTAACAAAAATTAGCTGTTTTGTGTATTTTCCTTGTAGATTAAATACACTTACAAAATTAATTCAAAATATATGGCAGTTGCTCTTGCAGGACAATTAAGAGAAGGGACAAAAAAATCCCACACTATGGCAGAAAATACTGGCTTTGTGGCTTGTTTTTTAAAAGGAGTTGTTGAAAAAAAATCTTATAGAAAATTAATTAGTGATTTATATTTTGTTTATGAAGCTATGGAAGAAGAAATTGAGAGATTGGTGAATGAGGATCATCCCGTAATAAAACCTATAGGTTTTAAATCGTTATTCAGGAAAGAAACTCTCGTAAATGATCTTAAATTTTATTTTGGTGAAAACTGGAAGAATGAAATTAATATTTCTCAATCAGCAAAAGAATACGTTGAAAGAATCCGATTGGTCGCAAAAAATTCACCAGAGCTATTAGTGGGTCACCATTACACTCGCTATATAGGAGATTTATCTGGGGGGCAAATATTGAAAAGGATCGCTAAAAAAGCATTAAATTTGCAAGGAAATGATGGTTTAAATTTTTACGAGTTTGAATTAATTGCTGATGAAAAGAAATTCAAGGAGGAGTATTCTCTCACTTTGAATCAACTTCCTATTAATCAAAAGACTGCTGATCAAATTATTGATGAAGCTAATCAAGCTTTTACTTACAACATGAAAATGTTTAAGGAGCTTGAAGGTAACTTGATTGCTGTTTTAGGCAAGATTGTATTCAATTACATTACAAAAAAAGTTAGGAAAGGAAGTACAGAGACCTAATATTTATGTTTGATTCATTAGTTGATTTCCTCAAAACCAATATTGATGAATTAAATGGTAATGAAGTACAAATATCTAGTGAATTCAAAGAACATCATAATGAAGACTCAAAATATATTATTAAAAATTGGCTTTTTTCATCTCCAGAATATAGAAAGTGGCGAATAACAAGATTAGATGGTGGTAAAAAACTGCAAGTGTTTAATACGGTCGTATATCCTAATTTTGATTGTGAAATGCCTATTTTAGGGGCTGATATTTTATGGTTTGGAACTTCTCAAAAGTTATTAGCAATACTTGATTATCAACCTTTAATTCAGGAAGGCAAATATCTTGAAACATATTGTTCAAGTTTAGGTATTATTAAGAAAAAATATTCTGCATTTGATAATAATAAAATGAAGAATATATATGATTCAAAAAAGTATTTTTCCCCATGGGTGATTATATGTAGAGGAAATAAATTAAATCTTGATAGAGATTTAAATAATATATTCCATTCATTTGTAAGTAATTATTTGAATATTCACAAATCGAATCCTGTTAATCAATTTTTAAATGCAGAAGAAATAAAGATTAATCAAATTAAATATGATAAGTATAGTTTTGAAAAAGACCCTGCAGATAAATTGTTTAAATCTTTTTTTGGAGAAAAATGGACAAAGAAATTTATTAATAAATTCCTATTTACATTAAATAATGAGATCATTCATTGAATGTTAATTCAAGATACTATTTTTTACAGGCCAGATTGGAGATGGCATAATTTTTTAAAATATTTAACAAATAATTTAAGTAAATATCACTGTTTAGAAAAAATAATACCCTCGGAATATTCTTATAAAGATTCAACCTATGGTTCAAAAAAATCAAAAAAAAATGTGAATCTTTCTACATGGGGTGTAACGCATAAAAAAAGAATTCAATTCGCAAGAGCAGTGTGTATAAATAGTCCAAATTATTCTGTTTTAAATTTTTTAATTATTCCTAATACTATTTATAACGTCCCGTTTTTTGGACTAGATTTTGTTTCTCTACCTAATAGTTATTTATTAGTGTTAGATTTTCAGCCTTCATTAAAAATACAAAATCAATACAATAATCAGTTATTAGAAAAACTTATAAAACTCAAAAATCATTGTCATTCATCACTCCCATTAGCTGAAAAAATGTCTGCGGATGTAGCTAGATTTTTTTCTCCAGGAGTAATATGGTCAAAATTACCAAAAGAAGAAAGAAGTGATTTTTTAATTGATAATCAGCTTTATACCTCATTTAAAGAATATCTTGATTTATATTTGGAAATTCTTTTCGAAAGTAAAGAAGTCAATATTGAACTGCAAAAAGAATTAACAAACGGTCAAAATAATTATTTGAATTATAGAAGAGATAACGATCCAGCAAGGCCAATGTTATCGAGTTTGTTTGGTAAAGAATTTACTGAATCTTTAATTAAAGAAGTTTTATTTACTACTTAAAAGTCTTATAATTTAAAAAATTTGAAATCATATGAAAAAAATTTCTGTTCTTTTTGTATGTTTAGGAAATATTTGTAGGTCTCCTGCAGCAGAAGCTATATTTATAAATCTAATTGAAAAGAAGGGCTTAACCGATGGCTTTATTGTAGATTCTGCTGGAACTGGGAGTTGGCATATTGGAAAAAAAGCGGACTCCAGGATGAGAATTGCGGCAGAAAAAAGAAATATAAATATTTTAAGCAGGGCTCGTCAAATTACTAGCAAAGATTTTGACGAATTTAATTATATTCTCGCAATGGACGATTCAAATTTTAGAAATGTTCAAGATCTTAAAAATAGAACAGCTTCAGCTGGTTTTGCATCAATTAAAAAAATACAAGATTTTAGATCAGTTTTTAATGAGCAAGAAGTTCCTGACCCATATTTTGGAGGGTATGAGGGCTTCGATTATGTCCTTGATATTTTAGAAGACTCTGTAAACGGTTTTTTGGAAAGTATTTCTTGAATTTATTTGATCTCAGTCTCTTTAGGAATCTTGTCATTATAAAGATCAATAATTTTATCCACTACCTCATTAATTGTATATCCATCCGTAATAATTTCTATTGCATCATTCGCTTTTATTAGAGGTGAAATTTCCCTATTGGAATCTTCAAAATCTCTTTTTTTTATAAGTCCTTTTAATGTTTGAAGGTCTATTTCTTGTAAGTCTTTACTATTTTTATCAGATTTTCTTCTTTTTGCTCTTTCATCGATGCTAGCAGTTAAAAATATTTTAAGTTCTGCATAAGGAAAAACAGTAGTTCCTATATCTCTTCCCTCAGCTACAAGTCCGCCTGATTCTCCAATTTTTCTTTGTTCTTCTACTAAGAATTTTCTTACATCTTTTATTGACGAAATTTTAGAGACGATAGAACTTATCTTTTGCGACCTAATTTCTTTAGTAACACAGTAGTTATTAACATAAACATCCTGATGTGAATTTGTATTCGACTTGAACACTATAGATATATCTTTAAGAATTCTCTGTAATTTTTTTTCTTTTTTATAATCAATATTTTCTTTAAGTATAAGCCAACTCAATGCCCTATACATTGCGCCAGTATCTAAATATAGAAGTTTAAGTTTTTTCGCTATTAACTTTGTTACAGTACTTTTTCCTGAACCTGCAGGACCATCAATTGCGATAATCGGCCTTCTTTTCATTAGGAAAACGTGATCAATTAATCTTGTCTCTCCACATCTTATCGCACCAGCCAGTAACGAAATATTATCTTCAAGCCTTGCTTTTTGGAGTGTATGGGGGTGTAAATGTTCTAAATATTCAATTGAAATTTTTTTTGCTGATAGCTTTTTAATTATTTGGTTTAAATTGATCTTTTTATCTTGTTGATACTTTTTTTTTGCCTCTAATAACTCACTTGAAAAAAAACTAATCAATTTTCTTTCGTTTTTTGATAAATGTACATTACGTGAACTTAAAGGAATTCCATCAAAATCTCTTTGTGTAGGAATGGATTTAATAGCAACATTTAATTTCTTTCTTAGGACAAGATTTTTTAAAATTAAAAGTTGTTGCCAATCTTTTTCTCCTAAGTAAAGATTTTTTGGCTTGATGAGATTAAGTAATCTATAAACTACTGTACAAACGCCATCAAAATGTCCAGTTCGATTTAATCCACATAATGCAGAAGATAATTCTATTGGAGCTTTTAGGAAGCTAATATTTTTATTATCCGGTGGATATATATCTTCATTACTTGGAATGAAGATGGCATCTGCGCCATTTGAAAAGCAGATTTTTATATCATTATCAATTGTTTTGGGGTAATTCTCTAAATCTAATTTGTTATCAAATTGAAGTGGGTTAATAAAAATACTTACTAAATTTACATTAGAATTGTCATTTTTTGCTGTTGATATTAGTTTAATATGTCCATTATGAAGATTACCCATTGTTGGAATGAAGTTAATTTCACTATTTATATTTCTTCTCCAATTCTCTATTTCTTCAGTTTTCCTTATGATTACTTTCTTCACTTTGTTTTTAAAAAATAAATCTATTTGATAAATAATTACTGGACAAAAGCAATCTTAGGAGGAATATCTATATAGGGAAAGTCTATCATTTTTATTTCATGGATTACAAAACATCAGGTGTTGATATAGAAGCTGGGCGAGAATTTGTTTCCGAAATTAAACAGGCAGTTGAAGGAACTCATACATCTAATGTGATTGAGGGTATTGGCGGGTTTGGAGGCTTGTTTAGAATTCCTATCGATAGTTTTAAAAAACCAGTTCTTGTTTCAGGAACTGATGGTGTTGGAACAAAATTAGAATTAGCCCAAAGTAAAAACTTTCACTTTGAGGTTGGTATTGATTTAGTTGCTATGTGCATGAACGATATCATTACTAGTGGTGCAAAACCGTTATTTTTTCTGGATTATATTGCTACTGGTAAGCTTGATAAGAAACAATTATTGAGGGTTGTTCAAGGAATTTCACATGGCTGCGGAGAAAATGACTGTTCATTACTTGGCGGAGAAACTGCTGAAATGCCTGGATTTTATTCAAAAAATAAGTATGATCTTGCAGGATTTTGTGTTGGAATAGTTGATGAGGATAAGCTTATTAATGGTAAAAAAGTCTCTGAAAATGACTTAATAATTGCTTTAAAAAGTAATGGAGTTCATAGTAACGGCTTTAGTTTAGTAAGAAAAATTATTCAAAACAACAATCAAATAGACAAAGAATTTGAAAAAGTTTCGCATTTAAATTTTTATGATGAGTTATTGAAGCCTACAAAAATTTACAATAATGTGATCAACCAAATGTTATCTGAAAATATAGAAATTAAAGCAATGTCTCATATAACTGGAGGAGGAATTCCGGAAAATTTACCAAGATGTATTCCTTCTGATTTTATTCCTTACATCAATACCAGTTCTTGGGAAATACCTTTTTTATTTAAATTCCTTCAAAATAAAGGATGTATTCCTGAAAAAGATTTTTGGAATACTTTCAATCTTGGAGTGGGATTTTGTTTAATTATAGATAAAAAATTTAAGGACGCGATATTAAGTATCTGTAAAGATTATGATATAGATAGTTGGGAAATTGGAAAGATAGTTCGAAAAAATGATTCAAAAATTAGTAAATTTTTGCCAGAAATTTTGACTTAAATTTTATTTTTTTTTTTTAAACGAGTTTTAAAAAATTATTTTTATACCCAAATGAAAAAGTTAGGTGTAATATAATAAAATTACCGCCGAATTATATCGGAAGTTTAAGTATTAAGATTTAACCTCTATTCAATGCCTTTTGCAAATAATCAAAGAATTACACGTAGACGTAGTTCAGCTGGCCCTACACCTCCAAAAAGACCAATTGGTAATAATTCTGAATCAAATGGTAGACAGGCTCAAGGCCCAAGACCAACTTTCTTGACACTAAGGGATCATGGGAAAGTTTTTGTCGCTGATTTACCTAATTTGTCTGATGGTCAATTAGCGCATATTAGTAAAGAAGCTAATGAAGTTTTAAATAGTTTGGAAAAAAGACTTAGTGATCTTGAAAATGAACCTAATGTTAGTAATCCTGAAAACGATACGCTGATAAAAGCTTCTACTAAAAGAGATGTCACACTAAGGTTTATTAGATCAATAGAAGAAGAACAAGAACATAGAAAGAATAATCCTGCTTTACGAGATGCTGCATCTGAATCGTTACCTAGAACTTTTCTTGAGGTTGCTAGACATAGATTGCCTGGAGCAACTTTTGATTCACTACTTCGAGAGGCTCTTGAAGCTTGTGCAGTTGATGAGAGTGCTGAAGAAAATCAAGTTATTGATGAGCCTAAAGAAACTGTAAAAATTATGGATATACCCTCTTCCAACACTAATGCTTCACTTGTTGTTAGTATCAACTCAAGTGATGATTCTAAGAATGACTCTATTTGATTCAACACAAGAGTTAATTAGTTTTAAAGACCAAAATAATTCAAAAATTAACCTTTCTTCGGAGAAAGATCCTATTTTATGTAATCATTGCAAAAGGACTGCATCAAATGGTGTTAGATGTTTAGGAATGTGTGTAGCAGATAATGATTACTAAAATTATTAAAATAATAAAGAAAAGATTATTTTTCTATATATCAATAAGTAATTGAAAATTTATACCCTTTATTTCAAATTGAAGTTCTTAGAAAACTTCATAATTAAATACGTAAAAAAATTTAATAAGGCGGCACCCAGATTCGAACTGGGGATAAAGGATTTGCAATCCTCTGCCTTACCACTTGGCCATGCCGCCGAAAAAGATTCGATTGAGTCTTTTTATGATCTTAACAGTAAGGTGTCTCATTCTCTATTATTTATATGCAATGGTCATGGAGAAGATGTAATCGCATCGGAGATAATAAAAAGATTACTAAAAAAAATAAAAAATAAAAATATTGAAGTTTTGCCGTTAGTAGGAAATGGAGATGTATTTAATTCCATAAAATCAAAGAATTTTCGTAAAATAGGATATTTGAAAGAGCTCCCTAGTGGAGGTTTTAGTAATCAGAGTCTGAAGGGATTTGTGCTTGATTTGTTTGCAGGATTTTTAATCGATAATTTAAGAAATTTTCTACTTGTAAAACAGAAGTCAAAATATAATTGCAAAATTATCGCGGTAGGCGATTTCTTGCCATTACTCTACGCTTGGAGTTCAGAATGCGAATTTAGTTTCATTGGAACTCCCAAAAGTGATCATACCTGGAGTAGTGGGCCAGGTTGGGATTTAAGCGATTTTTATCATAAGTTGAAAGGTTCTGAATGGGATCCATGGGAAATGTTTTTAATGAAATCTCCAAGATGTAAAAATTTAATCATGAGAGATAAAATTACAGCTAATAATTTGAATAAAAAAAATATTGATGCAAAATACCTGGGCAATCCAATGATGGATTTTGTTAATGCAACAAACGATAAGATATCAAATATTATTTCTTTTAAAAGGATTATTTTATTAGTTGGAAGTAGATATCCTGAAGCTCTTAAAAATCTTGATAATTTTCTAAAGTGTTTGCAAGATTTTGATTTATCAAAGGATTTGTTAATACTTTTGCCTTTGAGCTTTAATGCGAATGTGATTCAAATTCAAAATTATTTAAAGAAAAATGGTTTTATAAAAATGAGTAAAGTTAAATTTCTAATTGATGAAGATTCAGTATGGAAAAAGAAAGATCAATATGTAGTGATTGGAAAAGGTAAATTCAATTCATGGGCCAATATGGCAGAAGTTGGCTTGTCTAATGCAGGAACTGCTACAGAGCAAATTGCTGGTCTTGGAATTCCATCTCTCTCTTTACCTGGACCTGGACCACAATTCACAAAATCATTTGCAAAAAGGCAATCAAGATTATTGGGCGGAAGTGTTTTAGTTTGCAAGAACAAAAAAATTCTTTTAAAACGATTAAGTTTACTTTTGAAAGGAAAAGTTAATAGGTTAGAACAAGCAAAAATAGGAAAAAAAAGAATGGGGGAATCTGGAGCAAGTAAGAAAATCGTAGATGACATAAACCTTCATTTGTTATCTTAGTAAATGGCACAAGCTTATTAATTATTAATTCTTTTATGTATCCAATAAATGATCGGCAATATCTAAAAATTTGTGCAGAGATTGCCAAACTTATGAGTATAAGCTTATCTTCTGCCAAAAAGAAAGTAGAAATTCAAATTGCAAAAGAAGGCTCTAAAACTGTTCGAGAAAAAATACAAGTTGCTCAAAATGTTTTAAAAATTTGTGAAAAAAATGATGGAGATCAATTAAGTTCTTCAAGAATACTTGATAAACTAATGGAAACTCTTGATGGTGAAGATAATTTTTTAACTGAAGATTGATTCTTAATGTTCAAATATATTGGAGAATTTTAGTATGTCTAAATCAGCATATACAGAGACTGTTTCAAAACATTTTTGAGCTAATTCATATCTATTCTCTCTTTCTAAGATAACTTTTAATTTATGCATAGCTTCAATTAAATATCTAACATCATTTGCTGCATAATCTAGTTGATCTTTTGTTAAATCTTCGTTGCTACCCCAATCACTACTTTGCGAGCTTTTATCCAGTTCTATGCCTAACAATTCATTAATTAAATCCTTTAAACCGTGTTTATTTGTATAAGTTCTTGCCAACTTACTAGCAATTTTTGTACAAAATATATTTTTTGTATTAATTTCAAGATTGCATTTAAGGGCTGCTACATCAAATCTCGCATAGTGAAATATTTTAGTAATTTTCTCATCTTCAAGAAGTGCTTTTAAATGAGGTGCAGAAGATGTATTAAGTTCAATTTTTATACAGGTTGTTCTTTTACATTCATTGCATATTTGTACTAAACAGAGCCTATCTCTTCCATGAATTAAACCCATTGCTTCAGTGTCAATAGCTAGGTAGGATGATTTTTTATAAAGATTGTATAAATCTACTGTTAAATCGCTATAAAGAAAATCAATATTTTTATTTTCAATAGTCATTTTTCATAATTATTCAAAGTAATTTAAAATTTAGAATATTACTTAAGATTTTATCTAATTAAAAATTTTTTATCTAATAAGAATATTTTACAGAATAATTCTAAAAAATTATAATATGATGTAACTTTAATTTTTATTCTCGATTTAATAGAAAAAATTATTTAATGTCATATTCCTTAAATTCAACATTATTGCTGACAATTCTCTTATCCATAGGATTATTTTTTTTTCTTAGGGCTTCCAGTAAAGATAGAACAACTATCGTTGAGATTTCATCTTCTCAGCAGCCAATTAAGGTTTTAAATTGTTTATGTGAATGGCTTAATTTGAGGGGATGGAAGCAAACAGGAGGAGATTTTGAACAAAGAATTTTAATATTCAAAGGTCAAGTTGTTTCTAGCAAATTTTTAGCAATTTTTTTAGGTATTCTTGGCGGTTTTGGTTCTTGTGCTTTGGGATTAGTAATTATTCAAATATATCCTGAATTAGGTTGGTGGCCTATCCTTTTAGGATTAATTGGTGGCCCTTTGGCTGGAATTGTTTATTTTAAAAAATCAGCAAGAGAGGAGAAATTTGAATTAAGATTAATCAACGAAAATGAAAATGATTCAACTTTTATGAGACTTAGAGCCCATAGGGATGAATTAATCTCTTTAGAAAATGAACTCGGAGAAAAACTTCAATTGAAAAGTGACGGTTCTTTATTTAAAACACCTATTTAAGATACTTGAAAATTTTATTAGATAATTTTTAATCAAAAATATTATTCTCTTTACAGAATTTCTCTAAATCTTTATCATTTAACCAATCTTGGGGTTTTGTAAAAATTGATGTGAGAAATTCCTCTCGAGAACCATTTTTAGCTTTATATCCATATTCCCATCTAGCTAAAGGCGGTAAGGACATTAATATAGATTCAGTTCTGCCATTTGTTTGTAGTCCAAAAATCGTCCCTCTATCCCAAACTAAATTGAATTCGACATATCTACCTCTTCGATATAGCTGGAATTCTCTTTCCTTCGATGAATATGTTTGAGAAGCTCTTTTTTCAATAATGGGCAAATATGAAGGGAGGAATGCCTGCCCACAGTTTTCCGCTAAAGAAAATAAATTATCCCAATTTAAATTAGATTTACCAATATTTTGTGAGGCTTTTGATGCTTCTCCATTTTGATTATTTCCTCTATAGACATTGCCCAAACCATCTTGATAATCATAAAAAATACCTCCTATGCCTCTAGATTCGTTTCTATGCTTCAAGAAGAAATATTCATCACACCATGGTTTGAAAACTTTATGCAAATCTTTATCAACTTTCTCACATGCTTTTTTATGCTCATTATGAAAATTCCTAACATCAGAAAGATAAGGATAAAAAGGGGTTAAGTCTGCACCTCCCCCAAACCACCAAACAGGACCAGCTTCGAAATATCGATAATTTAGATGAACTGTAGGAATATAGGGATTTTTAGGATGCAAAACCATAGAAGTTCCCGTAGCAAACCATTCTTGACCTTTTGCTTCGGGCCTTTGAGAGATTATAGATTGAGGTAATTCTTTTCCCTGTACTTCCGAGAAATTTACGCCTGCTTGCTCAAAAATAGAACCATTTTTCATTACTCTTGATCTTCCACCGCCACCTTCGTCTCTTAGCCAGGATTCCTCTGTAAATTTCCCTTTGCCATCAACATTTTCAAGTCCTGAACAAATTTTGTCTTGTAGAGTTAATAAGAGATTCTTAGTTTTTTCTCTCGAGTTTTTAGGAGGTTCTTTCAACATGTATTTAGTAAATCTTGAAAAAAATTTTTTTGGTTAATTATAAGTTTCTCTTTATAATTTCTCTTAGGGGGTCCTTATTGCCTATTATTTGATAGTTCGACATAGTTCTTAATCTTTTAAACAGTCGACTACCTTGTCAAAATATTTAAAAATTAAATGACCACAATAGAAGATGCGAATTTTGCTTTACAAAAAGTTCTAGATGCTGGATCACAGAAAAATGTAATTGAATTAGCTTGGATTAAAAATGTAAGAGTAACTATACCAAGAGTAATCGTAACATTATCATTACCATCGTTTGCAAATTCTCAGAGAGATAGAATTGTACAAGAGGTTAGACGGGCACTACTTGATTTTGAAGATATTGATGATGTTCAAATAGAGATAGATAATAATCCTTCTAAAACAGAATCTCAAAATCAAAGTAATGCTCCTGAGTTGCAGAAGATTGATGGGATTCGTCATATCATAGCTGTTAGTAGTGGTAAAGGTGGAGTTGGAAAAAGCACCATTGCAGTTAATCTCGCTTGTTCTCTAGCTAAATTAGGCTTAAAAACTGGTTTGCTTGATGCGGATATATATGGACCTAATACTCCCTCAATGATGGGAGTTGCCGAACAGAATCCAAAGGTTACAGAAGGTAGTGGCAGTGATCAAAGGTTAATACCAATAAATAAATATGGAATTTCATTGGTATCAATGGGTTTCCTCATAGAAGAAGGTCAGCCAGTTATATGGCGAGGACCAATGCTTAATAGTATTATCAGACAATTTTTGTACCAAGTTGAATGGAATAATCTTGATTTTTTGGTTATTGATTTGCCTCCAGGAACAGGAGACGCTCAAATATCCCTTTCTCAATCTGTGCCTATTTCTGGCGCTATAGTTGTCACTACTCCTCAACAAGTATCTTTGCAAGATGCAAGGAGGGGATTAGCAATGTTTAAACAACTTGGAGTACCTTTACTGGGAATTGTAGAAAATATGTCAGTATTTATTCCGCCAGATATGCCAAGTAAAAAATATGAAATTTTTGGTAAAGGTGGTGGACAAACATTAGCTAACGAAAATGAATTACCATTATTAGCTCAAATTCCTATTGAAATCCCTCTAGTTGATGATAGTAATAAAGGTGTACCAATCTCAATAAGCCAGCCCAAAAAAGAAAGTTCTGTCGTATTTGGTAATTTAGCTCAATTAATTAAGAGTCAATTTGTTAATACTTAGTTGATGTTTAAGAGAATTTCTTTATTAAATAACAGAGGCTTTTTACAAAAAAAAGACAACTTTAATAGAGGTTTTTTATTTTCTCCGCTACTTATTATTCCCCTGTTTTTAGTTATTATTTCGGGTTTATTGATAAAAAGTATTCAGGGTGAATTTTTAGCATCGAACTATTTAGGTCATATTCTAACTGGTTTTTTAGGTTATTTCTTAGCATTTTTTATTTCTTATATACCGCTAGAGAGAATTAGAAAGTATGTGGTTCCATTTTATTTGTGCACTTTAATATCCTTATTATTAATTTATTTTTTTGGGATTTCAGTTTCTGGAGCTCAAAGATGGCTAAACTTGGGCATCTTTTCTTTTCAGCCTTCAGAGGTAGCTAAACTTAGTACTGTATTAACTCTTGCTTTAGTAATCGACAAAAAAATAATTCTAACAATTAGAAATTTAGTATTGCCCTTATTAGTAGTAGTTATTCCTTGGTTATTAATTTTCTTTCAACCTGATTTAGGTACCTCTTTGGTTTTAATTGTTTTGACTGGTGTGATGCTCTATTGGTCGCAAATGCCCATAGAGTGGATTTTGATATTAGTGTTTTGTATTATCACATCTATATTATATCTAACCTTACCAACTCTTCTTATTCTCTGGATTCCAGTTATAGGATATCTTGCTTATAGATCTTCAAAAAAGAAAATTATTTTTTCTGCTTTCGCTATTTCGTTCCATTTGTTAGTGGCAAAATTCACACCAATTTTGTGGCAATATGGCTTAAAAGAATATCAAAAAGATAGATTAGTTTTATTTTTAGATCCAAATAGAGATCCATTAGGTGGCGGATATCATTTAATACAGAGTCAAATTGCAATTGGTTCTGGAGGATTGTTTGGGACTGGTTTGCTACAAGGTAAGCTGACTAATTTGCAATTTATACCTGAACAACATACTGATTTTATATTCAGTGCTTTAGGGGAAGAATTAGGTTTTGTGGGGTGCTCTATAGTATTGTTTTTCTTCTTTTTTTTGATTAAAAAACTCATTAATACTGCAATAATTGCTAGGACTAACTTTGAATCTCTAATTGTTGTTGG
>CACMXO010000017.1 GCA_902617605.1 uncultured Prochlorococcus sp. | reverse complement strand
TTGGAAGATCTTTAAGAGATTTAAATTTGAGAAAAAATTATTTAGTAAATGTCCTTGCTGCAGGACCTGCTGAAGAATTAACAGTTAATCCTCCAGCAAAATATATTTTGGAAAGAGGAAACATTTTGGTAGTCATGGGTAAAACTGTAGATTTACAGAAATTGCCTCAAAATTAATTATTTTTAATCAGATTTTTTATAGTATCTAATCCTTTGAGGAGCTCTTTTTAATCTTTTGACACTTTGTTTTTCAAGTTCATCTCTAAATTTATCAGTATTTAAATTATTTTCTGAAACAGGTGATTTACTTTCTTTTTCGAAATATTTTTTTATACCCTCTTGTATTAACACTTTTGCCATATTACTTACTGTCCTAGATTCATTATCAGCCAGAATAGTTAATTGCTCACATATTAATTCTGGAAGAACTACTTGAATTCTGGGGGATTTAGGCTTCCCATTAGTTGAGTTTTGGCGGGTAGCCATGAGTCAAAGTTGATAACTGTTACTTATTAGTATACACAGTTAGTCAAGGATACTATCTTTGTGTATATTATAATTAAGGAAATTTACGTCCGTATCAATTAATTGTTTGATTGTCCCATGAAAAATTCAAGAAAAATTGATTCTCCTAAAAGGTCGATAATTGATAAACCGAAAAAAAGATTAGTTAATTCTGATTCTCACGATAATGAAAATAGTGACGTTTTGGTGTCAGCTGTAATTAGTCCATATTTGTTAACTCATCTTCACCATATCCTGCAGCAGTCTGAATATTATGCCCAAAAAGATGGTAGAAAATCTCACGCAGCTAACTTTGCGAAACTGAGAAAAGTTTTATGTTTAGACGCAAGAAGTATGGCAGATGCCTCTGCAAAAGAGATAAAAGATGTGGATAATGATTTATCTAATAATAAATATAATGAACAAAATGTAGCTTGAAGTAATAATCTATTAATAAATAGATTTTAAAAACATGTCCAGTAATGCTGAAAAGCTCTATAAGCTAATAGCCAACGATTCCAAAAAGAAACAAAGTCTGTTTATGACAGCTTTAACTAATCCCAAAAAAGCCTTAGATAAAATATGCGACATTGGAAATGAGTTAAATATTTCTGTGACTAAAGAAGAGGTTATTGAATATTTGAGTACTATTGATGATGAGGCAACTAAAATGTGGTTAATTAAGGCTCGAGGAGGTCTTTAGGAAAAGGTTTCGAATAATTATTTGGACTACTCATAGGCTTTATCCTTTTGTTGTAGCCACCTCCACCAGCTAAAGTCCAAAAAAACCAATAACTTGGAATTGCAAGAGCTGCAGCTATGAAAATCACTACAATTTGTTCTATTCTTTTCATAATTTGATTTTATTCCACAAAATATTTTTTAGTAAATAAGCCACAGATTTTGTAAATTCTCTTTTTAAAACAGTGATTAGATTTGAAGGTGTAAGCAAAATTTATTCTACAGATGTTGTACTGAAAAATATTAATTGGGAGATTAAGAAAGGAGAAAAAGTTGGCTTAGTTGGTTCTAATGGTGCAGGTAAATCAACCCAATTTAAGATTTTAATTGGAGAGGAAGAGCAAACAAGTGGAAAGATCATCAAAGAGGGAAATCCTAAAATTGCTCATTTAAAGCAGGAGTTTGATTGTAATTTGAATTCTTCAGTTAGACAGGAATTAGAAAGTTCTTTTAAAGATATACAAGTTGTTGCCATTAAACTTTTAGAAATTGAGAATAAAATGAAATCTTTGGATATAAAAAAACATTCCGATGAACTTGAAATATTTGTAAATCAACTTGCAAAATATCAAGCAAAATTTGAAGCTTTAGGTGGTTATAAAATACAATCTGATGTAGAAAAAATATTACCAAAATTAGGCTTTTCCATAGAAGATGCTGATAAATTAGTTGGCAATTTTTCAGGTGGCTGGCAGATGAAAGTTGCACTTGGAAAAATCATCCTTCAAAAACCTGATTTACTTTTACTGGATGAACCAACTAATCATTTAGATTTAGATACTATTTTTTGGCTGGAAGAATATCTATCTTCGCTTAAAATTGCAGTTATTATAATTAGTCATGATAGATATTTCTTAGACAAATTATGTAAAAAAATAATTTTTGTAGATGGAGGAACATCTGAAATATACAATGGCAATTATTCTTTTTTTGTCGAACAGAAATCTTTGAATGAAGAATCAAAAAATAAGGCATATCAACTACAACAAAAAGAAATTGAGTTACAGAAGAAGTACATTGATAGATTTAGAGCTAGTGCAACAAGAAGTTCTCAAGCAAAGAGTAGAGAAAAACAATTAAAAAAGATTTCTAAAATTGAGGCTCCTATAACAAAATCAAAAAGTCCTGTTTTTAATTTTCCAGAGTGTCCTCGCTCAGGAAAATTAGTTCTAAATATCAAAAATTTATCGCATAGTTTTGAGGATAAAATTCTTTTTTTAGATGTTAATTTGAAGATTACTTCGGGAGAGAAAATAGCAATATTAGGACCTAATGGATGCGGTAAATCTACATTACTTAAAATTATTATGAAAAAAATATCCCCTGAAATTGGAGAAATTAATCTTGGTAAACATAATATAATTACTAGCTATTATGAACAGAATCAGGCTGAAGCACTTTCACTTGAGGAAAGGGTTATTGATTTAATATGTGATAAGTCTCCAGAATGGTCCCAAAAAAAAGTAAGAACATTTTTAGGAGGTTTTGGCTTTCAAAATGAAACTGTTTTTAAATATATTAAACAACTAAGTGGGGGAGAAAAGGCAAGATTAGCATTGGCGCTCATGGTTATTAATCCTAGTAATTTTCTTCTTTTGGACGAGCCAACTAATCATTTGGATCTGCAATCTAAGGAAAACTTAGAATTAGCAATTAAAAATTATAAAGGTTCATTATTAATAATTTCTCATGATCGGTATTTTATTTCAAAGGTTGCAAATAGAATTGTCGAAGTTAAAGAGTCAAAGTTATTTTCATATGATGGTAATTACGAATATTTTTTAGAAAAAACTCAAAGTCATAAAAAAATTTGATTTTTTTTAATAAAGTTTACATTTGGCTAAGTAGGATCACTCATTTATCTTTACATAGTTTGCTGTCATTGATTAATCTTAAAAAGACAAAAATAAGCTTAATCAATTTATATGAAAAATTATCAATTCCAAGAAAAACAATTTCAAATTTCGGATCCTATTGAAAGTTATTTTGAATGCATTACTACTTGTGATATAAAGGATGGTAGATGTATTTCTAGGTGTGTGGAAATACTTAAACAGAATGACGATTAGTTCTTTTATTTATTTTCTAAATTAGTTATATCAGTTGGAATTACTTTTAATTTAATAAATTTATTTCTACGTTTAATTAATATATTTATTTGTTTATTAATACCATTTTTACTTATTTGGTCTATAACGTCCGAGGCGGTTTCTATATCTTTATTGCCTACTTTTATTAAAATATCATCTACCTTGATTCCACTCTTTTCAGCTGGACTGTTAGGTACTATATATCCAACTTTTACGACATTATATTTTCTCTCTGAATTAATTTCTTCTATGAGGCTAATCCCAATCATAGGATGTATTACTTTTCCATTTTTTAAAAGTTCATAGGCAATTTTCTTAGCTTTATTAATAGGGATTGCGAAACTCAAACCCGCTCCTGGACCGGATCTTATCAAGGTATTAATACCAATTACTTCTCCATTGCTATTCAAAAGTGGACCTCCAGAATTGCCAGGATTAATAGCAGCGTCAGTTTGTATCAGTTCAAGTTTTTTATCATATATCCCTAATTGAGTGACGTTTCTATCTAGATTACTGATAATACCGAGCGTAACTGTGTTTTCCAGTCCGAATGGATTTCCAACTGCTATTGCCCAATCACCAACTCTAATCTTTTCAGAATCCCCCAATTTTGCTTTTGGCCAAGGCCCTTTCCCTTCAATCTTTAGCACAGCTAAATCAGTAAAAAAGTCTTGCCCAATCACTTTAGCGTTTAATTTTTTGCCATTGGTTAAACCAACAATCACCTTATCTGATCCATTCACAACATGAGCATTGGTAATTACAAGTCCATCTGCAAATATAAATCCACTTCCTTGGTTTTGCTCTATCCTAGGTCGATTATCGTTAGGTAAATCTAATCCAAAAAATCTTTCAAAATATGGGTCTAGAAATAGTTGAGAATTTCTTGGGAATTTTCTTTTTTTAACATATCTTTGGGTATCAATTGTCACGACAGATGGACCAGTTCTTTCTACAGCTTTAGTTATGAAAGATTTTTTTGAATTTATATTAACCTCATTAATTTTTGGTTCACTTAATGGTTGGGATATAAGTTTTGCAGGGTATGTAATGCCTAATGTAATTAATGAGGCTAGTAGAAATAGCTTTTGGTTGTATCTTTTCAATTTTGATTCTCTCTTGTTCTTCGAAAGATTTAAACACAATACATTGTGTAATTTAAATATAACTACTAAATAAATTAATTTAATATAGAGAATAATTTATTATTTTAAATAGCTAAATTTCTTTTTTTCTAGCTATTATAATAGAAATGTTTTTAATGGATTTATAGGTTTAATGACTATTCTATTTCCAATCATATATTCTGCAGCCTTAACTTATTTGGTTTGGAAAGCTTTTAAAGTTATGTCTAATGGTTGGGGTATATCTGAGAATAAAAATAAACGTTTAAGTACTTCCAGTTTTAAACAAAAACAGTACACGATTCATCCAGAACTTTTAGATAAGTCAGGAAACATAACAGAAGAGGAACTCTTAACAGTAAGATTTTCGAATGATAATGATTCTACATTAGAAGAAAAAGGTTCAACAACTGATTAATCAAATTACATTTAAGGAAAAAAATTGGAATTAAGAACAAAAATTGTTTCAGCGGTAATAAGATCTCTCAAGTTACCTCCAAGATTTCGTTTAAAAATGGTAAAAGAAGAACCAGTAAGACTTGAACTAACTATTACCCCTTCTTACGGTAAAAATCCTGTTATTGTAGGTATAGTTGAATCTTTAGATTTAGTTGCGCGAAGAGATAGAGAAGGTAGATTACCCAGAGATCTTCAAGGTACTTGGGACTGGACTGTAAGGCATGGGAAAGTTAGTACAGGAGGTTGGAATCCTATGTTAAAAGAAGCATTGCAAACAATGTTTGATACAGGATTGCCAGCTATCGTATATGAGGAATTAACTGGAGATGAATATCGACCTGTTGATGGTGTAAGACATGTTAAATAAATTAATTATTATTTATCATAAATCATGTCTTAAAACGTTAAAATAACTTGAAAGATAACCTAGTTAATTATGAATAATGACAATCAACCAAGATTCGGCTTCGTAAATTTTGCAGAAACTTGGAACGGCCGTATGGCAATGATGGGTATCTTGATTGGTCTTGGTACTGAATTAATTACTGGACAAAGTATACTTCGACAAATTGGAATAGGTTAGTATTTTACTTTACTTCTTCTGCTTTCACTTCAATTGTACTTTCACTAGGCTTTTTATCAAATTTATTATTATTACTGATATTTTCTAGATTTGCCCCACAATTCATGCATGTTTTACTTAAGCCTAGGGATATAGCACCACAATTATTACATGTATTAATTTTTGATTTGTAAGAGTTAAAACCTATAAATAGTACTATTACTAATAGTAGAGGAATTAAAATTAATAAGAGTAGGATATTACCAAGAAAACTTATGAAAAAGTTTATTCCAAAAATTGGAATAACTATAAGCATTATTAGTGAGTAAGTAAAAAGATTTTTGTTAGCTTTAAGAAAATAATTCATCTTAATTATTTTTATTTATAATTTCTTTTTTTATTTAATAAGGTCATACTAGCAATAACTACGCTCCAGCACTGTCCAAAATATAAAATTACTCCTAATAGCCATACCCACAAAGTAAGTACAAGAAAACCTCCAATAAAACCATATGCTTGAAATCTAACTCCAAGTGAGAGAATACTTTTACTTACTGCTAAGTTCAAAGTGGTTAGGCCAATTCCAATAAGAAAAGATCCAGGTAAAAGTGGTTTCAATGGAACTTTTCGACTGGGTAAGAGAGCTTGTAATAAAAGAGCCATTAAAGAAAATCCGATAAGTGGTATTGCAAACTGACCAACTTGTAATAGCGGCAAACTTAATAATAAATCAGAAATAAGATTATTAGATTTTGAAAGATTTTCTAAAACGTTACTTGGGATCATCCTAAGATTTGCACTAATCTGATCTAGTACCATTAAAAAACCAATAAAGAATACTATTAGAAAGGCTTCAACTCTATTTCTGAGAAACCTCGAAGCTTGTACTCTCCAAGCAGCATTTACTTTTTTAGAAGGAATTTCGTCTTCCCAAAGCCTATCCGAACCTCTTTGAAGAGATAGATATGCATTTCCTGCTGTAAAAAGTAAAAACATAGCCCCTAGAATACCAGCTCCAAACCCTTGATCTATCAAATTAAATAATGTTGTTTCTACTAACTCAACTACTGAGGGAGGTAAAAGCTGAGCAGCAATAGCAATTATTTGTTGATCTAATCCTTCTTGTTTTCCTAGGAACCATGAAGCTATTGAAAGAGAAATTAGAAGAATAGGAAAAAATGATTGAAGTGTGTAGTATGCAAATGCAGCGCTTAAATCAACACAATCGGATTTGCTCCATCGCTCACAAGCTCCCCATAAACTTTTCAGTATCCAGGTTGAACTTCGCTGCATATTAATTTTCTTCAAATATTTTTTTTATTTACTTATTTTTCATTGTATCTGATTAGGAAATTTTTCAAGTAATTATTGATTTATCATGCAACTATTTTTCCAATAATAAATTTCCCCATGGCTTTAAAATTTCAACTTTTTCTATAGATCTACAAGCAATTAATGGAAAATTAACATCGCTCAAGTCTTCTCCTGAAACTAAATTTAAAGGATCTGTTTCTAACCATTTTATAGAACAATTGAGTTCTTCTAATAGCAGCCAGGCTGCTGCAATATCCCATATCTTAGGGGTTGATTCTATTGCTCCAAAAGTTTGTCCCATCGCTACACTCGTAAGATTTAAACTCGATACACCTAAGAGTCTGATTTTCCCTGGAAATACTGAGTTTGGTTTTTTTTGTAAAATTTTAATTGATCTACTACATAAAGAAATGCATTCACTCTGATGATTATTTTGGCTTGGATCTATTTTCTGGTTATTTAACCAAACTCCTTTACCTTTAATGGATACAAACTTTTTTTTCAATGTAGGAATTATTAAAAAAGAAGATTGCGGCTTACCATCAACGAACCTTGCCACTGATATAGACCAGTAAGGAATTCCTGCAGCAAAATTTGTTGTCCCATCGAGTGGATCGACCACCCAATAAGCTTTTGAGTTTGGAATTAACTTTTGCCCTTCTTCACTAAGGACGCCCTCACCTGGAGCTATTGAAGCTAAGCCATCTACGATTGTTTTGTCACTCCACAAATCACAACTTGTTAATAATGATCCATCTGCTTTATTGCTGGCATTAATATTTCCAAAATCTTTTTTTTGACGTTGACTTACTATCTCAAATAAAGAATCTAATTCACTTAGTTGCTTATTAGTTAAATTTGGTGGATTCATCATTATAAATTGCAAATAGACTCTGTATCTTTAATTTTAGTATTATTACTACCCAAACAATTTTTACTTTTATCAAGGAAAGTTAATCTTTCTAATTCATCTATATTCAGATTGTAATTATATATTGCATTAATATTTTTTGATTTCGCATTACTTAATTCACTTTGCCTAACAAGAACATCTTTTAGAGTTGATATTCCGACATCATATCTAAGTCTGGAAAGCCTTACTGACTCTTTGCTAGATTCAATTTCTTTAAGAGAAGAGATGATTTTTTCTTCATTTAATTTAAGATTTAAATAGGCTTTACTAATACTTGTGGTTAAAACATTTTTTAGATTTTCATAAGCATATTTTTCGGATTCTGCATCTGCTATTTTTGATTTGTAAGAGTTCTTATTTTGTCCGCCATCAAAAATACTCCATGCAAAATTTAGACTTATGGTATTTGTATAATTAGATCCAGATTCTGCAGAGTCGATATTAGTTGCTAGAGAGTCCCCCTTTGAAAATGTACTAGATAATGAATTACTAATATAGATATTTGGCCTATTTTGAGCTAAAAAGCTCTCTGCTTGGCTCTTTTTGATTGACTTTTGAAGAATAAGGTTTTTTAAGGAAAGATTTTTATTCAAACCCTCATTAATATTCTTATTCAATTTATGATTCCAAAACCCTATAAGATTTTGCTCTTTATTGGTTTCGAAATCTCCCTTAGTGTTAAGAATCTCATTAAGAGAAATTTTATTAATTTCATGTTCTATTTTCTTTTCATTAAGGGATTGTTGATCTCGAGATAATTGAGCTTCTGCTTCAAGAACTTCAAATTTCGTACCAATTCCAGCATCTAGCTTAGCTTTAGCATTTTCTAAACTTGTAATTGATAAATCAAGAGTGAATTTTTTATTTTGAATATCTTGATATGACTTTTTGTATTTATGATATCTAATTCTTGCTTCTTGAATTAAATCTTTTTTCTTAATCTCATAATTATTTTCTGCAATTTTGTAATTTGTTTTGGCAATTTTAATTTCAGAACCTCTTAGCGGGGCGATTATATCCCATTTAATATTAAGGGAGGGATTAGCCGTAAATTGTGATGTTTTATATGTAGGTGAATTGCTATTGTATTGTTTACCTGCAACATATTTTGGTAACCCATTGGCTTGAAAATCTAAGGATGGGTATCTTTTGGCAATTTGACTGGAAAGATTAAAGCTTGCAGAGGATACTAGATTTTGTAATGATTTTAATTCTTGATTATTTAATATAAGTTTTTCTATTTCTTGATAATCAACAAAAGTAATATTTGATTTTTCTTCTAAAACATTATCAATGTAATTTTTTATTTCGCTCGATAGAACATTAAAGGTATTCATACTTAGAGTAAGCGGCAATAATAAGTAAGGTTTTATTACTCTTCTAAGCATGTTTTATAGTTTCGAAAATATTCGATTAGCCAATCAAAGTATTAATAATATCATTTGAATCATCAAGAACGTGAATTTTAGTATTTAATTGATTCTCAACTTCTTGAATATTTTTATCATCTAAAAATAAATCAGTATTAATTTTTAACATAATAGATGGTATGTAAACAGCCTCTCCTAAATCCTTATTTTTCAGTCCGTAAATTAGATCTTCTCCAGTAAGAAGACCTGTGACTACTTGATCTTGACCCCAATAAATACTTGGCAAACCATATAAATTAATTGTTAATCCATTAATTAAGTTTAATTTCTTAACTGTAGGAATTAGGGCTTCATAAACTAATTTGCCAACAATCCAACTAACTTTTTTTGGCTTTTTTACTTTTTGGGGCAGGTTTTGAGTCTTCTCTCTTAATGCTTCTAGAAAGTTTCTAATAGTCCCAACTCCATTAGATTCTTGAGGTATATTTTCGTAGGTTTTGTAACTAGGTAAATTTGTACCAGCAATTAAATACCATTCGTCTGCTAGCCAACAAAAACGAGTCCCAAGAGTAATTTGTAGAGAGGCTTGAATTTTCTCTACTTGTTTAATAGTTTTTTTTGCGTATTCCGGGCTGATTGATTTCAATCCATCATTTTCAGGCCTATATTTTGTAAGTCCTACAGGAACTATTGCTACTGAAAGTACTGTTTGAGAGGTTTTTTTGTAGAATTCAGCAAGTTCCAAAATTGATTTCTCAAGAATATCCCCATCGTTTATATCTGGACAAACAACAATTTGAGCATGTATTTGAATAGAATTTTTTTCAAACCACGAAATTTGATCAAGTATCACTCCTGCTTTTTTATTTTTTAATAATTTTTCCCTTGTTGCGGGATCAGTAGCATGAACTGAAATAAAAAGTGGGGATAGTTTTTGCATTGCAATTCTTTCCCAGTCTTCTTTTTTTAAATTCGTAAGAGTTAAATAAGAGCCATATAGGAAACTTAATCTATAATCATCATCTTTTATGTATAGGCTTTTTCTTTTACCACTTGGCTGTTGATCAATAAAGCAAAATGGACATCTATTATTGCATTGCTTGATTGAATCAAATAATGCATCTTTAAAATTTATACCTAAATTAACGTCTAGATCTTTTTCAATATTTATATTGTGAATCTCATGATTTTTATCTAAAACTGATATGTCTAAAATTTCTTCACTAATCAGAATCTGATAATCAATTAGATCTCTTGGTTTTTTCCCATTAATACTAATAATTGAATCACCTGATTCAAATCCTATTTCTTCGGCAATAGAATTTGCTTCAATACTTGCAATTTCTGCAGGGTTTATTTTGTAAGTAATATTAGGAACCAAAACATCACTATAATCTTCCGTGTAATTAATTTCTTGCCACACAATTAAAGGCCAAATACTCTCGTTAATATTTATTCTAAACTTATAAATGACTCAAAGTGTATTAAATACTTTTAAAAAACTAAATATAGGTGTGAAATTATGGGCCTTTTATTTATTAAAATATGGCATTCGCAGTTTTCTAAAACACGATTTAGATTAATTAAAATAAACATTTTCATTGAAAGAATTAATTACAAAAAATTTAGAAGTAAAAGATAAATTCAACTATGAATCCCAAAAGACAGTTGATTCATACGAAAATAGTTTTTTATCAAATCCTATATCTTTAAGATTGTGGTCTTCTTTTTTTGTAATTTTACCTATTTTTGTTCAAGCCCCTTGGGTTAGATTAGAACCAATAAGTGCTCTTTGTTTTACTTTTGTTATTGTCTTAGTGGCAATTGTTTTGAATCAGAAAGGATCAAATAAGTGGTTTATTGTAAGTTCATTATTATTTGGCATATCAGGTAGTTGGCTTGGTGGATGTTTGTTCTGGGGATGGTTAAGTCCATTTCCTATCCTACACATACCTGTTGAAGCTGTAGTCCTCCCATTAGCTTTAATTGGATTTGGTACTAATTGGAAAATAGGTTCAAGTTTTTATATCTCCTCTTTATTTGGAACCGCAGTGACCGATATTACAATATTTTTAATCGGAATCATGGATCAATGGAGACAGGTAATTACAGCAGATTCTGAAAATGCACCCATGATTCTTCAAAAAACTTCAGAGAGTCTTATTCAAATAAAATCATTATCTATTATCGTTTTTGTTGCTCTTATACTTTGGTTTATTTCAAAAGAAATTTTAGATTCTGGCACAATTAATACTTCTAGTGGTAAAGCACTCTTAGTTTCTGGTTACGTTATTCAAACAACATTAATTGTTGATGGTATTTTTATTGTTTTAGCAATTCTGCAACCAACTTTTAGTGGATTGGTTTAATGTTAAGGCCTCCATTTTCGCAAGAACCGATACCACTAAATAATTGGGATGTAATCGTTATAGGAGCTGGAGCTGCTGGCCTTATGACTTGTCTTGAATTACCCTCAAATTTAAACGTGCTTCTTTTAAATAGAAATACTAGTAAGGTATCTTCCAGTAGATGGGCTCAAGGAGGAATTGCATCTGTTGTTAGACAAGATGATTCATTTGATCTTCATGCAGAGGATACTTTAAAAGCAGGCGATGGGTTATGTGATTTTCAAGCTGTAGAAATGCTAGTTAGAGAAGCTCCAGGTTGTGTAGAAAGATTGCAGAATTTAGGAATGATTTTTGATCAAAGTTCTGATCAACTAGCTACTACCTTGGAAGCAGCCCATTCACGAAGAAGAGTCTTACATGTCAAAGATCGTACTGGAAGAGCATTAGTTGAAGTTCTAGAAGATCATGTTGAGAATCAAAAAAATATTCTTCACTGCAGGGGTGTAAGAGTAACTGAACTTCTCATTGAAAATAAAGAATGTAGAGGAGTTCAGGTTCTTGATGGAGCAAATTTATATTGGATTAAATCAAGAGCTGTTGTTTTGGCTACAGGTGGGGGTGGGCACTTATTTACAAATACAACAAATCCTGCTCAATCTTCTGGTGAAGGGATTGCTCTTGCATGGAAAGCAGGAGCTGCTATCGAAGATTTAGAGTTCGTGCAATTTCATCCAACAGCTTTAAAATTTTATGGTGCACCTTGCTTCTTAATATCTGAGGCACTTAGAGGGGAAGGAGCGATTTTAGTTGATAAAAATGGTGAAAGTCCAGTTAAAAATCTTGAAAATCGCGATCTAGCATCTAGAGATCAGGTAAGTAGAGCAATTATGAAAAATATGCATGATAATGATATAGACCATGTTGGCTTAGATCTTCGATATATTGACCCAGAAAAAATTGTAGAGCGCTTCCCCACGATCCTAAGTCGATGTCAGGATTATGGCGTTAACCCTTTAAATGAGGTTATTCCCGTAGCTCCTGCAGCTCATTATTGGATGGGAGGTGTTAAAACTGATTTAAATGCATCTTCAACAAGAAAAGGATTATATGCTGTTGGAGAAGTTGCTTCTACAGGTGTGCATGGTGCTAATAGACTGGCAAGTAATTCACTGATGGAGTGTCTTGTTTTCGCAAGAAAAATGTCTTCAATTGTTTTGAATGACCTTTCTAAATTTGAAAAATTTGATAGATCATTTCAAGAGTTTGATATTGAAGATCCTAAAGAAGATCAAATTTCTATAATTGCTGAAAAAATTGATGAACTAAGAAAACTATGTTGGTTAAATTTAGGTGTATCTCGAAATAAGGTAAATATGAGTAAATTTTTAAATTACATTCAAAATGATTCAGATAAATTAAATAAAAATGATTTACTAAATAGTCTTGAAAAAATAAAATTTGATCAAAAAATAAAACTTAGTGAACGCAATAGAAGAGCATTAAATCTTTTACTTGATTTAAAGAATAGACAAATAACCACAATAACTTTATTAAAAGCTTGTCTATTTAGAGAGGAAAGTAGAGGAGGCCATTATAGAAATGATTTCCCTGATAAAGATAAAAATTGGGAATGCCATACCAGACAACAGTTAGATCAAACAATTCAAAAAAGATTTATTAAAAATTAAGATCTCCCTGATAGTCGGTTTTTGTTGCTAATTCATTTAAGTCACGCGTACCACTAATAATTTCTCCATTTATTTCCCAAGAAGGAAATCCACTGATTCCTTTCGTTTGGCATAGCTCATACTCATTATCTTTACCATCTTTTGCACACTCAACTACTTTTAATTCTTTAACTGCTTCTTTACCAAATAATTGTTTCTGATCGTGACAATGCGGGCACCAGTATGCGCTATACATAACAATATTGTTTTCACTTAAAAATTTTGCAAACTTTACCTTTTGGGGAGAGCTTGAAGTGGTAATTATTGGCGATACATTTTCAGTGGGGTTTGCAACATCAATAGCATTAGAGGGGTCAACATTTGTTGACCAAATTAACCCCCCCAGCAGAATACTAATGGCTACAATGAAACCTCTAAAAATCATAGGTTCTCTACTTTCGAACTTTGCTCCAATCATAGAAATTATAAAGATAGAAAACGATAAAATTGCTGAAAGTATACAAAAAAAGCAATATGCTTGAATCTTAAAAAACATTATATTTATCAATAAAAAGCTAAATGTTGATGACGCACAAGAAATTAGAAATACTAACCACCATAAAAACTTATTTAGTTTTTCTTTTGGGGAAATTAAATTAAGCGAGAGTATTATTGTGATAACTAATATTGATAAATATGTTATGAATCCAGCTAATGAGAGAGGTATATTAACTTGATTATTTTCAAATAAAGTACCCCAAGGACTATTTAAAACTGTTTCACAACCATTTTGTATCCCTGGGCATGAAAGCGAAGTAAATAATCCCCAGTTTTTTAAAGTAATCGACCCTGTATCAACTAAGCCTATAGTGCTAAGAATTGATATTATGATTTTTGGCCATTTCAAATCTTTTTTATTTCTTCTGTTTAAAGTCTTAAGGGCCATACAAAAAGAAGGTTTGTTATTTACATTATCTATCCTAATATTATCTTGGCATGAGAGTTATAAACGAAATGCTGTTTAAATTTTTAAATTCCTATTTTTCAAGTTGTGAAACAAAATAGTCTCAATGTAAAAGAAAAAAAACTATCTAAGATTGCATTCAGTCATGTTGGTTGTGAGAAAAATCTTGTTGATACTGAACATATGCAAGGTTTATTAGATAAAGAGGGTTATGAAGTTGATAGCAATATAAATGATGCAAATGTTGTTGTTGTAAATACTTGCAGTTTTATTGAAACAGCTAGAGAAGAATCTATTAGAAAAATTCTAGAATATACAAATCAAGGAAAGGAAGTCATAGTTGCAGGCTGTATGGCTCAGCATTTTAAAGATGAGCTTATTAAAGAAATCCCTGAAATAAAAGGTCTTGTTGGAACAGGTGATTATCAAAAGATAGCCAAGGTTTTAGAAAGAGTAGAAAAAGGGGAAATCGTTAATGAAGTTTCAAAAATACCTGAATTTATTGCAGATGAGGAAATTCCACGTTTTGTAGATAAAAATAAATTTGTTGCTTATCTGCGCATTGCTGAAGGCTGCAACTATAATTGCGCTTTTTGTATTATTCCTAAGTTGAGAGGTCCTCAAAGAAGTAGAACAATAGAATCTATTGTCTCAGAAGCCAAAAGTCTTGCAAAAAAGGGTATTCAAGAAATTATATTAATTAGTCAAATAACAACTAATTATGGTCAAGATATTTATGGAAAACCATCATTAGCCAAACTTTTGAATGAGCTTTCTAAAGTTCCAATTCCTTGGATAAGGATACATTATGCTTATCCAACGGGTTTAACTGATGAAGTTATTAGAGCATTCAAAGATGCTAAGAATATATTACCTTACTTTGATTTGCCACTTCAGCATAGTCATCCAGATGTATTAAAGAGTATGAATAGACCTTGGCAAGCTTCTTTGAATGAATCAATTTTGGAGAAAATTAGAGAAGAAATTCCATCTGCTGTATTAAGAACTAGTCTCATTGTTGGTTTCCCAGGCGAAAAAAAAGAACATTTTGAACATCTTCTCGATTTTTTGGAAAGGCACAAATTTGATCATGTGGGAGTGTTTATTTTTTCTCCTGAGGAAGGAACTGCAGCTTTTAATTTGCCAAATAAAGTATCTCCAGAGGTTGCAGAGGCAAGAAAAGATAACGTTATTTCAGTGCAACAAAATATCTCTAAAGATAAAAATCAGACATATGTTGGTTCAAAAATGAAGATTTTGGTAGAAAAAATATCAGACAATAACGAGTTAATAGGTCGGTCTTACAATTTCGCTCCTGAAATTGACGGAACTGTAATTTTATCTGTTAAAGATAAAATTGATCTGAAAAATTATATTGGTAAATTTGTTGAAGCAAATATTTCTTTTGCGGATGAATATGACTTGTATGGAGAGACAATTAAAGTTTTGTAGTTTTTTTTAATTATTTTAAATTAATTTAACTGCTCTTAAGAGCTTATCTAATACGAAAGCAGCTCCAAAACCAAAACCAATAAATGCAAAATAGAAAATGATGTTCATTAATTTTTTTATTTTTATTTAATTTAACATCAGATGAAAAGATTAGATTTTTTCGTTTAATTTCTTAATCTTGGATATATGGTAATCTTTTGTATAAACATTCTTCTGCTTTTTGTAGTTCTCGGCCTAAATATAGGGCATGGTCGAATCTGGTTATTAGGTCATTTCTTTCTTCAGTGATCATTATTCCTAGTTGTTTCGCACTAATACCTTTAAAAACTTCATTACTAACTCTTTTATTTTGTGAGTCACATTTAATTGGTTCATTTGTTTCTGGGTCAAGCGCATATCCTTCATCATTAATATTATTTAGAAAGTGCTCTAAAATTATATTATTTTCTTCTAAATCTACTTTGATAATAAAATAACCGTTTGGATCTAAATCTATATATCGGTTGGAGAGGTTATTATCAATCATTGTTTTTTCATCGAAACTGTTCTTAGAATCCATTCTTAGAAGTTAATAAAAAACTATATTACTAATATAATCTTTGGTAAAGCCGAATAATTTTTTATTTAAAGGGTATAGATTTATTTTCAAAATCAATTTCCATCTTGGTTTGTTTATTCACTTCATTTAGCCAAGGATAAATTATATTTTCCATATTTTTGTCAAACCACTTATGCATGCTAACTGTGCTTTTTGCAAAAAAACCTCTCCGTCTTTTATGTTTACCACCCGCTCCAGGATCAAACAAATGGATACTATTTTTTATTGCCCATTCAATTGGCTGGTAATAGCATAATTCAAAATGTAAATTAGATATTTCTCTTTGACTACCCCAATATCTACCCCATAAGTTGTTTTGATTTTTAACACACATCGACATAGCAAAAATTTCATTTGAATCATGTTTTGATGCACTAAAAAGTAAAAGATTTTTTTTATTATCAACCAGTGTTTCGAAAAATGTAGATGTTAGATATTTGCTTCCCCAAACTCCCCATCTCGAACAATGCTGTTCATAAAAATTATGCATTTTTTTGAGGATTTCTTGGTTGATATCATCTTCATTAAAAATTTCTACTTTAATGTCTTGTTTAGTAATTGATTTCCTCTCTTTTTTTATATTTTTTCTTTGATTGGAGTTAAATCTAGATAGAAAATCGTCAAATGTTTTTTCTCCATTACTCCTCCATTCACTGCTGGAGTTTATCCATTCATAGTATCCCAAAGATTTAAGATGGTTGCCCCAGCTTTCATCAATATATAAAAAATTACAACTTAGGATTTTATTTGTAATCGCAAAGCTTTCGATATTGTTTATAAGTAAATTTGTAATTTCTTTCTTGTCTTTATTTTTTTTATAAAGAAATTGATATCCATTTACAGGACTATAAGGACTCATTCCAATTAATTTAGGGTAATAATTTAAATTCAGCTCTTTAGCTAATCTTGCAAATGATTGGTCAAAAATGAATTCTCCATAGCTATGATTTTTTAAAAAAAGTGGGGCAATTCCTTCTATTTCTTCATTTTTATAAGCAACAAAATATAGAGGCTGCCAACCAGTTTCTCTTGAAACACTTTTAGACATCTCAAGGTTTTTAATCCAAGTC
>CACMXO010000016.1 GCA_902617605.1 uncultured Prochlorococcus sp. | reverse complement strand
TCGATCTAATTGTATTCAGGAACTTATTACTTTTATTGCCCCAAAAATTTTAGGTGGAGAAACTAGTATGAACCCTCTTAGTGATTTTGAATTTAAAGAAATGCACGAAATTATTAAATTAAATGATTCTCAGTTTAGTTTGATTGGGAATGATATATGTGTTAAGAGTTCATTTAAAAATTAATATCTGTACTAATTTTTATGGGTCAAAGTACCGTACGGTTCTTACCCAAAAAAAATATTACAGATACGGAAACTCTTCATTTAGTTTATAATAAGTTCAAATTTGACCACAACTATGCCAATAAGACAAGATGATAACCAACCTAATAGAAGATTTGGAATTGTAAATATCATTTTAATAGGAGTCGGAGCATTACTTCTTTTTAGTAGCCTTTTCCCTAACCAAAATATGCAAATCCCAAGGGTTCCTTACTCTTTATTTATAGATCAGGTTAATGATGGGGAAGTTAAACGTGCATATATTACTCAAGAACAAATTAGATATGAGTTAAATGGAGCTGAAGAAGGGGCCCCTTCTGTTTTAGCAACAACCCCAATTTTTGATATGGACCTTCCACAAAGGTTAGAAAGTAAAGGTGTGGAGTTCGCTGCAGCTCCTCCCATATTGAGTTGGGTTGTTCCTCCCTTAATTTTTATCCTTGTATTGCAATTCTTTGCTAGAAGAAGCATGGGAGGAGGAGGAGCTCAAGGGGCTCTAAGTTTTACTAAAAGTAAAGCTAAAGTTTATGTCCCTGATGATGAATCGAAAGTTACATTTGCTGACGTGGCAGGAGTAGATGAAGCTAAAGATGAATTAACAGAAATAGTTGATTTTTTAAAAAGACCAGAAAGGTACACAGACATAGGCGCACGAATACCTAAAGGTGTACTTCTAGTTGGTCCACCAGGGACAGGTAAAACACTTTTATCAAAAGCAGTTGCAGGAGAGGCTGAAGTTCCATTTTTTATAATTTCAGGTTCTGAATTTGTTGAGCTATTTGTAGGTGCAGGAGCGGCAAGAGTAAGAGATTTATTTGAACAGGCTAAAAAGAAAGCTCCATGTATCATTTTTATTGATGAATTAGACGCTATAGGTAAAAGCCGCTCAGGATCAATGGGAGTAGTTGGTGGTAATGATGAAAGAGAACAAACTTTAAATCAACTTCTTACAGAAATGGATGGATTTGCCTCCACAGATAAGCCAGTTATAGTACTTGCTGCTACTAACCAACCTGAAGTTCTAGATGCTGCGTTATTAAGGCCTGGAAGGTTTGATAGGCAAGTATTAGTTGATAGACCAGATTTGTCTGGTAGGAAAACTATATTGGAGATTTATACCAAAAAAGTTAAACTAGCTGATTCAATTGACTTGGATTCTATTGCCCAAGCTACTAGCGGCTTCGCTGGAGCTGATTTAGCTAATATGGTAAATGAGGCTGCTTTACTTGCAGCTAGAGCTAAAAGGAAAAGTGTAGAACAACAAGACTTAAGTGAAGCTATAGAAAGAGTTGTGGCTGGTTTGGAAAAGAAAAGCCGCGTTTTACAAGATGATGAGAAGAAAGTTGTTGCTTATCACGAAGTCGGACATGCAATAGTTGGCCATCTTATGCCTGGAGGTTCAAAAGTTGCCAAGATTTCAATTGTACCTAGAGGTATGAGTGCACTTGGTTACACTCTTCAATTGCCAACAGAAGAAAGATTTTTGAATTCTAAAGAGGAATTAAAAGGACAAATTGCTACACTCCTTGGAGGAAGATCAGCAGAAGAGGTAGTTTTTGGAAAGATTACTACAGGAGCTTCAAATGACTTGCAAAGAGCAACCGATATAGCAGAACAAATGGTTGGTACATTCGGAATGAGTGATATTCTTGGTCCCCTAGCTTATGACAAACAAGGTGGAGGCCAGTTTTTAGGGAATGGGAACAATCCAAGAAGATCTGTTAGTGATGCTACTGCTCAAGCAATAGACAAAGAGGTTAGAGATTTAGTTGATGATGCTCACGAAACAGCACTTAATATTTTGAGGAATAATCTACCTCTTCTTGAATCTATTTCTCAAAAAATACTCCAAGAAGAAGTAATAGAAGGTGAGGATCTTAAAACCCTCTTAGCAGAGAGTAAAATGCCTGCATAGTAGAATTTAGGTTTTCGTATAAAGTTAGATGTTAAACCCGATCAAGCTTGCAAGTAAAAATTTTTTATCAAGCTTGGATACCTCTTGCGAAGAATTTCTTCATATTTTAGAGATTGCAAAAAATTTTAAAAATAAAGATTTAAATATAAAATTCAAGGATAAAGTTTTAGGTTTAATTTTTGATAAGTCATCAACTCGCACCAGAGTTAGTTTCCAGGTGGCAATGTCAAGACTTGGTGGCACCACAGTTGACCTAAATCCTACTACTTCACAAATTGGGCGGGGAGAGCCAATTAGAGATACAGCAAGAGTTCTAAGTAGATACTGCGATGTTCTTGCGATAAGAACCTTTAGGCAATCAGACTTAGAAGAGTATGCGAAATGGTCTTCTAAGCCAGTAATTAACGCCCTCACGGATCTAGAACACCCATGTCAAGCTTTATCAGATTATATGACAATTAAAGAGGAATTTACTGATTTTGAAAATGTGGTTTTGACATTTATAGGTGATGGTAATAATGTTGCTAACTCTCTCATTTTGTGTGGAGCTTTATTAGGAGTCGAAGTAAGAATCGCATGCCCTAAAGGTTATGAACCGAATAATTTAGTAATCAATAAAGCTAAAAAAATATATAAGAATAAAAATCTATTAAAAATCACTAATGATCCTATTACTGCAGTTAGGGGGGCAAATGTTTTGTATACAGATGTTTGGTCTTCTATGGGCGAAGAAAATCAAAAAGAAGAGAAAGATAAAGATTTTAATGGATATACTATCAATACAAATTTAGTTAGTAATGCAGATAAAGAAGCCATAATCCTTCATTGCCTACCTGCCTATAGAGGTAAAGAAATAACTGATGAGGTAATTGAAAGTGAGAAAAGTAGAATATTTGAACAAGCAGAAAATAGAATGCATGCTCAACAAGCACTTTTATCTTGCATTCTCAAATAAGAATACTTGCGAACTAATTAATAAAAGGGTACAAATGTATTAGAGTACATATGTTCATGGAAACTTCTTCAGAGGATAATCTTACAGAGGCTCAAAATGAGCTCTATGGATGGATAAAAGACTATATGAAAAACTTTAAACACAGTCCATCTATTAGGCAGATGATGCAAGCTATGGGACTGAAATCTCCTGCTCCAATTCAAAGTCGCTTAAAGCATCTGCAAGAAAAGGGCTATATTTCATGGCAAGAAGGTAAAGCAAGGACAATGCAAATAGTTGATGAAATTGTTGAAGGAGTGCCAATTATGGGTTCAGTTGCTGCTGGAGGTTTAATTGAAACTTATTCAGATGTTCAAGAGAATCTAGATATTTCTGAAGTTTTAAAAAAGAAAAATGTTTTTGCTCTAACCGTAAATGGTGATTCAATGATAGATGCTTGTATCGCTGATGGAGATATGGTTTTGATGGAGCCTATTAATAGTTCGTATTCACTGCGGAATGGAACAATTGTAAGTGCAATGGTTCCAGGTTTGGGTACAACATTAAAGTATTTTGCTAAAAGAGGAGAAAAAATTTTTCTTGAAGCGGCAAATCCAGCTTATGAACCAATTGAACTAAATCTTGAAGAAGTTGTTTTTCAAGGCAAATTATTAGCTGTTTGGCGAAAAGTTTAATTTTAAATAAATTCATATTTTGAAAATACAAATATCACGGTTTCAATTGGTATATTTGTATTTAATGGGGCCATAGCTCAGCTGGTAGAGCACCTGCATGGCATGCAACTCTCAAAAGCCTTTAATCGTAATCTATATCAGGGTTTGTATCAGTAATATTAAGACTTTAGGTGCAGAGCTAGGTGCAGTTATTATTAGACAAATTTAAATAAAATAATTCATTGTTATAACTGGAAAATATAGTTTTTAAAAATTCTATTTAGTAAGAAAAAATAGAACTTGAAATTTCCTATAAAGTACAAAATTGCAATAGTAGCAAAAAATTTTTTATGTTTAAATAATATAAATATGGTCCGTGATCTGGTTTTGTCAAAGAGAGCAACTAAAGAAGAAACTGAATTAAGAGTTGCACATGCTGCTGAATTAGTTGCTGAAGGGCAAGCCTATTCGTCTATTACTTCCCTTGTTGCCGCAAAATATGAAATCTCAAGAAGAAGAGCCAGGCAGATCACTTCTAATGCTTATCTTTTGCTGAAAGATGATATTGAGGAAGGGGACTTAAATCGCCCTGAAATGACAGCAAAATTAGTATGCACTCTAGAAACTGCAATGTATAGAGCAATGCAAGAAAAACAATATTCAGCAGTTGCAAGTAATGCAAAGGTTCTTATGAAATTAATTGGTCTAGAAGCAAAAATAAAAAGTTAGAGCGGTCGCTTTGGGATCACTAGGTCGCAGGTTCCGATCCTTGAGTCCTTTTGTTAACTAATCCTTAGCGTATGTGTCATTATAAATTTCAACAAGATTCCTTCCCTTGTGATACCAATATTTACTACCTCTAATTCTGCTATCCGTATTCATTAATTTTTGAGTTAAGCCACTTAAATAATAATCCTCCCCTTGATATTCAACTTTCCTTTGATTTTTTACAGTGCAAGTTATGTTTTGATCCAGTTCATAAGTAAATACATCTCCAATCTCTAACCCCATCTCAAAATAATTAACGACTGGTAATCTATCTTTCTTAAATTTTTCAACGGATGCTTTAGCTTCAATATCAACACTATCAGCTTCTTTTCTAACTGAAGGAGTCATATCTTCTATTTCGAGTAATTTTAAAAAAGCTATAGCTTGCTCAGGATCGATTTTAAAAAATTCTCTCTTAATATTCACTCTGTCTTTTTTAAACCCAAGATGAAAAGCTTTTTCAGTTTGATCTACATCTTTAACTTTCGCAGCATATTCACATTCAAAAGGTAATGGAACACCAGTTGTATATAAATCTGAAAGTCTTAAAGAAACATCTCTAGTAGTTTTTCCAATCTTCACTAAATCTGGCATCGCTGGATTAGTTAAGACATATACAGTTCCATCCATTAAAAAAGGGGCTAATTGCCCCCTATTTTAGATCGACTGTCAATCAATTAAAGTTTACATTAAATCGTTCAAAATATAATTCCAATCAACAACACCCCCATCTTTTTTGGTTTCTTCATCCATTCTTCTAAGTTCTCTTCTGTACTTCTGGCGAATAGGGGTGTAATTCTTATCCAAGCTCTTCTCAGGGTGACTTAAATAGTCCATAATATTTCTTTTGGTCCATAAGTTTTTCATACTTTAATCTTAATTACCTTTTTTCATTTGCTCAAATATAAATATTTAATTAATTAGGAAATCTCAACTATATTAAATAATTCTTCTGAATATTTACTCAAAATGATAAGGCCTAAAGTCATTAACCTTAAATCTTATTTGTGGTTCGCCAATCGATATATATTTTTTTGCTAATTCAGGATCAAATTTTAATAAAGCATTTTTTGTAATTTGTTTCTTTTTTTTTCTTTTCCAAGAACATATATCTTTTATTCCTTGGTTTTCTCCAACTAAAACTTTTAACTTATTTTCAAGTAACTTTTTCTTTAATTCAAATGGTTGAAGTTCAACATGAGAATCAAGCCAATTTGAGTGTAATTTTATTAAATCTTTATTCCTATTTATTGGTTCAAATGAATCTTCTCTAATAAATTTTTGGCCTTCAATTAGTTCTTCTAATTTTTTAAATTCTGCACTTTTTTTATTTTTTAAATCTTTTTTAATAGTGAAATTTGGATTTATAACTTCTTCTGATAATTTTTCAAAAATATCTGGATGATCTTTTTCAAAATTTACTTTATCAAATTTTTCTTGAGGTTTGATTTTTTCATAAAAACAAATTCCATCTATGTCTCGGTAAAATCTTTCATCAAAAGATCTAAGTTTTAAGTTTGCAAAATCTTTCTCATTTTTTATTTTTATAATTGATTGTTTTGTCTCTAGTAATTCATGATGGATATCTTTTTCTTCAGATGATGGTTTTAATTCTTCTCCATTATCTTCAATTAATGCATATTGATTTATTAATAAATTATTCTTGATTTGGTCTTCTAATTCTTCATTGATTTTTTTAGTTAATTCTACATAAGGTTGTATTCCATCTTCTCCATAATTGAACCATTCTCCATGGATTCTGTACTTTGCCAATCTTTGATGAATAAGAGATTCTAGTGTTGAAACTTTAGCGTGGGTTTTAACTTCTGCTTCAATAATTATTTCTCTAGGATTACCGGTTTGATGTTCTTTCCTTCTTTCAAAAGATGATCTTCCATCATCATTACCTTTTACAAGACCAATCTTTACATAAGGCCCACATGGATAACCAAATAAATCCCTTTCTGTCATGAAATAAATAAAGCCAATATTTTCGTTTATGTGATTTTTATTAGTTTCCAAAATATAGTTTTCCCTTTTTAATCTTTTTCTGGGACGATACCCATCCATACAATTAATTCGATATCTTCTTTATTGATCGGAGGCAGTGGTGTTTGTGTCTTAAATGGTTCAAGTCCTGAAGCGAGTACTTTTTTGATTATGTAACTTGATTTTGATTCATTATTATCGGAATTAAACCATTCTTTTAGTTTTTTAATATCTCTAAAATCCCATGGTGATTCAATAATGTCTAATGCTAGATCGATATCATTTTGAACAATATTATTAGGAATATTATTTCTAATATAGTCTGCAACTTTTATATTTATAGCTCTAATTTCAGGTTGAAGATTTATAGGATCTGTTTCAAACATCCATTGATTATAGATATTTTCTTGGGCTACCAACCACATTTCATAAGCAGCATTCTCCATGTTTTGATCAATTACAAGAGATTCGTTTTCTTCGCATTCAATTAATCTCAAACACCTCCCAATCTCAATATCTATTAGTGGTTTTTTAGAAGATTGAATATCTTCATTTTTAGTGGTTTTTAATTTCCAATTTTCATCTGTATTGATGAATCTCAAGTAAATACGTTCTCCAACTTTTGCGCAATAAAAGATTCCTTGATCTTGGCCTTTGCAAATTCCTGAACCTGATTTCCATGGCATATTTATAATATTTTCTTGCTTTGTTTTAAGCTCTTTTCTAAGGGTTTGTCTATATTCTTCTCCACTTTGGACTCCTGCAGTTGTTCCTCCTCTTACATACAAAGAGGGGTCTTCATTTATAAGTTTTTGAATTTCTTCACGTGTTTCTGTAAATTCTCTATTTGTGCTTTCTACATTTGATACAGGAGAAACTATCCCAACTGAAGCAGCAGCCATTGCAATTTTATCTGCAATTCTTTCTTCTAGGCCTAACAGATCATCTAATCTTTGAGCTGGGAATATAGTTCTTAAAAATACTCTTTTATGCTGACTTCCAATCCTATCAATTCTTCCATGCCGTTGAACAAGTCGCATTGGGTTCCATGGCATATCGTAATTAATGATATGTTTTGCTTGTTGTAGATTTACACCTTCTGCTAAGACGTCAGTGCTAATTAAAATATCTATTTCATCAGGATCACCTAATTTACCAGCTGTTTTAGGGGCAAATTTTGCAGCAGCTCTTGCTTTATCTAAATCTTCTTTTGTTCGGGTACCTATTACACTTGCAATCCTTCCTCTATATTCCTCTAATTCGTTGCTGCTTTCTATAGCTTTTCTTAAAAAAGATTCTATCCATTTAACTGTATCTGCATAAAAAGAAAAAATTAAAACCTTTCTATTATCAATTCTTTCTTCTCGTGACGAAGAGTCAGAATTTGCATCTTTCAAAATTTTTATAAGTTCATTAACCAATACTTTTAATTTTGGATCTTTTTCGGGTTTTATTTGGTTTAATGAATCTAAAATAATTTTTAATTTTTTCAAATCATCATTTACATCTTTTGTTAGAAGTTCGATATCGTATTCATCTACTGATTTTTTTTCGTCTGAATTTAATAAGATTTCTTCAAATTCTTCATCATCTGTACCAGTTGTTTCTTTTAAAAAATCTGTAGTGATTACAAAACCTTGTTCAATTGCACTTAAAAACTTTTTATGGGTCTCTATGAGCCTTGAAATAGATAATTTAAAAGCCCCGGTTGAGGATTCAAATCTTTTAAGTAATCCGCTCAAAAGAAGCCCAGTAATTACATTAGCTCTACCTTCAAATTCTGTATCAGGTGTTTTTAAATAATTATCCGAATTATATCTCGCAAGGTTTAAGCAATCTGGATCTTCTGGATTAAGAAATGATTCAATTAAATCAAATAATCCAGGCATAAGATCGTCAATTTCATATCTTACTGAAATTGCTTTTGGCTCAGGGAAAACTATTGTTTGAGTTTCGCCATTAATAGTTATTTGATCATTTGGATAATGTTTTTTTATAAATTGTCTTGTTCTTTTGACGGTTGTTGCGTCAACAATAGGATAAAGAACATCTGGAGAAAGATTATTTGGATTAGTTCGCATTGCATCATTGAATCTGCTCCTTATCGATAAAATCCCCTTCTTCGATAAAAATGAATCTTGTTTTAAGAAAAATCTTGTTAGGTGATATAAATCCCATAGAGAATTATTTACTGGAGTTGCAGTAAGTAAAAGTAAATCTTTTCTTTTTCCGTAAAGTAAACTCCTTAGTGCATTCGATCTCGTTGCGGAGTCTGGATTTCTATAGTTATGAGCCTCATCGATAATGATTAATTGATATTCTTCTATATTTCTTAACAAGTTATTAGATTTAGCATTTGGTCTCTGAATCTCATCTCTAAGTTGTATGTCTTGAGCTACCTCTTCAAAGGAGTGGGTTTCTATATACATTTCATTATCACTCTGAAATTTTTTCCAGGTGGAGTCTCTTAATGCCGCAGGACAAATCAATAAACATTTCTGACGCCGTTCTTTATATACATTCAATATGTCTCCAGCTATAAAAGTCTTCCCTAACCCAACTTCATCAGCAATAATTACGCCTCCAGTTTCTTTGATTAGACGTAATGCACGAGCAACTCCATGTTTTTGAAAAGTAGTTAGAGGTAAATCATTATCAGTTTTAATATCTTCTTCAATTTCCTTGCCATATAATTCCCATAAAACACGAAGAAAAATTTCAAATGGGGTTTTAGGCTCAAAAATCTCCTCAAAGAAATCAGCAAGATTAAATGGTGTTGCTTCTTCCCAAAGTTTGTCAAACCATTTCTTAGATTTTTCAATAGTTGTCGCCTCATAACAACCTAAATTGAGTTCAAGGTTGGTAGTTAATCCAGAGGCTGTAAGATTTGAAGAACCAGCAAAAAGTGCAGGATCTAAACTGTTTGATTGATCTGCTTTTGGAGTAAAAATATATGCTTTCGCATGAAGGAAGTTTTCCTCATATCTTCTAACTTGCATATTGCCTGATTTTAATGAATCAACAAGTTGTCTAAGCGAGGATCTTGAACTTTTTGAAAATGGTATATGGTTGCGTTCTAAACGAAGTGATTCTTCTTGATCTTTTAGTTTTTCATGAAATTTTCTTTTAAAAAATTTTGTTTCATTTTCATTTAGTTTTTTTTGCCAACGCTCATTATCCGCAATTGGGTCAGAACCTAACATAAGTTTTATTGATGGAATATCTTTAATCAGTGGCGAAATTCTTGAAAATCCTTCTGGACTAAAATATGCCGTAGCTATTCTTAGCTCCTCAATTTTGTTTTCAATATTATTATTAGATGTTGCTTCGTTTGATAAATTTTCTAAAACACTTTTTAAAGCATTTACCATTGAATTTCCATATAAGTTATCTATAAAATCAGGTTTATTTTTCATGATAAAATTTTCAAATCTTATTGCTATGGTAATAACCTAATACTTTTTTCAATCTTTCTTCATAATCCCATCCTATGTGAAAAGTTTCATAAATATGAACTATTTGTTCTTCATCTAATTCATACAGAAGAGAAATAACTGCATCGAGTTCACAGATCATTTCATCCTTAATTTTAGATTCTAATGGCCCAAATTCTACACCAACTTTCTGCGCCCAATCTTTGAACCTTTCATCCGTTGATGCTAATCTTCCTGAGATATAAACAGTTTTTTGCCAAAGTTTATTTTCACGTCCAGGTCTTGGTATTGGGAAAGGATTGAGTATGAAAAAACTTAAATTTGTTTCTACAAATCTTCTGGCATACCAATCAAGAGGAATTGAAGATAACACTCCCAACAAAAAAGCTTCGTCTTTTTGGTCTCCTCTAGGAAACATTAAAATTGGAGCCTTATTAGTTACGAATGTTTTTGGAGGAAGTAAGGCACATCTTACTGTCCTGGAATCAGTTGCCCGAGTTATATCTCGGAAAGCTATTCTAGGATTTATTGGAGGAAGATTATTTTCATCTAGAAAATAATTATTTGGAAATTCTTTATATACGCTATTTCTCGAAGATAATGTTGCTCTCGAAATTTTATCATTCAACCAAGGAAAAATAACTTGCGGATTAGCCCATGAATTATATTCACCAGTTTCTGGTTGCCAAATATCAAAACTTGCTCCTTTATAAACTTTCCAAAACCCATCTGGACACTCTTCAGAATAATTCATCTTATCTGCATCAGATGTTGTATTCATTTCTTGAATAGGCCTAGCTCTCCAACTATTTGATATATCTAAATCTAATCGAGGATGCTTTTGAAATTTTGCAAATACTTCAACTGATTCAGGCTTAGGAAATATAGGCAAACTTAAAGTATCATTCCAATTTAAAACTTCACTAATTTTGAATTTTTTAGAATTTTTAATCTTTCTATCAAATAGCGAACTCAGCGATTTGTGAGGACCTTCTAGAGTAAGACCTTTTTCCAATGAAGATTTACTAAAAGTTGTAAGAGATATTGTGTATTGTGGATGGATTTTAAAAATCCATTGTTTAGTATTTTGTAAAAGGGTAAGTTTTATAGAGTTTACAGATTGGAATAATTTTCTTCTAAAATTTTCCGATCCTTTTGCAGAAATTGATGATCTAGGAAGAACTACTCCAGCGATCCCATTTGTTTTAGATAATAAGTTTAGAAATTTAAAACAAAAAGATATATAAAGATCAGGATGGCCTGCTCCAGTAATGTTTTCAGATGAACTTTGAATTAAATTTCTTAGATTATCAGTATATATTTTTTCGTTTTCATATTGCCTAATAAGATCTGGTCGATCTTCTTTCAATTTTTTCTTTTGTTTAACATAATCTATTTGCGATAGACCTCTTAGGCCCGGAAGATATCTTCCAAAAAATTCATTTTCTTGCATCATTATTTTCTCCCAAGGTGGGTTCCCAACTATTACATTAAAACCGGCATGAGAACCAAGAAAAACCTCGGGAAATATTACTGGGAAATGAACAACTTTCATACCTTCAAGAATATTTCTTGCAATTTCTAAAGCTTTTGATTTTTCAATATTTTCTCTTTCTTCAGTCCAATTTTCAAACATGAACCCTTTTAATGCAGCTTCTTTACTTAAAGGTTGGGCAGTTATTAAATCGCATAAAGCCTTTATTTCAGCAATCTTCTCTTCCGCTTCTTGCAATAGTAAGCGACCCTCTTTTATATCTTTAATTGAGGCATCTGATAAGCTAGCAAGTTTTTTTAGCGGAGCAGCTGCTTCTTCTAATAGTGAGCTTGCATTAATTTCAAATAAAGTACCTTCCCCTTGATTTAGTTTCTTTCTAATTTGTTCAAGTGACTCTACACCAACAAGAGAATTTCCTTCCACAAGATTATGATCAAGAAGAGATAGAGGTAAGCCCGGAATAAAAGTATGAATCCAGATTGATAGCCTTGCTAGTTGAACAGTAATTGGATTTAAATCAACTCCATATATACATCTTCTGGCAATCATTCTTCTAAGTAATTGGTTATCTTTGATTACAAAGGTATTTGAGATTTCACCTAACTCTTTATTGGCTGCTTCTCTCATATGTTCTAATTCTCTAAATACTCCTGGAACTTTGTTGTTTTGTAGCCAAGTTGCAAATCTATTTTCAATTCGATCAATTGCCGCAACTAAAAAATGGCCTGAACCCATAGATATATCAGCCACTCTAAAATTAAAAAGGTTTTCAGCTTTTTCAAGATCAGAGAAAGACTGCAAAGAGTCAAGGTGTTTACTAATTGCAGGTTCTAATGATTCGTCTAACAAGTATTCAACTGCAAAATCTGGAGTATAAAAACTACCTGATGTTTTTCTCGCGCCAGAACTATCATGCAAATATATTTCACCTTTCAAAACATTTATTTGATTATCTTTTATTGCAGGAAGATAACTGCCTTTTTTGTCAATTGTAAGATCTTGATCTGCTATAGATAATTCAGATTCTAATAGTCCCTCGTAGATAGTTCCAAATTCTCTTACACTCAGGCTTCTGAAATCAATAGGAACCTTCTTAAGATCTTGATTTTCTGTTAATAATAAATTTTTTAAGGCAGTTTCAAAATATTTATTTTCAAGCGAAATTTTTGATAATTCAGCCCCTGATAACGATACATCTATGTCTTTTGAAAATATTGTTCCTTCGTATGCAGGGATTCCCCATTCTTTTTTCCCTAAAGATATTGCATCCCAAAGTTCAGAAATATCTGCCCAGAGGTCTGTATCCTGTTTTATGTTATTTTCATTTCTTTCTTGTTCTTGAAGAAAAATTGCCTTTTGTTTAAGGGATTTAGTTCTGTAAATTTCATTTGCTTTGTACGGTAATAAATCTCTGTCTTCTGCATATGCAATAAATAAAAGTCTGAAAAGAATTTTTAATGCCATCTCGTAAATAAGCTTCACATCATTTTCTTTGGGCTTATCAAATTTGCGGGCTTTTATTATTCCAGTAGCCAAATAAGGTATTACACTTTCATAAATTCTTTCTCTTAATTGAGTTGCAATATCTGAAGCGAATCTCTTTGAGTTTTCAAGAATTTCATATATATATCCCTCATCACTAATTGCCTCAGAAGAAAATAAGAACCATATTAACCCTAAATCAAACGTAGATACTAAAGAAAGTTGACATTCAATAAAGCATTCCGATCTACCTTTTTTGCTGATACCAATATTTTTTGTATTGTATAAACGCAAGCGATCACCTTGAATCATTAAAACCCAAGGAACTTTTTCTGATTCACTTTTTGTTAATGCATAAGTAATTGGAGATATATTATTAAATCTTTTATTAGAAATATTTGGGATTTCATCTTCTTTTAGAAAAAAGGCAATAGCAATTTTTGTTTTGTTTATAAAAACTAATTCAGTAAGATTATCAAGTTGAGAACTATTAAAACCAAGTGAAAATAGAATATCTTTGTCTTTTTTTCCAAATATATTTTTTGATTTCTCCTGGGCATAAGCCCAATTAGTTTTAGTTTTGACACCATTTATAAGTTCATGAGAGGATAATAATCCTTCATTTGTAAATCCAGGAAGATCAGTTTCTAAAGTAGGAATTGAATCTGATAAAAATCTAATAGCTGCATTCCTATTTGGTTTCTTTAAGGATGATACGCATAGTCTTTCAACCTGATCTAGATCTTTTAAATAATAAATTGGGGGCTGTTCACCACTAGTTCCACATAAAGTAACTCCTTCAGGATGCGTAATTACAATAAGAACTGCAGCAGCTCTTCTGGCTCTTCTTTTTTTAAATGCTTCTTGAGCTTTTGCAGTGGTTGGTTTTTTAAATGAAGAAAAAATTGCTATCTCTAGTGGCTGTGATCCCTCACCAAGAAATAGACTAGTTGGTTTCAGATCAACAATTTGTAAATTTAAAGGAATACTATTCAGTTCATATTTTTCGAGGAAACCCATTATTTTTTTGAACCGATACTTATCAAGAAATGATTTTTCTATATTAATCTTTAATTCAATTATTTCCTTTTAAAAATTATTTTGCAATATATTTTTTATCCCATCTTCCTAATGTCCTAAATGTATACCAAAATATAAGTAATAAGGCCTTCCTCCACCTGAACTTCTTTTCTTTCGCTCTATTTCATTTTGATCTAGTAATACGTTCGTGCATCTTTGAGCTGTTTTGAATGAACAGCTCAACATATTTGATATTTCTTTTAGAGATAGCCCTTTTTTATGTTCTTGCAATAACTTTAATATCTGAAATCTATATTCGATTTTTTGGGAAGGTAATAAATCATCCTCTCCTACAGATATAATTTCCCACGAAAAATCTTCTTGATTACCCTTTAAGTTCCAAAATATACTATCATCACAATTTCTTTTACCTAGGCATTTAATAATGTAATGGTCTTCAATGTTCGTTTTTTGTGGCTTAAATATAGACCAAATATCACTTACAGCAGAGCTAATTTGTCCTGACCCAAGAAGATCATTTAAATTTATTGAATCTCTATCTTCTTTGTTTAAATGAGATGTTATCACAATCAAAATATTAAGTTCCCCAGCTAAATTATTTAACTCATATAAAGGTGAAGCAATTTCCATATCTTTGAAATTTACTCCCCTATTTGCAACTAAGGTTGAAATACTATCTATAAGAACAACACCATAATTATTTATTTCTATCTGCTCTCTGAGCTTATTAATATTTAGTTGGCTCCATCCGTAATCTTTAAAGACTATATCTATTCCTTCGCTTATATCCATCCTTTTGAGTTTATTTAAGGCATTAATTTTGCTCTCATCGGCTTGCCATATCAATACTTTTTTCTTAACTGTGTAAAGTTCAGATAAGAACTTTTTACCCTTACTTATTGATTCTGCAAGTCTATATAAAAAACTTGTTTTCCCAGAACCCTTATCGCCTGCCAATATAACGCATGCACCATTTGCCCCAAAAGAATCAACAATCCATTCAGTAGGTTTTCTTGTTTTTAAATAAGTACTTATGTCTTTTGGACCTTTTGGGACATTTGATGAGATGGGTCCTTTTTCTTTAGAATATTTATTTTGATAATCTTCATTATCTTTTTGCTGCATTTTATCAATGTCGCAGCCTGTGTAATCTGAAGGGATCATTTTTGTTGATCCTCCATTATTTTTTTTGCAATTGCGAAATCTTGATATTTTGAAAAACCTTTTCTTCTTTTAGCTAGAGCTTCCTTGCATTTATCTATATCCCATTATCCCCTCTTTCAACTTTAATAAACTCATCTTGTAATGATTTCCAGTTAATAAAAGCTTTACCGTGAGCATCGATTTTGCCACCACAAAGTAATTCTTTTGCTTTTGATAATTCAATATTTCTTTCACGCATTAGGTCTGAGAGTTTTCTAACAGTCCTTACAATGTCATCTTGATATTCAGCATTAAAATCAATTTCTAATAAAACTACACTTCTTTCCCCAGATAAATATCTAAAAGAGACTCTTGTCAAAAGTCTACCTTTACTTTTTCTGCCTTCTACACTCCACCCGTGGCCAACTTGGCTTTTTAAGTAGGTGCGGAATTGTTTAAGTACAGCCCCAGAAAGCATGCTACAGCTTGTAAATCTCTAGGTGCATTTTAAGGTGCAGATTTCAATAATCAAACGCTATAAAGTACTATAGGAATTACGGACGTTACGAAAGAAATCTTAAGATAGATTGATATCACTGACGTTTCGAGATATGGGGCCATAGCTCAGCTGGTAGAGCACCTGCATGGCATGCAGGGGGTCAGCGGTTCGAGTCCGCTTGGCTCCATAGCAATTTTTATCAAATATTTGCAATAATTTCTGCAATTTACTTTACTTGTAATCTCTTTGCAATTTTTAAATTATAAGTTGAGAATTTTATTTAGACTCTAATTTAAATATCAAATTAATAGAGACGGCAATTCATAAGTAGTATAAATTTCTTATATTTTATTTATAAAGTTTATTTAACTATTTTTATAAGTTCAAAGGATATTTTAATAACTCTTACATTAATTATGCAAAAAATACAATTAACTTGATTTAAGATTTCAATCAATTTTTAGTTTTTATTGTTTTAGGGTTAAATAAATACTCACAAAATGTCTTTAAAATGATTACTTGTAGAAATAATTTTTATGGCAGGATTAAGCATTTCACTATATTTTTTCCACCCATTAAGAGATTTTTTATTAATAGGTGACCGTGCCTGAATGCTACTTGCGGTTAATATTTTTCGTGGATTTAGATGAGGATTTAGATATGAATCATTCCATTCCCAACCTAACCAATTAATTAAAGAAGTTATTTCTTTCTTTGGATTTTCTACCAACAAGTCATAATTTAAACTATAAATTTTTGATCCATAAATATCTTTATATTTTCGCATTAATTCATAATGATCTAAATAGATTTTTGCACAATCCTTTAAACAAGATGAATATTCTATTCCATTTGAAAAATGTGCACGATAAATTGAAAGAATATTATCAAGAGGATGCCTATAACAATGAATTATTTTTGAATTTGGAATTCTACTGGAAATTATGCCTGTATACATATAGTTATAAAGAGCTTTATTGGTTATTATTTTTGAATCTTTTGTTTGATTTAATAATTTTTCAGAATAAATTTGTAAAAGGCTTAAATTATCTTTCTTTGTACTTTCAAGAAAGGATTTTTCAAGAATATCAGTCTCACCTAGATCATCTACTTCCATATTCATACTAATAATAGATTCAAGAAGTGTAGATCCACTTCTCGGCATCCCGACTATGAAGATGCTTTCTATCTCACTAGAGTAATTTTTATTATATGACTCCTTTTTTAGAGATTCATTAAATAATGATTCAGAACGTTCTAAAATAAAATTTAATTTAGAAGGGTAAAGCTCCTTTTTTAAGTTATTTGCTAAATAAAGATATTTTGCACTTTCTGAATAATCTTTTTCTTTATGGAGAAAATTCGATCTCGCAAAGTAAATATCAATTTTTTCTTTAATAGAAGTATTTCTTAGTATTTCTTTTGAAAATAGTTTTTCTGTTAAATTTTTATTTGGTTCTTTGTTCTTAAAAACCGATAAAGAGTAGTATGCTTTTGTTGATTTAGGATTTAAACTTATTGCTTTTTTAATACATTTTTTTGCCTCATTTAATTTTCCAATATACTTTAAAATATTTCCTAAATTGTTATAAGCATCTGCAAATTCAGGTTTGAGTTCGATTGCTTTGCGCGTAGATAATTCAGCTTCTTTAAATTTATTTATTTCTCTATATATATTTCCTAGGTTAAAATGTGCAATTGGATTTTTTGGATCTATTTGGATTGCTTTTTGTGTTGGGAATATTGCTTCATTTAATTTGCCTTGAGCAACGTAAATATTTCCAAGGCTAATATATGAATTAGCATCGTCAGGCTTTAGTTCAATTGCTTTCTTTATAGATAATTCAGCTTCTTCAATTTTTCCAAGATCTTGCATGGTATTTGCCAGATTATAAAAAGCTCTATCGAAATTAGGGTTT
>CACMXO010000015.1 GCA_902617605.1 uncultured Prochlorococcus sp. | reverse complement strand
AATCCTTCTGTATCTTTAGCAGCTTTAACATTAGGTCTCCACAACGCTGGTATTACTAGCAAATTACTTTTTACAAATCTAGATAGCCAAGACAAGAGAAATTATATTGCAATGAAATCTCTAGGAATCTCAAAAAAGACTAGTTGGCTATTAGGTTTATTTTCTCAACAAGCAAAAAGTTACTTAGCATATTGCGCTTATAGATCTGACATTATTATTAGAGAAACTGCAATTGTTGGGATTATTGGAAGTGTTGGTCTAGGTTGGCAATTGCAAGAATCACTAAGTTCCTTCGCATGGCAAGAAGTTACATTAGTTTTGATAGCTTATAGCTCCATCGCCATAGTTGGCGAATTAATAAATGGTAAAATCAAAAACAGTTTAACTTGATTTGTAAGAATAATTTGTTAAATCAAGTAATTATTATTTTCCTGTTATAGTGATTAGTTTACCAAAACAACTAGTTGTAATTGGAGATAGCTCAGTTTATGGATGGGGAGATAATGAGGGTGGTGGATGGTGTGAGAGGCTTAGAAAAGATTGGTGCAATAACCACAATGGGCCAGTTATTTATCAACTTGGCGTTAGGGGAGATGGGATAGAAAAAGTTTCATCTAGATGGGAAAAAGAATGGTCATCTAGAGGAGAAACGAGAAGAAATAAACCTAAAGCAATACTACTAAATGTAGGTCTTAACGACACCGCAGCAATTGGTCAGAAAAATGGAAGACATCAATTAGATATAGATGGATTTGAATATGGATTAGAGAGGCTAATTAATGAAATGAACTCTCAAACAAATGTATTTGTTATTGGTCTTACACCAGTTGACGAAAGCAAAATGCCGTTCGCAGGATGTCTATGGTACTCAAATTATTTTTGTAATTCTTATGAAAGGAGAATGGAGGAAGTATGCCTCAATCAGAATGTCCCATTTCTTCCTACTTTTAGAGAAATGTACTCTGATAAAAGGAGTAAAAATTGGATTACGCATGATGGAATTCATCTAAATTCCGAAGGTCATTTCTGGCTTTTCCAAAGACTTAAAAGCTGGGAGATTCTCACAAAATGGAAGGAATCTTAGGTCTTTCCAAATATTATTAATTTAAAAAATATGAATATAAAATAAGCGCAAAGATAGCAAAAACAGAAGCAATACTTGTCTGAATAGCATTTACCAACTCATTACTTAATTTATATTTGTTTTGAAATTTAGCACCAATAATACTTTCGGAAAGTGTTGCCAAGAATCCAGAAACTACAACAACTATAAAATGAAATTTTGTAGAAATAATTGATAGACGAAGCATTATAAAAGCCATAAATATTGATCCCAACACACTAGCTAATGTCCCTTCTATACTTATTCCTCCCTCAGTTCCCCTATCCACCTTTTTAAGTGAAGTAATTAAGTATGTGTCTTTACCAAATCTTTTTCCAATTTCGCTACCAAAAGTATCCGCCAACTTTGCAGCAAAACTTGCAGCAAAACCTACTTTAAACATCACTACATTGGCAGCATTAAATTTGGTCATAATGGCAAGAAATAATCCTGTAGCTGCTGAGCCCCAGACATTCTCAGGACCTCTACTCCCGCCTCTTTTTTCAGCAATTCCTTGTGCTTTTTTAAATTTAAAACCTATTTTGGTAACGAGGGATCCAAATAATAAATAAATTACAACTGACATCCATCCCTGCCAAGACAAACATCCCCACAAAATTGTGCCTAAGATGCCTGCACTTACCCAACCACTTTTCGTCATCAAAGGAATCCTGCAAAATATATAAATCAAAATAAAATTAATGCAAAAACCTATAAAAAATTGATTTCTAATTAAATCCATATTTATCTAATTTTTTAATTTCAAATCAATTCTCCACTGATTTAGGATTGATGATGCGTTAATACAAGCCGTCGAAGTTCTTAAGATAGTATCGGAAAGTTTCACGAAGGTAATGTTATTTTTATTAAAAAAATCAATTTCTTTAGAGGACCAACCCCCTTCAGGGCCAATTACATTCCAAAATATACCTCCTTTTTTATTTGCAAATTCTTGTTGTTTTCTTAACCATTTATTTAAGTTATATGGTGTTTCTTCTCTTGTTATAGAAATTGAAACTCTTTCTTGATTATCTCTACTTTTTAGCCATTTAATAATATCCATACCATTTAAAATAGATGGTTTCCATAATCTCTCACTTTGCTCAACTGCTTCTTTAATAATTGAATTCCATCTCAAAAGCTTTCTTGAAAAATTTAAATTTTTGTTTACCTGTCTTTCTGAAAATAATGGCTGTATATAATCGATTCCTATTTCAGTACACATTTTTAAAATATCCTCAAACCCGCTTTTTGGTATAACAACAGCTATTCCTAATAAGTAAATTTCTTGTTCTTGAAATAAGTAAGGTTTTTTTAATTTAATTATTTCTAAACAATCATTTTTAACTTTTATTGCTTTCCATAATGAACCCTCTCCATTAGTTATAAATATTTCTTTACCATTTTTTATCCTCATTACTTTATTTAAATAATGAGCCTCTTCTTTAGAAAGTTCTAAATTATTGTTCTTAATATTTTCAATTCTTTCATGGGAAATAATTAATCTTGTTAAGTCTTCCATCTAAAACACTTAATCTTTGAAAACCAAATCTTCATGTTCTTCAATTGCCCAATCATTATTTTCACCCCCAATAATTAACTCTTCAATTTTTACATAATTATTTGATATCTCATTTAAAGAATTAATTAATATATCTATTGAAATGGAGTCTGAAGTTCCAAAATCGACCCAACATCTTCCCCAAAGATTTTGATATTCCATAATTCCTAAATTATGCATTAAGGCTGGAAGAGATGCATTTTTTTGATCGTTATCGTAGAACATCCAACTAAGATCGGAACCCTCTTCATGAGTTTGCAAATTTTCAGAATTAAATCCACCTAACCTTCCTAAAACGTACCAACTATCAAAAACACCATCTAAATAATTTTTTTCGTCTTGAGTAGGCGATTCTGAAAACCTGATCCATATCCAACAATTAAAAGGATCAACTTCCCTAAAAATAATATTCATATTGACTAATAACTTTTTAGATCTACAGCTATTATAAGTAAGTTATTACTAGATTAAAATTTATACCTATAACTTAATTAATAATGCTTGACTTAAAAGAAATATCTTATCAACCCCAAACTGGTGAAAGAAAAATAATAGACAATTTAAATTTAAAAGTTCATGAAAATGAAATCATTTTAATTTGCGGCAATAGTGGTTCTGGGAAAACAACACTACTCGAAATAATAAGCGGATTAACAAATCCGCAAAAGGGAAAAATTACTTGGAAGAATAAAATTTTGTCTTCTAGACAAAGAAGATGGTTTTGTGGAGTAGTATTCCAATTTCCTGAAAGATACTTTATAGGTACAACAATTGGTAAAGAATTAAAAATAGGCCATAAATCTTTAAGAGAAAAAAATATAGAAATAGTTTTAAATAAAGTTGGTTTAAAAAAAATTAATCTGACTCAACCACCAGAACAGCTAAGTGGCGGACAACAAAGGCGTTTAGCTGTAGCAGTTCAACTACTTAGAAACCCCTCAATTCTTTTACTCGATGAACCAACTGCTGGATTAGACTATTCAATGAGAAATGATGTGAAGAATTTAATTCTTGATTTAAAAAATAAAAATACAATTATTATTGTTACTCATGAACCTGCATTATTTGAGGGAATTCCTTCTAGGATATTATCCTTGGAAAAAGGGAAAATCAAAAGTTTTATGAAAGAAAATCATGCAGGATAGGATCGTTCGGGCTACTGCAGCCAATGGAGGAATAAGATTAGTTGCGGTCTTAACAACAGAATCTTCTTTAGAAGCAAAAAAAAGACACGGCCTTTCTTACTTAACCACCTGTATCTTAGGCAGAGCATTTAGTGCTTCACTGCTTTTAGCAAGCTCGATGAAAATAATGCATGGGAGAGTCACTTTAAGAGTTAGATCTGACGGACCTTTAAAGGGATTACTAGTTGATGCAGGTAGAGACGGGAAAGTTAGGGGTTATGTAGGGAATCCTAATTTAGAATTGGACCTAGTCAAAATAGATAATAATAAATATTCTTTTGATTTTAAAAAAGCATTAGGTACAGGATATTTAAATGTAATTAGAGATAGTGGATTTGGAGAACCCTTTACAAGCACTGTTGAATTAGTAAATGGGAATATTGCTGAAGACTTAGCTTCATATTTATATCATTCAGAGCAAACTCCCTCTGCTGTATTTATTGGAGAAAAAATTCAAAATAAAAGTGTTATTTGTAGTGGTGGCTTATTAGCTCAAGTATTACCTAAAAAAGATACCGACCCTCTGCTAGTATCACTACTTGAAGAAAGATGCAAAGAAATTAATTCTTTCAGCGAAGATCTATTTAAGTCAAAAGATAATCTTCTTGAGTTAATTAGAAATATATTTCCCGATATTGACGATAAATCAATCTCTGAAAAAGCTCGTTCTCAAGAAGTGAGTTTTAAATGCAAGTGTTCCAAACAAAGAAGTTTAAATGCGATGAAAATGCTTGATAAGGGCGAGTTAGAGGACATCCTCACGAAAGATGGCAAAGCAGAGTTGGTTTGTGAATTTTGTAAAAATAAATATCTTATAAACTATGAAGAAATTAAATCTATGATAGAAAATCAATCATAAAAAAATTACGCCTAGCCATAAAATAACCATTGCCGGAATACTTTGAATTTTTTGTATTGATAAAGAGTTGTTTGATACTTCCTGAATGAAAGAATTATTTTCAAGCAATCCACCAAATATTAATCCTATCGAGAGAAAGGTAACACTCCAACCCAGAGAACCTATAAATCTTTTCCCTGATTTAATTTGAGTATAGGTAAGTATTAATGTTGAGATAGAGAGTAAAAGTCTATTATTAGAGTCTGGACTGATAAATAACAAAATTAAAAATAATAGCCCAACAGATAATTTTATTGAAAGATTATCAAATGAGGGGGTAGTTATTTTTGGCAAACTATACTGACCTGAATTGTTAGAGTTATTATTTAAATTTTTTATCTTAGAGAGAAGTGGGAAGTTATTATTGGTAAATTGATTGATTTGTTTTTCTTTTTTTGAGGCACTCACAGCTTCATAGCTTACATTTCCTGATTGCCTGGCTTTCAAACTACCCATGAGTAATTGATCAAAGGAAGATTCTATTTTCGCTTTTAAAATTAAGTCTTCACCAGCCTCTTTAACTTTAATATCTCTAGCCTTCTGAATATCCTCAAAAGCAGCACCTTCTTTTACACCTAAAATTTCATAAGGTGATTTTTCGTTATTATTTTTATTACTGTTTGAATCCAAAATTTTTTACCAATACTAACAGATTAACTAATTTTATAATCCATTAAGACTTTATAAAACAATTGGTTCGACTCCACTAACAACGGGCGCAACTTTGTTTAAATTTAATTGATTATTGTCTTCAACAAACTGATTTAGATTCCACTCATTTTTGAAAAGAATAACTGGCCTATTCCAACAATCTTTAACTATTTTACAGTTGAATATTCTGCCTAGTTTTTCAATAGCTGGCCACCCATCAGAAATCCATCTAGCCAGTTGATATGGCATTGCTTCAAGATTTGCATCTACACCATATTCACTTTTTAATCTGTGAGTTACTACCTCCAGCTGCAATTGACCAACGGCTGCGAGTATTGGGTCTCTTTTACTCTCATCAAAATCATAAAGAATCTGAACAGCTCCTTCTTCTCGAAGTTCATTAACACCCTTTCTAAAGTTTTTAAATGCTGAGGGATTTGGATTTCTTAGCCAGCTGAATATTTCAGGACTAAAAGATGGTATGCCCTCATATTCCAGATGAGCACCTGTATAAAGAGTATCTCCAATAGAAAACATCCCTGGATTATTTAAACCAATAACATCTCCAGGATAGGCATCATCAACTACTTCTCTATCTTGCCCAAATATTTTTTGTGGTCTTGATAATCTAATTGTTTTACCAGTTCTGGAATGTTTAACTGACATATCCTTTTCAAATTTGCCACTACAAACTCTTATAAAAGCAACCCTATCTCTGTGCTTTGGATCCATATTTGCCTGAAGCTTAAAAACAAACCCACTAAATTCATCGCTTGCAGGTTCAATATCCCCTTTATTACTATTTCTTGAAGTTGGTTTTTGTGCCATTTTTAAAAAACTATCTAAAAATGGCCTTACGCCAAAATTAGTCATGGCAGATCCAAAGAAAACTGGGGTTAAAGAGCCATTAAAAACTTTTTCTTTTTCAAATTTAGATCCTGCCTCATCAAGAACCTCCAATTCTTCTAGTGAGTTTTCAAGTAAATCTCTCTCTACATATTTTGATAGCTCTTTATCCTCAAGACTTAATCTTTTCTCATTCGATTGTTTCCCTCTCACTGCTTTATCAAATAAAATCACCTCTCTCGAAAATCTATCAATAACCCCCCTAAATTCCTCGCCACTCCCAATTGGCCAGTTTATAGGTAGGGTATTTAATCCAAGTTCTGATTCAATTTCATCAAGTAAAGAAAATGGCTCTCTTCCTGGTCTATCCATTTTATTTATGAAAGTAAATATTGGTATTTTTCGCATCTTGCAAACTTCAAACAATTTTCTAGTTTGAGGTTCTAGTCCTTTAGCAGCATCTTCCAACATAACTGCATTATCAGCAGCAGCTAATGTTCTATAAGTATCTTCGGAGAAATCTTGGTGTCCTGGTGTATCTAATAGATTAATTACAGATCTTTCATATTCAAATTGCAATACAGTTGATGTAATAGAAATACCTCTTTGTTTCTCAAGTTCCATCCAGTCTGAGGTGGCTTTTCTCTGATTACCCCTAGCTTTTACTGCTCCTGCCTGTTGAATGGCACCTCCATACAAAAGAAGCTTCTCGGTAAGAGTCGTTTTCCCAGCATCTGGATGGGAAATAATAGCAAAATTTCTTCTTTTATCTACCGCATCCAGTATTTCTTTATTATTTAGAATTTTAGTACCTAAGCTCATTTATATAATATAAGGGCCTTTCACTTAGTTCTTAAACATTACCATAGACTATTAAATAATTTTCACCTTCCTCAAACACATCTAAAGAGGATAGATCATTCTCTGAGATGAAATTTTTTAACTCTTTAAAAGTATAAGAAGCTCTTAAAGAGGCATAATAATCATTAGTTAGAATCTCATTATATTTCATTGAACATTGTGCTTTGAGTTCTAAAGCAGACTTTTCATCTAATGGCCTTTTTAAGTCCTTGTGAAAGTTTACAGTAACATTACTAGATAAAATTCTTATTGTGTTGAAGAAATCTTCAAGATTGGTAATGTGATGAATCAAACTGTTGCTTACAAGTAAACTAATTCTTTTTTTAAATAAAAAATTATTTGATTTAATGTCTTTAATGTCAGAACAAATGTAGCGTAAATTTTTTAATTTTTTTTGATTGTTAGAAATACTTTTATTATATTCTGCTCTCAAAATCATCTCTTTAGAACCATCTATTCCTACGACTGCAGTATTAGGCCATTTTATTGCTAACTTCTCAGAAATATTTCCTGGGCCACATCCTAAATCAACTATTAAATCTTTTTCACCTAAAGAAATATTTTTTTTCAAAAGATATTGATTTATTTGATTAATTAGATTAACTTCCCCTTCTGAAAAATCAGCTTCGTCATAAGAAATGACCTGCTCTTTTTCTTCCATTAATTCAGGTTCGGGGACTCTTTCCATATCCTTTCTTGAAACAAAGATTTCATATTAAACATAATTCTACACAAACCGTTAAATAGTGGTAAGAATAGTTGCAGACGCCACAGGTAGAGTTATTCTTCCAGTACGGGTTATTTACATACGTTTTTTTATCGTGACTGTTGCACCAAATAAAGCTTCTTCAGAGAGCAATTCCAATAATCTTAAAAAAGATGATTTTCCAAAGACTGCGCCAGCTGCTTACCCAGTTTTTTTCAGATCTTATAGTAGAAAAACTTCTTCTGGCAAAAGGGAGAACTGGAGTGAAGTAGGCGAAAGGAATTTATCGGGATTAAAAGAATTAGGAAAACTTTCTGAAGAAGAATTAATCCTAATGAGAGAGATGCAAAGTAACCAAAAAGCTCAACCTTCAGGAAGATGGTTATGGATAGGCGGAACCCCTTGGATTAATAAGAACCAAAATTTCTCAGGAGCATACAACTGTACCTCAACAAACTTAATTGATTGGGAAGCCTTCGCATTAATGATGGACTTAGCAATGATGGGATGTGGAACAGGTGCAATAATTGAGCCTCATTTTATAAATAATCTACCTACGGTAATTAACAAAATAAACATTAAATCAGTCAGTGAAGTTGGAATAACTCCTAAAGATCAAAGAGAAGAAAAGTCATCATTAGAAATTAAAGGAAAAGATCTTCATATCAAAGTTGGAGATAGCAGAAGAGGATGGGTAGATAGCTATAAATATCTTCTTGAGGCATCAAGTAACGAGAGTCTTGAAAGAGAAATTGATGTTTATATTGATTTGGAAGATATTAGGCCTGCGGGAGAATCATTAAAAGGTTTTGGTGGTATGGCAAATCCTATCAAATTGAAAGATCTTTACTCTAGAGTCGCATCACTTCTTGGAAAGGCAATTGGTAGGAAATTAAGTACTGTAGAGTGTTGTTTATTAATTGATGAAGCTGCAGTAACCATAGTTGCTGGGAATATAAGAAGAAGTGCTGGAATGAGACAATTTGCTTCAGATGATAAGGAAGCCGCATCAGCAAAAGAAAATTTATGGAGTCAAGATGAGAATGGTAATTGGAGAATAGATCCTGAAAAAGATGCCCTCAGAATGGCCAATCATACTAGGGTTTACCATACAAAACCCACTTACCAAACTGTTTTGGATGCAGTAACAAAACAATTCCATTCAGGTGAGGGGGCCATTCAATTTGCACCAGAAGCAATCGCAAGGTCAAATGCAGATATTCTCAAAGATGATGAATTGAGAAAGGAATTTATTGAAATCTACTCAGAGCAAGGCAAGGATGAAGCGAGAAATTGGATAAATAGTAGTTATGGTCCTTTTTCAGAAGAAGAGTTAGACCACAGGATGAGCCGATATGGACTTAACCCTTGTGGGGAGATCTTGGGAAATGATTTCCATTGCAATTTGGCTGAAGTTCATTTAAATCAGATTGATCCAGGAAATTTTGAAGAGCAAAAAAAAGCTTTTAAAGCAGCCGCTCTTTCTGTAGCATGCTTACTAAATCATGAATTTGAAGTTGAGCGTTACAGAAAAAGTAGGGAATATGATCCTATCGTAGGAGTAAGTTTCACGGGATTATTTGATTTTTGTGTCCATGCCTTTGGGACGCCATGGTTGAAATGGTGGGAAGCAGGAAGGCCAAATAGCGAAGAAGGGAAGGCCTTCAAAGAAAAGGAAGCTAAATTCTTAGATTCTTGGAGAAAAATAGTAAAAGAAACTGTATGGGAATATTGTGATAAGCATAATCTAAGGAGACCAAATAGATGCACAACAGTTCAGCCAGCTGGAACTAAAAGTCTTCTTACTGGAGCAGCTCCAGGTTGGCATCCTCCAAAGGCTCAAAGATTCATAAGAAGAATAACTTTCAGAAAAAATGACCCAATTGCTTTAGCTTGCATGGATTATGGTTACTCAGTTGTTCCATCTCAATCTGATAAAGATGAAAATGGTTGCTTGCTCGATAATCCATTTGATCCGAGATGTACAGAATGGTTAGTTGAAATCCCTACAGAAGTTAGTTGGGCAAATATAGACGGCGCAGACCAAATAGACATCAATAACTTCTCAGCATTAGCTCAATTTGATTTTTACATGCAAGTGCAGAAATTTTACACAGAGCATAATACCTCTGCAACCGTAGAATTTAGAGAAAATGAAATCGAGGATTTAGCTAAGGCAATTCATAATGCAATAGAAAATAATGAGGGATATATTTCAGCAGCATTGCTGGCTAGATTTAGTGCTAACGCTACTTTCCCGAGATTACCCTTTGAACCAATAAGTAAAGAGGAATATATATCATTGCAGAATAAAGTAATAGAAAGGAAAGTCAATAACGATTTCTTTGACGCTCTTAATAAATATGATGTTGGAGAACTATCTGAAGCAGGACCAGCAGGTTGTGATTCAGATAAGTGCTTGCTTCCTCTTGCTAAACCAAAAGATTAAATTTTGAATAATTTGTAAATAAAAAATATAAAATAGTTTTTAAAAATTTAATTTATGGCTACCTCTTAAATAGGGACATAAATTATTTATGACATTAAGCTTAAATATTGGGAATTTGTTTAATGATTCGTCCAGTCATGCATTGGTGGATGAGCTAAGAAAAAGAACATCAGAAGAGGATATCTTAGATTTTGAGGAAAAATTTAACTCCAAAAACGAAAAAAATCTACACGTATATATATGTAGATTTCTAAAAAATAGATCAATATCCAGAGGGCTAGCCTCTAGATGGTTAATAACCATAATTGAAAACAAAGAATCAAAAATTGATGCTTTGCAAAAATAAAATATTTAGGTCAGCCCTGATAATTTCCATAGAGCAATTCCAAAAATTGAGAATCCCATAATAAAAGTAAAAGCCAAAGCATTTACCAATTGGACCTTATCATTCATTCTGTTTGCGAATGGTAATAATTGAGCAAATAATGGAGTCTCTTCAACTATTGCAGATTTTTTTACTGTAGGTTTTTTGCTTCTAGAAAACATAAAACAAATTTTATAATCTTAAGAATTTTACATTTAAAAGTTCATTAAATAAAAAATACTTCTCAAAAACGAACAAAATGTAACCTGTGAGAAATTAAGCCGAGATTCTGATAAATATATTTATCATAAATCTAATCTATCATTAATATATTAAGTTTATTTATTAAAAACCTAGACAAATAATTTTAATGGATGTTATTATAAATTTGTAGCAACCGCTACCAAAACGTTCAACTTGCGTATAGCAAGCCGCAAATCGACTTAAGCCATGGAACGGGGACTTAAGCGAAACCGGAGCTAAAAAAATGACTCTAATTTACAGAGGACAAAAGTACGTCCAGAACAAAGAAGCAGCTAAAAAGCAGCACAATGAACTAACTTATAGAGGAAAAACTTACACAAGCTAGTTTATTTAACCATTAAAAAAAAAGCCACTTTAAGTGGCTTTTTTATTATTCATTCTTAGACTAAGCAATAACTTAATATTTCTCACAAGCATTAAAATAATATGATTCAATTGCATTTATATATTAGATAACAATGGCAGACCAAAAACCTTTATTTAAAGCACCTTATGACATAAAAGATGTTAGTGCTCTTTTCGCCATAGTTGCCTTCGTTTTAATAATCGCTGCCATAGTTGGGAATAACTTATTTGGTTTATTTCAACAAAATGTCAACTTTGGGTGATTTTTTTGTGGTCTAAATTTTTGGACTAAATGTGACTAATAATTGACTGTTATAACGACTTAACCCGTCATTTTTAAATAAAATTCCTCTCTCAGACAAGTTTCTTGAAATAAATTTTTAATCTTTGAATTTATAGACTATGACTAATTTCTTATGTTATAGTTTTGAAGTTCAACAAAACTGAATAGCCTCTGGAGGGGTGGTCGAGTGGTTTAAGGCTCTAGTCTTGAAAACTAGCGTGTCTGCAAGGGCACCGTGGGTTCGAATCCCACCCCCTCCGTTCAAATAGAAAGAACCGAATAATATAAACGCCATTTTGAAACGTTCTTGTTAGTATATTTTTTATTTAGATTATGAGTAAAGGGTTTGCCACAGATAATTTAATAACCAAAAATTCGAAAAAAAAAGTTATTTCAAATGAACCGCAAGGCAGATTAATATCTTGGTCTCCTTGGCCACCTGCTAATTTTCAAACACGATATCCTGCTTTCCCTTTTGTTCTTACAATATTGATTATAGTAATAGGGCAATGGTATCTTTCTCTACTCAGGTAACCCGAAACTGATTTTTATTTAAATTAGGATGAATTAAGTTTGAGAATTTATTTTGTTTTTTTCAATTTTATTATTTGTCCACTTTCAAGCGGCAATCATCCCAATATTATTAGGTATTAGATCGATCAATAAATTCAAACATATATGTAAGAACAAATTGATACCTTTCGGTTTTGTTTTTTTAGGCTTGGCATCGATTTCTGAAATGATAGATCATACTCAAACGTCTTGGATTTATGTAGATCACTCCTCTTTATTTAATTGGTTATTTTATTCTTTCCTATCTTTAGGTCTTACATGTTTATCAATTTCAGTTATAAAAAATAAATTTATTCAAAAAACTAATTTTTGCATTTCTTTATGTTCAATAATCTCATATTTTTTATTTGATAAAACTATTGCTCTCCTTTTTCAAGTAATAATAAGTATCCTGCTAATTATAAATTGGCAAAGAGTTTTTAAAGATTGGCTTTTTATTCTTTACCCAATATTTGGTATTTTTTTTACGACTTTCTTTGGCTCAAGGCTCTCAATTAGTGGCGATCAGTTTTGGCATATTTTAATAGGCCCATCTGGAACAATTAGCGTTCTTACCTTTTATTTAGTATTAAAGAGATCGGACAAAAAATTTACTTAAGATTCCTATGAAAATATTTGTATTTGTAAGTTTTATAGTGTGCTTAGTAACAATAATCTCTCCAGTTGAAATCTTTGCTGATACAGCACTTGATGTTTACATTAATGATTTTTATTCTAAATCGAATGAAGCTAGCCAGATTCTTAAAGAAATCGAAAATAGTTTAAAAGAGGGATCAAGAAAAAAAGTATGCTCTAGGCAAAGAGAGGCAGCAAGATTAGGACTATTAGCTAATAAATCATTAATTAAAGCCTTTGAAATAGAGGGAGCAAATCCGCCAATGCAAGCGATAAAGGCAAGTCAACAAAGATGGGAATCTATTCTGAATGAGTGCTGAAGAAAATCAGTAAATCCATGAATCTTTTTAAATTTGCATTCTTACAGATTTACTAATTAAGGGAATTTCAGGTTCAACTCCATAAATACATTGAGAAATCGAATAAATAAAAATACATAGTGTAAATATAAAAATTATTGAGCCTAATTCAACTATGGGAAATATTCTCAAGAGATAAGAAATTATTATTAAAGCAATATCAATTAATAAAGCTTGGCATGCGTTATACCTAACGAAATAGGGAACATTTGGATTTCTTACTAATCCAGCAAACAAAATTATAAATAATAAAAAACTACCAAAAGGCAAAGATTTTTCAATTATTGCTATCGGAAAAGTTAGTAATAATAGTATTTTTAAATAAGAATATTTATAGAACAAAAAATATCCAAAAGGTATTGATGCCTTTAATGGCAAAGTATACAAAAATACTGATGAGAGTCTTTGGAATATCTGATTCAATATATTATTGAAATTTTGTATTTTTATTTTAACCTAATTTTTTGAACATAATAAAAAAGACTTACTTTCGAAAAAATCAACTTTGGCAGATGGTTATTAAATATTAGATAATTGATTCAGGTTCATAATTCAAAATGCGTATCCTACATACAATGTTGAGGGTTGGAGATTTAGATAAATCCATTGATTTCTACGTCAATAGATTAGGAATGAATTTATTGCGAAAAAAGGATTACCCTCATGGAAAATTCACTTTGGCATTTGTTGGTTATGGCTTAGAAAAAGAAAACTCAGTAATTGAATTAACTTATAACTGGGACAAAAAGTCTGAAGACTATGTGCTTGGAGATAAATATGGTCATATAGCTATTGGAGTAAAAGATATTCATCTAATTTGCCAAGGATTAGAAAAAAATGGTTGCAAAATAACAACCAAACCTAAAACAATGAAAAACAGTACTACTGTCTTGGCTTTTGTTGAGGATCCTGATGGTTATAAAATTGAACTTATTCAAAGAGATTAAAAGCTCAGAAGTTTTTAATTAAATAAACAAATAACTAAAATTTAAAAAGATTGAATTATCAAATATATCTTTTTCAATTAGCTAAAAAATACCCCTAAGATCACTTTGGATTGATTCTGCAGTTTCAATTATTGTAAAAGATTATTTCTAAGACGAGGAATTATTAAAAATTAAATTTTAGGTTTAAACAATCTATATTAAATCTTATCAGAATACATAGACAATCTATATAGATTTATATATCATAGAATTATCTTATAAAGCTTATGCCTAGTAATTGGTCAAAAATAAGAGATGAATGGCTTGATAGAACCGCGGTTGCGAAAGATGATGCTAAATGGGCATTAGAAGCTTTAATTAATTCTGAAGAAGAGTTATTTGAAATAGAACAAAAAATAAAGAATAAAGAGGACGCTATAAGCCAAGTAAAATTTTTGAAGAAAAAGGTTAAAGAAACAATTTCCTCTAAAGAAATTAGTCTCGATGATATTGCATTAAATAATTCAAATTCAAACAAAGTACAGATCTCAGTACCATCAAATCTTACTTATCTTTTGAAAGTTTGGGCCGCAGCAGAAGGAAGAGATCTATCAAGTGTTGCTTTTCAATGTTTAGAAACTGGTATAAGGGAAATGAAAAGCAAAGGTTCAATACCTTCAATAGCAGTAAATAGATATGACTCGGCCTGTCAAAAGAGGATTGCACTAGCAGAAGTAAACAATCTATTGGAGAAATACGAATTAGCTCAGGATGAAATCAAATAATTATGAATAATAGAAAAATCATTAAAGGATACAAAACATTAATATCATCAAGATTTAATGTAGATACTTCTTTAGATAAATCTAAAGATGGAATAATTTATACTCTTTATTCTGATGCATTTAATTCACTTAAAGTTGGTTTTGCTGAAAATGATAAGGTACTAGAAAAAAAATTATCAAGTGAAGCATTGATATTATTGGATATGAAAAAAGGCAAAAAGAGGGATCTATGTTTATTAATAACCACTCTAAATGAACTTGGCATCAAATATTCAGACAATTTTTATTTCAAATACTCAGGCTCTTTAATGAAACATTTATCCACTTTAGGTTGGCCTGTTGGAAGATCACTTTATAAACAAAGAAAGATTAAAAAAGAACTATTATATGCATAAATTTAAATGTAATCGCACTCTAAAGTTTCTCTAGTTTCTCTATTTGTAATTGGATTAGTTCCAGTAGCACTTTCACAAAATTTTCTAATAATATCTTTTGGCAAAAAAACATTTGTGAAGTCTGCGCCTTGGATTTTTACATTTTCAAACTGTGTACTATAAGCAAATGAATCCTCTAAGTTAGTATTTGATAAATCTGTTCCATCTAAAATAGCCGAGTCTAAAGTTACTTCTCTTAAATTGGAGTTACTTAAATTAGTATCTTTCAATTTTGCTCCAAAAAGAGTAGCATTTTGGAGCTCACAATCTGATAAATTTGCATCTTGTAAATCAGTCAAATAGAAAGTTGCCCCTTTTAAGTCAGAGCCAGAAAAATCAGCTCCTATTAAGGATTGTTTACCATAATCCAATGCAGCGAAGCTTCTAGAAGGGAGAGTTAAAACAATCATTAAAACAGTTAAAATTATCAATCTCATTTTTTAAGTTGTATTTCAATAAATTCTAACTTCTTAAGCTGAAATCTAAAAATTTATTATTTACTGAATGCTATATTTATTGAAATAACAAATCACGAACTAGGTTTTGGATATAAGTCCTTATGATGCAATTGTTGTTGGTTCTGGAGCTACTGGAGGAATAGCAGCACTTACATTGGCAGAGCAGGGGATAAAAGTTTTAGTTATAGAAGCAGGGCCTCAAGTTAAAAGGCATGAAGCTAGTAATAATGAGCCTAAAAGTACATTAAAAAGATTATCTGGAGTTTTAACAAAAAAACATGCAAATCAATGCCATCATCCAGGTTATTGGAAAAATAATCCTGACTTATATTCAAATGAATTGAAGCATCCTTATGACTTCCCCCCAAAAAAGCCATTTCTTTGGAGCCAAGGTAAACAATTTGGGGGGAGATCATTAACTTGGGGAGGTATAACATTAAGACTTTCCTCAGAAGATTTTCAACCCGCTAAAAAAGACGGATTCGGACCAAACTGGCCTATTTCATACGATGAACTTTCCCCTCACTATGATTTCATTGAAAATTTCTGTGGCATCTTTGGACGAAAAGATGACATTAAAGAAGTTCCAAATGGTATTTATAGTGGTGAAATTCCTCTTACAGAAAACGAAAATGTTTTTGGCAGCAAAGTTAAATCAAAATTAAACTATCCATTTATCCAATCAAGAGGATTTGACCGTAATTCATCTGTAAAAGAAAAAAATTGGCCCAAGTCCTCTAGCGTAGGAAGCTCTTTAAAAAAAGCTTTAGATACTGGAAATGTTCAAATAATCTCTAATTACCTAGTGGAGTCTTTTGAGATTAATAAGACAACAGAGCTTGCCTCAAAACTAACGATTGTAAACCTAGAAAATGGACACAAAGAAGTATTGGATTGTGATTTAATTCTTCTTTGCGCATCAACAATTTCAACACTAAGAATACTACTGAACTCAGAATACCAATCAAATTCCGCAGGGTTTAAAGATAATTCTGGAAAATTAGGTAAATACCTAATGGATCACATATCTATCTGTAGATTTTTTTCAGTCCCAAAAGCAAAAAACTCAGATAAATCACTAGATAATCCTCCCGATCTTTCTGGAGCAGGCAGCTTCTTTATTCCTTTTGGTACAAATTTACCAGAAATTGACGACATAAATTTCCATAGAGGTTATGGAATCTGGGGGGCAATTGATAGATTAGGCATACCTAAATTTTTACAAAAAGACGCAAACGAATCCATTGGCTTTCTTATCGCCCATGGTGAAGTCCTTCCTAGAGAGAAAAACTCAGTTTCTCTCTCAAGAAAAACAGATGAATGGGGAATACCAATTCCCTACATTGAATTCGAATGGAGCGAGAATGAGTTAAATATGGCAAAACATATGGAAAAAACAATACAAAAATCAGTCAAAGCTGCAAATGGGAAAATAAAAAATATTGATGAACTAATGAATATTCCATTAGTGAGTTTATTTACAAAAAATTTGATAGCACTTTCAGATAGTCCTCCTCCTCCTGGATATTATATTCATGAGGTAGGGGGAGCACCAATGGGGTTAAATGAAGAAAATAGCGTAGTTGATAAATTTAACAGATTGTGGAGATGTAAGAATGTACTGGTACTAGATGGAGCATGTTGGCCCACATCCTCTTGGCAAAGCCCTACACTTACAATGATGGCCTTGAGTAGAAGAGCCTGTTTAAATATTAAAAAGACTTAGAGGGTGTAAATAATTGATTTAAATAAATTTCTGAGACAGAATTATCTGTACAACCGTTTTGAACGAGAAAAGTAGCTAATGCTGAATTTATAAGCTTATATTGATCCCAAGTCGGGTTACTTAATACGAAATCTTTCATAGTGTTATAAAGAGTTTCTGAAAGCTCTGTTTCTAATGAGACTTTATTTGAAGAGCACTCTACGAGTTTCTTATCAGTTTGGTTGATTTGATCCATGAATTTATTTTCTACATCAACAATAATGATATTTTTCTCTAAAAATATCAAGAAAAATCTTCTGGTAAACTTTTCAAATTATCAAATAAGACTCATGTTATAAGTGGGTTTTTAAAAAACTTCTTTTTAAAATAAGGAAATTGAATAGATCCTAAAAAAAAGTCAACAATAATGTTGAAGTCCTGTTTTTTTTGAAAAATACTGCCATTTCTAATCCAGTGTGGATTTGGACGTGGAAAACAACCTGCAAATTGTGGAAAATCTAGCTCAAAATACTTTCACGATTTTATATTAAGAATACTTATATATACTGAGTCTATTAAGACTAGCTCGAGAAAGAGACAGGTGATTCATTGATATCAACGTATTTTCTTAAGATTTAGTCTTTATTAGGCAAGCGAAGCGTGACAGGACCTAAAGGGTGTTTTGAATTTGGATAAATACTATGGTGATGGTGATGGTGCTGGTGGTTATGTTCATGTTGATGAGCTTCTACATGTTCATGTTCTAAGTAATCACCTCCTTCTGTGTCTAATTTTTCTTGATTATGAGTTGGTATTTGATTTTGTATTTCACAAGCACCATTACATTCAGGATCACATAAATCACAGCTGATACCCAAGCCCTCTACATGGTCATGATGACTTTCCTGGACCATTCCAACTTCTTTTTCAAAGCCAAATAAATTTGATCTATATTTACAAGTTGAGCAATTCATAGAATTATTACCTTCGTTATTAAGAATCTCTTCAATCCTTTCTACAAAAGTGTCGACCACATAAGCCTGTGACGAAAGATATTTTGCATGTATAAATGAAATATTTGGATTATTAATCGCAACTAAATCACTTTGCCTTTTTATTCTTGTAACAAGGACACCTGAGAAAAGGAAATAAGGGAAAACAATTATATTTTTATAACCAAGTCTCACAACATTTTTCAGGCCAGGTTCAACAAGAGGGAAAGTTACTCCAGAAAAAACTGTTTCCCCCCACCCTAAACCAATACCCTCTACGATCATTCTCGTAATTTTTGAAACATTGGAATTCGCATCTGGGTCAGAAGAGCCTCTACCCACAACAACTAATAATGATTCTTCAGGTTTGAGATTATTATTTTGTTTAAATACATCTTTTACTCTTTCACAAGCTGCACTAATCATTAAATTATTAATACCTAATTCTCTTCCATAAATTATTTCAAGTCCTGTTTTACTTGAATAATACATAAGCAGGCTAGGTATATCATTTTTTACATGACCAGCAGCGAAAAGCATTGCAGGTATTGCAATTACTTTTTTTATAGAAAGATCTTTTAACTTGTCTAAAGCATCAACAATCGAAGGTTTAGCAAATTCCAAGAAACCATATTCAACTAAAAAGTTTGGATATCTTTTTTGGATGAAATTAGTTAATTCTTGAAATTCAGTAATGGCTAGTTTATTTCTACTCCCATGTCCACAGATAAGTATCGCGACTTGATTATTTAACTTCAAATCTAAATTATCCAAATTCAAATTATTACTTATACCATAATAGTAAAGAACAATATCATGTAGTGAAAAATAATAATAACTTGCTTGAAGTTCCAAATATCAACTCAAAGGATGCAAAATTAAAGAAATTAATTTATGACGTGGATGAATCCTTATTTAATGAGGATAACTATTCTTACGAAAAATTCGAGCACCTTTGCGTGTGTAGTGGAGGTACAACTTCTAGCTGTGCAAAAAATGGTTTTACAACTCTTGATCTAAGAAAAAATCACAGCAAAATTCACCTAGATAGAAAAACTAATTTAGTAACAATTGGAGGTGGTGTAATAATGGGGGATCTATTAAATCATTTACAAAAATATAATCGAAGTTTTCCAATAGGACTTTCTAAACTTCCTGGAGCAGGCTATGTACTTACTGGTGGAGTAAGCCCGCTCAGTAGAACCTACGGATTAGCAATTGATAATATTGAATCAATAAAAGGTTTCTTGGGTAATGGCACATTTATTTCTTTAAAAAAAAATCAAATAAATACAGAAGAACAATTAATTTGGGAAGGAATTAAAGGCGCAGCACCCTTCTTTTCAATTATTACCGAAATAGAACTTAAAACTATCCAATCTAATTCAATTAAGGTTATTGAAGGATTTGTAAATTTAAATGAACTTACAGAAATAATTAAACTATCAGAGGAATTTCCAGAAAATATTAGTCTTCAATGGATTTATGCCCAAAAAATTTACATATATATTTTTGCTGAACTCAAAAATAATTTAGAGGATAAAAGAACAGAAGAATGCTTAATGCTTCTAGACAAATTCCCTACTCTAGAAAAACAATTTTATGAAAACTTTAACAAAATAAATTTCTTCCCTAAGGAATTGAATTTATATGAGCTGAATGCAAATAATCATTCTGAGGTAATAAGTCTTCTTGGAGAAGATTTAAAAAATGATATCCCAATTTTCATAAAATGTTTGGATGAAATAATGAATAATAAACCTAATAATTCCTGTTACATTGCTTCTCAACAATTAGGTTGCAAAACTAAAAAGTTAAATCATGGCTCAAGCTTTTTTGTTCATAGAAAAAGCACTTGGAAACCTTGGATATATGCATCATGGAAAAAAAATGATCTTCAAGAAAAAGAAGTCGCTTTGGAATGGATTTATAAATCGTGGAGCAAGCTAAAAAAGTTTTATCCAAATATTCACTTAGCCCAATTGCATAATCATTTGAAATCTCATGATGAAGAAATTACTTTAGCCTTTGGAGATAGAATGAATGAATTAAAAACTTTAAAGAATATTTTTGACCCACAAGGTATTTTGCCTCCTTTATGAGGTAACTTCTTAATTATAAAGAAACTTAAAATGTCAAATTTCTCAAGATATTTATCTAAAAATTGGTTAGATGATCCAAAGTCAAATATTCTCTCAGGCTTAGTTGTTGCTTTTGCAATGATCCCAGAAGCAATTGCTTTTTCAGGTATAGCTGGTGTAGATCCTAAAGTTGGCCTTTTTGGTGCATTTTGCTTATCGATAACAATTGCGATTGTTGGAGGGAGAAGGGGGATGATCACTTCAGCTACAGGTTCAACAGCTCTTTTGATGACTGGACTTGTTGCTTATGGAGAATCACAAGCTCCTGGATTAGGAGTCCCATATCTAATTGCAGCTGGAATATTAACTGGAATTTTCCAAATTCTTTGGGGATATTTAAGACTTGCCTACCAAATGCGATTCGTACCAACGGGAGTATTAAGTGGATTTGTAAATGCTCTGGCGCTTTTAATATTTCAGGCACAACTACCTCAGTTAGGAATAGGTGTTAAAGAATCAAAAGGATTAATCGAACAAACTTTGAGTCAGTATCCAGTTAACTCTCAGATCCCAGTTATTTGGGTTCTTGTAATCCTAGGATTAATAATTATCTATGGGCTTCCAAAAATCACAAAAGTAGTCCCATCTCAACTTATCGCGATAGTAGTAATTACTCTCATAAGCATATTTTTGAATCTAGATGTCCCAACAGTTAGCGATTTGGGTAAATTACCTGATGGATTACCAAGTATTTCTCTTCCTTTTGGATCAATAGAAAATGGGAAAGTACCTTTTAGTCTTGAAACATTAGGAATTATATTACCGACTTCACTTGCAATATCTCTCGTGGGTTTAATGGAAACCTTTTTAACTCAAGACATTTTAGACGATGTAACTGATACAAGTTCTAATAAAAATAAAGAAGCAAGAGGACAGGGAATCGCAAATATTGTGGCATCCTTATTTGGTGGAATGGCAGGATGTGCCTTAGTTGGGCAATCTGTTATGAATACTGAAAATGGTGGTAAATCTAGATTATCAACTCTCTCCTCAGGTATATCTCTACTAATTATGATTATCCTCTTGAAGTCTTGGATTGGAGCAATACCAATGGCTGCTTTAGTAGCAATCATGATAACGATCGCGATAAGTACAGCAGATATAAATGGATTAAAAAATATTAGAAAGATACCTAAAAGTGATACTGCAGTAATGCTTATGACTTTTTCGGTTACAATGCTGACAAAACCTCATAATCTTGCACTTGGAGTTATTGCTGGAGTTGCATTAGCTGCAATCCTTTTTAGCAGAAAAGTCGCAAAAGTTATAACTGTCTCAAGAGCTAAAGAAAATAATTTGACTACCTATAAAGTAAAAGGACAATTATTTTTTGTAAGTAAAATTTATTTTTTACAAGGATTTGATATTCATGAACATCCAGAAAATATTGTAATTGATATGTCTTTAGCTCATATTTGGGATCAAAGTGGCGTTGTTGCTCTTGAGCAAATTATTAGAAAGTTCCAGAATGGTGGTTCTAAAGTTGAAATTGTAGGCTTAAATAAAGAAAGTCTTAACTTATTTGAAAGACTAGGTGGTATTGAAAGCGCTCATTAAAAAAAGTTAATTAAGACTAACTTGTTGATAACAGAACCAAAGCCATTGTTGAAAAAGCAAATTCCTATGAGACCTCCAAGCGGTTTTTGAACTATTTGGATCAAAATTTTTAGGAGGAGGAACATCTCCCTTTTCTTTGTCTCTTTCAATTTCACTAATAATTCTATGCACCGTATATTCAGGATGACCTAAGTGCATAAGTTGTTTTTGATCATTAGATTCAAATATTGTATATCCAACGTTTTCTCCATAAGCCAACAAATTCAATTTCCCTTCTTTTTGGGCTTTCTCCATTTCCAAATCTGGTAATCCAGCAAATCTACTTTGAGGACAAATAAATTCATCATCTTGTGTACCCATCAAAGGGTGTCCAGGAACAAGACTTTTTAAAGGGAATACCCCAAATAATTTCCTATCAAAAACTTTCTTATCGACCCCTGCCAAATAAGCCAGCGCAAAGCCAGCCCAACATAATCCAAGAGTACTTGCACAAGAATTTCTTGCTTCATTTACAATTTTTACAAATTCATCCCAATACTTAACCTCCTCAAAGGCTAGGTGTTCAATAGGTGCTCCAGTAATAATGATTCCATCTAACGGTTCTGGATTATTTGCTTCTTCCCAAGTAATGTATAGATTATTCAGATGATTAAGATCCCATGTTTTATAAGAATGAGTTTTAAGCTTTATCCAAACTGGCTCAATTTGAAGGGGAGATAAACCAAGTGGATGTAGCAAGTTAAATTCATACTGCTTGCCTAGAGGCATGATATTTAAAATACCAATCCTAAGAGGACGTATATCCTGTCTTTTTGCCAATTCTGGTTCGATCCAAGATATATGATTTTTCTCAACATCACTAATCTTGTGATAGTTACTAGGAATTATTAAAGCCAATAAATCTCCTTTCCTATGTAATTTGTGAAAGTGCTTGTTCGAAATCTGCTTTTATATCATCAATATGCTCAATTCCTACAGAGACTCTTACCATAGTGGGAGTAACACCTGCAGATAGTTGTTCTTCTTCAGATAATTGCTGATGAGTTGTTGAAGCAGGATGAATTACTAATGTTTTTGAATCCCCTACATTAGCAAGGTGGCTCGCTAATTTTAAGGAATCAATAAACTTTACTGCATTTTCATAACCCCCATTGAGAGAGAACATAAGCATGCAACCCATTCCCCTTCCAGTAGTATATTTTTTGGCACTAGAGTAATATGGATCAGATTCTAGGCCAGGATAATTAACACTACTTACATTAGAATTAGAATCTAGCCATTTTGCTAATTCAAGAGCATTAGAAGTTTGTCTTTCTATTCTTAGACTGAGAGTTTCCAAACCCTGCAATAGCAAGAAAGAATTAAAAGGACTTTGAGCTGATCCCCAGTCTCTGAGGCATTCAAGTCTTGCTCTTAACGCAAAAGCTATATTTCTATTATCAGGTACTCCCAAAGATTTGCAGATGTCACTACCGAAACCAAAAGCATCCCAATGAACGAGCCCATGATACGCAGCGCTTGGCTCACTCATTAGTGGAAATTTACCATTTCCCCAATCAAAGGTTCCGGCATCAACAATAACCCCTCCTATACTTGTTCCATGTCCTCCGATCCATTTTGTTGCACTTTCCACAACAACATCGGCTCCAAAATCAATTGGTCTTATTAAAGCACCACCAGCACCAAGGGTGTTATCCACTATTAAGGGAATACCATTTTCCTTCGCCAAAGCAGAGAGTCCCTCAAAATCTGGGATGTTGAATCGAGGATTTCCCATTGATTCGACATATATTGCTTTGGTTTTATCATCAATTTTATTTCTAAAACTATCAATACTATCGCCATCTGCAAATTTAACTTCTATTCCTAATCTTGGAAATTGGACCTTAAATTGATTGTAGGTCCCACCATATAGAAAAGAAGTAGAGACAAAATTATCCCCTGCAGTCATACAGTTCACTATTGCCAAGAATTGAGCAGCTTGACCTGAGGATGTTGCAAGTGCTGCCATACCTCCTTCCAAAGCTGCCATCCTTTTTTCGAAGACATCTGTGGTGGGGTTCATAAGTCGAGTATAAATATTTCCAAATTCTTTTAATCCAAAAAGATTCGCTCCATGCTCTGCATTATCAAAGACATAAGAACTAGTTTGATAGATGGGTACTGCTCTAGAATTTGTAGTTGGATCAGGAACTTGGCCTGCATGTAACTGAAGTGTCTCGAACTTTTGGTTGCTCAAAATGTTATAAATAATCCTATTATCTATTTAACTTAGAAAAGTCCAAAAAAAAAACAAAAAAAAGATAAATATTTATAAATCCTTTTTTAATGAAGGGTAATTTTCTTTCATATATGTACTCAAATCCTCTTTTATCGCAGATCTGAGTTTCTCAATATTTTCAGATTCAATTATTGGAAAAATTTTATTATTCTCTGGATCTTTTTCAGTAATTGATTTCCAATTCTTACCAACATCTTTTTCAGAGTTGTTTAAAACTTCATCAAAGTTGAAAACCTTGTCATTACTTTTAGCATCAAATTCGCTAAAAGCTTTGTTTATAAGCTCTTTTCTATTTTCGAATAGATTCTTAGCTTTTAAAGTATCTGGAAGACCCATTACTGGTTGTAATTCCTTAAGAAGTTTTATTTCCTCTTCAATTAAGAGTGTCCAAACACCATATTTATTTCTTGGAAGATTAGAATTACTAAAAATATTAATTTCATCGAGGTAAAAATTTAACCATAGATAATAAGATTTTTCTTCAATAGTTTTTTTGACGGATATCTTTTTATTTTGGATCTTTGGAAGTAACTTTTCTGCCTTCTTTAAAAACTGTCTGTCTTCTCTTTCTAAATTTATTAATCCCCATCTTTGACTGTAGTCCCATAAATCTTCGTATCT
>CACMXO010000014.1 GCA_902617605.1 uncultured Prochlorococcus sp. | reverse complement strand
TAAATAAAAAGCCTTTTATAAAATTAGATCTACAATAAGGGCAATTAGCTCCTTATTTTTATAAACACTCTCATTATTTCAACTTTTAGCTGTACATTTGAAAAATTTAAAAATGATGTAACAACATTATTTCTTGAAGAAATGTGCAAGGAGTTTGTAACTGATTATGAGTTTGTAAAAGTCAACGAACACAAATCTCATTTATTAATGAACTGTACTGACTTAGAAAAATTATGTGCAGAGATGGAATCTCCTTTCGCAAAGGAATGGGATAAAAAAAATAATTGTAAGGACACCGTATATTCGATCCAACTTGTTGCGTAAATGAATCGCTTACTCAATAAATATCGGCATCAAGAAACCCTTCCAGAAATTCCAACTACTGAAAGGGTTATTAAATCGACTCGCAACTATATAGAATCAATTTATGTCTTGCAGCAAATGTAGATTTTGCTGACGAGGTTTGGCCTCAATTAATTTATAGCAATAATTTTTAAACTCCCGTTATTTTTTGCTCCGCTAGTCGTTTTTTTAGAATTGAGTAATTTTGTGAAGCCCATTTTTGAGAAAGATCTAATTCAGTATCTAAAAGCTTTTGAAGTGATTTGATTATTTTAAATACTTCTACGATGCCTAGATAAATTATTACCAGTAACTTAGTTATGTTTACAGCAACAGCCACTAACTTTTCAATTCTTTGATCTTGCATTTGAACTTATTAAAGCCCACTAAAATTAACAGTTGTAATAAATTATGCAAATGTTTTTTCAAATTGAAAATAACTTTTAAAAATACCTTTTTTCCCCTAGCTAAAACACCCATCATATAGACCAACTTTTAAATCTTACTTAGCACTTGGTCGGAGGTTGGAATCCGGTCGCCCCGACTCTTAGAATCCAAGTTATAAAATTGAATCTCAACCTCTCTTTTTTATTGCCTGCCTGTAGCATATTGTGAAAGGAGCGCTAGGCTTACGTACTTTCACATACTTGATCCCTTCATTAGATTTGTAAGCTCCCATAGGATTATAAAAATTACCGCTATCCTTCCAACGCTGAAAATAAAACTTATTATCTGAGAATTATTTTTCATTTATTTGTTGATTTGCTCCTTAATATTAATTTCAATATTTAATTGCTCAAATTATTTTGATCTTAACCATAATTTAAATTAGAGTATTAAAAATTTAAAAAAAAAATCAAAAAAAATCCTCGCCAAATTTGTAAATGGGATCCTTCTTGGGGTTGGGATAATCAAATATATTTCTTAGGTTCTGAGAATAAAGACTTTACAGAGTTTTTCCAATTGGCCATGTGCCTTATATTTGAACGAGGAAATTGTATTTAAACCAAAAACAGCAAAATTGTGTGCTGGTAGTTTTATTGATAATTTATATTTTGGAAGTCTTTCTTATGACATTTTTGACAAAAGAAAGGGAGGTGGTTATATGGATCAATCACTTTTTGTTTGTAATCGCGATTGGGAAATCTTAACTGAATTTAGGCCTTCAGATTACATTAGAGAGAAATCACTTTTTTTTTCGGATTTAAATATTAACGATAGGATGGTCATTCCATTTAGGGATCCAGCTATACTCTCAAGTGGTAACATATCTGTTTGTACAGCAGGATGTCGATGGGGAAAATTACCAGGAAATATATGTGAAGTAAAATATGAAGAGTCAAAATTTAGCATTACAAAAGAAACTATTATTTAAAATGACATGAGGATTTTCTATGAAATAGAAAGAGCAACTTATTGGAACGAATATATGTTTTTTTCAGTCAATGGAGGTTCAATTCATAGTAAAAAAGATTGTGGCATACAAGTCGCAAAATTGAATAAAAAAGGTCTTTATTCATACTATGGAGAAGTGGCAAATTCAAAGGGGTTATATGGCCCCGATGTAAATAAAGATTTGATGATGTTATTTTGTTATAAAGGTCTTTATCAAATTAATAATCCTTCTAAGAAGAATCTATACTATTCATCTGGCCAATGGTCTTTAAATTTTGATTAACTCTAATTTTGCATTTTTAAATGGTAATTAACAAGAATAGTTATTTCCTATTCATGGCACTCTGTCTTAGAGGGGAGTGCAGCAAAAGCTTTATTTATTAAAGTATTTTTCTTTTGTAGAGATACTGGAATCGTAACTATCAGATTAATTCGAGTAGATATAGCTAACCAAAAAGCATTTCTTTTTATTATTTCTCTATTCATAAAAAAAGAAGGTTTTACCCCTCCAATTTTAGATCGACTCTCAATTATTAAAAATACCTCTTACAAAGTCTTCCAAAAAATTGGCAGTTTTAATAAAATTTGCTTCTATGAGTGTAGAGTTACTTTTATTATGCAAATCTCATTTTTTGCAAAAGTAGTTTTGTTTTTAACCCTTTATTGCATTTCTGATTTATCAATTAAAAATAATATTTTGAGAAAATTAATCAATAGAGCTAATAGAGCTAAAAAAATTTAAACTTCCCAATTAATGGAATTTTTTACAAATTTTTGGAATAATCAACCTACTACAGTTATTGGAATAGGTGTAGCTATATTTATATTATTAGGAATTTATATATCTTTACTCCAGACGTATCAATAAATTAGTTAATTATTTTTTTTATTTTTTCAAGATTCCATTTATCAAATATTAATTTCATTTCTCTTTCGTAGTATCTTACTTTCTTTGCAAAAGTTAGTTGTTGAATAATTATCCCAAAGGGAAATTTAAAGAAAGAAGATACATAAACAATATAAAACTCGACAAATGAAGGTTTTGGTGGGAGGGGTAAATTTTTTATATATGCCCAATCAATGCAGGGTTTTAATTGCTTATCACTAGCAATAATATTTTTTTTACATCTCCACCAAGAGTATAGATAAATGCAAATAAAAATCGGTAACGGAAGAAGTCGCAACATTAATTAAAAAAGTATTTCTTCAGGAATTATTGATTCAAGATAACCAAGCCTTAATTTAGCTGAGACGCAATTAGAAAGCATTTCAATTTTTATTGTTAAATAATCCATAAACACATAAGAGAGGATTCACTATTAAGACAATCCAAAAAGGAGGCGGCGGTCCTCCATCAACAATTGTCCCAGCATTAAAAGTATTAAATAGAGCTACTGCTAAAAAACAAAACATCAAAGCTAATTCACCTGATAAAACTTTTCTTAAAGAGGCTTTATCTTTTATGGAACTACAAATAATCAAGAAACCACCAATTCCCAAATTACTTGCTGCTACAACATCAGCAGTTCCTCTAACAAGAAGCAATGTTTCTCTTGAAGCATTGCCTGCAATAGTTTCCACTGAAAAAATAAGTAGGTTAATAATTAACAACCCCAACAGGATATGAAGAGCTCCAGTAGTTTTTAAAATATTTTTTAACTTCATAAAAAAAGGATTTAATTGGCCCTTATTTTAGATCGATTATCAAATTCTCACCAATTTTTATTTGCTAATCCCATAATGACAAATCTGAATCTCCTGATGATCTTTGCATCCAATGGATTTTCCAAATTCCATCAATCTTTTTGAAGATGGAGGTAACAGTTGGCAAATCATCATTAGGAGTGCCCTTATAAGAAAATTTCGCCCCAAGTGTAAAAACACACATTGCTACATCAGCACAGAGAAATTCGAACTTATGAATTTTTGTAATCTCAGCTTTTTCCTGAACCACATCGCCCGAACTCATCATTTCCTCGAACCCCTTTGCATTTATTGGATTCCCACTAGGCCTAATGAGTAGAAAATCTGAAGTGGCATTATTTACAAAAAATGAGCCCATTTTCTGAGGTGTTGCTAGCTCATACAACATTGATTCAATTGTTTCTCTATCTGTCATAAAAGGGAGTCTATTAAACTTTATTATAGATCTAATTTTTTAAAAAGCTTTTCTATTTACCACCCAAATAATTTTAAATAGATCGCATAAGGGGGCGCTAGGGCGTGCGCTAAGTTCTATAAACATCTTTTATGATCTTCGAAGATATCCATATAATAAGTCTCAAGATCGTTCGACTATCCGCATACAATATTGAGTTTCCTAGACTTTTTTGTACATTGCCTAATACAAAAAATATAAGACTTAAAAAATTATGTCGATTATTTGCTGTGACTTTTATTACTTTCAACCCATTATAAAAAATCAATTTTTTTGAGTTTTATTATTACTTTTAAAATAAAAAGATATAGTTAGTTATATTTGTCAGAATTTATTACTTTATCTATTGGATAAATTTAAGTATATGAATAAAGGATTTGGGAATGATTTTAATAAAAAAAACAGTAATCTTGATAAGAACTTTTTAGTTGAAGATATTGAATTATCTGCCCAAACAAAAAAAGCAATATTTTTAGCTAGAGAAGGTAAATTTTTAGAATCAGCAAAAATTTATAATGATCTGATATTAAAAGGGAAATGTAATCACCTTACTTTTCACAGACTCGCAGGTATTTATGAAAAATTAGGCAAGAGAAAAGAGGCATTTCAATGCTTGCAAAAAGCCATTAATGTAAAAAAAAATTATGCTGAAGCCTATTGTGATATTGGCAGATATTTGCAGGAAGCCAAGGAAATTAAAGGTGCTTTAAATTATTTTGCCAAAGCTATAGAGTATAAGCCCGACTTATTTGGAGCCTACATAAATATTGGAAATATTTATCAGAAATTAGGGAATCTTTTGGAGGCAATGAAATATTTCCAAAAGTCGTTAGAAATAAATAATAAAATACCAATCACTTTTTATAACATTGGGACAATCTATGCAATTGAAAAAAACTACATTGATGCAGAAAAAAATTATAAAAGTGCTCTTAAATGTGATAAAAACTTTAATCCCGCGAAGATAGGATTAGTTGAAATTTATCTAAATACCTTCAATATCAAATCTCTCAAGAAATTAAAAAATTATATTGATAATGCTGGATTGAACGAAGAAGATCAAATAACTAATTTATTAACTTTTTTTTATTTAGATTGTTCTCCCAAAAATCAATATATAAGAGCCTTAAACTACAGTAAAAGGTTGGGAGGTAAGAAAAAAAATAACCTTCAATTTAAAAATAATAAAAAAATCAAAATTGGATATATATCAGGAAATTTTAATGATCATCCTGTTTCTAAAATTATGGAAACTATATTTATTAATCACGATAAAAAAAAGTTTGAAATACATGCTTACTCATTAAATAATGTAGAAGATAAAATTACAGAAAATCTAAAAGTTAATTTCAAATCTTTTAGCTGTATTTCCTCTTTATCCATTAAAGAAGCAGTTACTAAAATACGCTTAGAGAATATAGATATAGCAGTAGATTTAATGGGATATACGAATAAAAATATGATTAAAATATTCAATGAGAGAATTGCTCCAATACAGATCAATTATCTAGGATTCCCAGGCACAACTGGGATATCAAATATGGACTTTCTTATCGGTGATGAATATGTTGTCCCAAAAAACTTTCAGAAATATTATTCTGAAAAAGTTGTCAGAATGCCTAATTCGTTCATTAATTCCATAAAATATGAATACTCTAACTCAAAAAAAGTTGAACAGATCTTTTCTTTACCCAACGAATCTGTGGTACTCGCAGCTTTTCACAAAACTTCAAAATTATCTGCAGAAGTAGTAAATGCATGGGCAAATATTCTCATAAAATCAGAGAATACATATTTATGGCTTAAAAAACCAATAGATAGTGTTAAGGAAAATTTATTATCTTTCTTGACCTCTCAAAAAATTGATAAAGAAAGAATTTTATTTGCAGAACATGTAAGTTCTTACGAAGAACATGTTTCTAGATACTGTTCAGCTGATATCTTTTTAGACACCTTTAATTACAACGGGCATTCCACTTTAGTTGAATGTATTTGGTCAGAGCTTCCTTTTGTGACTCTTTTGGGTAAAAGTTTCTCTTCAAGAGTTGGTGGGAGTATCTTACATTCTTTAGATTTAGACGAACTCATTTGTAATTCAATTTCAGAATATGTAGAAAAAGTTGTTTTTTATTCTTCAAGCAAACAAAAATTAAACGTATTAAAAAATAAAATCAAAAATCAAAAAAAATCCGGAGTATTTTTCAATCAAAAAGTTTTTACAAAAAATCTAGAGGAAGTATATGAAAATATTTTAAAAAAGCACTATTAATTTCCAAAATTAGTTTAAAAATTCAATGCCTCCTTAAAGTATTTAAATTAGTAATTATTCAAAGATTAAATAATAAAATACTTTTTTAGACTATCTAACCTATTTAATGTTTTTATTTTTTAATATGTTTAGATATAGACCTCTTATAAATGAGTAAATTTAAAGATAACTTTTCAAGCGAAAGCTTTTATCCAGATAGTAATTTTTATCTTGAGCAGGAAAATTCTCCTAAAGAGGACCCAATATCAGAAGGTCAAAAATCCAATTTTGAATGGCCAAATACCTATTGGTTCATTGCTGAAAGAACAAATGGAAGACTTGCAATGATTGGTTTCATGGCTGTCATTATTAATTACTCCTTATTTGGATGGATAGCGTATCCAATCCTTTAAATGAGTAATTCTAATTTTGACAAAAATGGTGCGGATAAGTCTGGAACACATTGGCTTCAATACACTGAGTTTGTTTTAACGGCATTTGCTATCCACTTTGGCTGGGCATTTTTTAATGATGCTAACTTTAACCATTTCGCTGTAAAAATATTTAAGTTTTGGAATTGTAATGGATATAACCCATTAAGTTATTGCGTGATGCGTTGGGAGGTAAACTTTTATCCTTAAAAAAATATGGCTAGTTCTTTCTTGTTGGTTAATGCAAATAGATCAAGAGTAAAAAGTTTTATCAACAATACAAATAATAAAGATCAATTTCTTTAAATATATGTGTATTGATCCTGGCAAGGTTACATCTGCATGGAGCAAAGAACTACTTTTCATAAAAACTAGAGAAGAATGAAAGAAAGATACAGCTAGAGAATAATGGAAAAAATTTATTGCTAAGGTTTGGAGAAGACCCGAGTAAGATTGGACAAAAAAGAGAGCTAGGGCTGCTAATTCTTGATAGATGTTCAAATAATACTCAATTACTAACTATTGTCAGTGCAAGTAGTAAGCTTTTCAAACTATTTAGGGTATTTCTACCAAACTTGAAAAGTATAAATCTTGCATTTTGCTAGACAATTTACTTTAACTTCCAAATTACTTTTATTGGTTTTTGATTAGTCAGATGTTTTTGATGAGTTTTCGAGTAATTGATTTAATTCTAGGAGTTCTTCTTTACTAAGTTCTCTATATTCTCCTGTTGACACGTCTAACTTAATATTCATAATTCTTACACGCTTTAATGATAGTACTCTATATCCTAAGGCCTCACACATTCTTCTAATCTGGCGGTTAAGTCCTTGTGTGAGAATTATTTTAAAATTTCTTGGACCCAATTTTTTTACGTAGCAATTTTTAGTTATTGTGTCTAATATTTCAACTCCATTACTCATGCTTTGAATAAAGTCGCTATCAATTGGACGATTAACTTTTACGATATATTCTTTTTCATGATTATTTCTTGCTCTGAGTATTTTATTTACGATATCTCCATCATTAGTTAAAAAAATCAATCCCTCACTGTGCTTATCTAATCTTCCGATGGGGAAAATTCTTTTAGGATATTTAATGAAATCTATGACATTATTAGGTTCTAATTTCCTATCTGTTGTGCAAACAATTCCCACAGGTTTATTAAAGGCTAAGTATATATTTTTTTGTTTCTTAGATTTTTCAATTCTTTGACCTTTAACTTCTATTTGATCACTATCTTTTACTTTGGTTCCAATTTCTGGAATTTTGCCATTAATGGTTACCTTTCCTTCTAGGATTAATTTATCTGCTTGTCTTCTAGAACAATAACCGACTTCACTTAAATATTTATTTATTCTGGTAGCCATTTTGGATGTTTAATTTTTATCTGCACTAAATAAAATAACTTGCTAATCTCCCCATATTTTAGACCGGCTGTCAATTTTAGTTAGTATTCTCATTATTAAATTTTGAAAATATTTTCATCAGTAATTTATACGGCACACTAACTCTCTTTTAACTCCAATTTTTTTCAATTTTCCTCCATCCCTTAGAAAGTAATCTTTCATAAATTTCCCTAGCTAAATCTATGTCAACAGAAACTGTATTTGTCATTACTGGTGTTTTGTTTCCTAATCCCCCATCTATTTTTCCAGTATCTATAAACATATACTCAAAAACTCCATCAATACTCTTATCGTTTTTCATAAATCTTTTCACTTCTGACCTATTTGAATTAATCAACCAATAAGATTTAGCCATTAATCTAAACATTGGATTAGTAGTCGTTCCATTTAAAACAAACTCATTTGATTAGTTTTCTTTTTCTTTAAATCCTCTACTAACCAACCATCAGAGGACCAACTCATCATGATTGCAAATAATCCTTTTAATTCATCTGCATCTTTAACTTGCTCTGTCCATTGTTTCTCATATCCATTAGGAACGATCACAGGCATACGGTGATGTAAAGGTCTAATTAAATCATTTGGATCAGTAGTTAAAACGCAGCAACTCTCAAGTTCTGCTCCATCTGGTGAGGTCCACTTACTCCAAATCCCTCCCAGCCAAAAAGTCTCATAATTAGCTTTTCGGATACGATATTTTTTCTCAAAAAAACCGCTCGCAGGTATTAGGCACCTTTTATGTTTCCAACTTCCACTAAATAATTTTTTTTCGTCTACGGTTTCTGATCTTGCATTAAATGGTCTTGGTCTCTCTTTATCAAATGGGTCTCTGGCCCAAGGAGAAATAAAGCCCCATGTCATAAAAGTAGTTTTAATTCTTCCTTCGTTTTTAATTACAAGGACAGGATCATTAGGTCTTATTAGACTTTGAGTCTCATATTTAGAATCAAGTCCACTTGGATAGTCTTGTTTCAAAACCTTTGGCAATTTCTCAAATTTAGTTTTCAGCTCAAATCTTCCGCACATTGATTTTTAAAAAATTTTTAAAACTCACTAGAAAAACAGTAAATTTACCTTATTTTAGATCTACTTTCAGTTTTCTCAAATAAAAAACAGTTTTGATCATAAAAAGTTCTTTATACAAATAATTAAAAGAAAGTATAGATCTTGAAAAGCTTCCTCAAATTTAATTTAAATGTTTCAAACTTGAATTATGACAGATCCTATTCTTTATTTATCAATGTTATTGGGACTTGGAGGAGTTTATGTATTAATCTCTTCCTTCCATGATGATGACGATGGTGATGACGATGGAGAAAAATATATTTATAATTTCGAACACACTAATTTAGCAAGATAGTAGATTTGTTTATAAAAACACATTATCTACAAAAAGTTTTTTGAAAAAAGGCTTCTACTGAAAATAGTTTTTACAAGAGTAAGGGAAATATTGTCTTTTTTTTGAAAAATTTTATTTAATCATTATATTTATTTTTAAACTAATTTGTTGGTCCTCTATCCGTATATATTTGTGCCTTAAACCGTACATTTTTATTAGTCGTTTTATGTACATGCCTAGTTAGAACTGAGTGGTAACGGAAATAAATTAAATGCCTTCAACACCGATTAAATCTTGTAATAAATATGTGTTGAGTTACAAAGATTCAACAAATAAGACACACGAAGTTGGTTTCTACGCGCGCGATGCATACGATTGCTTAATGCTTGCGAGAGAATTCAACACCTACGTACATGACAATCCAGGATCTGTAATCAGAATCCAACAAAAATTTTGAGGTAATTAATTATGAATTTAAAAAGATCACCATTTGCAATTCAAGATAAAAGTGCAAGAGATCTTGATAATGCAAAAGATTATCCAACAATTGCGGATTTAATGAGAGAACAGAAAGTTCCCCAAGATTATGCAAACCCAGTTCACCATCGTAGAGATTTAGACTCTCTCGGTTAGTTTACGAGATTTGCCATTAACTAATTTTTTAAAAATTAACAATTATGATAAATGAGATTGATGATTCATTTCATAAGATAATGTTTTCATCCTCAAGTTTTTTCTTAAGCTCTATAGGCATATATGCAATATCTTTTTTATTGCATTAATAGCATCACTATACTTTTCAGGTTCAGCTAAAAGCTTTTTTATTAAATTGTATTGACTTTCAATTTCTTCAGAAGAAAATTTTCCCATAAAAAATATGTACTAACTTTTATATTAAATCAACAGCCAAAAAGATTAACTATTAGTTAGACGCTGCTGCAATTTCTTTATGGACGGAAAGAAATTCTTTATCCGTTAGAACTGGCGTAACTTCAATTTCTACCCCAAAATTATCGACCCAGATACTACTCCATTTCCAAATGTTCTGATGATTTGAAGATTCAACTATTGCCCAACCATTAGCTCCCTCAGGATTAACTACTCGATTAAGAACTTTAAAACCATCAAATTCATCACCTTCGCATCCTCCTTCAACAAAACCCGCAAAAGCTTCGGCCCCTTGCATATGACTTTCTTGATCTGGAAATTGCCAATGAACGATGTAAGTTTGCATGAATAAAATTATTTTTTTAATTATTAATTATCGAATTTAAAAATTAAATAAAAAGTCTTTAAACACTAATTAAAAAGGGCTTAAGCTTAAAAGGAAAAATAGCAAAAAAAAAGACTCTTACGAGCCTAGGTGATGGGGACTCCTATAATGACAAATTAAACAGAAACAAACAACCCCATCAATAGGTAATTTTAAATACTTACAAACACCATATGTAGTGCTAAGATTTTAAAAAGGCTGGGTGATGGGGATTATCCTGCTTTTTGATTGGGGCGAAGCTAACGCCCTTTTTTATGAAAAAATTTACTTTAATCAATAAAGCCAGATCTAGGATTAAAGTATTTGAACCCTTTGAAGATAGTTCTAAGAATTCTTCAATCATTAATGCAATTTTAATCTCTTATGGTTGCGTTTTTAAGCGATCAAATAAGCCAGTTATGAAAGGTTCAAGGGTTGAATCTATAAAAGAAGCGAGAAACGAATATAAAAAACTATTGGAGGAAGGGTGGGAAAAAACTTATAGATTCAATAGTTTTTTTAAAAAAAATGGTGAATAGGTACTTTACCTAAAATTTGACATTATTAAAAATTAATTGCTAGATAAGCTTCAGAATGGAAGATTGAGCATGAAAAATGACATTTATTCAAATATTAAAGATTCAGATGCTTTGGAAAGTTTTTTTGAATGTATAACTTCTTGTAGCATCAATAGTGAGGGAGTAGATTGCACAACAGCATGTTATGTAAAACATTTAGAACCAAATAATATCGATTACCCTTTAAAATTTTCATAAGCAAAGATTATTGATAATTGTTATACTTCGTTGATGTTATTTCCACCTCCTCAAGTTATTTTTGGTCTATTGCTTTTATCTATAGCAGTAGTTCTCATCTGGGATATTAGATACAACCCTTTTGGAGAAGACGAAGACGGAATTTAATCTTCAACTAGGAAGCTGATTTGTAGGTGGTGCGTGAAATTGCCGTTTCTTTCTTTTTAGTCTTTTGTAAGCAACTAAAGAGCCTAATAGTAACAATGTAATAGCTATTGAGTTAATCATATCGGGTAGTTTTATATATATAAAAACAAATATCTTCTAAATATCAATGACTAAAGTTATTTTTTCAAAAAGTGATTAATTATGGACTAATTTTTAATATTTAGCTTTTTCATTAGGTAACTAAAACAATCAAGAGAAAATGCTTATCTGACCAAAAGTAATTGCTATGCAATAAGAATAAATCACTTTTTCTTATTTCTCATTTGATATTGCAAAACAGCTTTTAAATGTTGTACTTCTTTTTCTAAAGTCTCAATTCTTTTTTCTAGTTCTTCATTAGTGGCCATATTTTTTAGAGATAAATGCATTGATATTTATAATATTAAAAATCGACTTGTTACTCATGGTAAATGTCTAATAAGTAATAGAACCTATTGATGTGCATAATCTCTCTAGATAAATTATGCAGAGTATAAATTTAGGGGTAATTTATGAGTGGAGATTATGAGACGCTAGAAATAAATCAACCTAAAATTACATATCTTCAGAAAAGATCCGAAAATAATACAGAATGGTTAGATGAATTAATCAACCAAATTGAAGATATGAAAAACAATATCTCCAAATCTGCTTAATGACGGAAAAAGAGTTGAAGGAATTAGAGGAATTTGCAAGTGAAAATGGATATAATGACGAGCTAAAAGATATATATTTAAGGGAAGTTATTGACAGAAATAAAGAATACGAATGAGATCAAATTTTCGACCAAACATTCGACTAGCAACAAACATACTTTTAGTTATTAGTACTTTTGCTATTGCTTTAAAGATTACTCCATTAGCAGAGGTATATCAGGAAAAAAATTTATGTATTAAATATTTAAAACATCAAATAGATCGGGATAAACTTATCAAAAGACTAAAAATAGTTAAACAAGCAAATCCATCTAGTATTTGTGATTCTATCCTCAAAAGTTAAAAATGAAGATCAATTCATTTACACCTTTAATTGCAGTCTTTGGTACTTCATTTCTAATAACCATTTCATTGCTTAAAAGTTTCCAAATTTTTATGGGAATATCAATTTGTCTTTTAGCCATGCTCAAGCTTATGGATATTAATGCTTTTGGAACAAGTTATAAGAAATATGATTTAATATCTTCTAAATTTGATAGTTGGATATATATTTATCCTTTTTGCGAATTATTAATTGGAATAAGTTTTCTTAATTCTTCTCCACCCTCTTTAATTAATTTTATTGCCCTATTTTTAGGAATTTCTGGAATGATTTCAGTATTTAAGGCTGTTTATTTGGATAAGTTAAAATTAAATTGTGCATGTATTGGTGGATATGCAAAAACTCCTTTGGGAATTATTAGTTTTATCGAAAATCTTTTAATGGCAATTATGAGTGTTTTGATTTTGATTAAATAGCGATTTAATAAATTTTCATTTATGGTTAACTTAAATATTTAGTTTAATCATTTTGATTAATATGGCACTTAAAAAAATATTTATTAAAAGAGGATTATTGAATTATCTAATTTTTTCTGGAATTCTTTTTACAAATATAATTAATCCAAATAAGAGTATTGCTTTAACTCAAGAAAATATAGATATCCCAAAAGTTGTTTCTTACAGATCAGCATCATGTGGTTGTTGCAAAAAATGGATCAATCATTTAAAAGATAATGGATTAGAAGTTGTTGATAATATAGTTGAAGATGTCTCAGCAATTAAAAACCAATATCAAATTCCCAATAATTTGAGATCATGTCACTCTGCTCAAATAGCTAACTATACGATTGAAGGACATGTCCCGATTGAATCAATCAACAAACTTTTTAGAGAAAAACCAAATATCAATGGTATAGCAGTTCCCGGTATGCCTCTTGGCTCTCCAGGTATGGAAATACATTCTCACGAATCGCACTTTCATGATTATGAGAACTACAAAGTAGTTTCATTTAGTAAAACTGGCAAAACAAAAATATTTGATAAAATCTCTCATTAATACAAATACTTATTTGAAATAATGCATATTTTTCTTAGAAATTTAAAATTTTTTATTTTTTTATTTTCCTTATCTCTAAATTTCAATTTTTATTCTCATGCACATATGAGGGGTACATTTCTTTCTGAAGAGGAAGCCGAAAATAGATCTTTAGAACTTGGTTGCAAAGGAATACATAAGAATCAAGATAAATGGATGCCATGCAAAAACGAAAAAGAATTACATATCTATTTGAGGAAATAGATGGAAAAATTAAAAACAAATCAAAGAAAAATTCACAGAAAAATAACCGCAATTTCAGCAATCCCTTTACTAATTACTATTTTATCTGGGACTATTTATAGTATTCTTCAGCCATTAGGGGTAGATGCTTTTTGGTTAATCAAATGGCATACAGGTAATTTTGGCATTATTAATTTGCAACCTTTCTACTCAATATTTCTTGGTATAGCATCAATAATCTCTGTAATATCTGGCCTTAGACTATTACAAAAAAAAACTTAAATAAATTCTAAATAAGGCCAAAATCTAATTAATTTATACTATTTGCTCCGCCACTGACTAAGAAAATTATCGCTCCTATTGCCATTGTTGCCACACCCATATAAGGGTATTTCTTAATTCTTGATTTGGTAATAGGAAGCCATGCAATGTATCTATCAGATTTATTTAATTCAACTTTTTTTTGTCTAGGTGGCAATCCTAATTTCTCTCTTCTTTTAGCTTCACCCATAATCTTAAATTTATTTATATCTCAATATTAAAAATTATGTTCAGCACCTGCGAGTTAATTTATTTAAAAAAAAGGCCTTTTAATAAGGATAAATTTTTAAGTTTATTTAGCCTTCTTTAAATATAGATTTTTTGTATTTGCCTGATCTGATGTAAATAACAAAATTAATATAGTTCCAACTAGAAATGAAAAAATCATTGTTAAACCAACAACTTCAACCATCTCACTAGGCAGATAATTTAGAAACATAATGCATAGATCTCTTATTTTAAACTTAGCCATTTTATTTTTTATGTAAAGTAAATATTGTTTCTTAAATTTCAAAAAGAGCTCATTGAGACTTCATACTCTTTACTTGTTTCTATCTTAAGGATAAATTTTTTCCTAGCCCATAAAAATTTTCTTACTTAGCTACCCCTATTTTCTTAAGCAATTTCAGGTAAGGCAATGCCCAATTACCAAAGGTAAAAGAGATTGTCGTATTTTTTGTAGTTGGGAATAATGTTTTAGAACGCATAGAGGCTAATTTAGAGAATTTCTTAATAGTCTCTCTTTCTAGATTATCCATGTACAATTTTTTTTTAATATCTCGATCTTTCTTTTGAGGCAAATAATTTTCTATAAACCATAAAACTTGATCTAAATTTGATTTATTGGGTGGGGTTTTAATCTTTTTATTTTTCTTTTTAAACATATTTATTTACCTCTTAATTACTGAATTAAATTTGCCATTTATATAATTTAAATCAATAGTAGAAGCATCAAAATTATGTTCTTTTTAATAATCGATAATCGAAAAAAATAAATTAATAATTACGTTTTTCTTATAAAAATAAAAAAAGAGAGGGATTAAACCCCCTCTTAATTGATCAGTTTAAAAAATGAATTTAATTTTTTGAGTCTTTCAATTTCATTTCTTTTTGTGTTTTCATGATTCTTTCTTCAAAGACTGATCTTCTGTATGGAGTAACTTCTCCACTTTTAGTAGCCATAAGTTGAGCTTCATATAGCCTATTGGCTCTTTTGATTTTTTCTCTTATTTGTAAGAGGTTATTCATGGTCTTTTGCAGTTAATGAGAATCCCGTTCCCTACTCCCATTTCATGCGTCCAGAGATATAAACTTGGATGAACGTTAGTGAACGATAACATCTTTAAAAAAATTCCGCGAGAGTAATTTTTACTAAATTTTTCAAAAAAAAATAAATATTGAATAAATAGTATAAATAAGATTTTAATATTTCCTAAATTAGGATAAAAAAATTGTTTGCGAGCCATCATTATTATCCTGAATCACTATTTTATTATTTGGGAAAATATCTGTTAATATTCTTTTCAAATTTGAATTATCTGAAGGAATTATATTACTTATATTTTTTGAATTAATTTTCCAATTTTCATCTACAAATAGTTCTTTATCATGACACTCTTCGTCCTCCAGTGATGTCTTATTTAGGATCTTAAGTAAAAGTTCTGAATCATAATCTTTAAATTCTTCAGAGCACTCTTTTAAATTTTTAATCATTATTTAGAAATCTAATGTTTCTAAATCTTGCATGTTAAATTTCAAGAATACAAGGTATTAATTACCTAAAAATTTCTCTTAAGATAAAAAATCAGGATGCAATTAAAATATTCTTCTGTAAAAAATTAATTCCAAAATAGCTAAAGAATGATGTTTAAAAAGATTAATTAATCATTTACACCATATATTTACTTGTTAGGTTGCAATTAAGGGATTCAGAAAAGATGTCAAGAGTAATTAATAAAAAAATTAGGCTTTTAAGATGGTTAAACTCAGGCATGATACTACCATTTATCATTATGGCTGCATCCTCATCAATCATTCTTTATGGTGTTTTATTTATCCTAATAAAATAGTTTTTTAATTTAAGCCGCTAAGTTTTCCTCAGATTTAGACATAATTATTGCAGCTTTTTTTAATAAACTAACTACTTCTTTTCTTCCAACTGCATTATCAGCTTGACGCATTATTTCAGCATATTTTTTATTTATTTTTTTCATAAATAGTTTTAATTTAATCCAAAATTACAACACTACACGATGGTGTCAATCGTAAAAAATTCTCATATATTTTTTCTTTGATTATTTTTGTACAATAAAAATTCCCCATTTATCATAATTCAAATTTTTTTTAATTTATGATGCCAAAAATCATAAATATTAAAATCAATAATCCTTTTAATTAAACTATTTTAAAGGATTTGAAAACATAAAATAAACCCCCGATTAAGATCAATATTGCAGCTCCATAAAAAAGAAAAGGAATAATTGGATATTTATACAATGTAGACCTTACTTTTTGTTGTATGGCTTTTTTATCAAGTTGAGGCAACTTTATATCTTCAGTTTTTTCTCTAGGCGGAATACCTAAGTTTTTTCTTCTCTTTGCCTCGCCCATAATTAATACTGAGATATTCCCATACATTTTAAATAATTGTTATCAGCTAAATCTAAAATTTGATTCCATTCTTCATGAGTTGTTTCCAAATTATTTTTAAAATCTTTTTCAAATTTAAGAATACATCTTTTTTCTATATTTTCTGAAGAATTATAATTTCTTAAAAAAGAAACACTCAAATAAGATAATGATGAAAAAACTATAATTAGTTTGGCAATCTTAAAATTATTCATATCTTTAGATGATATCTCCTTATAAATAAATAAGGTACTTATTGGTTTTATAATTAATTTATCAATTAAAATAATTTTCAAATGATAAATTCAGTGAATTTTAACCATTTGCCTATTCAGGATTTGGTTGTTTCAGGGTTAATAATCTTTATAATGTCGACGATTATTGCCAATATTTATGACCCATTATTAGGAATAACTTATGCATTTGGGAATATACTTACTCTTACTTTTTTGAGCTGGTTATACAAAGAGACTTGGAGTGATCCAAGGAAATAAATCTAATTAAGACAAAAGATAAATAAACAACTACTTCTGAATTTTTAATTTTGAAGAATACTTTAAATTAACAATGTAAGTTGCAACAAGAGAAAGTATCAAAAAAAATAATAGGCTTTCCAAGGTAGATTGGGGCATAACCATAAGTAGTACTAAAAATGATATATCTTTAAAGAAACGAATTCTGAAAAAAAATCAACCCTTTCATTATTTTTTTTCTCAAAGTTATAAATTTAAATGTCTTATAAAAACTCTGAGATTTAGATTGATTTTAATTTAAAAAAAATATTTTTCTGCCCTCCTAAAGGCTTTTATCGCTCCTTTATAGTCAAGACTTTTTAATTTTTCCTTACTTTTTTGTTCCAGCATTTTTACTATTTCATTTCTCTTTATTTCATCAATTTTCAGCTTATGATCGAATATAAGGTCAAATTTCGAGTAATACAATCTAGATAATTCTTCTCTGTATTTTTCAATAATTTTTTCATCACAAGATTTGGATTTCAATATTGCATTAGCCTTCATTTTGTCATCTATTGCCCCTTTAAAGTTTCCTAGTTTAAATTTCTTTTCACTTGATCTATTTAGCTTAATAATATTTCCCAATATCAATTCATTAGAATCTTTCATTTATTTATCTGACCCTAGATAAATACTATCAGAATAAAGAAAAAACAACTTATTTTTTAATACTCAAATAATTAAACAATTAACCAATTAACCAATAACAAGTCCCTTTTTAAGAAGTAAATCGAAAACCTCCACACTTTTTGTTTTCCCAAATTTGGGGGGCTTATGTAGATCTATTATTTCAGCAAGGCACATAATCCAATAAGTATCTTTTTTTAAATTTAGACCTTCGCAAATATGGGTAGGGGCTGATTTAAAACAACCAAATTCTCTTGATATATTAATATTGATGATTTGAGTTTCAAGTTCCAGACTTAAAAGTTCTATTTCTTGCTCAGAAAGGGATGTCCCAAAAGAATATGATTCAATTAAAAGTTGATAATTCATAAAAGATTTATTTTTTCAAGAAATCCATCGAGTTATTTTTGTACCAGCATAAATATGCCCTTAAGCTTCAACAATAGGTTTTATTTCAGGATTCATAAAAATATCGTATAAGGTATTTTCTGGTCCTTGAAAAATTACAGTTGCCCTTTGAGGATCATCTAATGATTTACCAATATAAAATGTTTTAACTCCCATTTCTTTAAACATCAACTGCTGTTCCTCAGCATTCATATAAGATTCATATTGTTCAAACTTATTACTTAGTTGAAAACCTAGAATAGTCGTTTCAATAGTCATTGTAGAGATAAGATGTTTTTTAGATTTTAAATCTTTTTGCAAAAAAATAATTTAATAAAAATTAGTTTTTATTAAGCAAGGTATTAACTAATTTTTACTTATGAGTTATAAATCAACTATAAAAAAACAGATTTTAATTTTGGACTCAAAAATCTCTCCAAGAGAACAATGGACTAGTAAGTTAGGATTCATTCTTGCAGCTGCTGGTAGCGCAGTAGGTCTTGGTAACCTTTGGGGTTTCGCCTACAGAGCCTCTCAAGGTGGAGGTGCTGCTTTTGCACTTTTATACATACTAATCGTTTTAATTGTATGCCTTCCGGTATTTGTTGCTGAAATGGCTCTAGGAAGAAACGCTACTGCCAGCACATTGCTTGCACCAGTAAAGTTAGCTGGAAAAAATTGGTATCCATTAGGAATTCTTTTCTTTGTAGCTCCCTTGGGAATAGCGTCATATTATTCAGTCATAATGGGTTGGACCGCAGATACCTTGTTCCATTCATTATTTTTTGGGTTACCAAAAAATTTAAGTGAAGCAGAAACTTTCTTTGGTTCAATTAGTGGTGGCAGCAGTGTTTTATTAGGGCACCTATTAAGTCTCGTTCTTACAGCCATAATAGTTTCATCAGGGATAAAAAAAGGAATCGAAAAGGTAACACGATTCTTTATGCCTATACTTTTTATAATTCTTCTATCTTTAGCAATATGGGCCACTTCACTTACAGGCGCATGGGAAGGATATAAAACATTTTTGTTTAAGTTTGACTTTGATGAATTAAGGAACCCTCAAACCATAAGAAATGCTTTTACACAAGCTTTCTTTTCTTTGAGTTTAGGAATTGGAGTTATGGTGACTTATGCTTCCTATCTAAATAAAAAGAGTAATCTTCCAAAACTAAGTGTTGGAGTTGCTTCATTGGATACTTTGGTGGGTCTTATGGCAGGACTTATTACTTTTCCGATTGTTCTAACATTTGGTTTAAGTGATGCTATTTCTGAATCAACAGTTGGTGCATTATTTATATCAATTCCTACGGGCCTTGGTTCATATGGAGCGGTTGGAAGAATTGTAGCTGTTGCATTTTTTGCACTAGCTTATATTGCAGCAATAACTTCCTCTGTTTCATTATTGGAAGTTCCAGTTTCCTCCTTAATGGATAAATTTGGTTTTAAAAGAGAAAAATCTGTTTGGCTGATAACTCTTTTTCTATTCTTAGCAGGCATACCCTCTGCATTGAACTTAAACATTCTTGGAACTATTGATTCGATTTTTGGAGGAGTATTACTTATCTTTGGCGGATTCTTGGTTACTTTCTTTATGGGATGGGTAGTACCTGGAAAGTTTAATGAAGAACTTAGTGATTCAAAAGTTGGAATCAAAACAACACGTTATTTGAAATTCATGACAAGATGGGTTGCACCCCCAATTATTGGTTTGGGACTATTTATTAGTGTGTTTGATTTGCTGAAAGGCTGGGTAAGTTAAAAATATATTAAAAATAATAATGTATAAAATTGAATAAATTTACTGCAACATAGTGCGGAAATAGGGGGAGGGGCACAAGTCAAAAAAAGATTAATTAGTTTAACTTTTTCGCATTATTTTTGATCAAACTCAAAAAAATACTAGTCAATAATTAAGTATTTAGAATGGTTATTAATTAAAAAATTAATATGAATGTTGAGTCCTTTGTTTTATTACTAAAGTCTAAATATTTTTCTCAATAAAATGTTTTACTGCGGAACCTTTTTTTAGTAAATATTAAATTTCAACTTTTATTTAATCTCAAACTTATCGGCAAAAACCATCCCTAATAGAATCTATATAAAATATGTTAAGGTATTTAATTTTTAAGAAATTAGAAAGCCTTCAAGAATAGATAAACAAATTTGATGTCAACAAAATCTGATTCATTAAAAGGAAAGCTTACTGAAAATTTTTCTGAATTTTCTCAACTATCTGACTATTCTTTTATTGATTCTCTTAAAGCAGATCCTCAATCAACAAAAGATGGGAATGATCATAAGCCGCGTTCAGTATATTCAGGTCATTACGTACCAGTTGTTCCAACTGCTATTCCAGAACCAGAATATATTTCCCATAGCAACAAACTTTTTAAGGAACTAAGGCTAAGTTCAGATCTTACTAAAGACCGGAATTTTTGTCGTTTTTTCTCGGGGGATATTTCTGTTGCTAATTATCCAATGAGTACTGTTGGTTGGGCAACCGGTTATGCATTATCAATTTACGGGACTGAATATACCCAACAATGTCCCTTTGGAACTGGCAATGGTTATGGCGATGGCAGAGCAATTTCTGTTTTTGAAGGTTTATTTAATGGGAAAAGAATGGAAATGCAACTTAAAGGAGGAGGTCCAACACCCTATTGTCGAGGAGCAGATGGTAGAGCTGTCTTAAGATCTAGCGTTCGAGAATTTCTCGCACAGGAATTAATGGATGCCTTGGGAATTCCTACCTCAAGATCTTTGACACTTTATGTCTCACGTTCAGAAATAGTTAGAAGACCGTGGTATTCCAAAGGGTCCAGATATTTTGAACCTGACATCATGATTGATAATCTAGCTGCAATTACTACTAGAGTCGCTCCATCTTTTTTACGTGTAGGCCAGATTGAACTTTTTGCAAGACGAGTTCGGAATAATGCGCATAGTGAGGCACTCAATGAACTAAAGATGATAGTTCAACATCTTATTGATAGAAATTATAAAGATGAAATTGAATATGAGATTTCAATTGAAAGTAAGGTAATAAAACTGGCTTCTTTATACAGATCAAGACTTATATCACTTATAGCCAATTGGATGCGAGTTGGTTATTGCCAGGGTAACTTCAATAGTGATAATTGTGCTGCTGGAGGTTATACCTTGGATTATGGCCCCTTTGGATTCTGTGAATTATTTGATCCAAGATTTCAACCATGGACAGGTGGAGGTGAACATTTCTCATTTTTCAACCAACCTTCTGCTGCGGCAATCAACTTTAAAACATTCTGTTCCTCTCTTAGTCCCTTACTTTCAGAAAACAAACAAGATCAAGAAAAGTTAGATCAAATCGGAAAGGATTTTTCAGAATTGATGAACAAAGAGTTGAAGAAAATGTGGGCAAACAAGCTTGGTTTAGAACATTACAACGAAACTCTAATAAATGAATTTTTTAATCTCATGGTCATTTCAAAAGCAGACTATACAATTTTGTTCCGTAAACTCTCTGAAATACCTGATAACTTAGATTCTTTAAAAGACTGTTTCTATTTACCAATTAATGACGAGCTCAATAATAGGTGGGAAGTATGGCTTGAAAACTGGCAATCAGTCTTGAAGAAAGAAGGAAATATTAAAGCAAAATCGGCATCAATGAAATCCCTTAATCCAGTCTATACTTGGCGCGAATGGATGGTCGTTCCCGCATATGAAGAAGCTGAAAAGGGAAATTACAAAAAAATAAAAGAGTTACAGGATGTCTTTAGCAATCCATATATAGAACAACCCCCAGAAATAGATCAAAAATATAATCGACTAAAGCCAAGCCAGTATTTTAACTATGGAGGAGTGTCTCATTACAGTTGTTCTTCGTAAAAGGTGAATTCTAAAAATGCAGATTGAATAACTTAGAGAAAATTTTATTCATTTATGGCCGTAGGCATTCCAACTACTGTTACAACTCCCACATGAAGTATGGCCGGCTTGTTCCCAACATTTTTCACATAGTGAGCCCCCCCATTATTACTCTCTATAAATGCATCACCCGCTTTAAAGAAATTAATTTCTTCACCCCTCACATGTTTTAATCTTCCTCTGGTGACATGAATCAACATTGGGGAAGGATGAGTATGAATTGGAGTTTTCAAGCCAACTGGAATCTTTACTTTTAAGAGTCTTAATTCAGGCTTACCCTCGAGATAATTAAAATTTTTACCACTAAGTCCTTTTGAACTTTGAATAATAGGTATAACTTCAATCTTTTCTTCAGCAAAAGAAGGTTGTGGTAAAGCTAAAGTCCCAATAAAAAGGAGGCAAAATGGAATAAATTTTTTTAATTTCATTAGATATTTGATTTTCACTAATAATAGGTATTATGCAAAAATAAAATCTAATTTATTTTTTATATAACTTTTCTAATTGCTTAATTTCTTCTCTTAAATCCTTACCTCTCTTATTTAATTTATTATTTTTAATAACTATTGGGATAATCCACCAGGCTTGAAGACCTAAAAAGATAAATACTAGGATCAATAATTCAAAAGTACCAGGTTGCATTTGATAAATAACCCTTATTTGTTATTAATATTATTCTAAAAGTTATTAAACATTCATGAGATATTCAATATTTCTAGGCTGCCTCTAATTCAATATTAAGTTCAATTCCCTTTGAAATGATTGCTTCTTTAAATTCAATAAGTTTGGAAATTATTCTTTGCTTCTCAGGATCAGTTTTATGGATATCATCTACAACTTCCTGCATTGCAAGTGTTACTTTTTGTAGTTTGATTTCTAGATCTTCCCTGTAATTCATAAGCATAAAGAAATTATCTTATTTATTAAAAAACAAAATTATTATTAGTAAATAAGTACTTAACCTTAAAAGGATTGACAGCAAAACAAGGAGGATATAATTTATAGTACAAACGTATTAATAATCAACCAGCCAATTAAAGGTAAAGTATGGAGCCTAAGTATTCATTTGGTTGTAGCACAAGCAAACCTAACGGATGCCTACTAAATCCCGAAGGCAGTAGAATTATCTTTTTCGAAGAATGCAAAAATTCTCCGAAACCTAATTTAAAAATTCATACTCATCTTTTCTACACAAATCACCTTGGAGAACCTGGAGGGTACAAATCCACTGAAAAACTAAACATAGACTCAGCCTGGGAAAAGTGGCACGAACTGCACCAAAAAGGATGGACAGAAGTATCTCATAATTATGGATAAGTGATCCGGCCAAGAAAAAGCCTTTATTTTTATGAGCTTAAGAGTTTCCTAAATTATGGAATTCGGTATCAAAAATAAATAATCAATATTTATTGACATTTGTATATGAGGAAACATTAAATTGTCTAAAATCTCATAAGAATAAAAGAATAAAAATTAATATGCAATATTATTTAAATGATAAAAAATTAAATAAGATTGAAAAGCAAAAGGCGGAGAAAGATGGTCTGAAAATTATTGAAGAATTAGATGATTATGCTCTTAAAGGCTGGGAAGAGATGGATGAAGTAGATTTGCAAATGCGCTTAAAGTGGTATGGCCTTTTTTGGAGACCAAAAACTCCAGGAAGATTTATGATGAGGCTTAGAGTTCCCAATGGAATTTTAAACTCTAATCAGTTGAGAGTAATCGCTTCAATAGTTGCTAGATACGGAGAAGACGGTTCTGCAGATATAACAACTAGGCAAAATATTCAATTAAGGGGGGTTTTGATAAATGATCTACCAGATATTATTAAAAGACTTAGAGAGGTTGATATTACATCCGTTCAGTCTGGAATGGATAATCCAAGAAATGTTACTGGCAATCCACTAGCGGGAATTGATCCTGAAGAAATTATTGATACAAGAAAATATACTTCTGAATTAGAAGATTACTTAACAAATTCTGGCAATGGAAACCCCGAATTCTCCAATCTACCAAGGAAGTGGAATACTGCAGTTGCCGGAGCAAAAGATAATTTTCTTCTACATAATGATCTTATCTTTCATCCTGTTTTTAAAAATGGAATATTAGGCTTTGGTGTTTGGGTAGGAGGAATTTTATCAGCAACTTTAAATGCTTATGCTATACCTCTAGATGTCTGGGTAGAAGAAAAAGATATATGTAAAATAACTGGAATTATTACTTCCATTTGGCGAGATAATGGAGATAGATTTCTAAGAAATAAAGGAAGATTTAGATATTATTTAAACTCTATAGGTATTGAAAAATTTAGAGAACTTGTAGAAGAAAAATTTGGAACTTTGTCGAACGATCCAGGCTCGTTTTTCAACGAAAAACAAAGAAGTTTATTTGGAATTAATAAACAAAAACAAAACAATCTTTACTTTGCTGGATTACATATTCCTGTAGGAAGATTATGTGTAGAAGATATACAAGAAATTGCAAGATTAAGTGAAAAATATGGACAAAGTGAAGTAAGACTAACCGAAGATCAAAATCTAATTATTGTTGGCCTGAAAGATAACATTTTAGAAGAATTTGGTAATGAAGAAATTATCAATAAATTCAAATTAAATCCATCCCATTTTTCAGCAAGTACCGTTTCATGTACAGGGAGTAGTTATTGTAGCTTTGCTCTTGCAAATACCAAAGATATAGCAAGGAATATTTCTGAAAAATTAGATCGAGAACTTGAATTATCAGAGGAGGTTAAAATCCATTGGACAGGATGTCCAAATAATTGTGGACAAGCTCATATGGGTGGTATTGGCATGACCGGCACAAAGGTAAAAAAAGAGGGAGGTGGAACTGAGGATGGATATAATGTCAGTATTGGGGGAAGACAAGATCACCTGCAAACATTAGGTGAAACCGAATTTAAAAAAGTTAGTAAACATGAAATTTATAATTTAATCAAAGAAATTTTAATCAACAAATTTAATGCAAAGTTAAAAACCTAAAAATATATTAATGAGCAAAAGTGAATCTGAAATATTAGAAGTTTTAAATGGATTAGGTTCAAAAAAATTAGATCTTGATATTCTATTTTCCTACTATTCATTGGAATTATCTTTTGAGATTCGCAAAGTTATTGCTGAAAAGATAGGTATGCAAGAAAGGAAAGGATATTTTTTACTTGAAAAGATGATAAAAAAATTTGGCCTTAAAGTTGAATTTATTGAGGCCCTTAAATTAACAAATGAAAAAAATGCAAAAGATCTTTTACTTAAAAATCTTTATCAAAATAATAAGTTAAGTATTCATATAATAAATGCTTTAGAGCCTTGGGGAGGAGAAATCGAACTTGAATTAATTAGAGAAATATTCGATATTTGCGAAATAGATTTTTGGATTGCAGGCCTTAATATTCTCCATTTCAAAGCTCATCAATTAACCGATGAAAAATTATTATATTTTATCGATCAAATAAAAATTTACGATAATTTCAAAATCAACTACAAGATAATCTCTATCTTAAAAAGAAGAGAAAGCAAAATAGTTTGTAAATTGCTCTATAAATATTCTTTAAATAAAGAATTAGAAATCGCTAAATATGCAATTTTTTCTTTGGGGAGTATTTGGAATGATAATAGTTTTGAACAGTTATCAAAATTAGAAAATGAAATAAAAGATCCGTCTCTACTTAAATGCATAAAAAATCAAAAAGTAATCTCAAATCAATTTTTAATAAAAAAATAAACTAGAGAATTATTTTTTTAACTTATCAATGAGATTTATTAAATTACAAGGTTTTGTATTTTGATTAAGTTGATAAGAAATTATATCTTGCCAACCTGTCATCACAGCATCCTTAGATCCAGGCAAAACGAATAAAAACTTACCATTTGCAGAACCCGCAATACACCTACTTTGTAAAGTACTAGTTCCTATCTTTTTAAATGATAAAAATCTAAAAGTCTCCCCAAAGCCATCAATCTCTTTATCTAATAAAGGTTTAATAGCTTCAGGAGTAACGTCCCTAGCTGTAATTCCTGTACCACCTGTAGTAATAATCACATCAATATTTGGATCTGAGATCCAATCGCTTGTATATTTTCTAATTAAATAAATATCATCTTTGCAAATTATCTTATCAACGACATTGTGTCCTGATCTCTCAGCCTCGTGAAGGAGATAATTTCCACTCTCATCATTTTTTGTGTTACGAGTATCAGAAACAGTAAGCAAAGCTATAGAAACCACTTAAAATTAAACCATTAGTTACTAGATCACTATAGATGGAAAGTGAAAAATCTAACAAAATTAAGGTGGTTTTATTATCTAGCATCGCTGAAGATCTAGGATGGAATGAAAAATTTCTTACAATTGAAGGGGCTCAAATGAAGGTTTTTTCTCTATGGAATTTAATTAATTCTAATTTACCGCAAGATAATATTATCGTTTCTATTAATCAAGAAATTACAGATATGGATGCGATGATTAATCCGGATGATGAGGTGGCATTTATGCCAATGTTTACCGGTGGATAATTTAAGAATAAAATTTAAAATCCTAGAAGAGACTTTTAATCCTTATAAAGAATTCGAACTTTGGGAAAAGGTAAATAAAAATTCAGCAAACTCATTTTTTATTGGGAGAGTAAGGCCCTTTGATCAATTTGGAAATGATTTAAAGAAACTAGAAATTGTTCATTATAAAGGAATGACCGAAAATTATATTAAAAGATATTTAATGAAAATTTCTGAGAAACAAGATGATTTATGTATTTTTCTCTTGCACAGGATAGGTTTCATTTACCCTAACGAGCCTATTATTTTAATAGCAGTAAGTGCTAATCATAGAGGCATTGCAAATAAATATCTCCAAGAAATACTTGAATTTACAAAATACAAAGTTCCTTTTTGGAAAAAAGAATGGACTTTCAAAGGATCCTCATGGGTAAAAAAGAATACTGACTTAGGATATGAATTATAAAAAATTATTTTTTAAAAGTTGTGCCCATAATAAATTTCCTTTTTGACAAAAATCAATTTCAGAAGGTATTTCTATTAATAAATCTGAATTAGATATTGAACTAATCTTTGATGAGGATTGTTCTTCAGAAATATCTGCAATTAATTCACCTTCTTCATTAACGATAAGTTTTCCTCTAAGCAATTCAGGTCTCCCTTTTCTTCTTTTCAAATCAGAGTTCAGCTTAACCTTAATCCTAAGAGGGAAGTCAATATTAGTAATTCCTTCAAGTTTCTGAAGTGCGGGCCAAACAAGTTGGATAAAAGTAATAGCTGCTGAAACGGGATTCCCAGGTAATCCAAAATAAGGAATTTTTTTGTTTATCAATCCAAAAGCAAAGGGTTTTCCTGGCTTTAAAAATAG
>CACMXO010000013.1 GCA_902617605.1 uncultured Prochlorococcus sp. | reverse complement strand
CAATTATATGTCTCAGCAAATTATCATCGCTGAGCAGGCTCGAATAGCAGCACTACTCACAGATGATCGAGTTGATGAATTAATCGTCGCACAAGGTCAATATCAAATTGGCGATATTTTTTTAGGAACAGTTGAAAATGTTCTTCCTGGAATTGATGCCGCTTTTATAAATATTGGTGAAAGTGAGAAAAATGGATTCATCCATGTTTCAGATTTAGGTCCACTAAGAATTAAAAAAGGGACATTTGGAATAACTGAATTACTAGAACCAAAACAAAAAGTTCTAGTACAGGTAATAAAGGAACCCACAGGATCTAAAGGTCCCAGATTAACTGGAAGTATTTCAATCCCAGGAAAATATTTGATATTACAGCCATACGGCCAAGGAGTAAATATTTCAAGAAAAATAAATACAGAAACAGAAAGAAACCGTTTAAAAGCTCTTGGCGTTTTAATAAAACCACCTAGTACAGGCTTGTTATTTAGAACAGAGGCTGAAAAAATAAAAGAAGAACTTCTAATTGAAGATCTAGAACATTTAATTCAACAATGGGAAAATGTACTAAAAGTTTCTGAGGCCTCTGATCCGCCATATTTAGTAAAAAGAGATGATGATTTCTCTCTTAAGATCTTGAGAGATCATATAAAAGAATCAACTAAAAGCATAATTATCGATAGTAAATTTTCAGTTGCAAGGGCAAAAGATTTTTTAATAAATTATGAATCTGATATAGATATTGAATTTCACGATAATAGTTTAAATCAACATATTTTCGAAAAGTACGAAATTAAGAAAACAATTCAAAAAGCTTTGCAACCTAGAGTAGATCTTCCTTCGGGAGGTTACATCATTATCGAACCTACTGAAGCTTTAACAGTAATAGATGTAAACTCTGGATCATTTACAAGATCCGCAAACTCAAGACAAACCGTTTTGTGGACAAACTGCGAAGCAGCAGTTGAAATCTCAAGGCAAATGAAATTAAGAAATATTGGTGGAGTTATAGTAGTAGATTTTATCGATATGGAATCTAGAAGAGATCAATTTCAGTTACTTGAGCATTTTACCTCAGCAATAAAAGATGATTCTGCAAGGCCTCAAATAGCTCAGCTTACTGAATTAGGCTTAATTGAGTTAACCAGAAAAAGACAAGGTCAAAATATATATGAATTATTCGGTAAAAAATGTTCTAAATGCGATGGAACAGGACACGTAGAAAATATATTAAATCAAGAAATTGCTAACTTAAAAATTAAAAATGTTGAAAATAAATCTAATCAATCAAACAATCTAAAATCTTTAGATAAAGATATTTCTCAATCAACTTATGAGCAAGAAAAAATAATTGATAAGGAATTTATTAACTCCAAAGACCTAAGTAAAGAGAATTCTCCTAATAAAAAAGAAAAAGAAAATGATAATGATAATTTGAACCAATCAAATTCAAAAGAAAAAAATATAATAACAGTTGATCTTACTAATGAAGAAAAAATTGTTTTCAGTCAATTAGGTATTAATCCACTTATTAAGTTAGGTAAAGAATATCTCACCAGCAATAATTTTGTGCGTTTAGAAGAAAGTATTAAGGAAAAAGAAGAACCCTTAAATAATAAAAAAACAAAAAAACAAATTAAAAAAATCTCAAAATCTGAAGATGAAAAGATACAAATTAAAGTCGATGCAAATGCAAATTCTAAAGATGAATCAACAGATAAAACTAATGAAAATAAAGAAGTTGTATTTAAAGATCAAAAGGATGAAACTGAACTTGCAGATGAGCTAAACAATGCAAGAAAAAAAAGAAGAAGATCTTCTGCAAGCATTGAATAAAGTATCCGAAGTTGGAATAGATGAAGTTGGGAGGGGAGCAATTTTCGGTCCAGTTTTTGCTGCTGCTGTTGTATTAACTGAAAAAAATAAATTTACTTTAAAACAATTAGGAGTAACAGATAGTAAAAAACTAACTCCCAAAAAAAGAAAATTACTTTTACCAAAAATTTTATTACTCTCTTCAGATTATGGAATTGGGCAATCTTCGGCCAGAGAAATAGATCATTTAGGTATCAGGGTTGCCACAGAGCTTTCAATGATAAGAGCTCTAAAAAAATTAAAAGAAAAGCCATCTGAATTAATAATTGATGGCCCCTTATTATTAAGGCCATGGAACGGAATTCAGAAAAATATAGTATCTGGAGACTCAAAGTTTATCTCGATAGCTTCAGCAAGCATAGTTGCCAAAGTTTCTCGCGACAATCTAATGGAGAGGTTAGAAAAAAAATACTCAGGATACTTGTTATTTAAAAATAAAGGCTATGGAACTAGTGAGCATCTTGCATTAATTAAGAAAAATGGAATAACCAAACTTCATAGGAAAAGTTTTTTAAAAAAATCAAATCTTATTTAATTCACACCAATCTAAAAAATCTTTTACTAGTTGCTGTTGAACCCTTGACTTTATACCTAACAGAATCCCATTTAATACCGAATGACCAGTAGATTCCAAAATTTTTTTTGGTACCAGCTTCAGTAGAGGGGGTTGGCTTACAGATACCCCAAGAAGCGCCTCACCTTCTAAACCAACATCAGTTGCTTCCAAATTCGCTTTTAAAACAAGATTAAAATCATCTATTATCCCCAAACCATCTAATGTACTTTCAAGGGCGCTCATTTTTAAAATTCCATCTTTATTTTCTACCGCAATTGAGACAACAGGGTTAATATCTAATTGAAAAACCTTAAAACTTGTTACTGTATACTTATATCTACCTACTCCTTCTGGTACTAATTTTTTGGAGTCAAGCATTGCTCCAACAACTCTTTCTTCATCCAACAGATATTTAGAAAGATATTCTTTATTACGTGTTACAGAAAGCTTGAGTTTCTGTTTAGCATCAAAAGACAATAACATTCTCTATATTCCTCCAATGCTTATTTGATCTCTTTTTTTTTTACGATTAATCATGCGCAAACAAGTTGCATATTTAGGTCCTCAAGGAACATACGCAGAAAAAGCAGCCCATATATTATCAAAGCTTGCCAATTTTCAGACACCTATATTTGTACCATGTAATGGGTTACATTCGGTCATTAAATCAATAGCGTACAACAATTGTGATGCTGCTGTAGTCCCTATAGAAAATTCTGTAGAAGGGGGAGTAACAGCTACTCTTGACGCTCTTTGGAAATTTCCTGAAATTTGTATAAATAAAGCAATTGTTTTACCTATAAAACATGCATTAATTAGTGATGGAGAACTTTCAAACATTTCAGAAGTATTATCTCATCCTCAAGCATTAGCTCAATGTTCAGAATGGTTATCTGAGAATCTTCCAAATGCAATTCCTCTCCCAACAAATTCAACATCAGAAGCTGTCAATATGGTCAAGGGGAGTAAATTCAGAGCTGCTATCGGTTCAAAATCATTAATTCAAATCGAAGGCCTTAAAGAATTAGCCTTTCCTATTAATGATGTTCCAGGTAATTGCACTAGATTTGTTTTATTGAGCAAGGAATCAAATTCAAATTTAGCTAATATTGCCAGTTTTGCTTTCTCATTAATTTCAAATAAACCAGGTGCTTTACTTAAAGCTCTAAATTATATTGCAGATTTTGGATTTAATATGAGTAAAATTGAATCGAGACCTTCAAAAAGAGAATTAGGAGAATATATAATTTATGTTGATTTAGAAATCAATAATCAAAATAACATTAAAAATTTTCTTGAATTAAAAAATAAGCTAAAGCCGCTCTGCAAGAATTTAGTAGATTTTGGAAATTATTTTTCTGAAAATGTTGAACTAGATTAATTTATCCTCTACATTTATAAACTCCAAACTCCATTAAACCTTTTCTAAATGCCCAATTCATGAGAAGTATTGTTGGAATCTCTCTAATCGACTTCACTATCGCAAATGGGCCAAGTGACAAAATTACTAAGGGCCTTCGAATGCCTTCAAAAATGGAGTCGTACCATGAAGGATTAGTATAAGAATTCCAATTTTCAGAAATAACTCTTCCTGAACTATTTTCGTTAGTGCTGAGAATGTTACTAAATCCGTTAATGCTTATAAAATTAGGATGTACCCATTGTTCAAGTAATTGTTTAAGAACTAACTTTTCAAAGAGTGATGGGGGATATGCCTCTAGGTCTCTTGAGTTCCAATCAGCCAATGCCAAATACCCACCAGGTCTTAGGGTTCTAAGCATTTCATCTGCAAACCTGATTTTATCATTCATGTGTGCACCAGCTTCAACACTCCAGACTGCGTCAAATGATCCATCTTCAAATTTCAAATCCAAAGCATCCATAACTTGGAAGTTGCAATTTAGCCCTTGAGGAGTTAGTTCTCTTGCTCTTTTAACTTGAGCCGGACTAATTGTAATGCCAGTGACATTAAACCCATAATATTTTGCAAGAATTCTAGAACTTCCCCCTATTCCACAACCTACATCGAGTATTCTGGATCCCTGTGGCAATTTATCTAAACCACTCCATTTGACTAATTCATGAACAAACTGAACTTTAGCCTTTCTAAAATCAATATTTTTTTTTCCTGAGGGATAAAAACCCAAATGTATATGCTCTCCCCATAATCTCTCAAGTAATTTATCCTGGGTCCAAGCATCATATGCAGAAGCGACTGTACTAGAAGAAATATATTTCCTAGCATTATTTCTCCAGACAATAGCAAGGACTAAAAAGAATAAAACTATTAAAAAAAGAGGGAATAATAATTCAAACATTTAATTTTCTTTTATATCAGGAAAACTCTCTTTCAATGCTGTTCTTGCTGCAAGTTGTTTTCTTGTATGATCAAGCATTTCATATTCTCTTTGCAAACGGGTAAAAGTATTTCTCTCTTCAAGAAGTCTTTGCTGTTCTTCCGCAACAGGTCCGCCTAAATGAGCTCCTATCCAAAATGATAAATCCATTGGGTTATCAGGTAATTTATCAGGTAGATTTTTCTTAGTATTTGTCAATTTACTCGTTAAATTAATAACATCACTAAGTGCTTCCTTTACTGAATCTTTTAGAGAATCTAATTTTTGAAAGTCATCAATTGTCTCATCACTAATCCAACTAACCATCGCAGAACAAAATGGCGTGGAACGGGTAATTTCAAGGACTTGAAATCTTTGTTGGCCAAGAGTGATAATATTACTTCTCCCATCCTCTGCAGTTTGATGTTTTATAATTTGAGCGCAACATCCCACGTTAGCCATACTTTTAGTAGTTGGATCCCACTTAATAACTCCAAACATAGAATCACTCTCAAGAACAGATTGGAGCATGATCCTATATCTAGATTCAAAAATATGTAAAGGCAATACTTCTTGAGGAAAAAGGACTACCTCTGGCAAAGGAAATAAAGGTAATTCCCTTACAGAGAGTTCTCCCATTTAAACCTCATTTCATTCTTTTTATACTAATCAATTTAGGGCGATTTCGGGATTTATTAAAGTTTAACTTCTATATCTACTCCACTCGGGAGATCTAATTTCATTAAAGCATCAATAGTTTTTGCAGAGGGACTGTATATATCTATTATCCTTCGATGAGTTCTTGTTTCAAAATGCTCTCTTGAATCTTTATCAACATGAGGTGATCTTAGTACGCAATAAATCTTTCTTTTTGTAGGTAAAGGTATTGGACCTATTGCCGATGCAGAAGTAGTATCAGCAGTTTGAATTATTTTATCGCAAGATAAATCAAGCATTCTTCTATCAAATGCCTTGAGCCTTATTCTTATTTTTTGTTGTGCAATTGATGCAGTCATAGTAACAAAGAAATCCTAGTGAAGGGTCATTAAAAAAATGACCCTTGTCCATAAACCTATATTAAATGATGGAGGTTAAATTTTTAAAATTCTAATGTATTATTTGAGTATTTTAGAAACAACTCCAGCACCAATAGTGCGTCCTCCTTCACGTATGGCGAATCGCATACCTTGTTCAATAGCTACTGGACAAATTAATTCTCCAGTCATCTTAATTCTATCTCCTGGCATAACCATTTCGACGTTAGAACCATCATCTGAAGTAAATGCGGTTATTTGACCTGTCACATCAGTTGTTCTGATGTAAAACTGAGGTCTATATCCCGCAAAGAAAGGAGTATGTCTTCCGCCCTCTTCTTTTTTGAGAACATAAACTTCTCCTTCAAACTGAGTATGAGGGGTAATAGATCCTTTCTTCACAAGAACCATTCCTCTCTCAATATCTTCTTTCTGGACTCCACGTAAAAGTAAACCAACATTATCGCCAGCCATACCTTCATCAAGAAGTTTTCGGAACATTTCAACTCCAGTAACAGTTGTTACTCTTGTATCTCTTATTCCAACTATTTCTACTTCTTCTCCAACCTTAACTTTACCTCTCTCAATCCTTCCAGTAGCGACAGTTCCTCTACCAGTAATCGAGAAAACGTCCTCAACTGCCATCAAGAATGGTTTATCAACTTCTCTTTCTGGTTCGGGAATGCTAGCATCAACTGCTTTCATTAATTCTTCAATCTTGGATTCCCAAGTAGAATCCCCTTCAAGAGCTTTTAATCCTGAAACTTGAATTATAGGAATGTCGTCTCCGGGGAAGTCATAACTATCTAATAGTTCCCTAATTTCCATTTCGACAAGTTCAATAATTTCTTCATCATCGACCATATCGCACTTATTGAGAGCAACTACAAGCGCAGGAACTCCAACCTGTTTAGCTAGAAGAATATGCTCTTTTGTTTGAGCCATAGGTCCGTCTGTAGCTGCGCAAACTAGGATAGCTCCGTCCATCTGAGCTGCCCCTGTAATCATGTTTTTCACATAATCAGCATGTCCTGGGCAATCAACATGAGCGTAATGTCTGCCTTCAGTTTCATATTCAACATGAGCTGTATTAATGGTAATACCACGCTCTCTTTCTTCAGGAGCACCATCAATGTCTCCATAGTCTTGAGCTTGAGCTTGACCTTTTTTAGCTAATACATTTGTAATAGCAGCTGTTAGTGTTGTTTTTCCATGATCAACATGGCCAATAGTACCTATGTTGACATGTGGTTTGTTCCTTTCGAACTTCTCGCGAGCCATTTTGAATTAAAGAATCGAGGGTTTAAGAGTGTTTAAGTTTAGAGATCAGGAGTTGCCCTGATTCTTGGAAATGATAGCTTCAGCAACATTACGAGGAACTTCCTCATAATTTGCGAACTCCATTGAAAATATACCCCGACCTTGAGTCATTGATCGGAGTTGAGTGGCATAACCGAACATTTCGGCTAAGGGCACTTTGGCCTGTACCTTGGACAATCCATCATCAACAGATTGTCCTTCTACTTGACCTCTTCTGGAAGAGAGATCACCAATTACAGATCCAAGAAAGTCGTCAGGACTTTCGACCTCAACTTTCATCATAGGCTCTAAAAGGACAGGATTGCATTTTTTAACCCCGTCTTTAAAAGCCATGGAACCTGCAATTTTGAAGGCCATTTCAGATGAGTCTACATCGTGGAATGAACCATCGACTAGTGTTACTTTTACATCAATGAGTGGATAACCGGCAAGAACACCGGATTCACAGGTTTCTTTCATTCCATTAGATGCAGGACCAATATACTCTTTTGGTACAGCTCCACCAACAATTTTGTTTACAAATTCGAAACCTTTACCAACCTCAGCAGGTTCCATTTCAATAATTACATGACCATATTGGCCTTTTCCTCCAGTTTGTCTTGCATATTTACCTTCCCCTTTAGAACTAGACCTAATTGTCTCTCTATATGAAACCTGAGGAGCTCCTATATTTGCTTCAACCTTAAATTCCCTTAACATTCTGTCAACAAGGATTTCTAAGTGCAACTCACCCATACCTGCAATAACGGTTTGATTTGTCTCAGGATCTGTACTTACCCTAAAAGTTGGATCCTCTTCAGACAAAGCAGTTAAAGCTTTTGATAATTTTTCCATATCGCCTTTAGTTTTTGGCTCAACAGCTACTGATATAACTGGCTCAGGGATAAACAATGTCTCCAAAACTATCGGATTTTCAGTGTTACATAGAGTATCACCAGTTGTTGTGTTTTTAAGACCTAATACAGCTCCTAAATCCCCAGCCCTCAATTCATCAACCTCCTCTCTTTCATCGGCCTTAAGAATCACTAATCTAGAAATTCTCTCTTTAGCATCCTTAGTGGAATTCATTACATAACTTCCCTTTGAAAGAACACCTGAATACATTCTTACAAAAGTTAATTTCCCATAGGGATCTGACATCACTTTGAATGCTAATGCACTGAAAGGAGCATTATCATCTGAGGGTCTAACATCTTCTTTGCCGCTTGGTAAAACACCTTGTATTGGTTTAACATCAACTGGAGCTGGCAAGTAATCAACTACAGCGTCTAGTACAAGTTGGACTCCCTTATTCTTAAAAGCTGAACCGCATAATACTGGAACCAATCCATGTTTTAAAACCCCCTCCCTAATTCCTTTTTTAAGTTGATCTTCAGATAGTTCTCCAGTTTCAAGAAATATTTCTATTAACTCTTCATCATTTTCTGCAACACTTTCCATCAACTTAAATCTCCAATCAGCAGCTTCTTCTTCCATTTCAGATGGAATTGGAGCTTCTTGAATATCGGTACCTAAGTCATTTTTGTAAAGATATGCTTTGTTTGCTACTAAATCAATAATGCCTGTGAGATCACCTTCAGCTCCAATAGGTAGCTGAATTGGAAGTGCATTTGCCTTTAGTCGATCTTTAATTTGTTTATTAACTTTTAGAAAATCTGCACCAGTCCTGTCCATTTTATTAACAAAAACCATTCTTGGGACAGAGTATCTATCTGCTTGACGCCATACAGTCTCTGATTGAGGCTGAACTCCACCAACTGCGCAAAATACAGCTATTACTCCGTCTAAAACTCGCATTGATCTTTCCACTTCAATAGTAAAATCAACGTGTCCAGGAGTATCAATAATATTAATTCTGTGATCTTGCCAACTAGTAGATATTGCAGCAGCAGTTATAGTTATTCCTCTTTCGCGTTCTTGAGCCATCCAATCAGTTACTGCAGCACCATCATGTACCTCTCCTATCTTGTGAACAACACCTGAATAAAACAAAATTCTTTCAGTAGTTGTAGTCTTCCCTGCATCAATATGAGCGGCTATACCTATGTTCCTTACTCGTTCTAGGGGAAAGTCGCGTGCCAATTTTAAAGCTCCAAATAAAATAATTTTTGATAAGTATAGTTCACCCTAAAAGCAAACTTTAAATATAATAAACTACTTAAGTACCTTTTTGATGAAATTAATATCTGTAATGTGCAAAAGCTTTATTAGCTTCAGCCATTTTATGAGTGTCTTCTCTTTTTTTAACAGCACTACCAGTTTCATTGGCTGCATCCATCAACTCACCAGCAAGTTTTTGGGACATACTTTTGCCATTCCTTGCTCGTGAGAATGTAACAAGCCATCTTAATGCCATAGCTGTTCCCCTCTCTTGGCGTACTTCCATAGGAACTTGATATGTTGCGCCACCAACTCTTCTAGCTCGTACCTCAACAAGAGGAGTAGCATTTTTTACAGCTGTTTCAAATAATTCGACTGCATCCCCACCTGTTCTCTCGCTTATTAAAGAAAAGGCATCAGACAATATTCTTTGAGCTGTAGATTTTTTACCATGTTTCATCAATCGAGAAATCATCATTGAAGCAAGACGACTATTAAATTGAGGGTCTGGAAGAACTGGTCTTTTTACTGCTGCATTACGACGTGACATGTTTTTAAAAAGTGATGGTTACAAATTAATCTTTTGGAGCTTTGGCTCCATACTTAGATCTGGATTGACGTCTATCTTTGACTCCAGCTGTATCTAAAGTTCCTCTTATTATATGATATCTAACTCCTGGCAAGTCCTTAACTCTTCCACCCCTAAGTAGCACTACTGAGTGTTCTTGCAAATTATGGCCAATACCAGGAATATAAGCAGTTACTTCGAAACCGGAAGTTAATCTCACCCTAGCAACTTTTCTCAAAGCTGAATTAGGCTTCTTTGGTGTTGATGTATAGACTCTTGTACATACCCCTCTTCTCTCAGGGCAAGCTTTTAATGCAGGAGATTTTGTTTTCTTTGTCAGACGTTTTCTTTCTGAACCTACTAATTGCGAGATGGTGGGCATCTATTAAAACTTAGATAAAAATAAACATTTAAACATCATAACCTTTTAAGAGCACTAACTAAAAGTTTTTAATTATATTTTTTTTAAAATTTGTCAAATTAAAATTATTTGGTAAATATTAATTATCTTTAGATTTATTTTCATATTTATTTTTATAATAGAAATACATAAATAACTAAATAGAATTAAATAATCTATGGGAGAGAGTATCAAAAGAATCGTTGGCCCATATCAAGATAGTTATTCCCCAAATGGAATAATTGGGGAAAAAGATGCGTGTGGAGTTGGTTTCGTAGCAAATGTTGAGGGTATAGAAAGCAACTGGATCCTTAAACAATCTCTAAAGGGCCTCAACTGCATGGAGCATAGAGGAGGTTGTGGAGGAGATAGTGACTCAGGAGATGGGGCAGGCATTTTATGTTCAATTCCATGGGGATATCTAGAAGAGAAAATTAATCTAAAAGATAACCAAGAATCTAATAGAGGTTTAGGCATGGTTTTTATGCCTAATAAAAAAGAAAAAATTGAAATATGCAAAACAATATGTGATGAAGAAGCAGAAAAATTAAAAGTCAACAAAACATCTTGGAGAACAGTACCCGTTAATAATGAAATCTTAGGTCCTCTAGCCCAAGCAAATGCTCCATTCATCTGTCAGTGGATTTTATATATAAATAAAAAAGATCATAAGGATGTTGAAAGGCTTTTATTTCAATTAAGAAAAAGAATTGAGAAAAAAATAAGAGAAACTTTCAAAAACGATGTTGGGGATTGTGAATTTTATTTTGCATCACTAAGTTCTCAAACAGTTGTTTATAAAGGTATGGTTCGCTCTGAAATATTATCCGAGTTTTATCAAGATCTAAAAGAAGAGAGTTTTAAAGTTTCATTTTCTGTTTATCATCGTAGATTTAGTACTAATACACTTCCAAAGTGGCCACTAGCTCAGCCCATGAGATTTTTGGGTCATAATGGCGAAATAAATACTCTCTTAGGCAATATTAATTGGGCTAAAGCTTCAGAAACACATATAGATGATTTTTGGGGAGAGTTATCTAATGAAATTAAGCCCATTGTAGATGTAAACAAAAGTGATTCATCAAATCTTGATGCAACCCTTGAAATCAATATTCGTTCAGGTCAGCCCATTACTGACTCATTATTAAAACTTGTTCCCGAAGCATTTAGAGATCAACCAGAACTTGAGGAGAGAGAGTATATAAAAGCTTTTTATGAATATTCTGCAAGCCTACAAGAAGCTTGGGATGGCCCAGCACTCCTTGTATTTGCTGATGGGAATTTTGTCGGAGCAACGCTTGATAGAAATGGCCTAAGACCAGCAAGATATTCAATCACAAATGATGGTTTTGTAATAATGGGTTCTGAAACAGGAGTTGTAGATCTTGAAGAAGAAAGAGTAATAGAAAAAGGTCGATTAGGACCGGGACAAATGTTGGCAGTTGATTTTCATCAGAATAGAATCCTAAGAAATTGGGAAGTAAAATCTGAAGCCGCTCAAAGGCATGATTATAAAAATCTTCTCAGTAACAGAACTATAAAAATCGAAAATAATGAATGGGTTAAAGACTGTAAACTAAAAGACCTTGAGTTATTGCAACAACAAACTGCATACGGGTTTTCAGCAGAAGATAATGACTTGATCTTAGATTCAATGGCCTCATTAGCTAAAGAGCCTACTTATTGCATGGGCGACGACATCCCATTAGCAGTTCTTTCATCTAAGCCACATATTTTATACGACTACTTTAAGCAAAGATTTGCACAAGTTACTAATCCTCCTATTGACCCTCTTAGAGAAAAACTTGTAATGAGTTTAGAGATGCATCTTGGAGAAAGATGTACAACATTTGAAATTAAAGATGCTAAACCTTTTATTCATTTACAAAGTCCGATTCTAAATGAGGAAGAACTCATTTCCATCAAGAAATCAAAAATTAAATCTCAGACAATATCAAGTTTGTTTGATTTAGAGGAAGGTATTCAAGGCTTAGAGAACCAACTAAAACTAATTTGTAAACAGAGTGAGCTGTCTATAAAAGAAGGTTGCTCTTTAATTATCATTTCTGATAAGGGAATTAATCCTAAAAAGACTTTCATACCACCTTTACTTGCTGTTGGAGCAATTCATCATTATCTTCTAAAAAAAGAAATCCGGCTAAAAGCTTCTCTAATAATTGAGACCGGTCAATGTTGGAGCACACATCACTTAGCTTGTTTAATTGGATATGGAGCAAGTGCAGTTTGCCCTTGGTTGACCTTCGAAGCAGGTAGACACTGGTTAAAACATCCAAAAACACAAAAACTCATTGATAGCAAAAAAATAAATCCATTATCAATAGTTGATGTTCAAGAAAATATTAAAAAAGCGCTAGAAGACGGTCTAAGAAAAATTCTCTCAAAAATTGGAATCTCACTTTTATCTAGTTACCATGGTGCACAAATTTTTGAAGCTGTAGGCCTTGGATCTGACTTAATAAAAATTGCTTTTGATGGTACAACAAGCCGTATCGCTGGCATAACATTAAAAGAATTAACTAATGAAACACTTTCAATACATACGAAAGCCTATCCAGAGATCGATTTAAAGAAATTAGAATTTTTAGGATTTGTACAATTTAGAAATAATGGAGAATATCATTCCAACAACCCAGAGATGTCCAAAGTTTTACATTCGGCGGTAAAACAAGGGCCAGGATACGATCATTTTGAAACTTACAAAAAACTTATTAGTAATAGACCTACAACATCTCTTAGAGATTTACTAACAATTAATTCAAAAAGAAAAAGTATCCCACTAGAGGAAGTTGAAAGTGTTGAATCAATATGCAAAAGGTTCTGTACTGGAGGAATGAGTTTAGGTGCTTTATCCAGAGAAGCGCATGAAGTTTTAGCAGTTGCAATGAATAGAATTGGTGGAAAAAGTAATAGTGGAGAAGGAGGAGAAGATCCAGCTCGTTTTAATGTTTTAAATGACATCGATGAAAATACTCAGTCAGCGACGTTGCCATTTATTAAAGGTTTAAAGAATGGAGACACCGCATGCTCCGCTATTAAACAAATAGCATCAGGAAGATTTGGAGTTACACCTGAATATCTAAGAAGTGGTAAACAACTCGAAATAAAAATGGCTCAAGGTGCAAAACCCGGAGAGGGAGGACAATTACCTGGTCCAAAAGTTGATTCTTACATCGCAAAACTAAGAAATAGTAAACCTGGAGTAGCTTTAATATCTCCTCCCCCGCATCATGATATTTATTCAATTGAAGATTTAGCTCAACTTATCCACGACTTACACCAAGTTCATCCAAAAGCGAAAGTAAGCGTTAAACTTGTTTCTGAAATTGGTATAGGCACTATTGCTGCTGGAGTAAGCAAAGCTAATGCAGATGTAATTCAAATATCAGGCCATGACGGAGGTACAGGTGCTTCACCCCTGAGTTCTATTAAACATGCAGGTTTACCATGGGAACTTGGTGTTGCTGAGGTTCATAAATCTCTCTTAGAGAATAACTTGCGAGAAAGAGTAATTTTGAGAACTGATGGAGGTCTTAAAACAGGCTGGGACGTAGTTATTGCAGCTTTACTCGGTGCTGAAGAATACGGTTTTGGTTCCGTAGCGATGATTGCTGAAGGATGCATAATGGCTCGGGTTTGTCATACGAACAAGTGTCCTGTTGGAGTTGCCACTCAAAAAGAAGAATTAAGAAAAAGATTTAAAGGTATTCCAGAAAATGTCGTCAATTTTTTCTTGTATATCGCTGAAGAAGTAAGGCAGATAATGAGTAGTATCGGTGTTTCTAATATGGAAGAACTGATTGGTAATCAAGAATTTCTTTCTGCAAGAAATATCGATCTTCCAAAAACTTCTAATATTGATCTTTCTTCTTTAGTAAATGAACTCTCAACCCCAGATAGATCATGGTTAAAACATTTAAAAACTGCCCATAGTAATGGTTCTGTATTAGAAGACGAGTTTTTGTCTGATACTAAATTTATAGATTCAATTAAAAATCACGAAATATTAACCAAAGAAATTAAGATAAAAAATACAGATAGAAGTGTTTGCGCGAAAATATCAGGCGAAATCGCAGAACTTCACGGCAACACTGGCTTCAATGGCGAACTCAACTTAAATTTCAAAGGATATGCGGGACAAAGCTTTGGTGCCTTTTTATTGAAGGGAATGAATATTCAATTAATCGGAGAAGCTAATGATTATGTTTGTAAAGGAATGAATGGAGGAATACTCACAATAATTCCACCAAAAATAAATGAAATCTCTTCCGAACAAGTTATCCTAGGAAATACTTGTCTTTATGGAGCAACAGGTGGAAAATTATTTGCATTAGGAAAATCGGGAGAAAGATTTGCAGTTAGAAATAGTGGTGCTACAGCGGTAACAGAAGGTGCAGGTGATCATTGTTGTGAATACATGACTGGTGGGAAAGTAGTTATTCTAGGTTCCATAGGAAGGAATATTGGTGCTGGCATGACTGGTGGAATAGCTTTTATAATCGATGAAAATAATGATTTAAGTAATAAAGTAAATAAAGAAATAGTAAGCATTCATCAAATAACTTCACTAAAGCAGGAAAATATCTTATTAGAAATTATTAGAGAATATCAAGCAAAAACAAATAGCTTAAAGGCTGCCAAAATAATTGAAAATTGGTCTGAATTTAAAAGTACTTTCAAATTGATTGTTCCCCCAAGCGAAGAAGAGATGCTTGGTATAAAAAAAATGTAAATGCCTTTCTTTGTAAAAACTGAAATTATAAAAAAAGAATATTTAATTAATAATGATTTAAAACAAAAAATAATTAACGAACATATTGATTGGGTAAAAAAATTAAAAAAAGAGGGAATTAATATAAAAAGTGGCTTTTTGGTAGATGAGTTAAATAGGCCAGGCGATGGCGGATTACTTATTCTTGAGATAAATAATTATAGAAATGCACTAAAAATAATTAAGGATGATCCAATGATTAAAAATGATCTAGTTGAATGGAAATTAAATGAGTGGGTAGTTCCAAATAAATTAATATAACTACCTTGGATACTTTTTCATAAGTTTTTGAATCTCTTCAGCATGGTAGCTACTACGAGTCAAAGGAGAACTAACTACTTGCATGAAGTTTAAATCTTTTTCCCCGAACACTTTAAAGTAGTTAAATTTTGAAGGACTTACAAATCTTTTAACAGGTAAATGATTAGGGCCAGGAGATAAATATTGGCCAATAGTAACAATATCAACGAAATTACTTTTTAAATCCTTAAGCAAACTTAAGATCTCCTCGTCTTTTTCCCCTAAACCAAGCATGAAGCCTGACTTTGTATAAATTTTGGGAGAATAGTCTCTGGTTCTTTTAAGCAACTCAAGAGTTCTTTCATATTTACCCTGAGGTCTTACTTTTTTATATAACGAAGGCACAGTCTCAATATTATGGTTTAAAACGTTTGGATTTGAATCAAGAACTTTTTCAAGAGCTTTCCAATTGCCACAAAAATCAGGAATTAAAAGCTCAATAGTAGTTTCAGGAGATTTTTCCCTTATTTGATGAACACATTGAAAAAATTGAGATGCGCCACCATCCTCAAGATCGTCTCTATTAACTGATGTGATTACAACATGCTTCAGCTTCATTCTAAAAACAGCTTCTGCTAGACGATATGGTTCAGTTGGGTCTAAGTCTCTCTTAGATCTATCAAAATCAATATCACAATATGGACATGCCCTAGTGCAACCAGGACCCATTATGAGGAAAGTTGCAGTTCCACTAGCAAAACATTCGCCGATATTTGGACAGCTTGCTTCTTGACATACGGTATTGAGATTTAAATCATTTAATAAATTTGCAGTATTACCAATTCGCTCAACTTGTGGAGCTTTGACCCTTAACCATTCAGGTTTTGAAATTAAACTATTAGGATTATTAGTCACATTAAATCTTCTTGACCTTTAATTTTATTTTACTAAAAACAAGATGAATTAACTATTTATAATTTCAAAGACGAAGCTCATTCAACAGAAGTTGATAAATATAATTAGTTCAACTAATCCTAGTGCAATTTAGAAAATCTTAATTAGATTTACTTATTACACAACGTTTTTGTTTCATTAACTAAAATTGAATCAGTTTTCATAACATTATTTTTAGTACAGATTTCAGAACATACTAAACACAAAAATATGGCCAAATTTTAATTATAGACGGACTATTTTGTACTAAAAAGTGTTTTTTTTATTATTTTTTGATACAGTAAAAAATATATGTAATAAAACATTGACTTTTAAATTTAAAAGAAAACGTATTTTATTATCGGAAAAAAATAAAAACTCTAAAGCAGTAGGTTATGCTAGAGCTACTCATAACGAATATGAATATTTAGAAGAGCAAATAAAAATTTTGAAGGAAGAGGGTTGCAGTTTAGTGTTCTCTGAATTTATAAGTTTAGATGAAGAAATCAAACCCCAACTCAATAAAGCTATAAGTTCCTTATCAAAAGGCGATCAATTAATAATAACTCAGCTTGATCGAGCATTTAAAAATAAAAAAGAATGTTTGATAACAATAAATAAACTTATTAATAAGGATATTCAATTGCGAACTTTGACTGGTTTTTTTGCTGCTAATGAATCTTCTAATGCAAATTCTTCAATTTTTAAGATTTTATATGAATTAGATAATTTAGAAGACAAAAGTTTAGGTGAAAGAAAAAAAGAACAACTATTACGCAGAAAATTATCTGGAAATAATTTGGGAGGCAGGCCCAAAATAAGTCCTTTAAAAGAATCTTTAGTAATCAGATTGCGTAATGAAGGATATTCATATCGATCAATCAGAACACAAACAGGAATTGCATTATCAACAATTAGGAGAGTTATTTTAGAGGGAGAATTAACATAAAATGATGAAGAAAGAAATTGAAAATTTAATAAAAGAAAATTTTAAAGATACCGCATTGCGTATTTATGATTTAGATAATGAAGATAGAAAAAGTTTGTTAGCAGAATATAGAGAATGGATTATGAATGATTTAGATTTTGAAGAAGTAATGATGCTACCTTATGAAGCATATACTGACAAATTAGACTCTAATTTCTTAGAAGATTCACTTTAGTCCTCAATAGTATATCTCTTATTAAAATCGTATACTTCTTTTGCTATAAACGGTAAAAGGGACGAATCTTTGGAATATTTTTCTCCATTACAAAAAACTACTAATAAAGTTTGTAGAGATTGATTATTAATCCACCAAGCTGAATCATGTCTAACTTCAGACATTAAGCCTGCTTTACTCCAAAGATTAATGCTTTCTGGTAATCCTCCACCCAAAAAACCATCTATTTGATTAAGAGAATCCTTTTTAAGAACAACTTTATTTAAATTTCTTTTTAAAAAACTTCGCAAATTTAAATTATTTTCTTGATAATCAATATGAATCATAATTTCCTCCAAAACCCTTGCAGCTGAATCAGAGTTCATAGCGTTTCTATTTTTATTATCATATCCATAAAATTCTTTCTCACGACCAAATGGTCCATCATCCCAAGTCTTCTGACAGCAATTTATACCAACCAATTCTTCCCAGTTTAAATCATGTAGCCAATCATTTATTATATTTCTTTGGTATTTCCAATTTTCCCATAGTTCGCCTTCAAGACTAGGTCCACTTGTTGTTCCAGTAAGTAAATCAATTAAAAAGCTTGTTGCATTATTACTGGACAAAGACAACATTTTCCCTACAGCATCAATAATTTCATCTGATAATAATAAACTGCCTTTTTTAATCCAATAAAATGCAGCAAGGCCATAAACTAACTTGACTATGCTGGCAGGGTAAACCATTTTTTTGTTATTAATGCCAGTTCCAAAACCTTTAAATACACTTTTATTTTCACTTTTATAATTAATCCAAGTTATCGAAATATCTTCTCTTGAAAAGTCTTTATTATGAGAGCATACTCTCCTTAAAATATCATTTAAGGCTAGACCCATCTCCTGACTTAAATAGTAAAAGGACATTGTATGGAAATTTCTAAAAATCCTATCTCACTATTTAAACAAACTAATTTTTCAAAAACTATTTGGTGGCAATTAAAAGTTAATATTTCGGGGTATCAAAATGAAACAGAAGATAAATTAGTTACTGAAATATTTAAAAATAGAATTTTTAGGCTTATTTATCCAAATATTTTTCAACACAACCATAAATTTTCAAGAATACTAGTTCAACTATATGAAGATGGTTACGTCTGTTGGATAGATTTAGATGGATTAATTATTGAGAAATACGAATTCAAAAAAAATAACAGTTTAGAAAATGAGCACTTCTTTATAAAAGATAAAGTTAACTCAATTTTAAAATGGATCAAGGATCAATCAGAGTTAAATAATAAATATCTTTGGGGAGGTACATTAGGACCCAATTTTGATTGTTCTGGATTAATTCAGACTGCTTTTTTAAAGCATCAAGTTTATATACCTCGAGATTCTTTTCAAATAAAAAGTTTTTGTAAGCACCTTTTTTATTACAAAGAATCGTATGCGACTCTACGACCTGGCGATCTTTTATTTTTTGGAAATGAAGAAAAATGTGATCATATTGGAATCTACAAAGGAGACGGATTCTATTACCATAGCTCTGGAATGGATTTTGGCAGAAATGGAATAGGATTAGATACCCTAAAAAAGTCTAATGATAAAATCTCATTGCATTATAAATCTAAACTTATTTCTGCAGGAAGAGTAGTTAGAAATTATAGATGGGACCGTACTATACGGTAATTAACATAGATCAACTTTAAATTAAATTAAAATATTACTTATTCTTTTATTTAGAAATTAACCAGCAGTCCAAATATTTTTAATGATTGGCATTATGGTATCTAAGTGTAAGGTCCCAACAAGTAACCAAGCAAAAACAGCTCCTCCACATCCTCCTAACCAAAATCCACTTGTAAAATCAGCCCACCCAGCTCTTGTAAATAAGTCCTTTGGCGGATTATTAACAGTCGCATCTGGAGGTTGAACATTAGGTGCTTTACCAGGTGCATTGTATAGCACAAAAAGTGCTGTCAAAATATGAACAGCTCCAATAGTAGCGAGAAGTCCAGCTGTTAGAGCAAATTCAGAATTTCTTAATGGGCCAGTCATGGTAAAAGGTCCGTATAGAAGATATCCAAAAGCTGCTCCAGTTTCTAAACCTCTAAAATTAGGGGAAATACCTTCTCTGTAAAAAGGTAAATTATTTATAAAGGCTTTTGTAAAATAACCACTATTAACTGGAGTAGCTAAATTACCAACACAAGGATCAGCAACTGTTTTTACTGCCCATTGTTCTGCTACGCCAATATCATTTGGTTGTACAGAAGTATCTATGTATTTCTCATCAAACTTAATAGAACTTGTTGATTCAGAGAATGATTTTTGAAAGTCGCTCATTTTTTTAATAGTTTAGTGTTTGATAATTTATTCAGTTGCTGTAATTAATCTTCCAATCAATACGATAAAAACAGCAGGCATTGCTATACCAATTAATGGAACAAAAATTGAGGGTAAAAGACTTGGTAAATCAGATGGCATAGTTCTTTAAACATCTTTAAACACTTTAGTATTGATCAGCGAAATAATGTTAATTTTATTACTGGATGATATAAAAATTATTAACTTTTTACATGTTAAATTTTTTCGCAATTTTACTTATTATTTTTATAGGAATATTACTTCTGGTTTTTAAAAAAAGAAGCTTTAAAAAGTTAATAAATCAGAGCAATTTAAATTCTATTAAATTAAAGAAAAATAAAAAAAGTAATAATAAATTTCTATCTAAAAAAAATAGTTATTTATACAATCACGAAGAAAAAAAGTACTCAGTATTTTATAAAAATTCTCAAAGAAATAAAATGATTAGTCTTTTTCAGGGTGATACAGAAAATAAATTAAAGGCATTAAAAATTGCGGAAGAATTGGCTGATAAATCAACATTACCAATTTTACGAAAAGGCTTAAGAGATATTTCTCCAGAAGTCGTTGAAATTTCAGCTTTATTAATAAGACAGTTCAAGTAAACAATCAATTTTGCTTAGCACTGTTTATTGATCTAATTCTGTAAATTGGACGACTTTGACTTTCATGATATGTCCTAATTAAAAGTTCACTCAACAATCCAAAGCTAAATAATTGAACACCAGCAATTCCTAATATTAATGCAAAGATCAGCAACGGACGATTTCCAATATCCTCACCCATTATTTTTACAACTATCAAATAAGAACTTATCGCAAGGCTAAAGAAAATACTTATAATTCCAACAAAACCAAATCCATACATCGGTCTTGTTAAAAATTTAGTCATAAACCAAACAGTTAATAAATCCATTAAAACTCTAAAAGTTCTATCAATTCCATATTTACTAGATCCATATTGCCTGCTCCTATGATTTACTTTAATTTCTTTGATTCTTGCACCTTCAATATTTGCTAAAACGGGCAAAAACCTGTGAAGTTCGCCATATAACTTTATATCTTCTATTATTTCCTTCTTAAATGCTTTTAATGAGCAACCATAGTCATGCAACTTCAAACCTGTTACGTGAGCTATTAACTTATTCGCTATTTTTGATGGTATCTTTCTATTAATTAATTTATCTTTTCTATCAAACCTCCACCCACAAACCAAATCAAAACCATTATTAATCTCTGAAATTAATAAAGGAATATCATTTGGATCATTCTGTAAATCACCATCCAAAGTAATAACAATATCGCCCTTAGAATTATCAAAGCCAGCTGACATTGCTGCAGTTTGACCATAATTTTTGCGAAGGGAAATTACTGACAATTCTTTAATTTTGAGAGTTAGTTGCTTTAATACTTGATGAGTATTATCTTTAGAACCATCATTTACAACAATCAATTCAAAATTAAATTTATGAGATGACATTACATTTATAACTTCATCCAATAAAAGACCAATACTCTCGCTTTCATTGAAAACAGGGACGATAACAGAAATTAATTGTTTTATATCTGACATTTATATCTAATAATAATTACACAATTTTAACTTAATTTAGAACATTAAAATTAAACAAAAAAAATCACCACAAAAGTGGTGATTTAAATTATTTAAGGGAAATTTAACCAAACTTACCTGAAGTGGATGCGATAACAAATGCCCCAAATGTAAGTATGTTTCCAATCGTGAAATGTGCTAGTCCAACTAATCTAGCTTGAACAATTGAAAGTGCAACTGGCTTATCTCTCCAGCCAACAAGGTTAGCAATTGGAGTACGCTGATGTGCCCAAACTAATGTTTCAATTAATTCTTGCCAGTAACCACGCCATGATATTAGGAACATGAAACCAGTAGCCCAAACTAAGTGACCGAATAGGAACATCCAAGCCCAAGGAGATAAGGAATTAACTCCAAATGGGTTATATCCATTAATAAGTTGAGCAGAGTTTAACCAGAGGTAATCTCTGAACCAACCCATTAGATAAGTTCCTGATTCGTTAAATTGTGCTACGTTACCCTGCCAAATTGCTAGGTGTTTCCAATGCCAGTAGAAAGTTACCCATGCTAGTAAATTTAATGCCCAGAACATAGCTAAGTACATAGCGTCCCAAGATGAACTATCACAAGTACCTCCACGTCCAGGACCATCGCAAGGGAATGCATAACCTAAATCTTTCTTATCAGGAATTAATTTTGTTCCCCTAGCATCAAGTGCTCCTTTGATAAGTATTAAAGCGGTTGTATGAAGACCTAAAGCGATAGCATGGTGAACTAAGAAATCTGCAGGACCGATAGGTAAGAAAGCACTTAATGCATCTTGTCTATTGATCAAATCCATCCAGTAGTGATTACCTGGCAATGAATTAGCAGCAAGACTTGCTGAACTTGTTGGATCAGATAATAAAGCATTAAAGCCGTACATCATTTTACCTTGAGCAGCTTGAACAAATTGAGCAAATACAGGCTCAATTAAAATTTGCTTTTCAGGATTACCAAAAGCTACAACAACATCGTTATGAACATAAATTCCTAGAGTATGGAATCCAAGCAGCATTGTTACCCAACTAAGATGGCTTATCAAAGCTTCCTTTGTTCCAAGAACTCTTGCCAATACATTATCTTTATTTAATTCTGGATCATAATCTCTTACAAAGAAAATAGCTCCGTGTGCAAATGCACCAACCATCAAGAACATTGCTATGTACTGATGATGACTATATAAAGCAGATTGTGTAGTGTAGTCCCTGGCAATAAAAGCGTAAGAAGGAAGTGCACCCATGTGTTGAGCTACAAGAGAAGTTGCTACACCAAGGGATGCTAATGCTAATCCAAGTTGGAAATGTAATGAATTATTTACAGTTTCATATATTCCATCGTGGTTAATTCCAAAACTACCTTTATGAGGATCATTAGGGTGTCTTGTATTATGGGCTTCTGTAATTTCTTTGAGGCTGTGACCAATACCAAAAGTATTTCTATACATATGACCAGCAATTACAAAAACTGTTCCAATCGCAATATGGTGATGCGCAATATCGGTAAGCCATAATGCTTCACTTTGTGGATGAAGACCACCTAAGAAAGTAAAGATTGCTGTTCCAGCTCCTTCAGCTGTTCCAAATACTTGATCTAAAGAATCAGGATTTTGGGCATAAGCTCCCCAGTTTAAAGTAAAGAAAGGAGCTAATCCTGCAGGGTGAGGAAGCACTGTTAACCAGTTATCCCAACCTACATGCTGACCTCTTGATTCAGGTATAGCAACATGAACCAAATGGCCTGTCCAAGCGATACTACTAAAACCAAATAGGACAGCTAAATGATGATTTAATCTTGACTCTGCATTTTTAAACCAAGCTAAAGAAGGTCTGAATTTTGGCTGTAAGTGTAACCAACCAGCAAATAGAGTCCAACAAGCCAAAATACTCATGAATATTGAAGCTTGGAAGAGTTGCTCGTTAGTTCTCATTCCAATTGTGTACCACCAATGGTAAAGACCTGAATAAGCGATGTTTACTGGACCGCTTGCTCCAGCTTGAGTCATTGCTTCTGTTATGCCAGATCCAAAATGAGGGTCCCAAATAGCATGTGCTATAGGGCGGACATGAGTTGGATCTAGTACAAATTGCTCAAAATTACCTTGCCAAGCAATATGAAATAAGTTACCGGCTACCCAGAGAGCAATTATTGCTAGATGTCCAAAATGTGTAGAGAATAGCTTCTGATAAAGTTTTTCTTCAGTCATACCGTCATGACTTTCAAAGTCATGAGCGGTAGCTATTCCGTACCATATTCGTCGGGTTGTGGGGTCCTGAGCTAGACCCTGGTTAAATGATGGAAATTTTGTTGCCATTGAATTAAAAAGGTGAAGTTCAGGTTATTAGCCCAGCCCGAAAAGGCGAGCATGGAAGAAGGCCCATGTGGTAGCTATACCACCTACAAGGAAGTGTGTAACGCCTACTGCACGTCCCTGAGTAATAGATAGAGCTCGAGGTTGAATGGTTGGTGCAACCTTTAGTTTATTGTGTGCCCAAACAATTGATTCGAACAATTCTTGCCAATATCCTCTTCCGCTGAAGAGGAACATTAAACTGAACGCCCATATAAAGTGAGCTCCCAAGAACATCAAACCGTACATGCTTATTGATTGACCATAGCTTGTTAATACTTGAGAAGCTTGAGCCCAGAGGAAATCTCTTAACCAACCATTGATAGTAATTGAACTTTGTGCAAAATTACCACCAGTAAGTCCCCAAACATCACTCTGCATTTTCCAAGAGAAGTGGAAAATAACTATTGATAAACAGTTATACATCCAGAAGAGAGCTAAGAAAACGTGATCCCATGAAGAAACTTGACATGTACCACCTCTTCCAGGACCATCACAAGGGAATCTAAATCCTAAAGAAGCTTTGTCAGGAATCAACCTTGAACTTCTTGCATAAAGAACTCCTTTAAGAAGTATCAAAACAGTTACATGGATTTGGAAAGCATGAATATGATGAATCATTAAATCAGCTGTCCCTAGTGGAATTGGCGCTATAGCTACCTTTCCACCAACTTCTACTAAACTTCCATTAAAGACTTCACTTAAAGCTTTGTGAGGTAAAGCTTCTGCAGTACCTGCTAAAAGGGAAGTCCCAACAGCAGATGCTTGAATACTCTGTACCCATTGAGCAAAGATTGGCTGAAGTTGGATAGCAGAATCACTAAACATATCTTGGGGTCTACCTAAAGCTCTCATAGTATCGTTGTGAATATAGAGTCCAAAACTATGGAATCCTAACCACATACAAACCCAGTTCAAGTGACTGATTAAAGCATCTCTTGCCTTAAGAATTCTGTCTAGTACATTATCAATATGTTTTGCTGGATCGTAATCTCTAACCATTGCAATTCCAGCATGCGCACCTGCTCCTACTATGAATAATCCGCCTATCCACATGTGATGGGTAAATAATCCAAGAACTGTCATGTAGTCAGTAGCTATATAAGGATATGGAGGCATCGCATACATGTGATGAGATACAAGTATGCTTATTGATCCAAGCATCGCTAGGTTTACTGATAGCTGAGCATGTCTACTTTCTGCCATGAACTCAAAAAGACCTTGATGACCTTTAGGGGCAGGGAATAATATTGGGTCTCCTTGTTGTGAATCTAATATTTCTTTCATACTATGACCAATACCGTAGTTGGTTCTGTACATATGACCACCTATTATCGCTATTACACCAAAAGCTAAATGATGATGTGAAACATCAGTCATCCACAAGCTTCCTGTCACGGGGTTAAGTCCACCTTTGAAAGTAAGGAAGTCTGAGAAAGCTAACCAATTTAAACTAAAGAAATTACCTGTACCACTTGCTAATCCTGGAAATATCTGACCGATAATTTGTGGATCGCAGAGTTGATGCGGCATAGGCATATCTGCAATAGTTGCTATTTCTTTTCCATTAATAATTAAAGGAGAGCCTGCATCAATTGCATCTAATAGAGCTGCAGTAGGAGCTCCGATATGAATACAATGGCCAGCCCATGCTAAAGATCCTAAACCTACTAAACCAGCTATGTGGTGGTTAAGCATAGACTCAATATCTTGAAACCACTCCATTTTTGGAGCTGCTTTGTGGTAATGAAAAATTCCAGCATGAAGCATAAGAGCCGCCATTACTACAGCACCTATTGCTAAAGCCATCAGTTCACTCTCATTAGTGATTCCCCATGCTCGCCACATGTGGAATATTCCTGAACTAATTTGTATACCGTTGTAGTTAGCCCCAAGGTCAGCATTAAGCATTTCTTGACCAACGATTGCCCATACTTGTTGGGCTCCTGGTTTGACATGAGTTGGATCAGCTAACCAACCTGAGTAATTAGAAAATCTTGCTCCATGGAAAAATGCAGCGCTCATCCATATAAAAATTACTGCAAGATGTCCAAAATGAGCTGAAAAGATTTTTCTTGTTGCTTCTTCAGCATCGCCTGTATGCACATCAAAATCATGTGCATCAGCATGCAAATTCCAAATCCAAGTTGTAGTTTTCGGACCTTTGGATAATTTACTTGACCAGAATCCTGGCTTATCTAATTTGGCAAAATCAATAGGTCTTGGATCGGCCTTGACAGGATCTTCCAAAACTTTTTTGTTTTTTTCTCCACTTTCTGGTGGGCTGATGGTCATCTAGCACCTCGAAAATAATTGACATTAAAGCCGATTGATTGGATCTTGAACCTATTTTTAATGATAATGTTCAAGAAAACGAATCCTTCGGAACTTTAGATATTCGTTTCAAAAATAATAAGGCAAAGATTCTTTCGTTATGCATTAACGTAACAAATGTTCTAATGATTGTTACTATATGAATATTTTGTTAAATTCTAGTCTATGACTAAATTATGAGTATTTTTACTCAAAATTTATATAAATTTCTTAAATTTTTTTTTATATTTCAAAGAAAATTTTTTAAATCCAGCGACAGGATATAATTGCAAAGTTACTATAAATAGTTTCTAATTTGAAAGGCATTGCGATAGGTCTATCTAATAATTCAAAAGAAATTTTAAAAAGGCTTAAAAAAACCGAATTTGTCAAAGACATATATATTGCGGGTTCTTCAAAAGAGGATGGAGAGGAAAATGAACTTTTTCAAGTACAAAAACCTAGAGAAATTTTACTAAAAAAATGGCCGAAGACAGATTTAATAATTTTTATAGGCTCAATTGCAGCATCAATACGCATAATAAATCCATTTTTAACCTCTAAAGATCAAGATCCAGGAGTAATAGTTATTGATAACAAATGTTCAAAGATAGTTCCATTAATTGGCTTGCATCAGTCAAATACGCAAAATATTTCATGTCAAATTGCTAATTTACTTGGTGGCGAAATTATAGAAACTAATAATTCCAATGATCAAAGCCTCTTAAATCTTGATTCATTTGGAAATCAATGGGGGTGGAAAAGATCTGGCAAAATAAAAGATTGGTCAAAACTAGTAATTAAACAAGCTAAAAACGAAGAAATATTTTGCAAACAATTATCTGGTAATAGCTTATGGAAAACTTCAGAATCAGCTGAGATTATTAATCAAATTGATAAAAAAGAAACTGAAAAACCAGATTCAACATTTGATGTGAGTATATTCGAAAATCATGGAACAACTTGGCACCCGCCTGTATTATGGATTGGCATTGGATGTGAAAGAAATACAAGCAAAGAATTAATAGCAAATTCTTTAAATAATCTTTTGGAGTCAGGAAATTTATCGCAGCAATCAATTGCGGGATTTGCAACTATAGATATAAAAAAAGATGAGAAAGGAATTTTAGAACTTTCTGAAGAAAAAAACTTGCCTATAAAGTTTTTTAGTAAAAAAGATCTTTCAACAATAATTGTTCCAAATCCATCAAATGTCGTGCAAAAGGAAATTGGTACACCTTCCGTAGCAGAAGCCTCTTGCTTACTCGCAGCGGGAGAAGAATCAAAATTATTAGAAGAAAAAAGAATTTTCAAAAATCAATCTGGGGCAGTAACTATCGCTGTAGCAGAATCAAAAAATCAATATAATCCAACCCATGGTGAGATCCATATTATTGGAAGTGGGCCCGGTGATATCTCCTTCCTAACCAATAATGCAAGAAAAGCACTTTCAAGATGTACTGTTTGGATTGGATACAAAATGTATTTAGATTTAATAAAACCCTTAAAAAGGAATGATCAGGTTTTAATTGAAAGTAAACTTACTGAGGAAAAAGAGAGATGCAGTAAAGCAATTAAACTAGCTGAAGAAGGAATAAAAGTGGCTTTAATTTCTTCAGGTGAATCTGGATTTTATGGAATGGCAGGTTTACTTTTAGAATTACTACAAAAAATCAAAAAAGAATATAGACCTTACTTTGAAGTACATCCAGGTATAAGTAGTGTTCAATTAGCTGCTGCAATTAGTGGAGCACCATTAATGAATGACTTTTGTTCAGTAAGCTTAAGCGATAAATTAACTCCGTGGTCTTTAATAGAAAAAAGAATTAAAGGAGCTCTTGTGGGCGACTTTGTAATAGCTTTATTTAATCCTCAATCCATTGAGAGAAATTGGCAGCTTAAAAGTGCAATAGATATATGTTTACAATCTAGACATGGTGATACTCCAGTTTTATTAGCTAGACAAGTAGGGAGAGAAAATCAAACCAAAAAATTTTTTACTTTAAATACTATTCCTTTTAAAGAGATTGATATGTTATCAATCATTATTATTGGCAATTCTCAAACAACCTTAGTTGACGAAATATTTCTCACTCCCAGAGGATATTTACAAAATTAAGTTTTGCTAATCCATAATTTTTATAAATAGAATGTTTTCTTTGCTTTTTCTTTATAAGAATACTAATCTTTTATAATAATGATTAAAGAAAATTAATTGAAAAAAATTGGTTTAATTTTGTTTGACATTGATGGGGTAATCCGCAGCGTAGAGAATAGTTACAGACTTTCATTAAAAAAAACTGTCTACAAATTTACCGGATGGGAGCCAAGTTATATAGATATTGATAATGCCAAAAATGAAGGGATCTGGAATAATGACTGGGATTTAAGTTTAGAACTTATAAAAAGATGTATAAAAAAAGAAAACTTAAACCTTAAAATTCCTCCAAGAGAGAAGATAGTAAAATGTTTTGAAAAGTTTTACTTTGGTGGAGATCCAAATAAAGATAGTAAATACTGGTCGGGTTACATAACAAATGAGGAGTTATTAGTTGATAAAAAGTTTTTTGATTTAATTCAAGATAATGGAATAATCTGGGGTTTTGTTAGTGGTGCAGAGTCTGCTTCTGCAAAATTTGTTTTAGAAAAAAGACTTGGACTAAAATCACCACCATTAATATCTATGGGAGATGCCCCTGATAAGCCTGATCCTAAAGGTTTTATTAACTTATCAAAAAAGCTTATTGGAGATAAAATTGGCGAATCAAATATTCCCATTGCATATGTAGGAGATACTATTGCAGATATAAATACAGTAATAAACGCTAGAAAGGAAATACCATCTCAGAAATTCATAAGTATCGGAATAGCTCCCCCTCATTTACATTTAGATTCTCGATTAAAAGAACGTAATTCTTACGAAACAAATCTTAGAAATGCAGGCGCTGACTTGATTTTAAATTCTATTTATGACCTAGAAGATATTGATCTTGACTTGTTTTAAAACAAATATTAATTAAAAATTTTCTAAATAAATCACGGAGAGGGAGTAAATCGAATAAATCTAAGTGAGTAGGTATAGGAAGGGATGACACTGTTTTTTCTGAAAAATATTTCATTTCATCCCTTATTTCATCCCCTTCAAAATTAATTATTTTTGCCCCAAAAATAGTCTCTAATTTCTTCTGGAGTTTTACCTGCAACGATATAATCACTCACTAAATCTGATTTGAAATTATATGCTTCACAAAACTCTTCTTGTGTTGCA
>CACMXO010000012.1 GCA_902617605.1 uncultured Prochlorococcus sp. | reverse complement strand
TTGATATCGATTTTTCCCTTTTAATAAATGATTCTGAAATCCCAATCAATATTGAAGGCTTAATACCTATTAATAAATCTGAAAACTTAGATTTAAGATTGATTGGGAATGGAAAATTTATTGAGTTAATAGATATTTTTGCTGATGAATACTTTACCTTTAAAGAAGGTGATGTGAATCTAAGAGTGATTCTAAAAGGGACCTTAAATAAACCTCTATTAAATGGATTTATCGTAGTTAAAGATTCTGAAATTGATTTTTTAAATAATATAATAAAGGATATTAATAGTACAATAATCTTCGATTTTGACTCTTTAGAGATCAATAATCTACAAGCGAAGGCTGAAGATTCTGGAAAAATTTTTGTAAAAGGGTCTTTGCCTTTTTATAGTCAGAATGATTCTGAGAAGACAGAAATTAATTTGATAACGAATAAATTTACTTTAAAGAAGGATAATTTTAATTTTTTAATAGATTCTGATGTTGATTTAAGTGGTTCATTTGAAAGACCTGTTCTGGGGGGTTCTCTATCTTTTAACAACGGATTTATTAATTTTAATAGCACTAATCAAAATAATAAAAAAGAAAATAATCTTATTCGAAAAGAGGATAAAAAAGATTGGCCAGAACTCTATTGGAATAATAATGAAAATATTGAAATAATTTCAAATGAAACAATCTTGAATTCAGTTCTTTTGGGAGAAACTTTGCCTAATTATTTGGATAATTTGAGTTTTAATAATCTTAAATTAAAACTTGGTCCAGATTTTAAACTTCAATATTCAGAATTAGTTCAAGCTTATTTAGATACCAAATTAGACCTTAATATAAATGGAAAGGTAGGCAATGATTTAAATGCTAGAGGTCTAATTTATCTTAAAAAAGGTAGAGCTAATCTATATACTACTCCATTTAAACTAGATAAAAATAAAGATAATTATATTTTATTTGCATCAAGAAGTGGTGTTGTTCCATATATTAATTTTTCTCTGGTTAGTAAAGTTCCAGATTCTATAATACCTATAAGTCAAAATAATCAGGATTCAAACATCTCAAGTGATCTTGATGTAAATGCGACTTCTAGTGGTTTGGGATCATTTGGTATTGGTAACTCAAGGCTTATCAAAATTGAAGCATCTTATGAAGGATTTTTAGATCAATTATCTTTCGCTGATGAAAATAGAAGAATCCAATTAAGGAGTACGCCAAGTTATAACAGATCAAAAATAATTGGCTTGATTGGAGGTAATTCTGCAAATTTAATAAATAGAGCATTTATTTCTCAACTTAATAATGCGGATGCATTTAGTGAAAGATTTCAGTTATCTTTATATCCAGCATTAATAGAAAATAATGATTCACTCAATAATATTTTTTCCAATGAAAATTTAGATGTAGAAAATGATGGTCAATCATCTTCTAATGAGGAATTTTCTTCTCAAGCGTGGGTCGCCGAAATAGGACTTGATATCACTGATGCTATAAATTTTGCCTTTCAAACCGTTCCAGGTAGAGATGATATTTCACCTTTAGGAATTTTGACTTTTCAGGCAAATCCAAACTTAGAATTATTAGGCTCTTATGATTCCAATGGGGATTGGAAAAGTCAAGTCCAATTATTTTTCAGATATTAACTCAGAAAGAAATTTACTTTAAAGAATCGTTGATTTGAATTATTATTTAATTAGCTAAAAAATATTATGGCTAATATCTTTGAAGTTCCTAAACCAGGAAATGATCTTCTAGAAAAAGCTGATAAAGTTCGATCGGCATCAATAAAAATAAGTCAGACTGAAAATCAAAATCGAATTAAAGCCTTAAATTTTATGGCTGATTATCTAGAAAAAAATTCTAAAGAAATATTAGAGGCTAATAATGCTGATTATTCAAGTGCAGAAAAAAAAGGTATTTCTAGTGCTTTACTTTCTAGATTAAAGTTATCAAAAGCAAAATTAAATGCAGGAATTGAAGGAGTAAGAAAAGTTGGAGAATTGGCTGATCCTGTAAATCAAGTACAAATAAGAAGAGAGCTTTCAAAGGGATTGATCTTAGAAAGAAAAACTGTGCCTATTGGAGTCTTGGGAATTATTTTTGAATCAAGGCCAGATGCCGTGATGCAGATTAGTTCATTAGCAATAAGATCAGGTAATGGAGTAATGCTAAAAGGTGGTAGTGAAGCCAATTTAACAAATACTTCAATAGTGAAAGCATTGCAAGAAGGTTTAAATGAATCAGGTCTTGATAAAAATGCAATATGTTTATTAACAAGCAGAAAAGATAGCATGGCGATGTTAAATCTTGAGAAATATATTAATTTAATAATTCCAAGAGGAAGTAATGAATTAGTAAAATTTATTCAGGAGAATACTAGAATTCCTGTGCTAGGTCATGCTGATGGAATTTGTCATTTGTTTATAGATACTGAGGCAAATCTAGAGATGGCTTTATCAGTCGCTTTGGACAGTAAAATTCAATATCCTGCAGCATGTAATGCTATCGAAACTTTATTAGTCCATAAAGATATCGCACCAGCTTTTTTAGAAAAGGCCATCCCTTTGTTTAATTCTAAGGATGTTAAATTAATTGGAGACAAGAGATCAGTTGAATTAGGGTTAAAATATGAGGCTAGTTTAGAAGATTGGAAAACTGAATATTTGGATTTAATTTTATCGATAAAAATTGTTGATGATCTCGATGAAGCAATTACACATATTCAAAAATATAGTTCAAAACATACAGATGGAATAATTACTGAAAATTTAAATATTGCTAATAAATTTATGAATGTAGTTGATAGTTCAGGTGTTTTTCATAATTGCTCTACTAGGTTTGCGGACGGGTTTAGATATGGATTCGGAGCTGAAGTTGGTATATCTACTCAAACTCTTCCACCAAGGGGACCTGTAGGTCTAGAAGGTTTGGTCACTTATAAATATTTCTTAAAAGGTAATGGGAATATAGTTGATGATTTTTCATCAGGAAAGGCTATCTATACACATAAAGATCTTTAAAAATTTTAAAGATGGAAACTTTTTTAAAAATTGAGAATATTAAACTTTGGGCTAGGGTTGGCGTGCTTAATAAAGAAAGGGAATTAGGACAACTATTTATTTTAGATATTTTTTTATGGACTGATTTTGAAAAATGTACAGTAAATGATGATATTAAAAAAACAGTTGACTATTCAAAATTAGTTGAAATTTTAAAAGATCAATCAAAGAAAATATATTGTTATACAATTGAAAAATATTCCAATGAAATCTTAGAAATTATTGATCAGGAATTTAAGCTTTCTAAAATTAAAATTATTTTGACAAAATGCAATCCTCCAATCACAGGTTTCGATGGAAAGGTGTCAATAGTAAGAATTCTTGAAAATAATTAATGTATTGGAAAAAAGAAATCCTATCATATTGATTCATGGTCTTTGGAATACTTCAAGTATTTTTTCTTCTATTACCCCAAAACTTGATAAAATTGGCATTGAATATTTTGCCCCAAATCTTGAGCATTCATATGGAAAGACTTCAATTCTTGATTTGACTAATAAATTAAACGAATTAATTTTAGAGAAATACGGTTTAGAAAAAGAAATAGATATTTTGGGTTTTTCTATGGGAGGAATAATTGGTAGACATTGGCTTCAAAAATTTAATGGATATAAAAGAACAAGAAGATTTATATCTATAGGTTCTCCTCACAAAGGAACTTTGATGGCTCAATTAATACCTAAATACCCTTTTAAAGGAATATCAGAAATGAAAATAAATAGTAAGTTTTTGCGAGGACTCGCGAATAATGATATTTTTCTTGATGATATTGAGTGTATAAATTTCTTTACTTATTGGGATCTGATGGTTTTCCCTGGCTGGTGGACAAATTTAAAATTTGGGAAAAAAATATCAGTAAAAGTATATAAACATAGAAATCTTGTAAGAAATAAATCTGTGGTTGATAAAATAATCGATGAAATTATTATGTAGCTCCAGATAAGCCTAGGTGTCTTATTAAGGAATCAGTTTGCGGATCTCTTCCCCTGAAAAGTTTGAATATGTCTAAGGGAGGTAAGCTCCCACCCAAGCTAAGTATTGTATCTTTGAATTTTTTTCCTATTAACTCTAAATCTTCAGAGTTTTCTAGATCAGCTTCTTCGAACATTGAAAATGCATCAGCACTTAGAACTTCAGCCCATTTATATGAGTAATATCCTGCAGAATATCCGCCTGCAAATATATGACTAAAACAACATAGAAATTGATCTTCTTGAATTGGTTTAATAACGGTAGTTTGTTTTGCTATTTCTCTTCTTATTTCATCTGCTGTTTTACCTTTGTTTTTATCAATACTACTGTGCAATCTGAGATCAGTAATTGCAAAATGTAGCTGTCTAAGAGTCGTCATGCCACAATTAAAAGTTCTATTCTTTAGGAGCTTCTCAAAATTCTCATCGGATAGTTTTTCTCCAGTTTTATAGTGCCTAGCAATATTCAAAAGTGTATTTTTATGAAAACACCAGTTTTCCATAAATTGACTTGGAAGTTCGACTGCATCCCATTCAACGTTGTTGATGCCAGCTGCTTGAGGAAGATTTACAGTTGTAAGCATGTGTTGTAGACCATGACCAAATTCATGGAAGAGTGTCTGAACTTCTTCAAAACTCATCAAACTCGGCTTATCTTTTGATGGTGGAGTCTGATTGCAAACGAGATAAGCTACAGGAAGGGTCTTTTTGCCAACATTGTTTTTATTCAAACATTCGTCCATCCAAGCCCCTCCTCTCTTTGATTCAGGCCTCGAGTATGGATCTAGGTAAAATGATGCTATTTTGACATTTTCTTTATTGAGGATATTAAAAAATAAAACGTCATCATTCCACAGAGGTGCCTCATCAGTTGCCTCGACTACTTTAATTTCAAAAAGCTTTTCACTTAATTTGAATAAACCTTTCAAAACATCATTAAGTGGGAACCAAGGTCTCAAAGACTCTTGATCCAAATTGAGCTTTTCCTTTCTAAGAAGTTCGGACCAATAACTAATATCCCATGGCTCAAGATTCTGTGATTTTGAAAACCCATTAGCTTTAGAAAACTTATTGAGAGTTTCTAATTCAATTTTTGCGGTTTTGTAAGCTGGTTCTCGTAATTCTTCTAAAAGGTTTTCAACATTTTTAATTTCTTTCGCCATTTTCGTTGACAAACTTAGTTCTGCCCAACTTTTATAACCGAGAAGATTAGCCTGTTTAGTTCTAAGAAATAATATCTCTTCAATGATTTGAGAATTATTTTTTTCCCCTTGAGATGCTCTACCAACGAATGCCTTATATAGTTTCTCTCTAAGGTTACGGTCGGTGGCATATGCCATAAATGATGTATAAGTTGGAATATCAAGACTTAATTTCCAAGGACCATTTTTGATATCGACTTCTTTATCTTTTCTTAAGTGGTTATGTGCAGAAATTGCCATTAATTCAAGTACTCGTTCAGGCAGACCATTGACTTCAGATTTTTTTTCTAGTATCAAAAACCATTTTTTAGTGGCATCAAGAACATTGTTGCTAAAGTCTGTTGATAGCTTTCCAAGCTTTTCTGAAATGTTATTAAATTCTTCTTGATCTTTTTTTTGTAATGAAATCCCTCTATGTTGCATCTCAAGGATTTCTTTATCTAAAATTCTGTTTTTAATTTGATCAAAGTTTTTTGTCTCTTTAAGTTTCACTAGAGAATTATAAATTATTTTACTTTGTCCGAATTTGTTACTCAAGCTAATGATCTCTGGAAGAAATTTTGAATAAATATCTCTAAGACTTTCAGAATTATTTACAGCATTTAGGTGACTTATTACTCCCCAACTCCATCTAAGAATTTCATTGACTTCAGCTAAAGGATTTATTACCTTATCCCAATTTAAATCATTTTGAATCAAATAATTAGATAGATTTTTCTCAATGTTTTGAAAGTCTTCGGCGATCTTTTTAAGTACTATGGGGAATTGTTTATTTATGTTTTCTGGAGTAAATTTTTTAAATTCGGGTAATTCTCCATATCTAAAAATTGAGGTATTCATTTATTAGCTTAGTTTAGTTAAATAAAGTTGGGATTAGTCCAACCAATTTAGCTAAAGTAAGCTGCTGACTGAGAGCATTGGTTGAAGATTCGTATAAATTTATGGCGATTTTTGGCCAAAACCCTATCACTAAAGTAGGCAACAATAAACTGAAACCTATCGTCAATTCTCTACCATTCATCTCTTTAACTGTAGCTAGTGCAGGAATCCTGGGGCCAAAAAATACCCTTCTGCACATTGATAGTAGATATATTGGTGTTAAAACTAAACCAATTGCTGCGATAAGAATCGTTATCGATCTAAAAATAGAGCTAAAGCCTTCTTGGCTGGTGATACCTAAAAATACAGTTATTTCACTTATAAAACCGCTCATCCCAGGAAGTGCTAGAGAGGCCAAAGAGCTTGCTAAGAAAAAAGCAAAAGTTATTGGCAAGACCTTTGCTAAACCGCCCATATTTGGTATGGAAAGAGTATTTGTTCTTTCATAGAATGAGCCTGTAACAAAAAACATTGCTGCAGCGATAAGTCCGTGACTGATCATTTGGAGCATCGCACCGCTTATACCTAGTGCATCTACTGCTCCAATTCCTAATAGAACAAAACCCATATGACTCACTGAGCTACATGCAATCCTCCTTTTAACATTATCTTGTGCAAATGCATTTAGTGCTCCGTAAATAATGTTAATGATTCCAAGAATAATTAATGCAGGTGCAATTTGAAGATGTACCTCAGGTAGTATTTGAACGTTGAATCTTAGGAGAGCGTAGCCTCCCATTTTTAAGAGTATTCCAGCTAGTAACATCGAGACTGGTGCATTGGCCTCTCCATGTGCATCGGGCAACCAAGTATGTAACGGAAAGATAGGAAGTTTTACTCCAAAACCAATTAAAAATCCTAGATAAGATAATAAAGCTAGGCTGCCTGTTACATGTTTATTTGTTAGATCAGTAATATTTAAAGTAAAGGTATCACCACTCAAGGCAATTGCTAACCCACTGATGAGTATTAGTAAAGAGGCTAAAGCTGTATAAAGAATAAATTTAGTAGCGGCATATAATTTCTTTTTCCCTCCCCAAATCGCGATGAGAAGATATACCGGAACTAATTCAAGTTCCCATGCCAAGAAAAATAATAGGAAATCTTGAGAAAGAAAAACTAGTGCCTGTGCTGATGCTTGAACTAATAAAAGAGCAAAATATAGATTCGATTTTTTCTTAATTTTCCAACTAGCTGCGGCTGATAAAAATGTAATTAGCCCACTTAAAGCTACTAATGGAGCAGATAAACCATCTACGCCAAGAGACCACTCTAAGCCTATTGATGGTAACCAGGAAGTTCTTTCTACCAGTTGTAAAGAGCTATCAGAAGTATTGAATTTTTGAAAAAGTACACCAATTATTAGTAAAAAATCTATAAATAAAAAACTTAATGAGGTATTTCTAGGGAGTGTATTATCTTCTCCTTCTTTTGAACTCAAGAAAGGCATTATTAATGCCCCAATTAAAGGCAGTAAAACAATAGATGATAGCCAAGGAAAAGATTCTAAATTCATTTATGTAATGAATAATTTTTTTATTCTAGTTGAAGATGTACTAGCTTGAGACTATAACATTAAAAATGCCTAAGTAAAACTACTTAGCAGAGATAGTGCTAAATTGACTGCCTCTTGTTTGTACGTTTAAGAATGGTGCTCTGCTAGCTACACCTGACTTCTCCCATGCTTTCACCATCGCTTGACTGATATTTTTACCATTTTCTTTTTTACACAAAGCTAATATACTTGGCCCAGCCCCACTAATTGCGCATCCTAGAGCACCTGCAGATAATGCGGCATCTTTGACTTCTAGTCCACCTTTAATAAGTTTCCATCTGTAAGGTTCATGTAGCTTATCAAACATTCCCTCTTTAATAAGTTCCGCATTTCCTGCTTTCAAGCCGTTCAGTAATAAAGTAAGTGCCCCCATATTTGTCACTGCATCAGATATAGGTATATTCTTGGGCATAACCTTTCTCGCTTCACTTGTGCTTAGACGAATTGCAGGTATTGCTACAACAGCTTTAATTGAATCGTGCCAATCACATCTAATAATTCTCCATCTATTGGAAGAAGACTTAGCTGTCAAACAAAGCCCACCCAGTAGAGATGGAACTACATTATCAGGATGACCTTCTATATCAATGGCAAGTTCAAGGAGTTTTTCTTTGGGCAATGGAGAGTTCATTATTGCATTTGCTCCGATTAGTCCAGCAACAATTGCTGTAGCACTACTTCCAAGTCCTCGTGCAGGCGGCACTGCCAATTTAACTCTTGCTTCAAGGGCAAAAGGATCTATATTTGCGCTCTCCCATACTTTTTGAGCTGCTCTAAAAACCAAGTTTTCAGGTCCTCCTCTTAAATGATTACCGTCTGTGCTTTCCATTATTAAATCAAATCTATCTCCACCGCCTTCAATTCTTGTAAAAATAAATTCATTATACAAATCTAGTGCTGCTCCAAGACAATCGAATCCTGGCCCTAAATTGGCGGTAGTGGATGGCACCGTTACCCTTATCTTTTTACCTACTTCAGGAATAGACATTTTTTGTTACTAAGTTTTTAAAAGCATTTTTGCTCTGCAGGCTGCACTAAAAAGTCCAAACTCTTCATCTAAAATTACTTTCATAGGTATTGTTTTAAGAATATCTTTTAATCTTCCCTTGTCGGAAAATTGTTTCATAAATAAATCTGATTTAAAGTTTTTGAAATGTTTTGACGCGGTCCCTCCAGAAATCCATAACCCGCCAAAGCATAATTCTTGAAGAGCAACATCTCCCAATAAAGAGGCATAAGCGTCTAACCAAATCCTCTCAACTTCAATCATAAGCTGATCCCCTTCTTTAGATAACTTACAAATTTTTTCAGGAAGTTCTTTTCTCGCAGCGTCAAAAATTTTAATTTCTTTGTAATATTTTTGTAGAGGATGGTTTTGGGCATCAGGTTTGCTTAGTCTCCATTCTGCAATTCTTGATAAACCAGTGCCGCTAATAATTCTTTCACAAGATATCCTTTCAACTTTTAGGCAATTCTTAAGCCAAATTTTTAGTTCCCATTCTAATTTTGACTTTGGCGAGTACTCAACATGTCCACCTTCACTAGCTAAAACTTTTACATTATTTCCTGATATTATGCCTCTTGCAATGCCCAAACCAGTCCCCGCTCCAACAATGGCATGTAAATCACTATTAGAACCTTCAAAATGTAATCCATCTTGGATAATTGAATATTGATTTTCTTTTAAATAAGGTATTCCATAAATTTGCACTGCGAAATCATTTATTAGCTCGAAGCTTTTAAAATTAAATTTATTCTGTAAATCATTTCCAGAAATATTCCATGATAAGTTGATGATTTTTGCTTTTTTGTTGGATAAAGGACCAGCTACGGCGATACATGCAGAGGAAGGATGACTAATATTTTGGCATTCATTTTTAAAAAAATCTTCTAGGATTAGTTCAAAAGAATCCCAATCAGAAGATATATATTTTTTTTTGAATATTAACTTAGGCGAATCATCATTTACATCTCTTTTATATATTCCCAATAGTACCTTAGTACCTCCTAGATCACATGCGAGAAAATTCATTTATTTAAAATTATTCGGTTCTCCCTTTTTTTTCTATTAATTCATCCATTAATTTGTAAAGATTAGGTAAATTGAAAATTCCTAAATTTTTTCCATCCAAAGCTCTTAAGGCAACTGAATCAATTTCTTCTTCTTTATCTCCAATAACTGCAATTAAAGGAACTCTCCCCAGGGTTGCCTCCCTTATTTTATATCCTATTTTTTCATTCCTAATATCAACTTTTGATCGGTAACCATTTTTGTTTATTAATTCATTAAACTTTAAACACTTTTCTATATTTCTATCAGTAATGCTCAATAAAACTATTTGATAAGGGGCAAGCCAAATTGGGAATTTTGCCTCATATTGTTCAATCAAAATTCCGATAAATCTTTCAAATGATCCTAAAATTGCTCTATGTAGCATAACTGGATTTCTTTTTTCATTATGAATATCTACATAAGTTGCATCCAATCTAATAGGCATTGAGAAATCAACCTGAATAGTTCCGCATTGCCAGACTCTATTAAGACAATCTTTTAAAGAGAATTCTATTTTTGGACCATAAAACGCCCCTTCTCCTGGTTGTAGTTCCCATTTTAGATCCTTATTTTCGAGCGCCTTGGTAAGGGCCTCTTCTGATTTATCCCAAATCTCTTCACTACCTACTCTTTTTTCAGGACGAGTTGATAATTTGATAATGATTTCATCAAAACCAAAACTTTTATAAACCTCGAAAACAAGATTTATAAAAGTAGATACCTCAGCTTGAATTTGTTCTTCTGTGCAGAATATGTGTGCATCATCTTGAGTAAAGTTTCGCACTCTCATTAAGCCGTGTAGTGCACCGGAAGGTTCATTTCTATGACAAGAACCAAATTCAGCAAGACGAATAGGTAAATCCTTATAACTTTTTAAACCTTGATTAAATACTTGAATATGGCATGGACAATTCATTGGTTTTATTGCATATGTTCGATTTTCTGATGCAGTAGTGAACATATCGTCTCTAAATTTTTCCCAATGACCGGATTTTTCCCAAAGAGATTTATCAACAGCTTGTGGGGTTTTAATTTCTAAATAATCATTTTTTTTAAGTATTTCTCTTATGTATTTTTCCAGAACTTGGTAGATTGTCCATCCATTTGGATGCCAAAAAATCATACCTGGAGATTCTTCTTGTATATGAAATAGTGCATGTTTTTTTCCAAGTTTTCTATGATCTCTTTTTTCCGCCTCTTCAATTCTTGTTAAATAATCTTTGAGTTCTTTTTCTTTTGCCCATGCAGTTCCATATATTCTCTGTAATGATTCATTCTCACTATTACCTCTCCAGTATGAACCTGATAATTTAAGTAATTTAAAGTGTCTCAAATGTCTTGTGTTGGGTACGTGAGGCCCTCTACACATGTCGATATATTCTTCATGTTTGTATAAATTGATGAGACCTTCTTCAGGAATTTCTTCAATAATTCGTAATTTAAAAGTCTCATCTCTTTCTTTGAAAGTTTTAATTGCCTCTTCTTTTGAAACCTGTAAAATTTCAACATCATAGTTTGTTTTTATTAATTTATTAATTCTATTTTCGATTTTTATTAAATCTTCAGGAGTAAATCTGTATTCAGAAAAAATATCGTAATAAAAACCTTCTTCAATTACAGGACCAATCGCCATTTTAATATCAGAGTAAATTTGTTTAACTGCATGACCAATAAGATGAGCAAAGGAATGTCTTATTATTTCAATTCCTTCTTTATCTTTTGATGTGATTATTACAACTTTGGAATCTTTATTTATTGGAATTGTTGCATCAAGAAGAACATCATTTACTTTCCCAGCAATTGTTGCTTTAGCTAATCCTGCGCCAATACTCTGGGCGATTTCTAGAATAGTTACAGATTTTTCGAAAACCTTTTTTGAACCATCAGGCAAAGTAATTATTGGCATAATTTATCTCTCCATTTCAAAGAATCCCAACTTTGATTTAACTCTTTTTAAAGTCTGATTTGCTAAATCTTCAGCTTTTTCCTTCCCTTCATCAAGGATTTTATTTAATTGATAGGGATCATTAATTAATAATTTATATTTTTTCTGAATAGGTTCTAGTGATTCAATAAGTTGTTCAGTAATTAATTTTTTAAATGTCCCCCATCCAGTCTCTGAGAATTCATTTTCACATTGAGAAATTTCTTTGCCAGATAATATTGAATAAATCATCAAAAGATTTTTAGATTCTAGTCTCTCAGGGTTGTTAAATTCAATTCCAATAGCACTGTCACTTTTTGCTCTTTTTATTTTTTTTGTGATTATTTCAGGAGGATCTAATAAGTTAATTCGACTGCCCTCATTAGGATCACTTTTGCTCATCTTTTTTGAACCATCATTTAAACTCATTATTTTTGAACCATTCTTCATGATGATTGGTTGAGGAATTTTTAAAATATTTTTATCCTTACTAAATCTGGCATTAATTCTCTGTTGTGCAATATCTCTGGCAAGTTCAAGATGTTGTTTTTGGTCCTCGCCTACTGGTACGAAGTCAGCGTCATAAAGAAGAATATCTGAAGCCATCAGTATTGGATAGTCAAATAATCCGATAGATACATTATTCCCTTGTTGCAGGGATTTTTCTTTGAATTGAATCATTCTTTCCATCCAATTTATTGGGGTCATGCAATTTAATATCCAACAAAGTTCTGAATGTGCTGAAATCTGACTTTGAACAAAAATTGAGCATATTTTTGGATCTATTCCACAAGCGACGTACAAAGCAGCAGTAGAGATAGTGTTCTTAGATAATTCTTTGGGATTATATGAAGCTGTTATTGCGTGCAAATCAACAACACATAGAAATGTTTCATATTGCTCTTGAAGCGTAACCCAATTATTAATGGCCCCAAGCCAATTCCCAATATGTAAATCACCAGTTGGTTGAACTCCTGAAAGGATTCTTTTTTTATTTGACATCCTCTTCTAAGTCGCTAGATTCGATCTCTTCAGTTGATGTACTTTTTACTGGCCTGGCAAAGGGATCAGGAGCTGTTTTTGTCTTTTCTTCATAAGGATTTTGTGATTGTCTATTCGGAGAGGAGTTTTTATTGTTTTTTGCATATTCTTTTATTGATTCAATCAATTTCTCGTCTTTGATCATTTCGCTAAGTGTTCTAACAGAGAAACCCAGAACTGCAACTGTAGACCTTAATTGAAAGGCCTCTTGTATAGATTTAACAGCTTTCATTTCGTTATCACTCAATCTTATGCGGAATCCTCCTCCATCTCTTCTACCACCTGATCTATCTCTGAAATTAGATCTTTCATTGTTAGAACGACTTCTGTAATTTTCTTGTCCAGGATTATTGCTGAAATTTGAATTAGACATCTTGATGTTTCTAAAGTTATTTAAATAGTCTATTAACTTAGCATCTTGTTATGCAATAAGTCTTTTTAAATTCCTTAAATTTTTATCTATTGATTAACGACTTATGAAATTTTGCTTTTCTCATTCACAACTTGCATTAAAATAAAATTAGAAAAATAAAGTATTGTGTTTGATATTAGTAAAGACAACCTTTTAAAGGATTTCAAAAAATTTCCAAAAAAAAATCTTCTTTTTATTTTATTATTTTTAGGTTTTGGTGAATGGTTTGTAAGTGACTTAATTCATTTTGCAGGAGGTTCAATAGGATTTTTTGCATTGTGTTTGGGGGGATATTTTTACTTGAAAAGTGATAAGCCTAAATTTTATGAGCCAAATAATTTAGATGGTTGGATAAATTTATGTAATGAAGATTTAAATTTTTTTGAAGAACTTGAAGCAATAAATGAATTAGAAAAACAAAATTCAAAAAGACAAAAACTACTTGAATCGATTCTAAATAGATGTGAAAAAGAAAAAATAAGTTGCATTGGACAAAAAAATTATCAAGGTTTTCAATCTGTTTTGAAAAGTAATTTTAAAGCAGATAAGTTTGACTTTGATTTATACGAACAACTGCCTAAATACAATTCTTCTCAAGTTATTCCAGAAGAAGCTTTGAAGAGTGATGCAATCTTGTATTTTATAAATTTGCCTTTGTCGGCAAATGATTTTTTGTGGCTGGAAAAGTTCCCAAAAAATATGCCAATCTGGTTGGTGGCTTTAACTTCCAACCAAATAGAAGCCCAAAATCTGATAGAAGACTTAAAGTCTCAAATTTCAAGTGACTTTTTAAACAAAATTATTACTTTTGATGTGAATAAAAATGAAATAACCAACATACCTTTTTCCTTAAGGAAGTTTTTCATAAGTTCATCTAAAAATATTGAAAATACAAAAAAAAGGCTCTTGAAAGAACTTCATATTGCCTGGCAATCTGAAATTGAAGGGATTAGAAGAATGCAGTTAAAGGCTATACAAAGAAAAAATCAAATTCTTGTAGCAACAACTGTTTTCTTATCTCCTATCCCATCAATTGATGTTATGGCAATGACAGTACTTAATTCTTTAATGATTAAAGAAATTAAGTCGATATGGGGATGTAATTGGTCTCCTGAAATTTTAGATAAAGTATCCAAAGAGATTTTAAAGACTGCAATTGCTCAGGGAGTTATTGAATGGAGTGGACAGACGCTAATTGGCATAACAAAATTACATGGCCCAAATTGGCTTGTCTCTGGAACATTTCAGGCTGTGAGTGCTGCTTATTTAACAAGAGTAGTATCAAGTTCTTTGGCTGATTTTATGGCAATAACAAAAGGTGTAGAAGAACCTGATTTAGACTTTATCAAGAAAAATTCTGAAAAAATTGTTGAAAAAGCTTTTAAAAAAGAAAAAATAAATTGGAAAGGATTTATTTCTGATCTAAGGAAACCACTTATGAAACTATCTTTTAGTTCATAATCTAAGGATGAATGTTAAATATGAAAAAAAATATTCTTTTTTTAAGTTTGATACTTCTGCTTTCTCTTGCTTCAGGATCATGTAAGAGAATATCAAATAAAAATGAAACTAAAGAAGTAATTCTGGCAAGTTTCACCGTTTTGGCGGACATAATTAGCAATGTCGCTAAAGATGAATTTATTGTTAGATCAATAACGAAACCTGGAGTTGAAGTTCATGGCTACCAACCAACTCCAAGCGATTTGGTAAATGCCTCAAATGCTTTTGTTTTTATTGATAATGGATTTGGATTTGAATTATGGGCTGAAAAATTTGTTTCTAATTTAAAAGTTAAAAGAATTACTGTCGCGGAAGATTTAGATCCTATTTTTATCAGTGAAGATTTTTATAAAGGGAAACCCAATCCTCATGCCTGGATTTCTCCAAATAGAGGAATCCTATACGTAGATATTCTCGTGGATTCTTTATCAGAATTGAGGCCATCCAAAAAGACATTATTTGAAAAAAATGGAAAAATTTATAAAGATAAACTATCTAAAATAGATAAAGAATTCTCACTTTTTATTAATAACTTAAATAAAGACAGGAGGTATCTAGTAAGTTGTGAAGGTGCTTTTTCATATTTAACAAATGATTATGGATTAGAGGAAGTTTATTTGTGGCCAGTTAACGCTGAGAGTCAAATTACTCCTAAAAGAATGGCAAGAACAATCTCACTAGTTAAAGAAAAAAATGTTCCATCTGTATTTTGCGAAACTACTGTAAGTAACGAATCTCAAATGGTTGTTGCAAACGAAACTGGGGCTAATTTTGGAGGAAATCTTTTTGTTGATTCATTATCTGATGATAGTGGGCCTGCTAGTTCCTATATAAAAATGCTTGAGCATAATTTGGATTTGATAAAAAAAGGGCTTTTTTGAATTATGGAAACAATCAATTATCAAAACTTTAGGATTGAGGCAGAGAATATTTGCGTAGATTACAACGGTAAGGTGGCTTTGTATGATGCCAATTTAAGATTAAAACCTGGCCAGATTTGTGGGTTAGTAGGGATGAACGGTGCTGGTAAAACAACTTTTTTTAATGCTTTAACTGGCTTTGTAAATATTTCAAAGGGAAAAATTAGAATAAATGGAGAGTCAGTAAGATCTGCTCAAAAAGATCAGACAATTGCTTATGTTCCTCAAAATGAGGGAATTGATAGTCAATTTCCAATAAGTGTTTGGGATGTAGTGATGATGGGAAGATATGGTTCGATGAATATTTTTAGGTGTCCTAGAGAGTCTGATGTTCAGGCAGTTAAAGATGCTATTGAAAGAGTTGATCTTACTGATCATTTATCTACACCTATTGGAAACTTATCTGGAGGTCAGAGAAAACGAACTTTTTTGGCAAGAGCAATTGCGCAAAGAGCATCAATATTACTTCTTGATGAGCCTTTTTCAGGTGTTGATATAAGAACTGAGAAACTTATTTCGGAATTATTTATTCAATTTAAAAATGAGGGTAAAACCATATTATTATCAACGCACGATATGATTCATGTCCGTGAATTTTGTGATTTGGTTCTTTTAATAAATAAAACTGTTGTAGCTTATGGCGAAACCTCTGAAGTGTTTACCCCTGAAAATATTACAACTACTTTTGGAGGGATCTCACCTGATTCCTTGTTTGGACCTGAATCCTAAATTTTAAATTGTATGGAGCTCTGTTCTTTTTTAACTTTAGATTCATTCATCAAAGATCCTTTAACTCATGATTTCATGAGAAAAGCACTTCTTATGAGTTCATTGGTTGCAGCTGTTTGTGGTTTTCTATCAAGTTATTTGACTCTTAAAGGATGGGCTTTAATGGGAGATGCAGTGTCACATTCGGTAATGCCTGGTGTAGTGGTTGCTTATGCATTAGGTCTTCCTTTTTCGTTAGGGGCATTTATTTTCGGGGTTGGTTCTGTTGCATTGATAGGGTTTATTAAGCAGAAATCTAGAGTTAAGGAAGATACTGTTATTGGGTTGGTATTTACTGGATTTTTCGCTCTTGGAATAGTATTGGTTTCTAAGATTAAAAGTAATATTGATCTGCATTCTATCCTTTTTGGTAGTCCATTAGGAATATCACTTTCAGATGTAAAACAAACCATATTAATCTCTTTATTGGTAGTAATCCTTTTATCAATTTTTAGAAAAGATTTAATGCTTTATTGTTTTGATCCTAGGCATGCAAAAACAGTTGGGATTAACGTGTTTTTTCTTCATTATTTATTGCTCACATGTTTATCTTTGGCAGCTGTGGTGGGCTTACAGTCTGTTGGAATTATTTTAGTAGTTGCAATGTTGATTACACCAGGGGCTACAGCATATTTACTGACGGATAAGTTCGATAATATGACAGTAATTTCAGTATTAAGTGCAATTATCTCAAGCCTAATAGGAATCTATGTTAGTTTTTGGTTTGATCTTGAAACAGGTGGATCAATTGTCTTGGCACAAACTTTTATATTTTTATTTGCCTTTTTATTCGCTCCAAGATACGGAATATTTAAGTTAAAGAAATTATTTGCTGGGTATAAATGATAGTGTTGGAAGAAACTTTAAATAAAAAATGGAATTGGTGGCCATTATTCCCCCTATATCCTTATGGAAAAAAGAAAACAATCTTCAGAGAATTAATTCCTGATCAAATATGGTCCTTGGAACAAATACAGGGACTTTATTATGTTGCGGTTCCAATAAGAATGACGGTAATAAAGGTTGATGATGGATTGATGCTAATAAATCCACTACCTCCGACAAATGAATTAACAAATAAGTTAGAAAAACTAATTGCGATTCACGGCAACGTTAAAACAATAATTCTACCGAGTGCCTCTGGACTCGAACATAAAATCGGACTGCCTGCTCTTTCAAGAATTTTTAAAGATGCAGAAATTTGGCTTTGTCCTGGACAATGGAGTTTCCCCATAAATCTCCCACTTGATTTTTTAGGAATTCCATCAAAAAGATCAAGAATATTGTTTGAGGATGGTACTCCACATTCAAACTCCTTTGAGTGGTCTTCATTAGGTCCACTGAATTTAGGTCTTGGAAGATATCAGGAGATAAGCTGTTTTCATTATTCTACAAAAACTCTTCATGTAACAGATGCAATAGTTGGAATAGACTCAACACCTCCTGAGATATTTAATTTTGATCCAACACCACTTCTTTTTCATGCTAGAGAGAGAGGAGATGAACCTTTGATTGACTCCATTGAACAAAGAAAAAAAGGATGGAAAAGGTTAGTCTTGTTTTCTTCTTTCTTAAAACCAGGTAAATTAAATATTCCACCTTTAAAAAAAATATTTAAGTATTCATTCAAAAAAGATCTTAGAAATTGGAGATCTCATTTCGGTATTTATCCCTTTTTATGGGATGAAGATTGGGAATCCTCTCTTATTGAAATAATGGGTAAAGATACTCCTAAGATTCAAATTGCACCAGTTTTACAAAAATTAATTTTTCCGCGTTCAAAAAAAGTTTTACTTGAATGGTTAGAAAATATCAAGTCTTTTGAGGATATGGAATATTTAATTCCAGCTCATTTTACGGCCCCAATAAAATTTACAATAGAAGATTGTCAAAAATTAATTAATGAAATTAATTCCCATCAATGGGACAAACTTCCTGAGGATAATAAATTTTTAATGGGATTATATAAAAAGTTGTTTGAACTAGGAATAATTCCTGAAGAAGTAAATCTTTAAAAACTATTCTTCAATAGACATGTTTTCATCATTTTTAAAAGTTTGTTCCAGCTCTTTTCTTTGCTCCATTTGTCTTAAGAAATATCCTGTCATCATTGCAGAAGATAATAAATTAGCAATGTTGTCTTTTGAAGATGTTATTTTTACATCAAATTGATCTGAAGGAAGCATTCCAAGAAGACCTTGAACATTATGTCTAATAATTTCTTGAATATCTTCGCTAGCTGATTTTGCTACTCTTTGCAAAACTTCTGGAGATTGTTTTTGTAAATATTGGATTAAATCATTTTCATCGTTTGGATCATTATTTTCAGTAGCAAGAAATTCTGGATTAAACATTTCTACAACTTCAAGATATAAAAACCCTACAACATCACGTACCCATTAATTTAAATTATTAAGGGTAGGGAACCGAATAGGTCCAATTTTATTGAACGGCCAATATCTAAAAATAGCTTTACCAATTACCTTTTCATAGGGTAAAAATCCCCAAATATGTGAGTCCAAACTGTTATTTCTATTATCTCCCATCACCCATAATGATTCTTCTGGGACAATAAAAGGCCCCATTGAATAATTAATATTTTTGTCAAAAACGTAATTGTTTTGAGCGATATCATTTAAGTAAAGGTTACCATCTCTTACTTCTACCTTGTCTCCAGGAATTCCAATTACTCTTTTTATTAGTGCAGTATCTGCTTCATAACCAGCATTAATTAATTGTTCCGGAACGTTAAAAACAACTATTTTATTTTTTAATTTTGAAAGATTTGATTTGGATGTGATTTTGGGGGTTAGTTTCTCAACAAGAATTTTATCTTGTATTTGAAGAGTTGGAAGCATTGAACCAGATGGGATCCATCTTGGCTCTATGACCTGCCATCGTATAATTAAAGCTATAGATATCCAAATTAAAAGATTTTTTAAATCCTTTATTATTGAATTTCTTTTTTCTTGAGTTGTAGACATGTTTTATTTAATTCAGTTATAAGGAAAATCCCAAAGCATTTATATAAATTATGACATCATCTATTGAATGCAAAAATTTTCTTAGAAGTTTACAACTTTTGAATCTTCTTATAAAAATAGGAGTTCAAAATTTAATAATATGTCCTGGAAGTAGATCAGCACCTTTAGCAATAGCTGCTGGAGAATTGAATAAATTAGGACTGGTAAATATTTTTAATTCAATAGATGAGAGATCTGCGGGATTCCACTCTCTTGGGATTTCTGCTGCATCAGGTAATCTCTCTATAGTTATTACGACTTCTGGGACTGCTGTAAGTAACTTATTGCCCGCAGCAGTTGAGGCAGACCGATCTTGTAAAGGTATTATATTTCTTACTGCTGATAGACCCTTAAGATTAAAAGATTGTGGCGCTAATCAAACAGTAAATCAAGAAGATTTTTTGAGTTCAGTCTGCAGAAGAGTTTTAAGTACAAATCTAAATGGACTTCATGAAACACAAGAAAATGAAATCTTGAATTTAGTTCGAACTATTGAGAAACAAATATCAACCTTTCCTGGTCCTATTCATTTAAATATTCCTTTAGATAGGCCTTTAGATATTTCATTTTTTAATAAAAAAAATGTTTTAGAGGTTTTTGAAAGAATTTATTTAAAGAAAAAATATATATTTCAGGAAGTTGAAATAAAGTCTGATAAAAACAAATTCTTCGAAATTTCAGAAAATTTAAATTTAGATGAATCCGGCATTATTTTGGTAGGTCCCTATCAAGGTTCCATAAATGATTTAACTTCTTTCAATAAGTCTCTAGAAAGATTACAAGAGATTACTGGTTGGCCAGTATTTGCTGATCCTGTTTCAGGTGTTTATTCTGGTTTGAGAGGACTAGTCGTGAATTGGGAATTAGTCTTAAGAAAAAATAAAAATTCAATAAATTGTCATCAACTTTTGAGGCTTGGCCCTATGTCATCCTCAATTGATTTGGAGAAGTTTTTAATAAACTTCACAGGGATACAAATTCTTATAAAAGAAAAAAACTATAGAAAATTGGACCCTATAAAAAAATCCTTTGAATATGATTTTGGGCTATCGAATTTCACTACTCTATTGTTAGAAGAATTATCAATCAATGAGAAAAACAAAAAGTCTCTGACTCCGATGGCTCTAAATCTAATTGAGGAAGGCGAGCAGATTAAACAATTTTTAAAAGAGAAAATTACTCAAGATAATCAAATTACTGAGTATATGCTTGCAAATCTTGTTCCAAAACTTTGGCCTACTGAAAATCCTATTATGCTTTCTGCGAGTAGCCCGATTAGAGATTGGCTCACATTTTCAGAAAATGGTACTTTAACAAGAAATTGTTTCAGCTTTAGGGGCGCTTCTGGCATAGACGGTACTTTATCTCTTGCATTAGGTATTTCTAGAATTAAAAATCCTCTACTTCTTGTGACTGGAGATTTGGCTTTTATTCATGATATAAACGGTTGGCTGATTGAAAATTCAATCGACATGAATTTAACAATTCTTTTAATAAACAATAATGGCGGAAATATATTTAATCGTATTTATAAAAAAAATTTAAAAGAAGATGAACTAAAAAAACTATTTCTTATGCCAAAAGAAATAAACTGGCCAAAACTTGCAGAAGGCTATCAAGTAAACTTTAAAAGTGTGGCAAATTTTAAAAAATTACGAGAGGCATTAGATTGGAGCATTTCTATCCAGAAATCTGTAATAATTAAAGTTGATGTTGATCCAGAAAATGAAATTTGTGAAAAAAATGCCTTGCTAGAAAAAATAATTGGCAGTTAAATTTATCATTTTCTATCTTTGAATAATTAGATTTCATGAAAGTATTACCTGGAAAAACAACTTTAAATTGGTCAGAATGCAAATCATATGAGGATATATTGTTTCACAAATCAGGTGAGGGAATCGCTAGAATTGCAATTAATCGTCCTGAAAAAAGAAATGCATTTAGGCCACAAACTATAGATGAACTCATTGACGCATTTAATATCGTAAGAAATGATGAAACTATTGGTGTAGTTCTCTTTACAGGTGCGGGACCTGACAAGAAAGGCATTTATTCTTTTTGCTCTGGAGGTGATCAGAGTGTAAGGGGTAAAAATGGATATAAAAATGATGAAGGGAAGCAGAGATTAAATGTACTTGAACTCCAAAGATTAATTAGAAGTTTGCCTAAAGTGGTTATTGCTTTAGTTCCTGGTTTCGCAATTGGAGGAGGGCAGGTACTTCATCTAATTTGTGATCTCAGTATCGCCTCTGAAAATGCAATATTTGGTCAAACAGGTCCAAGAGTTGGTAGTTTTGATGCGGGTTTTGGATCTAGTTATTTAGCAAGACTTGTTGGTCAAAGAAAAGCAAAAGAAATATGGTTTTTGTGTAGAAAATATAATTCCAAGGAAGCTCTGAAGATGGGCTTGATAAATGCAATTACAAAGATTGAAGAATTAGAAGCTGAGGGTGTAGTCTGGGCAAGAGAGATTTTACGAAATAGTCCAACTGCTATTCGTATTCTTAAAGCTTCATTCAATGCAGAGAATGATGGGATTGCAGGTATTCAAGAATTATCTGGATACACAACTCAATTATTCTATTCGACTGAAGAAGCTCAAGAAGGTAGAGATGCCTTCCTTGAAAAGCGTCCACCAGACTTTTCTGACTATGAGTGGACACCCTAGTTTATTTTTCAAAAGAACTTTTTTAAATAATTATCAATGAGAATTCTTCTTGCCGCTGCTGAATGTGCTCCAATGATCAAAGTTGGAGGTATGGGAGATGTAGTTGGTTCGTTGCCTCCATCTTTGATAAAACTTGGTCACGATGTAAGGGTAATAATTCCAGGATATGGAAAATTGTGGAGTCTTTTAGAGGTATCGAATGAACCAGTCTTTAGAGCAAATACAATGGGCACTGATTTTGCCGTATATGAAGCAAAACATCCCATTCATAATTATGTGATTTACCTAGTGGGTCATCCAACATTTGACTCTGACCAAATATATGGAGGCGAAAATGAGGACTGGCGCTTTACATTTTTTGCTAGTGCCACTGCAGAATTTGCCTGGAATTGTTGGAAACCTCAAGTTCTCCATTGCCATGATTGGCACACTGGAATGATTCCTGTGTGGATGCATCAGGATCCCGAAATTAGTACTGTCTTTACAATTCATAATTTAAAATACCAAGGCCCTTGGAGGTGGAAACTTGAAAAAATGACTTGGTGTCCTTGGTATATGCATGGAGACCACACGATGGCTGCGGCAATGTTGTACGCAGATAGGGTCAATGCTGTTTCTCCGACTTATGCAGATGAGATTAAAACCCATGAATACGGGGAAAGCCTCGAAGGATTACTTAATTACATTTCTGGGAAATTAAGGGGAATTCTTAATGGCATAGATCTTGATGAATGGAATCCAGCCAAAGATCCAGTTTTACCTGCACAATTCAGTATTAAGAATTTAGAAAATAGGTTAGAAAATAAAAAAATTCTGCAAAGAGAAATGGGTCTCGAAGTTAATCCTAAAAAATATCTTTTAGGTATGGTCAGTAGGTTAGTTGATCAGAAAGGGGTTGACTTACTTTTACAAGTTTCAAGAAGACTATTAGCCTATACAGATTCTCAAATTGCTGTTTTAGGGACTGGAGATAGATATTTAGAGTCTGGATTATGGCAACTGGCATTAGATTACCCAGGAAGATTCTCAGTATTTCTTACCTATGATGATTCTTTATCGAGGCTTATCTACGGTGGCTCTGATGCATTTTTAATGCCAAGTAGATTTGAACCTTGTGGTATTAGTCAACTCCTTGCTATGAGATATGGCTCTATCCCTATAGTAAGGCGAGTTGGAGGTTTAGTTGATACAGTTCTACCTCATGACCCAGAAAATAATAATGGTACAGGATTTTGCTTTGATCGCTTTGAACCTATAGATTTCTATACTTCTTTAGTAAGGTCCTGGGAAGCCTTTAGGCATAAAGATAGTTGGGAATTACTGCAAAAAAGAGCCATGAGCCAAGAGTTTAGTTGGCAAAGATCAGCTCTTGAATACGAAGTTATGTATAAGGATGTTTGCGGAATAAAAGAACCAACGCCAGATGTTGCTGAAGTTGAAAAATTTTCTTACGGACAATCAGCTGATCCATCTTTAAAAAAAGTATGACTTAATTTTTTAATGGAATTCTCTTTATCAGAATTAAACGATGTTTTGGGGGATATTAGAAATCTGAGAGAGGGTAAAAGTGATTTTTTGAATTTTAAGAATATAAGTATTAATAGCAGAACTATATTAAAAAATGATCTTTTTATAGCTATCAAGGGTAAAAATTTTGACGGACATAGTTTTCTTCCAGAGGTTTTAAATAAAGGAGTTAAATCTGTTGTAATTAAAAAAGGGATGCAGAGATTACTGCCAAGTAATTTCCCTTATTGGGTTGTAAATGACACAACAGAGGCTTTTCAAAAATTAGCATTGCTAAAAAGAAAAAAAATAAATATCCCTATTGTTGCAATAACTGGCTCAGTGGGTAAAACCACAACAAAAGAAATGATTGGTGGAGTTTTAAAAAAACTTGGAAGAGTTAAGTTATCTCAAGCAAATTTCAATAATGAGATTGGAGTTGGTCTTACTATTCTTGATACAGATATAGAAGATAAAGTTTTAGTTCTTGAGATGGGGATGAGAGGTCTTGGACAGATCGAGAATTTATCTAAATATAGTGAACCCGATATTGCAGTTATTACTAATATTGGGACAGCTCATATTGGATTGTTGGGCTCAAAAAAAAATATTACTCATGCAAAGTGTGAAATTAGTAAGTTCTTAAATCCAAAGGGAGTTGTAATAATTCCAGCAAATGATCCATTTCTAGAAAAAACTTTAAAAGGATTTTGGAAAGGTAGAGTGATAAAAGTAAAACTATTAAATATAGAAAATCAAAAGGATAGTTTTAAGAAAGATGATAATTTGCGAGGATTTTATAATCCTTCGAATAAAACAATTTTAATTGAAGAAAATACCTTTGAAATTTCATTTGAGGGATTTCACAATGCTTCGAATTTCTTATTTGCTTATGCAGTTGCTAAAGAGCTAGGAATAGATTTTGCAAGTTTTAATAAATTTGATTTTGTAAGTTTAGGTGGAAGAAATAAAATTCTTAAATCAGTAAAAACAACAATATATGATGAATCATATAATGCTTCGCCGGAGTCAGTAAAAGCATGTATTAAAACCCTACTTGAAAAACCGAGAAATAAATTTTTCATATTTGGAAGTATGCAAGAATTGGGAAAAGAATCTGAAAAGTATCACAAAGAAATATTCAACTTAATAAATAATTCAGACATAAAAAAGTGTTTATTTATTTGCGATAAAGAAAATGAAAAAATTTACTCCAATTATCTAAAAGATAAGAATAAATTCTTAGTTTTAAATAATATTAAAGATGTACCTCAAGAGATAAACAACTCTACAAAAAAAGGTGATTCTGTTCTCATAAAAGGGAGCAGATGTTGGCAACTTGAAAAAATTATTGAATTAATTAACTAAATCAGGATTTCTTTTTTTCCAATTCTCTATATTTACTTGCTTAGTTCTTGAGATCGCTAATGAATTATCTTTAGAGTCTTTTGTGATTACTGAACCAGCACCTGTTGTTACTGATTCCCCTAGATTTATAGGTGCTACAAAAACTGTGTTTGCTCCAATACTGGAATTTTTGCCAATTTTTGTTTGATGTTTTTTCAGTCCATCAAAATTTGCAGTTATAGTACCTGCTCCAATATTTGTAGATCTTCCAATAATAGAATCACCAATGTAACTTAGATGGTTTATTTTAGATTTTTCCTCTAGTTGACTATTTTTGATCTCTACAAAATTACCTATTTTGCTATGGGAAGATATTTTGGAATTAGGTCTTATATGACTATAAGGGCCAATTTTTATATGATCCATTATCTGAGAATCATAAACAGTAGAGTTTAAAATTTCACAATTTAATCCCACATTAGAATTCTCAATAAAAGTATTTGGACCGATAATGCAATGACTATTTATTTTCGTATTTCCTCTTATATGTGTATTAGCCTCTATTATTACATCCTTACCAATTTCAGCTTCTTCACTAATCGAACAACTTGCTTTATTTATGAAAGTTACACCATTAAGCATATGTTTTTCTTTAATTGAATTCTGAATACATTCCTCGCACTCTGATAGTTGAATTCTGTTATTAATTCCTTGAAGCTCTCCATTATCTTCTACCTCGAGACTTGAGGAATTTTTTAGCAGAGATACTGTATCTGTTAAGTAAATCTCTTTTTGATTATTATTGCTTTGCAAGGTATTAATTATTTCTGATAAGTTACCCCAGTTAAAACAGTAAACACCTGCATTAATTAATGGATTTTCTCTTTCTAGATCATTGCAATCTTTTTCTTCAACAATTCTCTCTATAGAACTCCCCTTCAAAAAAACTCTGCCATATCCATGGGGATTTGTTTTCTTTGTAGTGATTAAAGAAACATCAGCATTTTTTGAATCGTGTAAATACAAAAGTCTTTTTAAAGTACTAGGTCTAATGAGTGGCACATCGCCGTTTAGTACCAAAAGTTTTCCTTCATGTTTTTTTACTTCTTTACAAAGTACCTGGATAGCATGACCGGTTCCTGATTGAGGTTCTTGAACAACAACTTGGATTTTTTTATCGTTTGGGATTGACTTTTGTACTTCTTTTGATTTGTGTCCAGTAATTACAAAAATCTTATCGGGCTTTAATTCGACACATGAATCAATTACTCTTTGTAAAAGACTTTTGCCAGAAATTTTATGTAAAACTTTTGGCAATGAGCTTTCCATCCTAGTGCCTCTGCCTGCCGCTAATATCGCAACACTTAACATGTTTATTTGAAATCCTAATTTAAATCTAACTCTTAAAGGATAACTTCGTCATTCCCCACTTCTCTCTCCATTTATTTGTAGATAATAGATTTGAGAATAATTGCTCATCTAACCTTCTTCTGATTATATCGTCTTTACTTGAGTTCAAATCTTGATCTCTATATGGAATACTAGCTTTAGTTAAGAGATGTTCTTCTTCCATTAAAGATAACTTTTCAAAATTGAAATTAGGTTTCAATTTATTCCTATCAAATTTTGCTATTGCAACAGTTCCCTGACTCCAAAAAGGCCTGTTTTTAAAACTTGGCTTAATAGTAAAAATTTCTAATCCAAGATTTCTTAGTGTTTTTCTTACTGCCGCTGATGAAGAATAAGTTATTAAATAACCATAAGGATTGAGATTTTCTGTTACTTTGGATAAAAATTCAATCGTCCATACTTGTGGGCATTTTTGAGGAGAAAAACCATCTAAATAAATCAGATCGAATTTAATATGGGAAGGAATAATGTTGATTTTTTTTCTAGCATCACCCCACAAAATACTGCATTTAAAAAATTGATCCTCAAAGTAATCTTTTCGATAAAGTGATTCAAATATTTTTTTGACTTTTGGATCCCATAATTTAATAAAAGATTTATTTCTAAGCGAATATTCAAGAGGCTTTTTATCAATCTCCAATGCATACAAATTTAAATATGATTTTTGTTTAATTAATTCATCTAATAAAGAAGCGGAATTGTATCCTAAACCAAAACATATATCCAAAACATTAAGAGATTTGCCCTTAAATCTTTGCAAATTAGAAGTAGCTGTAAACTTTGACTTTGTTTCCTCTAATGCTCCCAAAAAACTATGGAAATTCTCTTGAAAAAACACACTTCTTAAAGAGTAACTACCATCTTTAGTTAATACTTCTATTAATTCAGACAAAAACTTTTTTAGGCTAGTAAGTTAGTTTGGCCAGCTCTTCCCAAAAAGTGGGATACGAGACGCTAGCAGCATCAGATCTCATGATTTTTGAGGTACCTTTTGCAAGAAGTGAAGCAATAGCAAGACTCATTGCTACTCGATGATCTGTCTCACTATCTACCTCCGCAGAATGAAATTTTGACTGCCCATTAATAATTAACCCATCCTCTTTTTCTGTTATTTCAGCGCCGAATTTTTGTAACTGTCGTGCCATGACTTTTAATCGATCTGTCTCCTTAACTCTTAATTCTTGTGCATCCTTAATTTCAGAAACTCCATTACAAAAACAGGCAGCCACAGTAAGTATAGGAATTTCATCTATAAGTTTTGGGAGAATATCTCCTTCAATAGTGAACGATCTTAAATTATTTGAAGTCTTTACTTTAATAGATCCTATAGGTTCACCTGCAATAGTCGATTTATCTAGGATCTCATAATTGCACCCCATTGAATCCATTACATTTAAAATCCCTGTTCTAGTGGGATTTAATCCTACATTCTGAATTAAAACCTCTGAATTTGGAACAATAGATGCAGCAATCATCCAAAAAGAAGCAGAGCTTATATCTCCAGGAATCAATATTCTCTGACCAATTAAGTTGCTACCTGACTTGATTACTATATTTCTTCCTAATTCTCCTCTGATACTGATGTCTGCTCCAAATGCTTTTAGCATTCTTTCAGTGTGATCTCTGGAAGATGCTGGTTCAATTACAGAAGTAGTTCCAGAAGCATTGAGGCCTGCCAATAATATTGCAGATTTCACTTGAGCACTTGCAACTGGAGTGCCAATAACACATCCCTTAAGTTTTTCCCCATCAATTGAGATTGGAGCTTTGTTACCCCTTTCCCTTCCATAAATTTTGCCACCCATCAAAGATAACGGTTTGCCAACTCTTTTCATTGGCCTTTCGTTAAGAGAAGGGTCCCCAGTTAAGATGAAATTCTTACCCTCTTGTGAGGCTAATAAACCCATTAATAACCTCATAGTTGTTCCTGAATTTCCACAATTGAGAATTTCTTTTGGCTCTCTTAAACCATTAAGACCTAATCCTGAAATCGTAAAAGGCTCATTTTTTTTTATTTCTGGTATATTTACACCTAACTTTCTTAGACAATCAGCAGTTGAAAGTGGATCTTCGGAATGTAAGAACCCCTCAATAGTCGTCTCACCCTCAGCAATACTTCCTATTATTAGAGCTCTATGAGAAATAGATTTATCTCCAGGTACTTTTACTTTTCCTTTTAAATTAACTCCACCTTTTATTGTGCGGATATTATTCATTTTCAAATTAATTACTTGATAAAATTTCTGTAAAAACAAATTAGTTTTATATTATCAATAAGTTTGTTTTTAATAAAAAAATAATCAAATTAAGTAACTGTTTTCTATAATAAAAAAAGAAAAAGGATTTGATTATTAATCTTACTTATTATCACGTTGCAAAGGATGTTCCTGTAAATAGTCCCGACATTGCAGTTGTCATTGATGTTTTAAGAGCTACAACCACAATTTCTTGGGCTTTAAAAAATGGAGCTGATTCAATACAAGTTTTTGCAGATTTAGATTTACTAAAAGAATCTGCAATTAAGTGGCAAGCTGAAAAAAGACTAATGCTTGGAGAGAGAGGCGGAAAGAAGATTGAGGGCTTTGATCTGGGAAATTCTCCTTTATCAGTTACAAAAAAAGTAGTTAATGGTAAAAGATTATTTATGAGTACGACTAATGGGACTAAATCATTGCAAAAAGTTCAAAATGCTAAGCATTTATTTGCTATGGGTCTCCCAAACAGGAAAGCAGTTGCCGAAAAAATCATTTCTTTAAAAAGTGAAAATGTTTTAATACTTGGTAGTGGTTGGGAAGGTTCTTATTCACTTGAGGATTCTTTAGCGGCTGGTGCTTTGGCTTCATACCTAAAACAGAATTGTGATTTCGAAATTAATATTATGAATGACGAATTACAATCTGCTTTGGCACTTTGGGATGTCTGGAAAAATGATATTTTGAAATGTTTAAAAACAGCAACCCATGGCAAAAGATTGACAAGTCTTGGAGATTATGATGATGATTTTAAATGTTGCTCTGAACTTGATTGCTTAGATATTGTTCCAGCTCAAGTTGAAAGAGGTGTGATTCGTGCCTCATGATTTACGAATTGGTTCATTAGGAGTAAAGTCTTGACTGATTTTTTGGTAGCTGCATTGCAAATTACGAGTACTTCAAATGTTGAAGAAAATTTTACTGAAGCAGAAGAACAGATTGAATTAGCTGCTAGAAGAGGTGCTGAGTTAATAGGATTGCCTGAGAATTTTGCTTTTTTAGGAGGAGATGATGAAAAACTTAGATTGGCTTCTGAATTGTCAGAGAAGTGTACAAATTTTCTAAAAACTATGTCACAAAGATATCAAGTATTTCTTTTGGGAGGAGGGTATCCTGTCCCTGCTGGTGATGATAGTCATACTTTTAATAGGTCAGCCTTATTTGGGAAAGATGGACAGATTTTGGCAAAATACGACAAGATTCATTTGTTTGATGTTGATTTGCCAGATGGAAATCTATACAAGGAATCATCCACTATTTTATCTGGAGCAGAGTATCCACCTGTTGTAGATGTCCCAGGTTTATGCAAAATAGGATTATCGATTTGTTACGACGTTAGATTTCCTGAACTCTATAGATATTTGTCTTCCAATGGTGCTGAGCTAATTATGATTCCCGCAGCTTTTACAGCATTCACTGGAAAAGATCATTGGCAGATCCTCTTACAAGCAAGAGCAATTGAGAATACAGCATATGTAGTCGCTCCAGCTCAAACTGGTATTCATTATGGAAGAAGGCAAAGTCATGGCCATGCAATGGTAATTGACCCTTGGGGCACAGTTTTATCTGATGCCGGAAAAACTCAGGGAGCTGCAATAGCTCCTGCTGATAAAGAAAGAGTGAAGAAAATTAGGGAGCAGATGCCAAGCCTTAAACATAGAAAAAATAAATTGTTTTCAAACTAATGATAAAGTTTTTAGATAATAAACTTTTTCGTTATTTATCCGTTTTTTTATTTTTAAATTCTTCAATCCTTCCAGTTAAATCTTCAAGTGCTCTTGCGGCATGGGCTATAAATACTAATGGGGTTTTAGAATTAAGAACTAAATCAAATACAAATTTAAAAGCATATTTTCAGAAGGCTAACCAAATATCGGGAGATAGATTCTGGGTAGATTTTCCAGGAGAATTAAAAAATCCTAGAACAATAAAAGGTAATGGCCCAATAAAGGAAATTAGATTAGGTAAACCAGATAAGGGTAAAACAAGACTAGTAATTGAATTTAAGGAAGAGACTTATTTGAAACCTTTGACTTGGCAAATGGTTGGCTTAGATCAAAATAGATGGAGAATTAAACTATTTAACTCAAAATATTCATTTAAAAAGATTGGTGAAGGTTTAGTTGAAAAGCAAATAGGAAATATCAGAGCAAATCAAAATGTAATTCATAAGAAGAAAAACAATTATGGTTACTTCAAACTACCAGAGGTAAAACGAAACAAGTTTGAGGTTGTAATCGATCCAGGGCATGGAGGACCTGATCCAGGAGCGATAGGTATAGGTGGTATTAGAGAAACAGATGTTGTCCTAGAGGTTTCAAAAATAGTTAAAAATTTACTTTCTGAAAAAGGTGTCAAAGTAAGGTTGACTAGAACAAATGAAGTTGATTTGGATTTACCTCCAAGAGTTTCCATTGCTAATAATACGGATGCAGATATTTTTGTAAGTATTCATGCAAATGCCTCTAGAGGTAAAAGAAGAGACATAAATGGATTGGAAACCTTTTATTACAGGGGGTGGAGAGGAAGATTACTCGCGAAAAGAATTCAAAAACAAATTTTAAGCGTTTCCCCTGGTAGTCCTGATCGAGGCGTTAAACAAGGTCGATTTTATGTAATTAAAAATACCAGGATGCCTGCAGTCCTTGTAGAAATTGGATTTTTAACGGGAAGATTAGATGCAAGAAGATTAGAAAAAATAACCCATCGAAAAAGATTAGCCTATGCAATTGCAAAAGGCATTCTCGAGTATCTAGATAAAGTAGGGTGAAACTTAAAATAGGTATATTTGATAGCGGAATAGGTGGTTTTACTATCCTTAATTCTTTACTAAAAACACGTAAAGATGTAGAAGTTTTTTATTTGGCGGATACAAAAAGAATACCTTTTGGGAACAAAAATTCTAAAGAGATAAGATTAATTGCAAAGGAGATTTGCACTTTTTTTGTTGATAAGAATTTGGATGCACTTTTAGTTGCTTGTAACACTACAAATGCTTGTGCGCTTGATATCCTAGAAGATAATCTAAAAGTCCCTTGTTTTGACCTTATAAACTCGGTATCGGAAATAGTTGATAAACAAATAATTGGGGTCCTAGCGACGCAAACGACTGTTCGATCATCGTATTACAAGAAAGCTATAAATGCTAAAAAAGAGAATAAGGTAATATTTCAGCAAGAATGTCCAGAATTTGTATCAGAAATTGAAAAAGAAAAATTAAATCTTGAAAAGTTAAATAGTCTTTCAGACTTATACTTAAGACCACTAATAAACAAAAATATTGAAGAATTAATACTTGGATGTAGTCACTATCC
>CACMXO010000011.1 GCA_902617605.1 uncultured Prochlorococcus sp. | reverse complement strand
CAACCTTACCAGTTAATGATCCAAAATATGCTGTCCTTGTAGTCGTTGATGAGCCATCTAAACCGTATGCATATGGTTCAACTGTTGCAGTACCAGTTGCAAAAGAAATTATCGAAAGTTTGATTGTAATTGAAAAAATACCTCCTAAGATTAAAGATCATGGAATGATTGTTAAAAAACCCTAAAATTTTCCAATTTTATAAATATTTGATTCACTATCTGATGATTTCATGAGGAATTAGAGCTAGTTTGTATATATATGATTATCTAGACATGAAATCAATTTTGGAACAATTGTCCTCAATGACCGTTGTTGTTGCTGATACTGGAGATTTAGATTCGATAAAAAAATTTCAACCAAGAGATGCCACCACGAATCCATCGCTGATACTTGCTGCTGCTAAGAATCCTGATTATGTGAAATTAATTGATAAAGCTTTAGAAAGTTCAGAAAAAGCATTGCCCCAAGGATTCTCCAAAATTGACTTAATTAAAGAAACTGTTGATCAAGTTTCAGTATTTTTCGGAAAAGAAATATTGAAAATTATTTCAGGGCGCGTATCTACAGAAGTTGATGCAAGACTGAGCTTTGATACCGAAGCTACCGTAGAAAAAGCGAGAAAATTGATCAATCTTTACAAAAATTTTGGAATTGAAAAGGAAAGAATTTTGATTAAGATTGCTGCAACTTGGGAGGGAATTAAGGCAGCTGAAATTTTGGAAAAAGAGGGTATTAAGTGCAACTTAACTTTACTTTTTAACTTCTGCCAAGCGGTTACTTGTGCCAATGCAAAGATAACTCTAATTTCTCCGTTCGTTGGACGTATATTGGATTGGCATAAAGCAAAAACTGGTAAAACTAGTTTTGTTGGTGCTGAAGACCCTGGTGTCATTTCGGTTACACAAATATACAAGTACTTTAAAGAAAAGGGATTCAAGACAGAAGTAATGGGAGCGAGTTTTAGAAATATTGATGAAATAAAAGAATTAGCAGGTTGCGATCTTTTAACAATTGCACCAAAATTTCTTGAGGAACTGAAAAAAGAAAAAGGAGAGTTAGTTAGAAAATTAGATTTAAGTACCCAAATAAATCATTCTATTGACTATGAATTTGAAGAAAAAGATTTCAGGTTAAGTATGTTAGAAGATCAAATGGCAAGTGAAAAGCTTAGTGAGGGTATCACTGGATTCAGTAAGGCTATAGAAGAATTAGAAGAGCTGCTACTTAAGAGATATTCAGAAATTAAAAATCATAAATTGATTTCTGCTAACTAAATTTAAGTTTGAATTGAGAAAGAGTTAAGACTCAATTTTTGTTAAAAGTCTTCTGATAACTCTTTTTGCAATATCTTCATAACTCATTTCTCCTGATAATATTTGAGCAATACGTTTAGGTGCTGTTTTTCTTTTGACACCTAATTGGTATCCAGTTTTGGGAAATCTATAAAATACCTGGGCTATTCTCCTCCCCCAAGCCATAGATTTCCCCCAAACATTGTTAATTTTTTTCGTATAAAGATTTAAATTGTCCTCTTTTCCTGATAGGCACTGATCTATATATTTTGCAGCATAAAAACTACTAATTAAAGATGGTCTAATTCCTTCCGCTAAAAATGGATCACATAGAGATGCTGCATCTCCAACTGATAGAATTTTGTCACCATTAATTGAGTGGAAGCCATTCCATATTCTCAGTTTCTTACTAATTGTTTTATGAGGAAAATTATCAAAACCGAAGCTTCTGATTACTTGTTTATTAATGGCCTGATTTTCTAGGAGACCATTATTTATAAAAGTACCTAAACCAATATTTAAGCTATCTCTTAGGGGGAATGCCCATGCAAAACCATATTTTATGAATCCAAACTCAAATCTAACTGCATCTCTTGGTATTTCACCAAGCCCTTTCAATCTTAATGAGATTGTGTTCGCAAATTTCGGTTTTCTTGGCCCTAAATTGAAATAACCCGCCCATTTTGATTGAGACCCATCTGCAATCACAAGAAATTCTGTAATATATTTTATTTTGTTATTGCAAGTGATTTCCCATTTATCATTTTTTTTTATGATTTTTTCTATCAATAATGGTCTCATTATCTGAGCTCCATTACTCAAGGACTCATCAAGTAATAATTGATCAAGCTTCTCTCTTTTTATAATCCAAAATGGGGATTCACCAGTCAGATCAGCAGTTACATTATCTGAAGCCTTCCATCTGAATTCAACATTGTTAATTTTTGATTCTATGGAATCTTTTATATCTAAAGGAAGAAATCTTTGCATTGAAGACGCCATTCCGCCTGCACATGGTTTGTAATCTTGGAAATTTTCTTTTTCGATGATTAAAACTGAATATCCTTTCTTTGATAAGTTAAGAGCGGTGGAAGATCCTGATAAACCTCCGCCAATTATTGCGACGTCAAATCTTATCAAACTTTTAGAATTTCTTTTTCTTTTTCAGACAATTTAGTTTCTATTAGGGCAATATATTTATCAGTAATTTTCTGAATTTCAGATTGATTATCTCTCGATTCGTCAATTGAAATGAGACCATCTTTTTCGTCTTTTTTTTCTTTATCAACAGCATCTCTTCTGATATTTCTCAAAGCTACTTTTCCTTCCTCTGCATATTTAGAGGCTAATTTACAGAATTCTTTTCTTCTTTCTTCTGTTAAGGGAGGAACGTTTATTCTAATTACTTTTCCATCATTATTTGGAGTAATACCTAAATCACTCATGGAAATAGATTTCTCAATCGCTTGTAAACATGAAATATCAAATGGTTGTATTGAAATCGTTTGTGAATCAACAGTGCTTATTGTGGCAAGTGATTTAATTGGTGTTTCTGCTCCGTAATACTCAACACTTACTCTGTCTAGCAATGAAGCATTAGCTCTGCCAGTCCTTATTGTATTAAAGTTTCTTTGAGTAGCTTCAATACTTTTATTCATATTTTCTTGAATTTCTTGTTCTTTCATAATAAAAAAATTTAAATCAGCTTTAACTAATTAATGAACCTATAGGATCCCCAGCAACAGCTTTAGAAATGTTCCCTTTTTTGAATATATCAAATACCATGATAGGAATATTATTATCTTTGCATAGTGCAATTGCAGTACTGTCCATTACAGCGATTTCATCGCTAAGAACTTGCTGATAACTAAGAGAGGAATATTTTTTTGCATCTTTAAATTTATTAGGATCACAATTATATACTCCATCAACTTTGGTCGCCTTCATAACAACTTCTGCATTTATCTCCGCTGCCCTTAGAGCCGCTGTAGTGTCAGTTGTGAAAAATGGATTTCCGCATCCACCACCGAAGACCACAACTCTCCCTTTTTCAAGGTGTCTCATAGCTCTTCTTCTGATATAGGGTTCGGCAATTTCCTGCATTTCTATTGCAGTTTGAACTCTGGTTGCAACTCCTACTCTTTCTAAACCATCTTGAAGTGAAATGGCATTCATTACTGTCGCGAGCATCCCAACATAATCAGCTGTAGCCCTATCCATGCCATCTGCAGACCCTTTAAGCCCCCTAAAAATATTTCCGCCCCCAACAACTATTGCAAGTTGCACATTATTTTCGACTACTTTTGAAACATCCTCTGCAATTGACTGGACTATAGCAGGATCAATACCATAAGGTTTTTCACCCATTAGTGCTTCGCCACTAAGTTTTAAGAGAACTCTTTTGTAAGCCATTCATCAATTGTACTTTTAAGACATTAGCAAGTAAATGCACCAAATTTATTTTTTGTTCAGATATTGCTTGCGTCTTTAAACATTTCTAAACTTGCCTAAAGAAAATTTTAAATAATAATTTACTTAAACTAAAATTCAATACACTTTTGTGCTTTTATTCCTTGTTCTTTAAATGGATGTCTTATTAGTTTCATCTCTGTAACTAGATCAGCGTAATTAACAATTGAATCAGATGCTCCCCTTCCAGTAAAAACAATATGATTTTTTCTATTATTTAAGCTTTTTAAAAAAGTGATTATTTCTTCGGGTGCAAGATAACCAAGTTTTGTGGCAATATTAATTTCATCAAGAATGATAAGTTTATAAGATTCGTTTTGGATGTATTTTTTGGCTAATTGCCACGCCTCCTGAACTAATTTTTCATCTCTTATTCTGTCTTGAGTTTCCCAAGTAAATCCCTCTCCTAATGAATGCCAAGATAGGTTTGAAGAAAAGTTTTTTAGTGCTTTTTCTTCTCCAGTGGTCCAGCCTCCCTTGATAAATTGAATTATCGCCACTTTATAACCATGCCCTATTGTCCTTAAAGCCATACCTAAAGATGCAGTTGTCTTACCCTTGCCATTTCCTGTAAAAACAATCAATAATCCTTTTTTTGTTTTTCTAATTTGTAGTCTTTCGGCTTGAATATCTTTTCTTTGCTGCATTCTTTTTTTATATGAGCTCTCATCGCTATCCGGTGATAATTTACCCCCCATTCCAAGTTTATTTGCTTGATTATCGAGGTTAAAATTTTTCTCGGAAAATGAAGGTTTCTGTTGCATGTGACCCTAAATTTTATTAAATTATTATAAATCTTTAAATATTTTTAACTCTTTTAACTTTTAAAAGTGCATTATTTACTGCCTGTTGTTGATCTCTTTTAGTAATCCAGTGGTGATAAGTTTGAGTATGTAAACTAACTGAATGTCCCATCATTCTGGCAGCCACAGTATCAGGTAAATCATAAAAAATTGTTCTAACTGCCCAAGCATGCCTTAGATCATAAGGTTTTATTTGCAAAGAGTAGCGCTTAAACTGGTCTGTAATTTTTTTTCCAATGTTCTGTAAGGTTGTAACTTTGAGGTCTCTATTAATGTTTGGTAAAAGTTCTGGATTTTCGCCAAGTTTTGATAATTCAAACTTTTCCACCCATTCAGGATGAAATGGCCAAACTTGATGTTCCCCAGTTTTAGTCGTAGGCAAAACTCTTATAATTTTGTCCCCAAAATTAGTAAGAGAACTTAAGTCACAAAAAAATACTTCATGATTTCTTAATCCATATGTAGCCATCAAACCAAAAACGAATTTCCAAGACTTGTTTGGTATCGTCTCCCACAGTTTCTCTATTAATTCGTCTTTAGGAAGATCCCTAAATCCTGCTTTTTTCAGACCATATCCTCTAGAATTTAATTTCCAATCTTCTGGTAGTTTAATGTCCAAAAACTTAGCCAAAACACTTAAAGAAGTAGCGCATTGTTTCCTACTCCTGGTACCTTCCTTATAACTTTCAAGTGTTTTTTGAAATATTTTTTCTAAGGCTGCATTCTCATAGTCATTGTAAATATTTAATATTCTTTTCATATATGGTTTGTAAGAACTTCTCCAAGTAGTTTTTCTAGTGCTGGTTCGAAAATCACTTTTATTTTCTTTAAAAAAAAATTCCTCAAATTGATTTAATCTTTTTGGGAATTCAAGACCATCTTTTATTTCCTTTTTATAAGGTTTGCCTATCCAATTAATCCAATCAAATTGATTCAATTCCAATTGCAAATTGATTAATTGTAATTTTTTTTTGGCTTCCTCTAATCCTGAAATATCAGCCTTTAAGCCAAGAGATATTCTTTGAATTTTAAAGTTATTGTTATCTTCTTTAGAGGGTAGTGAACCACGAATATTTAATTTCTCTCCTCTTTTCTCAATTTTAAGCTTGCTGCCTTGAGTAGCAAATTTATCATTGACATTATTAATTTCCTGAATTACGTTCATTTACTTATATAATTGATCTAATAATGACGTTTTTAATGTTGATTTTCAATCTCCATAAATTTTAAATGGATAAAATAGGCGTCTTACTAATGAATTTAGGAGGGCCTGAACGCATTACTGATGTCGGCCCATTTTTATACAATCTTTTTTCTGATCCAGAAATCATCAGAACCCCTTTCCCTGCTTTTCAAAAGCCCCTAGCTTGGTTAATTAGCACGCTCAGGAGTACTACTTCACAACAGGCCTACCTTTCCATAGGTGGAGGTTCACCTATCAGAAGGATAACTGAACAACAAGCAAGAGAATTACAATCTAAATTAAGGGACAAAGGGTTTAATGCCACTACCTACATCGCAATGAGGTATTGGCATCCTTTTACCGAATCAGCAATTGCTGATATGAAAGCAGATGGCATAGATCAAGTTGTTGTAATCCCCTTATATCCGCATTTTTCCATAAGTACTAGTGGTTCGAGCTTTAGAGAATTAAAAAAATTGCGAGATTCTGATGATGAATTTAAGAAGGTTCCAATGAGATGTGTAAGGAGTTGGTTCAGTCAAACAGGTTATTTAAAGTCTATGGTTGAATTAATTTCTGAACAGATTTCAATTTGTGAATCACCTTCAAAAGCCCATATATTTTTCACTGCTCATGGAGTTCCTAAGAGTTACGTAGAGGAAGCTGGAGACCCTTACAAACAACAAATTGAAGATTGTTCTTTATTAATTATAAATGAGCTGGAAAAATGTTTAGGTCATAGTAACCCTCATACTCTTTCTTATCAAAGTAGAGTTGGTCCTGTTGAATGGTTGAAGCCTTATACAGAGGAAGTGTTAACTGATCTTGGAAGGTCAAATGTTAATGATCTAATAGTGGTCCCTATAAGTTTCGTTGGAGAGCATATCGAAACATTGCAAGAAATTGATATTGAATATAAAGAAATTGCTGAGAAGGCTGGTATAAAAAACTTTCGGAGAGTTAAGGCCCTAAATACTCATCCTACTTTTATTGAGGGTCTTAGTGATCTAGTGATTTCCTGCTTGGAAGGGCCTCTAGTAAATATAGAGGAGGCTTCTCAGTTACCTGAAAAAGTTAAACTTTATCCTCAGGAGAAGTGGCAATGGGGTTGGAATAATAGTTCAGAGGTTTGGAACGGAAGGGTTGCAATGATTATTTTTCTTGTGCTTTTTATTGAACTTATTTCAGGATCTGGACCTCTGCATAAATTAGGCATTTTATAAAAAAAATTAATTTTTATTTGAAAATTTTTAAATTTTTTAAAAGATTTTTTTGAATATATTTCTGACATTACATTTCTAAATGAGGCAAAAGTATTTAATTAAGTTTAATATTTATAGTAAATATTGAATTTCTTTAGTGACCCTTACATCGAGATCCTTTTCAAAGGGTAGTTCAAAACATGAAAATCCAGTTTGGATAACTGGTGCAGATGCACTAATGGATTCTTTAAAAATTCATGGAGTAAAAGTTATATTTGGATATCCTGGAGGAGCCATACTACCAATATATGATGCTGTTCATAAGGCAGAACAAGATGGTTGGTTAAAGCACTATATGGTTAGGCATGAACAAGGTGGTTCACATGCGGCTGATGGATATGCAAGATCTACTGGTGAAGTAGGAGTATGTTTTGGAACCTCAGGCCCAGGTGCAACAAATTTGGTAACTGGAATCGCCACTGCGCAAATGGATTCAGTCCCTCTAGTTGTAGTTACAGGTCAAGTCCCAAGACCTGCTATAGGGACAGACGCTTTTCAAGAAACTGATATTTTTGGGATAACTCTTCCAATAGTGAAACATTCATGGGTAATAAGAGATCCCTCAGATATCGCGAAAGTAGTTTCTGAAGCTTTTTTTATAGCCTCATCTGGAAGGCCTGGCCCTGTTTTAATTGATATACCCAAAGATGTAGGTCAGGAGTTTTTTAATTACCAAAGAGTTTTGCCTGGTGAGATTATTCCTAAAGGATTTAAAAGGAATGGAGAAATTAATCATTGCGAAATTAACAAAGCAATTAAATTAATTGAAGATTCTCAAAGACCTCTTCTTTACGTAGGAGGTGGGGCAATATCTTCAGGAGCTCATGATGAAATAAAAACTTTGGCAAAGAATTATCAAATACCAGTTACCACTACCTTAATGGGGAAGGGTGCTTTTGATGAAAAAGACAATTTGTCAGTAGGGATGTTAGGAATGCATGGAACTGCTTATGCAAATTTTGCTGTTACAGAATGCGATCTTTTAATTGCTATTGGAGCTAGATTCGATGATAGGGTGACAGGAAAATTAGATACTTTTGCACCTAATGCAAAGGTAATTCATATAGATATCGACCCAGCAGAAGTTAATAAAAATAGACGTGTTGATGTTGCAATTGTTGCTGATGTTTCAAAAGCTTTGTTGAAAATTAATGAACAAACTCTAAAAAACAAATTTACTTGTCAGACGAAAAACTGGTTAGAAAAAATTGATTTTTGGAAACATAAACACCCTTTATATGACCCACCTAAAGAAGGAGAAATTTATCCTCAGGAAGTTCTCTTAAAAGTAAGGGAACTTTCACCAGAAGCTTATATAACTACAGATGTAGGACAGCATCAGATGTGGGCTGCTCAATATCTTAGGAATTCTCCAAGAAAATGGATTAGTAGTGCAGGCTTAGGAACTATGGGTTTTGGATTACCAGCGGCAATTGGAGTAAAAGCAGCCTTACCCAATTCAGATGTAATTTGTATTGCAGGAGATGCAAGTGTCTTAATGAATATTCAGGAATTAGGAACCCTATCTCAATATGGTTTAAAGGTGAAATTGATTATTATCAATAACCGCTGGCAAGGGATGGTAAGACAATGGCAGGAAAGTTTCTATGATGAAAGATATTCCTCATCTGATATGAGTTGTGGTGAGCCTGATTTTGTAAAACTTGCGGAGTCTTTTGGAGTTAAAGGGTACTTAATTTCTGATAGAAAACAATTACAGAATCAATTAATAAATGCGCTTGACCATGATGGCCCTGCCTTGATTAATATCCTTGTCAGAAGAGGTGAAAATTGTTATCCAATGGTTCCTCCTGGTAAAAGTAATGCTCAAATGGTTGGATATGTTAATTGTGAAGACTAATTTTTTTTAAAATTCGTCATTTTAAAAAATTAACTTTAAGATAATTTAAAAACTTAGATATTTCTGAATTGAAAAAATTATCAAAAATTTTAATTATAATCTGCTTGATTGTCCTTCATCCTTTAATAGTAAACTCAGCCGAAATTCTTCAAATTAAAAGTTCAAATACTATTTTGGTGGGGGATCAAAACAGAAATTTAACTATTGGATTATTTTGTGTTGATGTAAATAAAAATGATGAGATTGAAGCAACTAATCTGCTTAAGAGTGAATTCCCAAGGGGGAGCAAAGTTAAAATAAAGCCTTTTGGATTCAAAGAGAATGTTTTGTTAGCCAAAGTTTTTAATATTAAAGGTACTAAGGAGATGACGGAATTATTGGTCGCTAAAAACTTAAATAGTGAAATTTGTCCAAGTTAATTATCTTTATGAGCAAATAAGATTCCATTGTCTCGAGATTGTTTTGCTCCTTCTCCAGGAATAAAATTCATTATTGAATTTGTATGTGCATAAATTTGAGATGTCTATATTTGTATTAGGGATTTTCTCATTTAAAAGTTGTCTATATGCAGATCTTTTTAGATCAAGTTGATTTAAGTTTTGTTCTATGAAGTGATTTGAATCACTAAAACAAAGATCCTTTTTAGTTTTGGTCAATTTTAAAGTTTCGTTTTTGTTTTTGACCTTTCTATAAAATTCTTTGAGTGTTATTTTATCAACTAGATAATGTTCCTTGGAAATCGCTGGTCCTATTGCAACAAGTAAGTCATCTCTAGATGTCCCCAAAGTATCGAAAATTTTTACAAGATTTTTTATAATTTTTTTTTCTAAACCTTTTCTTCCACAATGCAAGGTTGCTACATTTCTTGTCCTTTTATCTGCGAAAAATATTGGCATACAATCAGCTGTGTAAACCCATAAGTTTTGACTACACTTATTGCCAATAAGACCATCTGCATCAGTCTTATTTCCTTTTTGCGAATAAGATCCAAAAACTATCACATTACTGTGAATTTGATTGGAAACACAATTTATAGAATTTTTATTAAAGTGATTCCCTAATAATTGAATAAATTTCTCAGAGCAAGACTTTGTGAAGTAGGCATGTTTGAAATTATTTTGACTGAGTATAGGTGATGAATAATACTCAAATTTTTTGTTTTGAATATAAATTTCATTTTTTGAGAAATATATTTCTTTGTAAGGAATAGTTCCTGCTCCTAAACTGAATTTATGAAATTAATTCAATATCTCTTAAGATCCAGAATCCTGCAAATTTTTCGATATACGGTGTTGATTGTATGGAAATAAATTGATAACCAAAAGAATTTTTTTTATTCTCTAAAAACTTTGTATTCAAAATGTTTGCATCTTTTTCTGGTAAATCAGTTACCAACCACTTATCGTCTTCTGAAGCTTCAAGTATGAGTTGGTTCTTATTTACTACTAATTTAATAGGTTCTAAACAACTAAACCATGCAGAAAGTGCCAACGATCTATCTTTGCTGAAAAGTCTTAATCCTGGAACTAAGTAATTATCATCTAAATCTTGCTGAATTGGGAAAATATCTCCAAATTCCATAGGCCAATTTTCTGCTGATTTTAATTCGTTAATTGTTATTTCAGAGATAGTTAAAGCATCACCCCTTACTGCTTCTGGTAGAGGTGTAGGAGGGTTTTCCATTTTAGAAGTAAAAGTAGGAGCTAATACACCTCTTACATAACCTTTTTCCTTTGGATAAATCTCTTTTTCAAGAAATTCGATTCTATCTAATAAATTGTAAGTTCTCCTACTTACAATAGCCTCAATACTTACGGCCTCCAGAGATTTCTTAATGATAGATTTCATTGACGACCTCCAGAATCGAACTACAGAAGGTTTCCCCCACCCTTGTTTTTTTGCTTCACTTATTGCTTCATTTAGTGCCTTTGTAAGCCACACTGAATTAACTTCATTAGCAGGGCATTTTTTATTCCAAAGAAAAACATTTTCTGTTTTATAACTTTTTGTAGAGCAAATAATTAATTCCCACCTTTTTTTTCCATTTGATTCAATAATTGGCCTTGAGTAAAAGTCTAATTCCCAATCTGAAATTTTTAATTTAAGACCTGTCTCCATTTTTTTATTAATGTTCATTTATCTTGTTCTTTTTTATCGAAGAGTGCTTTAGTTTTTAGTGCTCTCTCTGAAGCTTCTTGCATAACTTTTTGCTTATCAATAATTAATTCTCCCGCAGAGTTTTCTAGAAGTGCTGTATTAAGACCAATACGACCTTTTTCAAGGTCTATTTCAGATATTAAAGCTTTTATCATTTCACCTTCTCTAAAAACTTCTCTTAAAGAACGAATCGATCCATTTGTTAGTGAGGATTGATGAAGTAGTCCACTAGCTCCACCCAAATCTATAAAGAAGCCATATGGTTTTACTGCCAAAACTTCTCCTTCAATTAATTGACCTAACTCTAAACTTGTAAGTTTAGAAACTAATGATGCTTTCTTTTCAGAAAGAACTAATTTTCTGGATTCTGGATTCACCTCAAGAAACGCTACTTTAAGAGTTTTGCCAACAAAAGATTGATAATCTTTACCATCTTCAAGTTGGGATCTTGGGATGAATCCTCTTAATCCATCTACATCACAAGTAAGCCCACCTCTGTTAAATCCATTAATTAAAACGTTAATTAATTCTCCATTTTTTGCGGAGCTTGATACTTTCTCCCAACTTTCCCTGAGAATTAATGCCCGAGCGCTAACTGTTACCATCCCATCAGCATTTTGTTCTTTGATAACCAAAACTTCCATTTCAAGACCTATAGAAAACTTTTCTTTAAAGTTAGTGATGACACCCAAACCACATTCTTTTTTGGGCATATAACCAGGTGCTTTTCCGCCAATGTCAACATATAGTCCATCACTTTCAATTGCTATAACCTTACCTGAAATTGTTTCTCCTGTAGCACCAATTGGCTCATTTGCATTTAAAGCCTCCAAAAAAGCACTTTCATCAAAATCGAATTCATCAACTGTTCTTTCTAATTGAAAATCTGTGTTTTGCTCAGAAAAATTAAGTGGTCTATTTAAGTCTTGTTGAGTTAAATTTTGTTGAGAAATATCAAATTCTTTGGAGTTTTCATTATTGTCCTCAATTTTTTTTACTGGATCATTTTTAATGATTTGCGGTTTGATTGCGATACCTTCTTTTTTAATTTCTTCTTGCGAAATGGTTTTCTCAATATTTATTTCTTGAGTATCTTTCTTGCTTATGTGAAGTACCTGAAGAGGTTTTTTATTGCCCTTTGGTTGGATATTATCTTGGGCATTTTTATTACTGACTCCCATCGTAGGTAAAATAAGAATAATTAATTATTAACATACTCTAAATGTTAGTACTCAAAATTAAAATTAATGAACTTTAAACCAATACCTAATAAATTTGAATATTTAAATTGGCAAGAAATTGAGTGTTTTGCAAAAAACAAAAGATCAACAGTGATTTGGCCATTCGGTGCTGTCGAGCAACATGGGCCGCATTTGCCTCTTGCTACAGACAGTATTTTTGTTGATGAAATTATTAGCGAAGTTTTTAAATTATTCTCTGCTGATATTCCATTAAAAAAACTCCCAACCCAATATATTGGTTTTTCTCCAGAACATAAGGGTTTTGCCGGGACAATTTCACTTTCCTCAAATTTAATAACGTCAATGATAAAGGAAGTGGGAGGTCAATTATCTGAAATGGGTTTAAAAAGATTGATATTAATTAATGGACATGGAGGCCAAATTTCACTTTTAAATACAGCTGCAAGAGAGCTAAGAAGTGTCGCACCAGGGATGGCAGTTTTCCCTTGTTTCTTATGGAGTGGTGTGAATGGATTGAGCGAATTGTTAACAAAAACTGAGATTGAGGATGGGCTTCATGCTTCTTTAGCTGAAACAAGTTTGATGCTGGCTTTAAAACCGGAATTAGTAGGTGATGAACGCCCAAATGAGGGTAATAAAGTAGAGATCCCAGATGGTTGGAGTCTAGAGGGCAATGCGCCTACTGCTTGGCTTACTGACGACTTCAGTAAATCAGGTGTTATTGGAGATAGTAGAGGAGCAAATGAATCTCTAGGGAAAAATTTAAAGGAATTATTGATTAATCATTGGTTCAAATTGATTATGAATCTGATGCAATCAGATTGGCCAAACAATTCTTGAATAAGTTTTAGTAAAAAATGTGACTTAACAATTGAAACTATTTTCATGATATTTAAATAAACTCTCTATAATCATGTAATATTCATGCATAATGAGCTAAAGATTACTGACATGCAAACTCTAGAATCAAATAAAAAAACTATCGAAGAATCGACTAATCCGATTTCTTTAGATTTGCCCGACTTCACTACAGATTCTTATAAGGATGCATACAGCAGAATAAATGCAATTGTTATAGAGGGAGAGCAAGAGGCCCATGATAATTACATTTCAATAGCAACCTTAATTCCAAATGAGTTAGAGGAATTAACTAAATTGGCGAGAATGGAAATGAAGCATAAAAAAGGCTTTACTGCATGTGGAAGAAATTTAGGTGTAGTAGCTGATATGGAATTTGCTAAAAAATTCTTTTCTAAATTACATGGTAATTTTCAAGTTGCCCTTGAAAAAGGAAATCTAACAACATGTCTTTTAATACAAGCCATCTTAATTGAAGCATTTGCAATTTCTGCTTATAACGTCTACATAGGAGTCGCGGATCCTTTTGCAAAAAAAATAACAGAGGGAGTGGTTAAAGATGAATATCTTCACTTAAATTATGGTCAAGAGTGGCTTAAAGAGAATCTATCTACATGTAAAGAGGAATTGATGGAAGCTAATAAGGTTAATCTTCCGTTAATTAAAAAGATGTTAGATGAAGTAGCAGATGACGCATCAGTTTTAGCTATGGACAGAGAAGAATTAATGGAAGAATTTATGATTGCTTATCAAGATACATTGATGGAAATAGGCCTAGATAATAGAGAAATTGCAAGAATGGCTATGGCGGCTATCGTCTAATTACATTTCTAATTAATTAAGAATTTTAATAATTAATTAATCCTATTTATGTACTTACCTCTGTGCTATTGTTCATAACATCGTATAGAAACCATTTATAAATTTTAAATGTTTGGGTTAATTGGCCACTCAACCAGTTTTGAAGATGCGAAAAGAAAAGCTTCGATGCTAGGCTTTGATCATATTGCTGATGGCGACTTGGATGTTTGGTGTACTGCTCCGCCCCAGCTTGTTGAAAATGTAGAAGTTAAGAGTGCTACTGGAATAACTATTGAAGGTTCTTATATAGATTCGTGCTTTGTTCCTGAAATGCTTTCTAGGTTTAAAACGGCTAGAAGAAAAGTACTAAATGCTATGGAATTAGCTCAGAAAAAAGGGATTAACATTACCGCTTTAGGAGGATTTACTTCTATTATTTTTGAGAATTTTAATCTTCTACAGCATAAACAAATTAGAAATACTTCATTAGAATGGGAACGGTTTACCACTGGCAATACTCATACCGCCTGGGTTATTTGTAAGCAACTAGAAGTAAATGCGCCTCGCATTGGGATAGACCTTAAAAAAGCAACTGTTGCTGTAATTGGTGCTACAGGTGATATAGGTAGTGCTGTTTGTAGATGGCTTATCAATAAAACTGGGATTTCAGAACTTCTTATGGTAGCAAGACAACAAGAACCACTTGCGCTGTTACAAAAAGAATTAGATGGTGGCACCGTAACAAGCTTAAATGAGGCATTGCCTCAGGCGGATATTGTTGTATGGGTTGCAAGTATGCCTAAAACTATTGAAATTGATACAAATAATTTGAAAAAACCATGTTTAATGATTGATGGCGGATACCCTAAAAATCTTGATGAGAAATTTCAGGGTGAAAATATTCATGTTTTAAAAGGAGGTATAGTAGAGTTTTTCAATGACATTGGTTGGAATATGATGGAACTTGCTGAAATGCAAAACCCTCAGCGAGAGATGTTTGCTTGCTTTGCAGAAGCTATGATTTTAGAATTTGAAAAGTGTCATACAAACTTTAGTTGGGGAAGAAATAACATTTCCCTTGAAAAGATGGAGTTTATTGGAGCAGCATCTTTAAAGCATGGTTTTTCTGCGATTGGACTTGATAAGCAGCCTAAAGTATTAACTGTTTAAATTATGGCTAAACGTTACCTCCTCGATTTTGAAAAGCCTCTTGTTGAACTTGAGAAGCAGATAGAGCAAATTAAAGAATTAGCTCGAGATTCAGAGGTAGATGTTAGTCAACAGCTTCTGCAGCTTGAAACCTTAGCTGCTAGGAGAAGAGAAGAAATATTTAAATCTCTCACCCCTGCTCAAAAGATTCAGGTAGCTAGACATCCTCAAAGACCTAGTACTTTGGATTTTGTTCAAATGTTTTGTGATGACTGGATTGAATTACATGGAGACAGAAATGGTGGCGATGATATGGCACTAATTGGAGGAATAGGTTCGATAAATAATAGACCAGTGTTGATGTTAGGGCATCAGAAAGGAAGGGACACAAAAGAAAATGTAGTAAGAAACTTTGGGATGGCAAAACCAGGAGGTTACAGAAAAGCTCTTAGATTAATGCAGCATGCAAATAGATTTTCTTTGCCAATTCTTACATTTATTGATACTCCTGGAGCTTATGCTGGTTTAAAAGCTGAAGAACAAGGTCAAGGGGAAGCGATTGCAAGAAACCTTCGAGAGATGTTTGGACTGAAAGTTCCAATTGTAGCTACGGTCATTGGAGAAGGAGGTTCTGGAGGAGCACTTGGAATAGGTGTTGCAGATAGGTTACTAATGTTTGAACATAGTGTTTATACAGTTGCTAGTCCGGAAGCATGTGCATCAATTTTGTGGAGAGATGCTGCGAAGGCACCAGAAGCTGCATCAGCACTTAAAATCACAGGTAAAGATCTTCTTAAATTAGGTATAATAGATGAGGTATTACCAGAACCTTCGGGTGGGAATAATTGGGCTCCTTTAGATGCTGGTAACACACTAAAAGAGGCTATTGAGAAACACCTTAATGCTTTACTGCAAATGCCTGAAGACGAATTAATTGAGGAAAGATACAAAAAGTTTAGGGTTTTAGGTAAATTTATCGAAGCAAATAATATTGAAGAGATTTATAGTGAAATCCCTCAAAAAACTGAATAACTTGAAACTAGCTTTTATAACGGGTGCAACGAAAGGTATTGGTAGATCTACCGCAATTACTTTTGCCAATGCTGGCTGGGATTTAATTTTACTTTCTAGGAATATGGATTTAATGGAGAAACTAAAGAGCGAACTGTTGACCACTAAATCAAAAATTAACCTAGTAAAATGTAATTTATCTAATCCTCTAGAAATAGAGCGTTGTGTTACAGAGGCAATTGAGAAGTATGGGTGCCCTTCAGTATTGATAAATAATGCCGGTTGCGCATTTAATGGCCCTTTAGTTGAAATGGAATTAGGTCAATGGGAGCAAATTATTCAAATAAACCTCACAAGTGTTTTTCAAATTTGTAGTTCAATAATTCCTCAAATGAGAAAAAATGGTGGTCTAGTTATTAATGTTAGTAGTCATGCCTCATATAATGCATTCCCCCAATGGGGAGCTTATTGTGTTTCAAAATCTGCACTAGCTATGTTTACTAAATGCTTGAGGGAAGAGGAGAGATCTAATTCAATAAGAGCTTGCACAATAACTCTTGGTTCAGTAAATACTCCACTTTGGGACTCCGAATCAATCAATGCTGATTTTGATAGAACTTCTATGCTCTCCTCAAAAGAGGTATCAGAAACTATTCTCTACATGGCTCAAAAACCTGAATCACAATTGATCGAAGACTTAACTTTGATGCCTTCTGGCGGAGCCTTTTAAACATTCTTATTATCTGATTAATCTTAAAAAAGTGATTATTTTTAGTGCTATTTGAACCCGATTGAACAAGAGAATGTGATATAGTATATAAGCAATTAAGCTTTTGGAAGATACAGTAAATTAAGTTGCATACAATTTTCTGTTTAGAATTTTATGACCTCTACATTACCCAACGATAATATTAGAAACTTTGACGACCAGATTACTAATAAACTAATTTCTGAAATTATAAGAGACAGAATTAAGAACTCTGGTACAAGATATAGTGCTAACGATAATATTTCTGATTATATAAATCCTGGTGAATTAGAAATTTTAGAAAAAGAAGTAGCCTCAAGAGTTAAAGACTTACTAAAGTCCCTCGTAATTGATGTTGAGAATGATCATAATACTCAAGAAACTGCTGAAAGGGTTTCAAAAATGTATCTAAATGAAGTTTTTAAAGGCAGATATCATGAACAACCTAAAGTTACAAGTTTCCCAAATGACAAGAATCTTGATGAAATTTATACTGTTGGTCCAATTTCGGTCAGATCTGCATGTTCACATCATTTAGTTCCAATTCTTGGGGAGTGTTGGATAGGTATTAAACCTGGAAATAAAGTCATAGGACTTTCAAAATTTGCGAGAGTTGCTGATTGGGTTTTTTCAAGACCTCATATCCAGGAAGAAGCTGTAATGATCCTTGCAGATGAAATTGAAAAACTGTGTGAACCTAAAGGTTTAGGCATTATTGTAAAGGCCCAACATTATTGTATGAAGTGGAGGGGAGTCAAAGAACCAAATACAAGTATGATAAATTCTGTGGTTAGAGGCGATTTTAGACACGATCTAAGTTTAAAACAAGAATTTTTTGAGCTTGTAAAACAGCAGTCCGCTACTAATAATTACTAATTTTTTTAAAAAAATTAAAAAGATCTTCTGTTTTTTTAATATCTTTTAAACCCGGAGAAATTTCAATACTGCTTGAAATATCTAGTCCGTCAGGTTTGATATCTGTAAGGATTTCATTAATCCATTCAATTGATATTCCACCTGCTAACCACCAAGGTTTGCTAAATTGGAGATCCTTTAAATAAGTAGATTTTATTTTTTTCCCTGAACCTCCATAAGTTTCTTGATTCCAAGAATCAAGTAGGATAGCATCTACAAAATCCTCAAAAGGCTTTATTTTATCTATATCCTTTTCCGTTTTTATTCTGAAAGCCTTCCATATGCCAATATTGGGAATTTTTTCCCTTATTTTTTTGCAGTAATCAATATCTTCATCTCCATGTAATTGAATGATAGTTTCACTCGGGTTACCTAAGAAATTTTTAATAATTAAGTCTATCGGACAATTTTGTACAACTGATACCCTCTCGATTTTTGGATGAAACTTTTCTAAGGTTTTAAAAATTTTTTTCTTAATTTCAGCTGATATATATCTTGGTGACTCTTCCACTGAAATAATGCCGATAGCATGTGCTCCTAATTTTGCGACTTGAAGAGCTTGTTCTTCTGAGGTGAGGCCACAAATTTTAATTAAGGTATTAGTCTTGGGCATATAATTATTCTGATATGTAAAATTAATATTATTAATAAATATAGCGGAGATTATTTTTGAGAAGTTGGCAAATTTTTAAAATATGGGGAATCCCCTTTAAAGTTCATCCTTATTGGTTTGCTGTTCTTTTTTTATTCTCATGGAGTATAAGTAATCAGGTTAATTTAACTTCTGGTGATGTTTATAATATTAAAGAATCTTGGATTATAGGATTTTTAACTTCTTTTTTCTTATTATCTTCGATTATTTTTCATGAGGTTTTTCATACTTTTGTTTCCCTTAATCAGGGTGTAAAAATAAAAAAAATTACTTTTTATTTTCTGGGAGCAATTTTACAAATAGATAAGTATTGTCAAACTGCTTTAGGTAATATAAAAATTGCAATTGTTAGACCTCTTTTATGTTTCGTTACAGCAACTATCCTACTTTTAATTAGTAATAACATTGCATCTCAAGAACAAATAGCAGTTAATGTAATTTCTAGAGTAGGTATATTTAATTTATTCTTAGGTTTCTTAAATTTGATTCCAATTGGTTCTTTAGATGGGGGGAATTTATTAAAAAGTATTATTTGGTATTTTTCAGGGAGCAAAAATAAAGGAAGAAATTTCCTCAATAAAGTAAATTTATTTTTATCTTTTTTTGTTTTATTTTTTGGGATAGTTTGTTTATTTAGATTTAACTTTTACTTTGGTTTTATTCTTTCTTTTTTGGGCTTGTTTGGAGTTAATTCCTCAAAATCTGAAAGTCAGTTTTTTAAAATTGAAAACATACTTAAATTTAGTAAAGTTTCTGAGATCAAATTAAAGCCTTTGAGGAAAATTGAATACGATTCAAACTTCTCAAAATTTAATACATTAATAAAAAATAAAAAGGATGCATCGGATAAATATTTTTTTGTTACAAATAATGGTAGATGGACCGGTTTTGTTGAGGAGAATATTTTAAAAACTGTTTCCTTAAAAAAATGGGAACGGAACTTTGTTGGAGATTTTAAGAAACCAATCGATAGTTTTGAAACTGTATCTTATAACGATAAATTATGGAGAACTATAGAAAGACTTGAAGAAACAAATGAAGGTTTTTTGTTGGTTCTCAATGCTGCAGATATCCCTTTGGGTATAATTGATAGGTCAAAAATTGGAAACTTTGTATTGAATAAATTAGGATTTAATTTGCCCTCAGAGATTGTTAACAAATTAAACTTTAAAAATCATTATCCTTTAGGAATTGAATTACCAAGAATAATTAATTCAATGAAGCAGAAAGGAGATCTTTAATAATTCTTGCCATTAAAATTTTCTATTTTTATATTATCTGTGGTAATAATTTTGAAATTTATATTTGGTTTATTTTGCAGGAAAGAATTTCTCAAATGTTGAACTATTTCATCATTTGTTAGTTTTAAATTTAATTTTGGCGGAGCTTCTTCTTTGAATAATTTGAACCACAAATCTTTTGAAGGATTTGTTTGAATCTCTCCATGTTGAAGGAATGCGCCTTTTTTGCGAAGTTGGGCACTACCTATTCTCTTAAACCCATCCTGATCAACTAAATCAGAAATTAATGAAGTCCCAAAACAATTTGTTTGAATGCTTGATTTTCGTGAATTACCATATCGTAAGTTTAGACCTAATTCTCTGAAACTTTTAATTAGCCAATTATTAACCATTTCATAACTTAAGACTTCATAGTAAGTTTTTTTAAATGTTAATGCATATGTTATGCCTCCTGAATGCAGAACAGCCCCCCCTCCAGAGGGACGTCTAACAATATTAATTTCCCCATTTGATAATAAATTTTCCCAATGTAGAGGAATTTCCTTTTGGTGATAGCCAATTGAAAGCCAATCCCCAGTCCAATAGTAGAACCTCAATGTGAGAACTATTTCAGGATTCGAAATTGTCTGATCTAAAGAATTTAAATCTAAAGCCATTTGATCAAATCCAGGTAAATTATTTGTCGAAAAAATTAAAGCTCGATTTTCTATTCCCAAAATTAACTTTGTAGGTTTATTTATGATAATTTTCAATAATTTTTTTCTTTCAATTTGTTAATTACGTAACATCATTTTGTAATAGTGTTTCAAATCTCCTCTTTTCGGTGGAGAATATAGAAAATATTTTTCTTTACCATGGAGCCAACTCAAACAATAAATCTTATTGCATTAAGTCTCATAGTTGTTATGCATGCAGGAGTTTTAGCACTAAGACTTGGAATTAGTTTAGGTAGGAACTAAAGTTTATTAGAAAATTACAAATTTATAAGGTAATAATAAAGCAAGACTGAATTGATTTATTCAGTAAAAATATCAAGTACTTAATTTGTCAAAATCTTTTTATAAAAACAGTATTTTTTACAAAAAATATTTAGGGCCTGTATATTTAAAAAGACAACAGAAAGAAGATAATTTTGTATCTTTGATTTTTTTAATTATAAAAATTAGCTTTTCCCTGGTAGCAATAGTAAGTCTCATTAAACTTGGCTATAGCTCCAAAGTAAGGTTAACCAGATTAAGGGAAATTGAAGAATCATTTTCATACGAAAAAAATAGATTTAATACTTTAACAAATAAGTTTGATGATTTATTCTCTTCTGAAGGTGAGCAAAGATTTATGAAGGATCAGGATCAAATAATTTCTAGGGACATTATCAGAGTAATATGGCGTTGATAAGGGTGATCTTGAATCATTCTTCTTTTAATTTTTATATTATCTTTTTTGCAAGTGAGTAAGAACATTAATGGTTTAGTCCTAATAACAGGGACAACTTCTGGAGTTGGATTGAATACTCTAAAACCTCTATTAAGATTTGGGTGGGAGGTTATAGCTGTTAATCGATCAAATAAAAGAGCAATAAAAATAGCAGAGGAATTCTTGACAAAAGAAGAATTTAAAAATGTTCACTTTATAGAAATAGATCTTTCTAACTTGGATGATGTGAGACAAGGTTGCGTTGAAATATTAGAAAGATTTAAAAAGCCAATAAATTCTCTTATTTGTAATGCAGCGGTTTATAAGCCGAGACTAAAAAGACCTGAACGGTCTCATCAGGGGTTTGAAAACTCTATGGCAGTAAATCATTTTGGGCATTTTCTTATGATAAACCTTCTTTTAGAAAATATTTTATCTTCTGAAAGAGAAATCGTTTTAAATGGCAAATCAACTGTATTCAAACCAAGAATTACAGTTTTAGGGACTGTTACTGCTAATTATTCAGAACTTGGAGGAAGAATCCCCATCCCTGCACCAGCTGATTTGGGTGATTTATCTGGATTCAAAAATGGTTTTTTATCTCCAATAAGTATGGCCAATGGCAAGAAATTCAAACCTGGTAAAGCTTATAAAGATAGCAAACTTTGCAATATGGTGACCGTTCAGGAATTATCAAAAAGATATCCTCCAGAAAAGATTATTGTAAATTCTCTATATCCTGGATGTGTTGCTGACACAAAACTTTTTAGAGATACACCTTGGTTATTTAGATTCCTTTTTCCGATATTCCAAAAATTCATAACAAAAGGATATGTCTCACAAAGATTGGCAGGAGAGAGGGTCGCTCAAGTGGCAACTTATAGAGAATTTGCTAAACCATCAGTCCATTGGAGCTGGGGAAATCGTCAAAAAACTGGCAGAAAAGCTTTTTCTCAAAAATTGTCAAAAAGAATAGTTGATAGGAAGACCTCTCAGCAAACTTATGATCTAACAAGCCACTTGGTTGGATTAGATTAATTTAGACTAATCAAATCCTAATAAATCAAAGATTTCTCTATCTTTAAGTGGGATGCCTTCAAGAGGTTCAACGTTTTCAAGCATATTTTTGGCAAGAGATAAATATTCATTTTGAACTTCAACGACATCTTCAGTCGGTTCCATTTCAAAAATGGTACATTTTTTTAGCCTTGATCTTCTGATGGCATCGACATCTTTAAAATGGGCCATAGTTTTCAAGCCTGTTCTTTCATTGAATTTATCAATTTGGTCTGTATCTTTTGATCTATTTGCGACTACCCCACCTAATCTGACTTTATAGTTTTTTGCTTTTGCTTTGATTGCTGAGACTATTCTATTCATGGCGAATATTGAATCGAAGTCATTAGCAGTAACAATTAGACAATAATTTGCATGTTGCAATGGAGCTGCAAATCCTCCGCAAACGACGTCTCCAAGAACATCAAAAATAACAACGTCAGTATCTTCTAACAAGTGATGTTCTTTTAATAGTTTAACTGTCTGACCAGTTACATATCCTCCGCACCCTGTCCCAGCAGGAGGACCTCCACTTTCTACGCACATTACGCCGTTAAAACCCTCAAACATAAAATCGGTCGGTCTCAATTCTTCGCTATGAAAATCTACCTCTTCGAGAATATCGATAACTGTAGGAACCATTTTGTGAGTCAAAGTAAAAGTACTATCATGCTTCGGATCACATCCGATTTGTAGAACCTTTTTACCTAATTTTGAGAATGCTGCAGAAAGGTTTGATGATGTAGTTGATTTTCCGATGCCACCCTTCCCATACACGGCAATAACTAAAGCCTCTTCCTCAATATTTATTTTTGGATCTTGCTTGACTTGAACACTTCCTTCTCCATCAAGAGGTCTATTTATAGTACTTGTCATTTAAAGCTTAAAAACACATTATTATTTATATTCTTGCAGCGCAAATACACATGAAATATGTTTCTAAACAAATATGTATTTAATTGTATTAAAAGCGGGAAAAATGTTCTTATTACTGAATTTTTAGGATTAAATCTGTTAAGTTATGAGTGAAAATACTCATGACTTAATTATATTTTATTAGTAAAAATTAACTGAAATATGCTTTGGCATCGTAAAGAGTTTCATCGCTTATCTCTGGAATTCCTCTCGAGATTGCGTATTTTTCAGTATTTGTTTTAACTTTACCTCTTACAAAAAATGGAACTTTTATTAATTCAGCTCTACCAGACTCAGTCCAGATAATTCCTTCTTTACTATTTTTTTCTTTTTTTTTCTCAGAATTTAAAGTGTTCTTTGTGTTTGTCGCTGTATGTCCTAAATGGCTTTGATGACCATCAACAAACTCAAAGTCATGTTTGAACATATCAATAAGATGCTCTTCTAAGCCCATCATTAGAGGATGTACCCAGTCATCAAAAATCACATTTGCTCCTTCCCATCCCATTTGAGGGCTATATCTTGCAGGAACATCTTGTACATGCATTGGAGTACTAATTACTGAGCATGGAATGCCGAGTCTTTTTGCACTATGCCTTTCCATTTGGGTCCCTAAAACAAGTTCAGGGGCGGCTTTTTTCATGGCATCTTCCACTTCTAGATAATTGTTAGTTATCAGAGCTTCTACATTTAGATCTTTTGCAGTAGCTCTTACTTGTCTTGCCATCTCCCTGCTGTATGTTCCAAGACCCACTACTTCAAAACCCAATTCTTCCTTAGCAATTTTGGCTGCTGCAATTGCATGTGTTCCATCACCAAAAATAAAAACTCTTTTTCCAGTTAGATAATTTGAGTCAACTGATTTTGAGTACCAAGGAAGTTTTGATTTGTTTTCTAAATCTTTTTTATTCGTCAAAGGAAGATCTAATTTCTTATGAACTTCATTTATAAATTCAATTGTATTTTTTATTCCAATTGGAATAGTGTTTGTATATTCCATTCCAAAGTTCCGTTTAAGCCATTCGCATGATGCTTCCGCAATTTCTGGATAAAGACAAATATTTATTTCAGCATCAATAAGTCTTTCAATATCATCTGGACTAGCACCTAATGGAGCAACTACGTTTGTATCTATTCCTTGCTCTGAAAGTATGCGTTGAATTTCGATTACGTCATCTCTGCATCTAAATCCTAGTAATGAAGGGCCAAGTATATTTACTTTTGGTCTACGCCCAAATTCCTTCCACCTTTGAGGACATATTTTCTCTGAAAAACTTACTTTTTCTTTTAAAAGTGTTCTCGTTAATTGATAAAAGGTTTCTGAGGCCCCCCAATTTTCTTTCTTGCTATAAGCAGGTAATTCAAGATTTACAATCGGCATGTCAAGCCCCATCCCTTTCGCAAGAGCTCCAGGTTGGTCTTGGATAAGTTCTGCTGTACAACTTTCTCCGACTAAAAGAGTTTTGGGTTTGAATCGTTCAACCGCTTCCTTAATATTTTTCTTCACTAATTCAGCAGTATCGCCTCCAAGGTCTCTAGCCTGAAAAGTTGTATAGGTTACTGGAGGCCTTTTCCCCCTCCTCTCGATCATTGTAAAAAGAAGATCTGCATATGTATCTCCTTGGGGGGCATGAAGCACATAATGAATGTCTTTCATTGACGAAGCAATTCTCATAGCACCAACATGAGGTGGGCCTTCATACGTCCAAAGAGTTAATTCCATAGTTTTTAATGAGTTACTAAAGTTTTTGAAGTTAGTATTTGATTTCTTTTTAAAGGCTTGGAGAAGAGACCAGCCAAATCTGCGGCTTGATCAATTCCATGAATTGGACTGAATACCATTTCTATTGACCACTTAGTACTAATCCCCTCCGCCTCAAGAGGGTTAGCTAAACCCATTCCACAAACTACTAAGTCTGGATTAGATTCTCTCACTCGATCTAATTGCTTTTCTACATGTTGCCCTTCGACAATTTTTGTATTATCAGGTAATAAATTCATCTCCTCTTTCATTAAATCTTTATTTAGGTAAGGAGTGCCTACCTCTATAAGATCCATTTCGCATTCATTATGCAAAAATCTTGCCAATGATACCTCCAGTTGCGATTCAGGAAGAAGAAATAATCTTTTCCCCTTAAGTATTTCTTTGTGAGATTCAAGCGCAAGTTTTGCTCTATTAATTAAAGGGGAAATAATTTCATGAACTTTAAGTTCACTAATTTTGAAAGCTTTCGCTGCAGCTAAAAACCATTCAGTACTTCCTTCGATACCAAGAGGAAATGGAGCCGAAATTATTTCACAACCACGATGTTTTAGGTCTCGAACGGTATCACCTAAATAAGGCTGAGTTAATAAAACTTTTGTATTTTTGCCAATCTTTGGTAATTCTGTTGATTGACGGGGTGGGAAGCTCTCAATATTTGAAATTCCTAAATTTCTAAAAATCTTCTTAAATCTATCTTCTACATTATTTGCAAGAGTTCCAACTAATAATAATTTCTCCCCATCTGATGAATCCATTAATGGAATTAAAGCTTTTAAGGCGCCATCCTCTCCTTGGGTAAAAGTTGTTTCTATTCCACTGCCAGAGTAATTAACGAATCTCACTTGACCTAAAAATCTTTTATTTAATTTCTCTGCGACAGTGGCAAGATCTAATTTGATTACCTCACTTGGACAAGATCCAACTAGAAAAAGAGTTTTTATTTCTGGTCTTCTTGCAATAAGATCATTAACCACTCGATCTAATTCTTCATGAGCGTCAGCAAGACCAGCAAGATCTTTTTCTTCAAGAATAGCCGTCCCAAATCTTGGTTCAGCAAAAATCATAACTCCAGCAGCGCTTTGAATTAAATGAGCACATGTCCTTGAGCCTACAACTAGAAAAAATGCATCAGGCATTCTTCTGTGGAGCCAAACTATTGATGTTAACCCACAGAAAACTTCCCTTGGCCCAGTTTCCTTATTAAATTCAACTTTACTCATTAAAAATTTTCAAGAGCTTATATTTTAAGCTTGCATAAACTTTTTAATTTAAGAAAGTAATTAATAAGTTCTCTTACAAAATAAACACATTTAAAAAACTTATATGAATGTTTAAATACTTAAATCGGAATTATGAAAAAAACTTTTGGGGCGTATTTTAATTTCTGTAGAAAGAATTCCCTTGACTTGTTTTTGAAAGCTTCCACACATTTCTAGCTATTTTTGTTGCTAATAATCCTGCTCTTTCCAACTTAGATTTCCCGGGCTTTGCCCCAATTAAAGCTGTCACTTCTGAAGTGGTTAAAGGTGCTCCAGTATTTATAGCTAATTGCGTTAACTCCAATCTATCTCTGAGGTTCTTAAGATTTACTTTTTCAATTTTATCTTCTTCTAACCAACTAAAAGATGGATCTTTCTGAGATAGTTTTTGCATCAAGCTAAGGCTAACTAACCCAAGAGTTTGATCAGGAGTTAATTCTTTTTCAGTACCAGAAACAGTTGGTTCTTTTTTTTGAGAAGTTCCCATAAAAATGCTTATCTTTTACTTGAAGTTATCGTTTTGTGGTAAGCATGCAAGTAAATTTAATAGAAAAAATGAACCATTATCCGTTATAGTCGCCTCAATGGAACCAACTTCTAGCTTAAACAGAGGGGAACGAAAAAAAGGGAGTTCTCTAGTCACAGGATCTGAGGTGCAATCTCAGGCCAGTGGTGCTAGCTGTTTTATTACTACTGATTCAGAAAAGTCCTTGGTATCCAGACAAGCTAGTCAAGTTGAGCAAATTGAGTTAAGAACATATGTTTTTTTAGATTCTCTGCAACCTCAATTAGCCGCATATATGGGAACTGTTAGTAGAGGTTTTTTACCTATTCCTGGTGATTCATGTCTGTGGATGGAAGTCTCACCAGGGATGGCTGTTCATAGAGTTACTGACATTGCCCTAAAAGCAAGTAATGTAAGACTTGGTCAGATGATTGTTGAAAGAGCATTTGGATCTCTTGCTCTTTACCATAAAGATCAAAGCACGGTTTTACATTCTGGAGATGTTGTTCTAGATGCTATTGGGAGTGAAGTAAGAAAAAGAACAAAACCTGCTACGAGTTGGACTGAAGTTATTCGAGCAATTACTCCAGATCATGCAGTTTTAATAAATAGACAAAACAGAAGTGGATCAATGATTCAATCTGGAATGAGCATGTTTATATTAGAAACTGAACCAGCTGGTTATGTTTTGAAAGCAGCTAATGAAGCTGAAAAGGCATCTAATATAACTGTTGTTGATGTTAAAGCAGTTGGAGCTTTTGGTAGATTAACTCTCGCCGGGAAAGAAGGAGATGTAGAAGAGGCAGCTGCTGCTGCTATAAGAGCAATTGAAGAAATTTCAAATTATTGAGAAATTTTTATTTAAACCTTTTTTAAATTAAACCTATCTCTTTTTTTAAAAAAGGTGACATAATTTTTGCAGCTTTACCTCTACTACCCAATTTATTTAATTGTGATTGTGAGAGCTCACCGTAAACACAATTAGCTTCTTTAACCCAAAAAATAGATTCGAACTCCCCATTAGGATATTTGGGGTTCTTAAGAATTTCTCCCCAACATATTCCTGTTGTATCTTTAACTAAGTTTCCTGAGGGATCGCACAAAACCATACAACTTATAAATCTTGCACTCCTATAAGGACTATCAGAAAGTTCATTAATTAATTTTTTAATTTTCTCATCATTATTTTTGGCATATCGAGCAGAATAAATTCCTGGTCGACCATCTAAAACATCTACTTCAAGACCCGAGTCATCAGCTAATGCCCAAGTTTTTGTCTCTAGAGAAGCTGCCTTGGCTTTAAGTAGTGCATTCTCAAAATATGTTTTCCCAGTTTCTTCGACATTTAAATATTCTGGTTGCTTCTCAACTTTTAAAGACAAAACATCCAGCATCTCTGAGATTTCAGATACTTTTTTTTGATTGCCACTCGCAATAGTAAGAACTGGAAGGTTCAAAATAATATAAAAAATTTATTGTGAATATTATTTTACTTCAAAGCTTGATACGGAGACAGGAAAGGTTGAACATTCCACACCTGTGTAGACAGGGCCTGTCTCGTACGGAAATAACATAATGTAAATTTTTTCTTAACACAACATTATGTTTTGATGCACTAACTAATTTGCATAAGTATTGACATATCAATAGTACCAAGGGTGATAAGTTTAACTTATGAATGATAGAAAAAACATTAATGGAGATTTTTTCGAAAACGCTTGACTTATAAGTACTTAATGAAGCATTCTTCGAATTGAACATTCCACATTTAGTATTTAGTAGACAATGGCTACAGAAACAATGGGTATCGCTCTCGGCATGATCGAGACACGCGGACTTGTACCTGCAATCGAAGCAGCAGACGCAATGACAAAGGCAGCAGAAGTTCGCCTTATTGGTCGTGAATTCGTTGGTGGCGGTTATGTCACAGTATTAGTTAGAGGCGAAACAGGCGCAGTTAACGCAGCTGTAAGAGCTGGTGCTGATGCTTGTGAAAGAGTTGGTGACGGTTTAGTTGCAGCTCACATTATTGCTCGTCCTCATAGAGAAGTTGAACCTGCTCTAGGTAATGGTGAATTTCTTGGTCAAAAGGACTAATTAAATAAAGCAAGATTTATAAATTTTGCAAAATAATTATTTTCCCTACACAGACCTAAATTTATCCTTATGAGTAAGAAGTATGACGCAGGGGTAAAGGAGTACAGAGATACCTACTGGACTCCAGAATATGTACCCCTAGACACCGATTTACTAGCCTGTTTCAAATGTACAGGTCAGGAAGGTGTTCCAAGAGAAGAAGTTGCAGCAGCTGTTGCCGCTGAATCTTCAACAGGTACTTGGTCAACAGTTTGGTCCGAGTTACTTACAGACTTAGAATTTTATAAAGGACGTTGTTATCGAATCGAAGACGTTCCTGGAGATCCTGAGGCTTTCTATGCTTTTATTGCATATCCTTTAGATCTTTTTGAAGAAGGTTCAATTACAAACGTATTAACATCTCTTGTAGGAAACGTTTTTGGATTTAAAGCTCTAAGACATCTACGTCTAGAAGATATTAGATTCCCAATTGCGTTCATTAAAACTTGCGGTGGTCCACCAAACGGAATCGTAGTTGAAAGAGATCGACTTAACAAATACGGAAGACCTCTACTTGGTTGTACCATCAAACCTAAATTAGGATTATCTGGTAAAAACTATGGTCGAGTGGTATATGAATGTCTTAGAGGCGGTCTTGATTTAACGAAGGATGATGAGAATATTAATTCTCAACCATTCCAACGTTGGAGAGAAAGATTTGAGTTTGTTGCAGAGGCAGTTAAGCTTGCTCAGCGAGAAACTGGAGAAGTTAAAGGTCACTATCTAAATTGTACTGCTAACACTCCTGAAGAACTCTATGAAAGAGCTGAATTTGCAAAAGAGCTAGATATGCCAATCATCATGCATGATTATATAACTGGTGGTTTTACTGCAAATACTGGATTAGCTAATTGGTGTCGTAAAAATGGCATGCTATTGCATATTCACAGAGCTATGCATGCTGTTATTGATAGACATCCAAAGCATGGTATTCACTTCAGAGTTCTTGCAAAATGTTTGAGACTATCTGGAGGAGACCAACTACATACTGGAACCGTGGTTGGAAAACTAGAAGGTGATCGTCAAACAACTCTTGGTTATATTGACAACTTAAGAGAGTCATTTGTTCCTGAAGATAGATCAAGAGGAAACTTCTTTGATCAAGATTGGGGTTCAATGCCTGGAGTATTTGCAGTCGCATCAGGTGGTATCCATGTTTGGCATATGCCTGCACTTCTTGCGATCTTTGGGGATGATTCCTGTCTTCAGTTCGGTGGAGGAACACATGGTCATCCATGGGGTTCAGCTGCTGGAGCTGCAGCTAACAGAGTTGCTTTAGAAGCTTGTGTAAAAGCCCGTAATGCTGGTCGCGAAATCGAAAAAGAGAGTAGAGACATTCTTATGGAAGCTGCTAAGCATAGTCCTGAATTAGCTATTGCTCTAGAAACTTGGAAGGAAATTAAGTTCGAGTTTGACACTGTCGACAAGCTTGACGTTCAGGGTTAACTCAAGTTTCGAAATTGAGGAGATTAATTCTCCTCAAACTTATTAAAATCTCGTTTTTACGAGTAATTACATTCACATTTTGATTAATTATGCCTTTCCAGAGCACAGTAAGCGACTATCAAACCGTTGCAACCCTGGAAACATTCGGTTTCTTACCACCGATGACCCAGGAAGAAATATATGACCAAATTGCGTACATAATTGCTCAAGGTTGGAGTCCAGTTATTGAGCACGTTCATCCAAGTGGATGTATGCAAACTTATTGGTCTTATTGGAAACTCCCATTCTTTGGGGAAAAAGATCTTAACTTGATCGTGAGCGAATTAGAGGCATGTCATAGAGCATACCCTGATCATCATGTAAGAATCATCGGATACGATGCTTACACTCAAAGTCAAGGAACAGCTTTTGTAGTTTTCCAAGGACGTTAAAGCTACTTATCGTAGTTAATATCTTTCTCCAAAAAATTTTTTGGAGAAAGTTTTTCAAAAAAGTTTTTAAAGAATTTCAAACTTGAAGATTATGTCAAAAAAAACTAGCAGAGAGATTGCACTTGAAAGAAGAAAGGCGATGAGTGATAGCGGTAAAAAAGCTGCTGCTTATTCTTCAACTACCAAAGATAGAGTTCGATCTTCTCAAGATATACATATTTCTGGGACTCAGTCTTCTCCTAATAATCTTAATATTTCAAAACCAGCTACAAAACATATTCCAAAAACTCAAGTAAACAGAAATTCTGCAACAACTTTATCTAGTAAAGAGTTAGTAATAGAGAGAAGAAAAGCAATGTCTACCCATGGAAAATCAGCTATAACTTCATCTGATAGAACACGTACTGATGTTAAAAAAGAAAGTCCTGTAAAAATAGTTAAATCAACTATAAATAAAAATCAAGAAAGTCAGGATTCAACTAGTACAGAATCTAAGTCCCTCAAACCCAGCGTTAAGAGAAGAATTAATCAGAAGAGAAAGCCTATTACTAATACAAGTAGAGATATTGTTTTAGCGAGAAGAGAAGCTCAATCTAAGCATGGTAAATCAGCAACTAAACAAAATACCAGTGCTGCTTCTTTAGCTAGAAGGGGAGATCCAGATTTAAGTAGTAGAGAAATTTCTCAGAGAGTGAGAGAGTTAAGAAGTAAAACTGGTGCTACAGGAAAAAAAGGTAATGGTAAATGTAGACCATGTGGTCCAAATAAAAATGGCGCCAAACAAAATATTGCAGATGCTAGCTGGAAAGTTGGTAAAAGTGAAACTGACTCAGGTCAAATAGTGACTGGAACACAAGCTAATAGATCTGTAAAAACTACAGGTAATGAAGCAAGTACATGCAGAACAGTTACTGGCACCCAATACATGGGAGCAGAAGTTGTTGATCAATTTTGTCAAGATAGACCAAGCTATAAACAACCACTTAGATCTACTGTTACTGCAACAACATCAGGAAATAAAGTGACTGGGAATGAAGTTGGTAGATCTGATAGGGTCACAGGCGATGAGCCAGGGACTTGTAAAAACCTTACAGGTACTGAATATGTATCTTCTAATCAATCACAGAAGTATTGTGGTGATGTTCCAAAAAATCCTTTAAAGGTCAAACACAGTACTACAACCGATGGATTAAAAGTATCTGGATCACTTCCTGGTAGATCAACCCTAGTTACTGGAGATGAATCAGGTTCTGGACATCAGTTAACTGGAGATCAATATCTTGGCTCTGAGCCAAATCCAAAAGGTAAAGCATTTGAAAAAGTAGGTAGCTACAACACTCTTAATGGAAATAATGTAACTGGTACAGGGGTTGGAAGATCAGACCATATGACAGGTAATGAACATGGGAGTTGTAAGAATGTAACTGGCGATGAGTACATAGGATCTCAACAATACGAGAAGTTTTGCGGTTCAAAACCAAAACCAGAAGCTAGAAAAGTAGGTTTAAGCCTTTCTTCAAAGTCAAATTTAATTAGCGGCACTATGACAGGAAGATCAGAAATAGTAACTGGAGATGAACCAGGTTCATGCAAAGTGTTAACTGGAACACCATACGCAGGCCTAGATCAGATTAATGAGAATTGTAATACTGAAACTTCTGAAGATATGAAATCAAGAGCAACAGTTAATTCTGGAAATAATTCAAATGCCAGACTTACAGGTCAACAACCAGGAATTGGCGGAGTAATGACAGGTGCTAAGAAAGGTGCTTGTAAAAACCTAACAGGGACTCCTTATGTTGGTGGAGATCAGTTCTCACAAGCTTGTGATAATCCTCCAAATGATACTGCTTATGCGAATTCGGAAAAGTCAGTAGGCAACTCTTGGAATGAATTCTCTGTTAAATCACCATCAAGAGAAAAATATTCTGAAAAAAATACTCAAGGTGTTACGGGTAATGAATATGAAAATGGTTCAAGGGTAACAGGACCTTTTGATATGGCAGTTGATAAGGTCACTGGTACTGAAAAATTTAGATTTGAACCGAATAAAAATATTACTTATAAACAAAAAATGGAAATTGAAGAGGCAGACCGTG
>CACMXO010000010.1 GCA_902617605.1 uncultured Prochlorococcus sp. | reverse complement strand
TTTGGTTTCGTACATTTATATAACGGGCAAGAGGCTATAAGCACGGGAGTAATTGGCGCCATGAAAAAGAAACATGATTGGTTTTGTAGTACCTATCGCGATCATGTTCATGCACTAAGTGCGGGTGTTCCCTCATTTGAAGTAATGAGTGAACTTTTTGGTAAAGCCACTGGTTGTAGCAAAGGCCGAGGTGGATCAATGCACTTATTTTCAAGAGAGCATCACTTACTCGGAGGATATGCATTTATTGGAGAGGGAATTCCAGTTGCCTTAGGGGCAGCCTTTTCAAGTAAATACAAAAAGGAAGTTGCTGGTAATAGTAATTGTGATTCTGTAACTGCAGCATTCTTTGGGGATGGAACTTGCAATAATGGGCAATTTTTTGAATGTTTAAATATGGCTCAGTTATGGAAATTACCCATAATTTTTGTTGTTGAAAATAATAAATGGGCTATAGGTATGGCTCATGATAGAGCTACTAGTAATCCTGAAATCTGGAGAAAAGCGTCTGCTTTTGGTATGCACGGCGAGGAAGTTGATGGAATGGATGTATTAGCAGTAAGAGGAGCGGCACAAAGAGCAATTGAGCGCGCAAGAGCAGGAGAAGGTCCTACACTTTTAGAATGTTTAACATATAGATATAGGGGGCATTCTCTTGCAGATCCAGATGAATTAAGGTCTGAAAAAGAGAAGGAGTTTTGGGGCAAAAGAGATCCTATTAAGAAATTAGCTCAAGAAATTATTGATGGTAAATTTGCAACCGAAGAAGAATTAAAAATTATTGAAAAGAAAATTGATTCAGAGATATCTGAGTCTGTTAAAAATGCTATTGAAGCACCCGAACCTCCTTCAGAAGAATTAACTAAATATATATGGGCAGAAGATTAGATTAAATACCACTAGGTAATTTTCTAGTTAAATTTCTTAATTTTCTTAAAGCCTTAAGTTCAACTTGTCTTACTCTTTCTCTAGAAACTTCTAATAATCTTCCAATTTCAGCAAGCGTGTGTCTCTCATTTGCATCAAGTCCAAACCTTAACTTGAGAACATGTTGTTCTTGCTCGCTTAAATGACTTAACCACTTCCCAAGTTGCTCTTGATGCATTTTTTGTTCAACTTGATCTAAAGGCTCTTCATTATTACTATCTGCAATTAAATCACCTAAAAAACTCCTGCCATCATCGCCATTTACTGGAGCATCTAAACTACTAGTAGATAAGGCTTGTCTCAAAATAGAATCCAATTCTTCTACATCAATTTCCATCGCCTCTGCAATTTCAATTCTGCTTGGCATAGCACCCAGTTTATGGGCCAAATCTCTACTAACTTTTCTAATAGAGGCCAACCTTTCACTTAAATGAACAGGTAAACGTATTGTTCTTGATTGACAAGCAATTGCTCTTGTCATACTCTGCCTAATCCACCAAAAAGCATAAGTAGAAAACTTGTATCCCCTAGTCGGATCAAATTTTTCAACAGCTCTCTCCAAGCCAAGAGACCCTTCTTGTACTAGATCAAGAAGTTCTAAGCCTTTGCCTTGATATTTTTTTGCAACACTGACTACTAATCTTAAATTAGCTTTCATCATTCTTTCCTTAGCTCTACGACCAATTTTTATTGCTCTTTTTTGCTGAATGGTAAATTCATTAATATTTTCATTAAGTTGCCCATCTTCTGTGAGAATCATCATTTTTTGAACTTGATTACCCAATTCAATCTCTTCGGCAGGTGTTAATAAAGGAACTCTACCGATATTCTGTAAATACCAACTTATTGGATCATTACCCTTCCTTTTGGGAGGTTCGGCTTGTGTTGGTAATGATGAAACCATTTTTAGACCTTTTAGGTATTAAAACTTTCCTACATTTTCAAAGAAATAGCCAAATATTTAATGCGCGCTTCAGATTTCAAGTAATATTTGTACACTTATGTGTTTAAAACTATAAATAACTCTCTTAAATTGTTTCTTTCAAGATATTTGTCTCGTTTTTATATTTCTAATTAATTTTGTCAATTCATCACCAATAGCAGAAGCATTTGACCCACTTTTACAACTAGATGCAGCAAATGAATGCAAAAGTACGTATTTAGCGAAAAAATCTGTTGTTATATTTTCACAAATGGTTAAATCAATTGCAGAACTGCCAGCTACAAATCCAGATAAAAGATCGCCCAATCCTGCTCGAGCCGTCTGAGAGTCGGTTCCAAAAAGTTGCCATATTTTTTTATTATCAGCAACTATGCTGTTAGCGCCCTTTAATAAAATACTTATATTGAATTCTTTTGCCGCTTCAAGAGCAAGCCCAAGATTTGAATTAGAAATAATATTAGGAAATAATCTTCCAAATTCTTTTCTATGTGGTGTAATCCAAGTCTTAAATTTTCTTTCTAAAAAGAAATCTGATCCCAACTTAGATTCCGAAATTCTATTAAGTGCATCTGCATCCAAGATCAATAATCCTCCAAAAGCTATAAGATATTCTTCTGATTTTTTCCAATCATCATTATCAATTCCTATCCCTGGGCCGACAGCTACCGAATTAAATTCACTTAAATCAATATTTTTTAATGCACCAAATAAAGATGCATTTCCATTTTGATTAGATTGCATAGTTTCTTTTAAAACTATTTCTGGAGCGACTTGCCAAATAGATTCAGCAACTAAATCAGGCAGGATAGCGGAGACATAGCCTGCTCCACTTGATATGGCGCCTTTTAATGCTAAGTATGCAGCGCCAGGATATTTTTTACTTCCAGCTATTAATAATGTTCTACCTCTTTGATATTTGTTGGAATTTTTTGGTAGGGAAGGCAAATCAATATTTTTTAAATCTTTGTAAGTAACCTTAAAAACTTTTTTTTCAACCTTAAGTAATTTATAAATAGGCACCCCAATATCAATATGGTGTAATTCTCCAATAAAAGGTAAAGCAGAATCTTGCGTCAACCCAATCTTATGAAGACCAATGGCCAAGGTATAGTCAGCCTTTACTGCGTTATCGAAAAAAGGCTCTCCTTTGTCAGGGCATAATCCAGTTGGAATATCAATGCTTATTACCTTGCCATATTTGTTATGAAATTTTTGATTAAAAAGTTTAATTAATTTATTATCAACTTTTCTTGTTTGATTATTACCAAAAACCGCATCAATCCAAAGCTCTTTCCCATTTGCATCAGGAGGCTCTACTAATTTTGTGACACCAATAGATGTAAGATAATTAAGGTGGTTATTTGTTAATGTTTTTTTTATCGGGAATGGACACCATACCTGAACATAAAAACCTTTCAAAAAAAGCTCTCTAGCTATTACTGCACCATCCCCGCCATTATGCCCAGGACCTATAAAAACAGTTATTCCATTCTTGATAAGAGGTTTCTTTTTTAAGAGCCATTTACTAATTTGGATACCAGCTTTTTCCATCAATGCTTCTTGTGGCATTCCATCAGAGAACATTTCTTTCTCTAATTTCAACATTTGCTTTGAATCAACAATTAAATGTTCAGAATCAATTGTTGGCCATACAATTTCGTTCATAATGAGTACAAAGCAATTGAAGAACTGTTCGAAAATTTAAACTTCCATGTTAAAAACACAAAAGGATAAAAAATTAGAGAACTTTTTTTCTTCTAATAATAAAACTAAAAAGAAGAAAAATATTATTGTAGGTCTTTCTGGTGGCGTAGATAGTTCCCTTTCGGCTGCTCTTCTTGTAGAAAGAGGCTGGAATGTTGAGGGACTAACTCTTTGGCTAATGAAAGGTCAAGGCTCCTGTTGTTCTGAAGGATTAGTAGATGCTGCTGGCCTTTGTGAAGATTTGGGAATTAATCATAAAATAATAGACTCAAGAGAAATTTTCGAAAGAGAGGTAATTAAAAAAACTACTGAAAGCTATGAGAAAGGATTCACTCCACTTCCATGTTCGATGTGCAACAAGAATGTGAAGTTTGAAGAGATGCTTAATTACGCAATAAACAAAAAAGACTTTACTCATATTGCAACCGGACATTACGCAAGGATAAAAAAATCATCTTATGCTGAAAAACTTGATTGCAAAAGATTTGTATTTAAGGACTTCCTTCTTCTAAGAGGCGCTGACGAAAAAAAGGACCAAAGTTATTTTCTTTATTCTCTTTCACAAGAAGTACTAAGCAGATTAGAATTTCCTCTTGGTGAAATGAAAAAAGAAGAAACAAGAAAGGAAGCACTGAGATTAGGCCTTAGAACTGCTCAAAAACCAGAAAGTCAAGATTTATGTTTAGTTGAGCATTATGGATCAATGCAGAGATTTATCGACAAACACATTGAACCCAATGAAGGAGAAATTGTGCATGTAAATGGGAAAGTCCTAGGAACGCACAATGGTATACAGCACTTTACAGTAGGGCAAAGAAAAGGTTTGGGCATCGCTTGGCCTGAACCATTATATGTAAAAAGTTTAGACAGGTTAAAAAACATAGTTTATGTAGCAGATAAAAGTGATCTATTTAATAAAGAAGCAATAATTACTAAGGTTAACTGGGTTTCAATCGAAGAACCTAAGCAAGAGATACAAGTAGAAGCACAAATCAGATATAGAAGTCATCCAGTAAAGGGAACTTTAATCCCTTTGAAAAATTTAGATAATCCAACTAAAACATTTAAATTAATATTTGAAGAAAGTCAAAGTTCAGTAACACCCGGACAAGCTGCAGTTTTTTATAGAGGAGAAATTTTATTAGGTGGCGGATTAATTAATTAATTTTCCAAAAGAAATTTAATCCCATAAAAAATATAAACAATAACAAAATAGGTTTATCTCCGAATTTTGTATAGAAGGTATTGTGGGATGAAAAATTAGGGAAAACAACTTTATTTTGCTCCACATTAAAATCTAGAAGTTGAATTATTTTCCCATCATCTTTTACTAAACCCGAAGGGCCAGTGTTTGATACAAGTAGATTATCTTTTTTATTTTCAATACTTCTCAATCTTGCTAAAGACAGGAATTGATTATAAAGCTTAGTTGGATAGGGATCTAAATTTGCTGCAGTTATTATAAGTTTTGCACCGCTATTAATAGCCTTTCTTATTTTCAATCCATCACTAATTTCATAACAAATAGCCACTGCTAGAGGTTGTGTAAATTTAGGATCAAACAATCTTGAATTAGAGCCAGGTTGAATTCCTCCTACAGCAGATAATCCTCTTGAAAAACTATCTAGAAATTTAGGTGTTTTTTCACCTAATGGAACAAGTCTATGTTTATCTATAAATGAGGTAAAAGATTTATCTCCAATTTTAAATCCGAGTAAAGAACTTCTTAACTCATTTTTAGAATTTCTGAAACCTCCTGCCAAGGTATTAATCTTAAAGCCATTAGATAAATAAAAATTACTATTTAGAGTCCCTTCAGGAGCAACAAGAAGTTTCACTTTCTTTGAAATAGCATACTTTTGAGCGATAGATAGCTTTTCTTCAATAAATTCATCATTTATTTTTAATTTTTCTCTTGTTGGTATATTAGTTTGCCAAATAGCTACTGGATATTCATAATTTCTTTTTATTGGAGTTGTTAAACCTCCAAATAAATGTAAGAAAATAAAAAACAAAAGTCCTAAAAGAAATATTTTTTTAAAGTAAAGTTTTCTTTCCCATCTACCTTGAATATAAAAAATCCAAAATCCAATCAATATTTGTAATACGCATAAACCACTTGCACCAATCCATCTCGCTAAACCAGCAAGATAAATATCACCTGGGATAAGACTCTCTCCTAAACCTATCCAAAAAAAAGGTGTTTGAGAAAGTATCAATTCACCAATACCCCAACTCAAAGATAAAAAAAATACTTTTACTGTTAAAGATAATATTTTCATTTTGAAAACATCCTCTTTCCAGAGAATAATTTCAACTAACAATCCCCATAAATAAACTAATATCCCACCCAAAAAAGCGCAAAATAATAATATTAAAATGGCAATAATTAAACTTGCAAGCTTTGAAAACCCAAGCCATGTCAATGGATGAAGATCATAAAGCCAAGAATGACTTATCAAGATAAAGAAAAAACCCCAACAAAAATTTGCTATTCTCCTTTCACTTCCCTTCCATAAAATAAATAATGATATCGGCATAAAAATCAGCCAAAAATGAGTTGAAACTGAAATTCCTCCTAAAATTCCTCCTAAACAAGGGTAAAAATATTGTCTTAGACTTTTGATTTGAGTTGGGATTAACAATCTAAAATTACGAAATTAAATTTATAATCACCCATTTATTGTACCTTCATTCTGTAAACTAAGTTTTAGTAACTTTCAAAATTTAAGTGAAAGAAGTCTTTATCAGTTTTGCAGTTTTTGTTTTTTGTGTTTCATTAACTCTTTTCAGTCAATTTAATTCACCTCAAGTTGTTAATGCTGCTGAATCAGAAACTCAGTCAGTTCAAAAAACACCTGTTGCAAAATCATCAAATGTCTCAAATAATAATTTATTTGAACTAGACCCATCAGATCCAAATCCTATACTTTTCGCTATGGCAGAAGAAACACCATCAGACAACAATTCAAGGACTACAGAAAGTGGTTTAATTATTGCAGATATCGTAAACGGGGAAGGAGATGAGGCTAGTGCTGGGCAAACAGTTACTGTAAATTACACAGGAACACTAGAAGACGGGACACAATTTGATACCAGTATCGGCAGAGCTCCATTCAGCTTTCCCTTGGGTGCTGGACGAGTAATAAAAGGTTGGGACGAAGGTGTATCAGGCATGAAAGTTGGAGGCAAAAGAAAATTAACAATACCTCCGGAACTTGGATACGGATCAAGAGGAGCTGGAAATGTAATACCTGCTAATGCGACTTTAATATTTGAAGTTGAATTATTAAAAGTCAATTAAATTAAGTAAGAAAAATATCTAAGACTTTTCAATTTAGTTAATCTCCAAGTAATATATATACAACACCAAATATTTGAAATGTTAAGTAAATTCATCAATTCTTTTCTAGATAAAAAATCCCCAATGACAGTCCATGCTCACTGCGATGGTCCTTGTGGTGTTTACGACCCAGCATCTACGAGAGTTGCAGCTGAAGCAGTTTTATCAATGACAAAAAAACTTATTGCATTAGAAGCTCCTTCTAGCACTGATTCAGCAGAGTGGGCTGCATACAGTAATACATTCTCTAGATATGTTGCAGTTAAAGAAGAGCAAGCAAAAGAAACAAAGAAAGAGATTCTAATTTTGTGGACAGATTACTTTAAACCAGTTCACTTAGAAACTTATCCAGACTTACATGAAACCATTTGGAAAGCGGCCAAATTATGCAGTGCATGCAAAGTTAATATTGACTTAGCCCAAGCTGAAGAACTCATGAGTTATGTAGAAAAAATTCATAATATTTTCTGGGCTTCAAAAGGAAGATCAGACGCTTTTGTAACAGCTAGTTAATCAGAGTTATTTTCAAAAGTTTTTTTGATTTTATTTTATTTTTTTTAGGTTTAAGAAAAACCGCGATTATTAGTGGTGAATCGATGTTTCCTTACCTAAAAGAAGGTGACATTGTATTTTTTAAAAAATATAAAAAGAATAAATCAATATTAAAAAATCGACAAATAGTTATTTTTAATCATCCAATTAAAAATAAAAACCTAATAAAAAGGATAAATTCAGTAAATCAAAATAACGTTGAGGTTATCGGCGACAATATTGAATTTAGCGAAGATAGTAATAAATTTGGATTAATCAATAACGAAAAAATAATTGGGATTGTCACCTCTAAATTAATTATTCCTAATTTAAAAAATTTTTTAATTCAAAAAAACAGAAGCACTTCTTTGAATCCAAAATAATCCCAAAGAAAAGGAAAGCCCTCCTGCCACAGCTATTAATCTTTTAATAAATTTTTGACTTGCTTTAAAGGTAGTAAAAGATATTAAAAAAGTAAAAAGATTCATACTTATGAGTGAACCAATCAAATATGAAATCAAATATAAGCAAGCGCTTGTTAAAGGTAGTGCTAAAGCAGGAAGAACTGCAAGAAAATGTGAACCTCCAGCTATACCATGTAGCAAGCCTAAACCAGTCAAAGCATGCGAGTGCTTATTATTATTTTTTTGTTCCTTAACATGAAAGTGAAAGTGACGATGGGCAATTCCATTCTCATGCTTATGGGAATGCGAGTGGATACTTAATTGAAAAGAATTTTTTATAGCAAATACTCCAACAATTAGAAGTGAAATTCCAACCAGGAATTCGGCAATACTAGAAAATTTGTTTAATGGCGTAATATCCTTAATAAAAATCGCTAGAAAAGCTAACAAGAGGACTCCTGAAGAATGTCCCAAGCCCCATGAGAAACTATTTTTAAGAGCTTTTTGGGGATTATTAATTGCTGCTGGTGCCATTGCAATTAGATGATCAACGCCACTAACTACATGAACAAATCCTGCGACTATACCTGTTAAAATTACAGTCTGCATATATATTCAGTACAACTCTGTTTATTCAATTTTATAGCACGATTTGAAGTCAATATTAAATTGAGTTAAATAATTTCTTGAAGGATTGTTCAATATCAGTTTCTCTCATAAAAGTTTCACCAATTAATACTCCCTTGATTCCAATAGATCTAAGCGATTCTAAATCTTCGGCACAATTAATTCCAGATTCACTTATAGGAATAATATTTTGTTTTAAAAATATATCTGCATATGTATGCATCAATTCTATTGATGTTTTTAAATCCGTTTTAAAAGTCTTTAAGTCCCTGTTATTTATTCCAATCAAATTAAAAGACTTTAACCTTAAAATCCTTTCTAATTCATTAGTGTTATGGACCTCAACAAGAACACTCATCTTTAAATTATCAGCTATTTTCTTTAAATAAATTAAATCGTCATCACTTAAAATCGCAGCGATTAATAATATTGCATCAGCACCAGATACCCTTGCTTTATAAATCTGATAAGCAGAAATAATAAAATCTTTGCAAAGTAGAGGGAGATTAGTTGATCTCCTTACAGTTTCGAGTATTTCATAACTACCTTGAAAAAACCTTTTATCGGTAAGTACTGAGATACATGATGCACCCAATCCTTCATAACAAATTGCTATTTTTTCAGGGTTAAAATCTTTTCTAATAACTCCTTTACTCGGACTAGCTTTTTTTATTTCAGCAATAACTCCTGGTTTTATTTTTGACTCCAAAATATTTTTATAAAAATTTTTGGGAGTAGGAAGTTTCTCAATTTTTTTGATGAGATCTTCTAAAGAGACTATTTTTTTAAAATTCTTAATTTCAATATCCTTGTGCCATACAATTTCTTCCAGAATATTTTTTGCTTGTGCTTCTCTATGAGGGACAGCATATTCTAAATTTTCTACCCTTACTGTGGGATTTGGTGGCCTGCGTCTTATCTCCATTAATTTTAGAAATTATTTTATTTGAGCTGCCGCTTGTTTATATGCGACCTCAACTACTTCACTAAGAGTAGGATGAGTATGAACTTCTTTAGATAATTCAATTACATCTTGGTTCCTTGAAATAGCGTTCGAAATTTCTTGAATTAAATCAGCTGCATGTAATCCAAAAATATGAGCACCTAATACTTTGCCATTATCTTTGTTGAAAATCAACTTTAGCAATCCATCACTTTCCAATTCAGCCAATGCTTTTGAATTGGCCTTAAAGAAACTTTTGACAACTCCCAAAGTAAAATTTTCTTTTGTAGATATCTCTTTAGCTTCAACTTCAGAGAGACCAACTGAACTTATCTCTGGGTGAGTAAAAGTTGCTGCGGGGATACTTTTATAGTTAATTTCGACATTACCACCGCAAATATTATCAACAGCAATAGTACCCTGGGCTGCAGCAGTATGGGCAAGCATTAGTTTGCCCGTTACATCTCCAACAGCCCAAATGTTAGGTATTATTTCATCACCATTCTTAACTCTCATTTGATCATCTACAGGGATGAACCCTTTTACTGTTTCGATACCAACCGACTCAAGATTTAAGTTATTACTATTAGGACTTCTGCCAGTTGCGACTAGTACAGCGTCAACTTCTAAAGTTTCTACAACTTCCTTAGATTTTGCATCAGTCAGTTCTATTTTTACGGGGCATCCAGGTGTTATTTTTGTCGCAAAGACATTTGATTTTGTGTCTATATCTCTTGCTTGAATAAGGTTCTTCTTAGCAATTTTAGTAATGTCTGGATCAAATGTTGGCATAATATTCTCCATAGCCTCGATCATGGTAACTTCACAACCAAGCGCGGTATAAACATCAGCAAATTCTAGACCTATATATCCGCTTCCAATAATTGCTATCCATCTTGGAAGCCACTCAAGTTTAACCGCATCATCGCTAGTAAATACGGTCCTATTATCTAAAGTTATTCCACGGGGCACAAAAGGAGAAGAGCCTGTTGCTATAACAATATCCTTACATGTGAAAATTTTATCAATTCCGTTTTTATCTCTTACACCTACTTTTTGATTTCCTTCAATTCTTCCAATGCCCAAAAAAATTTCAACTCCACTCCTTTGAAGAGTTTTTGTTAAATTTTCTCTAACATTTAAAACTAAATTATTTGCATGATCTGCAATTTTTGATCTCTCGAACCTTACTGGTGAAGCATGTATACCAAATTTAGCTAAATGTTCATAATTAGCTATTTCTCTAACTTTTCCACTTGCAGCCAAAAGAGCTTTAGATGGAACACAACCCTTGTTAACACAAGTGCCTCCCATATCAGAAGACTCTACTATTGCGACTTTCAGTCCCTTACCAGCAGCATGTTTAGCGGCATCAAAACCTCCATATCCTGCTCCTATTACGATTAAATCAAAATCAAAACTTGAATCAGTCACTTTTTATTTATTTATTTAGAGGTGTATGCGACTCTTTTTCGTTCTAGTAATAAAGGAACTGCAACACAAGCCACATTTAATGATTCTACAATCTTGCTATGCGGAATTGTAATTGTTTCATTAAAAGCTTCTTGAATTTTTTTATGAATACCTTGGCCTTCATTACCCAAAATTAATGCTGTACGTCTAGACCAATCAACTTCCCAGTAAGGTTTTGAAGGTTTTTTTGAACTCTCATTATGGCTACTAGTAGAGAAAATCTTAAATCCTACATTTGATAATTCAGACAATGACTTAAGTAAAGAATTTAATATTTCTTCTTCAATGCCATCAATTCTTAAAAATGGCAGATGAAAAACTGCACCTGAGGATGCTCTTAATACCTTTTGGCCTAATGGGTGCGCACCTCCAGCTAAAAAAATTGCATTAACACCCGCAGCTAAAGCGGTTCTAAATAGATTACCCATATTCCCAGGATCTTGAATTCTGTCGAGAACAAGAACAAAGTCATCTTTTCTATTAAATTGATAATTAGGTATTGCTGAAATCTCTACTAATGCTGCTATCCCATCTGGATTAATTGTTGAAACCGCAGATGCCAAGACTTCCTCTGAGACAATATTTATTAATGACTCATCTAATTTTTTGCTTAGATTCTGATTCTTTCTTAGCCATTTTTCGGTAACTAAAATCTTTGAGGGATTTTTTCCTGACTTCAGCAATTCTTCAATGAGATGTGTACCCTCTATGCAAAAAAAGTCTTGATCTTTTGGAGATGATCCTCTTTTAAATGATCTAAATCTTTTAACTAGATTATTGTTTTTACTAGTTATTTTTAAAAAAGTATTTTCTATGAGTATTTTAAAAATTTGTTATCAACTATATTTTAATTACATAAATAATTTGATCAATTATTTATTAAATTTTTTTTTCCAAGAAATCAAAAAATACATTTTCACTTTTAATTAATATTCATGACGTTACATAGGGTGGACTTAATATTATTAGTTTGTCATGATGAATCTAATAAATTAAGTCTTAATGATTTGCGGAAGCAAAACGAAGTCATATCTTAAATCGCAAAATTTAAAGATTCTTGGCCAAGGCAAGTTAAATGGAATAGTTGAAATAAGTGGTGCGAAGAATTCCGCCTTAGTTTTATTAGCCTCATCATTGCTAACTAATGAAAAAATAATTCTTGAAAATGTACCTTTTCTAACTGATATTGAAAAGATGGGGAATATCTTAAAGAATTTAGGAGTGAACTTAGTTCGTAAAAACAACCAACTAGAAATAGATCCAACAACTATTTCGATTAAAGAACTTCCATATGAACTTGTTAAGGGATTAAGAGCTAGTTTCTTTTGTATAGGTGCACTATTAACTAAATTTGGAGAAGCTCAAGTACCGTTGCCAGGTGGATGCAATATTGGTTCAAGGCCAATAGACGAGCACATTAATGGATTAATCGCACTAGGAGCAGACATTATTATTGAAGAGGGAATTGTTAAGGCAAAAACAAGGGGGGACAAAAATAGACTTCATGGAACTCATATTAAATTAAATTGTCCAAGTGTAGGTGCGACTGAAACTTTAATAATGGCAGCATCTTTAGCCAAAGGAAGAACTACTATTGAAAATGCTGCTAGAGAGCCTGAAGTTCAAGATTTATGCCAAATGCTTAATAAAATGGGGGCAAAAATTTATGACTCCGGTAAAGAAACAATTATTATTGATGGTGTTAATAAGCTTGGCGGATGTACCCATAAAGTAATTCCAGACCGAATAGAAGCTGGAACTTTTCTAATAGCTGCTGCTGCAACTTCCTCTTCAATTACAATTTCTCCAGTAATCCCTCATCATCTTGAAGCTGTCACTAATAAGCTTCAAGAGAGTGGGAGTAAAATTACGATTAAAGGTAATTCGATTTCTATCAAGAGTAAAAAGATTAAAGGAGTAGATATTGAAACAGCTCCTTTCCCAGGCTTTCCTACTGATTTGCAGGCACCATTTACAACTCTAATGACAATCGCAAATGGTGAATCAAAAATAACTGAAACAATTTTCGAAAACAGAATGAATCATATTTATTTACTTAATGAAATGGGCGCCAGTATAAAACTAAACAAAAACGTAGCTCACATCAAAGGTGTTAAAACAATTAATGGTATGAATCTAGTTGGCTCAGATTTAAGGTCATCAGCAGCATTAATAATTGCAGGAATCATCGCAAAAGGTAGTAGTAATTTCTATGGATTAGAACATCTAGATAGAGGTTATGAAAATTTTGAATTAAAACTAAAAAACTTGGGTGTCAAAATAATTAGAGAAATCAGTAAAAATAATTTTGAGGAAAATGGATATAAAATTGAATCCAGATCTGACAATCTTTCAAAACTCGAAGCAGCTTAATCTTTTCCGAATAAATTTTTAAAACGAAGAAAGTTGATTAAACGTAAGCAATATTGATTAGTGAAATACAACCCAAAAATAATATAAACAAAACGAGAAAGCGGTTAGACCAAATTTTATTTAGACCATTAAATTTGAATTCATTCATGCCCAAGTTCCACTATTAGACCCGAATGTTGTAAGTATAGTTACTGCAATAAAAAGGTAAGGGACAAATTTAAAAGATAATTTTTTAGCTTGAGTTTTAGACATTTGTTTTTTATTTAATATAACACAATATTACTAATCATGAAGCTATCTCCTTTCAAAAAAGACTTTTAAGCGCATTTGATCGCAAAAATGTATCAGAAATGTATACATTTTCTTTTCCCCCCTCATTTCTTGTCAGCAAATGCAATAAATAATTCTATGTTTTTATCGAAAAGATTAACTATTAACAAACGTTATCCTGATAACTTTTCCTTGACCAAAACAATAGTCAATAAGTTGATTTTTGTTATAATAAAAAAGTTCATTTTTTCAAAAGCCTTGGGAGCGTGGTGGAATTGGTAGACGCACCGCACTCAAAATGCGGCACCTTCGGGTATGTCGGTTCAAGTCCGACCGCTCCCACTTTAATGAATACTTATAGTCGATTCGATATATCTTTCAAAAAAGGAAAAGGTTGTTGGCTTTGGGACAACACAGGTAAAAAGTATCTTGATGCCGTTGCTGGTATCGCAACTTGTAGTCTTGGACATAGCGATAGAGTTTTAAGAAGGAGGCTATCAAGTCAACTAAAAAAGATTCAGCACATTTCCAATCTCTACAACATTGAAGAACAAGAACAATTAAGCAGAACTTTAACGAATATGAGTTGTGCCAAAAGCGTCTTCTTCTGCAACAGTGGTGCGGAAGCAAATGAATCAGCAATTAAATTAATTAAAAAATATGGTAATACAACGAATAAAGGTAAAGAATCAATTATTCTCGCAGCAGAATCTAGCTTTCATGGAAGGACACTGGCAGCTTTGAGTGCTACTGGACAACCCAAATATCAAAAAGGATTCGAACCAATGATTCAAGGGTTCAAATTTTTTAAATTTAACAATTTTGATTCGGTAAAAAAATTATTTGAAGAGTGTGAAAATAATGATCAAAAAATTTCCGGCGTTTTAGTTGAACCAATACAAGGCGAAGGCGGCGTAATTCCTGGAAGTAAAATATTTTTTAAAAGCCTGAGAGAAATATGTGATAAATATAATTCTCTTCTCATTTTAGATGAGGTCCAAAGTGGAGTAGGTCGAACTGGAAAAATGTGGGGTTATGAGAATTTAGGAATTGAACCTGATGGATTCACCCTTGCTAAAGGATTAGGAGGAGGTCATGCAATTGGAGCATTATTGGTAAATGAAAAAGCAAACATTTTTTCTCCAGGAGATCATGCCAGCACATTTGGAGGGAACCCTTTCGCTTGTAAAGCTGCCCTAACTGTATTAGAAGAAATTAATAGAAGAAATATTATCAATAATGTTTATCTAAGAGGGGAACAATTAAATGCTGGGTTTGAAGAATTGTCAAAAAAATTTCCAAATATTATTAGCGGAAAAAGAGGTTTAGGTTTAATACAAGGTCTTGTGATCAATGATGATTATGCTGATGCAAAAAAAATTACATTAAAAGCTTTTGATAAAGGATTACTGGTGGTTCCTGCAGGAGGAAATGTTGTAAGGATTGTCCCACCATTAGTTATTTCTCGAAGAGAAATTAATATTCTTTTGGATAAGCTAAATTCAATTTTTGAAGAGTTATAGCAATTAAAATTTTGAAAAATGCAAATTTAAAAACTTTTGAATTATTATCTCCTAAATACGAAAGGGATAATATCAAGTTAGGTTTATCAAGAATTAAAAAAGCACTTCAAGAACTTGGTAATCCTTGCAAGAATATCCCGGCGATACAGATTATTGGAACCAATGGGAAAGGATCAATCGCGGCATATTTGGAAAGTATACTTTTTGAAGCTAAAAGGAATTTCGGTGTAACGACATCTCCTCATCTTTTGGATGTATGCGAGAGGATTAGAGTTAATAAAAAAAATATTAATAAAACTGATTTTGAAAAAATCTTTAGATTAATAGAAAAAAATTTTTCAAAATTTGAATTAAGTCCTTTTGAAATAGTCATTTGCTGCGCACTAAATTTTTTTGACCATCAAAAAGTTGAATTACTCATTCTTGAAGCTGGCTTAGGGGGGCGATTAGACGCGACAACAGCCCATAAATCTAGACCAATCATTGCTATTGGGAATATTGGCTTAGACCATAAAGAATTTCTTGGAGATACGATTGAAAAAATTGCGGAAGAAAAATTAGCAGTTATTGAAAAAAACTCAATTGTCATCTCATGTAATCAAAATAGTCAAGTTGAAAATTTAATCACCAAAAAAGTTAAAGAGGTAGGAGCAGAAATTATTTGGAAAGATTCAATTTCAAACAGCTATGAGCTTGGATTAAAAGGAATTTTTCAAAAGCAAAATGCTTCAGTAGCTGTTGGAGCAATTGAAGCGCTGAATAATTTGGGATTTAATATAAAAGAAAAACACATATCTGAAGGTCTTAAAAAGACAACTTGGAACGGAAGGCTAGAAATAATAAATTATTTCAACAAAGAAATTCTTGTAGATTGTGCGCATAATTATCCTGCTGCAAAAGCACTCTCTAATGAGCGAAGCAATTGGGAAAATGAAGATAAAGGAATTTACTGGATTTTGGGTGTCCAAAGACAAAAAGATATTTACGCAATATTAAAAACACTTCTAAAGAAAAATGATCGCTTATTACTTGTGCCAGTTCCAAACCAACCTAGTTGGCAATTAAATGATCTTTCTCAGATTGAAGAAATTGACTTTCAAAAAACTATTGAATTTAAAACATTTGAACTTGCCATTGAGTATTTATTTTCCCTGGAAAAATGGCCACCTAATCATCCTGTTCTAACAGGTTCTATTTTTTTAGTTGCTGAATTTATTAAATTTGCGAATAAACAGAAATTTTAAATTTTAAATTGTTCTTTTACTTCCCAACCTTCCAATTTTCCTGGATTTAATAGCCCTTTAGGATCAAATCTTAATTTCGCTTTTACTTGATCTGCATCCACTACTCCAAGACCTCCGCCTTCAACTGTTAAAACATGAGGATTAAAAATAAACGCACCAAGTTTCTTGCAATCTTCCATTATTTCATTTAGTTCTTCTGCCCCATTCCACTTTAATACAGGCAAAGCCGCTAATCGCGGTGATCCTTGTTGAGAAACTGCCTCTAAATGCCAAAGAACTTTTCTACCCCATTTTTTTCTCAAAAAATTTATTAATTCTAGTTCATTATTAAGCGGCAAAAGCATCTGTAAATACGTCCAATTTTTATCCCTAGACCTCATATGAAGAGTTGTATGATTCCATACGACTTCAGAAATTCCATTGACGAGCTTTTCTTCTTCCCCAAGTAGAGTAGATTCGACTTTAAATTTTTTACAAATTAGCTCAATGGTTTTTATCCCTCCAAGAGTAGATTGAATTAATATCTTGTGACTTCTAGAATTTGTTTTAAACCATTTTGGCATTTGATCTACAATTTCATCTTCAAGAATTGCTCCTAGTTTCAGATCAATTGCTGCGCTGGTGAGAGTTTTTAATATTTCTATTGTTTTTTCAAATTCAATACAGTCGATAACTATTGAATACCAATTACGTTTGATATCAGTTGCAAGTAATAAAGAAGTAATTATTCCATTAGTCCCATATGCATGATTTAGAGGTTCGGATTCTTCAGCATCAAATTTTAATAGTTTAGGTTTTTCATTCATCGTTACTGCCTCTAAACCAATAAGATTTCCTGGATCTCTTAAAAATCCCCACCTAATAGACCCAATACCTCCTGATCCACCTGCAATAAAACCTCCAATTGTTGCAGTTTTCCAAGTACTAGGAAGCAACCTAAGTTCCCTTCCATATTTCTCTAATTGTTTATTCAAATCTCCCATAACACAGCCAGACTGTACTTTTACAAAACCTGTATCTGGGTCAAATTCTTCTAACATATTAAAGTGACTCATCTGCATTACAACTCCTTTAAACAATGGGACAGCTTGTCCATAATTACCTGTACCTGAACCCCTTAAAGTAATTGGGATAGAAAATTCCCAACAAATTTCTGCTACTTCCTTTACCGCTTTGTGATCACTAGGTCTTACCACCAAATCAGCAATACATTCGTCTAATTTTTCAGTAAGGATTGGAGAGTAGTTATAAAAATCTTTTGAAAGTCTTTTTATGTCAGATTGGCTTTCAATAATCTCTAAATTTTTAACTTCCCTAAATTTGTCTATTAATTTAAGAGTAATTGATGTCATTAATAAAATTCTTATTGTTTTGTATATAAATTAGCCGATTAGCAATATAAATCGCCTTTTATAAACACTTTTCTCTTTAAGGAACTCGAAAAAACATCTGCCCATCTTTGTGCATCTAAAATCACAAAATCAGCAGGGCATCCCTCTTTAATTAAACCATCCCACTTTAAGTTTAATAATCTGCTTGGAGCTAAAAAAATAGAAGAAAGAGTCGTTCTCTCCCAGGGATTTAGTTGAAGCATAGGTATCGAGCAAGACAACATATAAAAAGGATCAAAATTACCAAATGGGTACCAGGGATCTTGAACGTTGTCACTACCCAGAGATACATCCACGTGTGATTTTTGTAATTGCTTTATTGGAGCAACTGGTCTTTTTAGTGAGTTAGTTTTATTACTTCGATTGAGCAGCCAAAAATTTGTTAGAGGTAAAGCAATAACTTTAATATTTTTCTCAGCCATTTTTTCTCCTAAATTTAAAATTTCTCTGTGACTTAGAGAAATAAGACTACTCAAATGACTACAAGTAATTGGAATACTATTAATTTTTAAATTTTCGATTGTCTCCAATAAAACTTTTATGCCCGCTCCAGGCTCATTGATCGATTCGTCTATATGCAAATCAATTTCTAATTTATATTTACTAGCTAGAAGAAGCATCTTTGCGAGAAATTTGCTTGTATCTTTTTTATTGAAAGGAGGAACAATTACACCTCCTAAAATCCCTCCATTAGAAGAAAATATTTTTGCCAAATCTTCTCCATTAGTCGTATCCCAGAATTCCAACGGAGCTAGTGCAACGAATTGTAAAGTCAACTCAGTTGAGAATTTTTTTTGTAATTTAAAAAGTTCAATCCAGATATCAATAGATTGACTTTTGTAAGTATCAATATGACTTCTAATAGCTCGGTATCCATTTTTTATGGCAAGTTTTAATGATTTCTCAACTCTTTCAAGAACCTTATCTGTAGTTCTAGTTTTGTGTTCTTCAAGATTTACTGATAATGCTCCTTCATAGTTTGACTTCAGATTAGGAAAGTCTGCCCATGTAAAAGATTTATCAAAATGCGAATGCGTTTCAACAAATCTTGGGAATAAAATATTTTTTGGTTTTGTAACTTTATTTTTTAAAGGTTTTAACTCAGAAACAAATCCATCCTCCCAACTAATAGACACTGAACATAAATCCTCTATATCGATAATGAGGTTATCTATATCTTCTATTAAACAAAGGCTTCTGGGAATAAGAACCTCAGCTGTGCCGGAATTACTCAAATTTTTAAATTTTCTTTTATTTTAAATCATAAGAAAACTTTACTGGATTAGAAAATAATTCAAATTTCGCTAAAAGATAAAAATAACTATGAAAAATTCCCCTTGAGTTGTTAAATTTATAAATGTGAGGCGGGCGTCGCCAAGTGGTTAAGGCAGCGGCTTGTGGCGCCGCTATTCGGGGGTTCGAATCCCCTCGCTCGCCCTCTAAAATATTGCAGCAAAATTATTTAACTTGTAATTTTGAATTAAAGAATCATAAAAAATTCCTAGCAACGTGCTAACAAAAACAAAATCAGACGAAAAAAAAACTCAAAAGAATTCAACTACTGGCAGTTATTGGATAACCACATTTGGATGTCAAATGAACAAGGCTGATTCTGAGAGAATGGCTGGGACATTAGAAAAAATGGGATACACCAGAGCAGATAATGAATTAAATGCCGATTTAGTCTTATACAATACATGCACTATTAGAGATAATGCAGAGCAAAAAGTTTATAGCTTTCTAGGAAGACAAGCAAAAAGAAAGCACAAAACACCTAGCTTAAAACTTGTTGTTGCAGGTTGTCTTGCTCAGCAAGAGGGAGAATCCTTACTAAGAAGAGTCCCAGAACTTGATCTGGTTATGGGACCTCAACACGTAAATAATCTTGAGAATCTTCTGGGTAAAGTTGATTTAGGAAATCAAGTTGCTGCTACAGAAGAAACCTTCATTTCTGAAGATATAACAAGTGCCAGAAGAGAAAGCTCTATTTGTGGCTGGGTTAATATCATATATGGATGTAATGAAAGATGTTCATATTGTGTAGTCCCCTCAGTCAGAGGCAAAGAGCAATCAAGATATCCAAATGCGATAAAAAGTGAGATCCAAAAATTAGCTGATGATAATTTTAAAGAAATTACTCTTTTGGGTCAGAACATTGATGCTTATGGTAGAGACCTTCCAGGAACTACAAAAGAGGGGAGAAAAGAAAATACACTAACTGATCTTTTGTATTATATTCATGATGTTAAAGGAATTCGCAGAATAAGATTTGCTACTAGTCATCCAAGATATTTTTCAAAAAGGTTGATTCAAGCTTGTTATGAACTTGATAAAGTCTGTGAACATTTTCATATCCCCTTCCAAAGTGGAAATGATGAAATTTTAAAGCAAATGTCCAGAGGATATTCTATTAAAAAGTATAAAAATATAATCGAGAACATAAGGTCATTAATGCCAGATGCATCAATTACAGCTGACGCGATAGTTGCTTTCCCAGGAGAAACCGAACAACAATATCAAGATACATTAAAGCTAATATCAGAAATTGGCTTTGATCAGGTGAATACAGCAGCATACTCTCCAAGACCAAATACGCCTGCAGCAATTTGGACGAATCAACTTTCGGAAGAGGTAAAAAAAGCTAGATTACAGGAAATTAATGATTTGGTCGAGAAAACTGCTAGGAGTAGAAATCAAAGATATGTTAATAATATCGAAAGCATTTTAATTGAGGGTTTAAATCCAAAAAATTCCTCTCAAATTATGGGAAGAACTAGAACAAATAGATTAACTTTCGTAGAGATTCCCAAAAACATAAACTTTAATTTTTCGTTAGGAGATGAGATAAATGTCAGAATAAATGAAGCAAGACCTTTTTCTTTAACAGGAGAACTTTCTATATAAATTTTTTTTAAATGATCGGGGGAAAGAAAAAATGTATTGGGTTAATATTTGGCGGGCATTCCAATGAACATGAAGTATCGATATCCTCTGCAAAAACAGTTTTTAAAGCATTTAATGCACAAATAAACAAAGAACGCTTTACAGTTAAAGCTTTTTACATAAACAAATATGGAGATTGGCTTGATAGTGATATTTCAGAAAAAATCCTAATTGGTGAAATTGAAAACTATAAAACAAAAAAACAAGAAATTTTTAATAAAGAAAAAATTAACTTCCTTGACGGAATTGAATTTCAAAATATTGATGTTTGGTTTCCTCTTTTACACGGGTTTAATGGTGAAGACGGATCAATTCATGGCTTAATTAGATTTACAAAGAAACCTTTAGTCGGGTGCGGAATTATTGGCTCTGCACTTGGAATGGATAAAATATTGATGAAAACAATTTTCTCAAATCTAAAACTTCCACAAGTTAATTATCTAGTTTTTCAAAATGAAGATCTCAACGATAAGCAAGTAAAAAATAAGATAATTAATAAAATTTTAAAAAAATTACAATTCCCTGTTTTTGTTAAACCATCGAACTCTGGGTCATCTCTTGGCATCTCCAAAGTCAAAAATGAATCGGAAATATTACTAGCATTAGAAAAGGCTCGGGAAATAGATCCAAGAATCTTAATAGAGGAAGGTTTAGAAGTAAGGGAGATTGAATGCGGAATAATTGGGAATTCAAAACTCTTAACCTCTGAGATAGGCGAGGTAAATTACGAAAGTGATTGGTATGATTACGATTCAAAATATTACTCAAATAATAAAATAATTATCCCAGCCGAAATAGATTCTAAAATCACAAAAGAAATTAAAGAAATTGCTGTTAAAAGTTGTAAAGCACTAAATATTTTCGGTTTTGCAAGAGTAGATTTCTTTTTAGAAAAATCTTCAAATAAAATTTTATTAAATGAAATAAATACAATTCCTGGTTTTACAAAAAACAGTATGTTTCCAATGCTTTGGGAAGCTTCTGGTTTAAAAATTGAACAACTTGTGGCTAAACTGGTAGATATATCTTTAGATTTGTAATTTAAATCAAATGTTGCATGGACTACTTTGGTTACCATTACTTTTAATCTTCATTTTATTAACTGCACTTGGATGGTTAGAAAGAAGAAGGCAAAATCTTTTTAGAAGTTGGGCTAGTGATTCTGAACTTTGCAAGTTAGATAGTTCAGGTGCAGCGTCTTTAAAAAATGGGGAGTTAAAGTGGAGCGCATTTGAAGCTGGTAAATTTGAAGAAAAAGATTGTTTTACGATCAAGAAGCTGGAATTAGTTGAATTAATGGCACTAACTTCTGGTGAAGCTCCTCTAACAAGTGAATCTCAAGGTAAGTGCAGGTTGAGATTAGTAGGGGATGGGAAAGAGATGGATGTACCATTTTCAGATGCAGAGCAAGCGAGAGAATGGATGGACCAATTGATGGAAAAAGCTCGATGTGATTTGTGAAAAACAAAAAAATAATCAAAAATAGAAAAAATTTTTTTCTAATTTCATTTTTATTTATAACAAGCTTATTAAGCATAAAAACACTCAAAAAAGTTGATACTCAGGACATTAGGATTTCGGGTAGTGAATTATTTTCGCAGAATGATGTGAAAAAAAATTCATCTTTAAATTTTCCTATCCGATTAATTTTTGTTGAAACTAATTTGCTAGAAAAAGAGTTAAAACAAAATTTATCTCTCAAGAATATTTCGGTAAACAGAGAACTATTTCCTTTTGGTTTGAAAGTTCATATTAATTCAAGAACTCCAATAGCTTACGGTGAGAGAATATTAAACGACGAAAAAATATTAGGCTTCATAGATAAAGATGGAATTTTTATAAATAAACAAAATGTGGATGAAAAAAACTTAAATAAATTAACCATAAAAGTTTTTGGTTGGAAAGAAAAATTTAAAAAAATATTATCTGAAATTTTTATTGCTATAGATTATTATGATGTAGAGATAATTAAAATAACTTTTTCATCCGATGGATTTCTAACTGTTGAGGAAAAAGATTTAAAAACAATTTTGTTAGGATTTAAGCCAAATTTAATCAACAATCAATTTCAAAAAATCAATTATCTTAAAAATGAATTTAAGAAAAATAGCTTTTCAAGAAAAATAGATAATATTGATCTTACTAATCCTGAGAAACCAAAAATAAAAGTGTTCAAACCCTAATATTTGAAAAAGGATTTTGAGTATTTTTTTTTAATTATTGTAGTGTTGATATGGGTTTTGCATTCAAAACAAAATATTTAATAAATAAATATTTTTAGGATTTTCCTCAACAAATTCCTACAGATGAGCGCAGTAAGTTCATAATGCACCCAATACTAGTAAAAGATTCCTATTAAGAGATGAGCTTCGGTAACAATCCAAACTTTGATCAATCGAGAGAAATCCTTCCAAGCCAAAACGCCAAAATAGAAGTTATTGGTGTAGGTGGTGGTGGAAGTAATGCAGTCAATAGAATGATAAATAGTGATTTAGAAGGGGTTTCATTTAGAGTCCTCAATACCGATGCTCAAGCCCTACTACAATCTTCTGCAGAAAGTAGAGTTCAACTTGGACAAAACCTCACTAGAGGCCTAGGTGCAGGAGGGAATCCAAGTATTGGGCAAAAAGCAGCCGAAGAATCCAAAGAAGAGCTTCAACAAGCTTTAGAGGGATCTGATCTAGTTTTTATTGCCGCTGGAATGGGTGGAGGAACTGGTACAGGTGCTGCTCCCGTTGTTGCAGAAGTAGCCAAACAAAGTGGGGCTCTAACAGTAGGTATAGTAACCAAACCATTTTCTTTTGAAGGTAAAAGAAGAATGCGTCAAGCAGAAGAGGGGATCGCAAGACTAGCTGAAAACGTTGATACTCTAATAGTTATTCCAAATGACCGATTAAAAGACGTTATAGCAGGAGCTCCTCTTCAAGAAGCATTTAGGAATGCTGATGATGTTCTAAGGATGGGAGTCAAAGGCATTAGTGACATAATTACTTGCCCCGGATTAGTAAATGTTGATTTCGCAGACGTTAGATCAGTTATGACTGAGGCTGGCACAGCACTTCTTGGAATAGGTATAGGTTCAGGAAGATCGAGAGCTATAGAGGCAGCACAAGCAGCAATGAATAGTCCTTTATTAGAGGCAGCAAGAATTGATGGAGCTAAAGGCTGCGTCATAAATATCACTGGAGGCAAAGACATGACTTTAGAAGACATGACCTCTGCATCTGAAATTATTTATGATGTTGTCGATCAAGAAGCCAATATTATTGTTGGTGCAGTGGTCGATGAGGCAATGGAAGGGGAGATACAAGTTACTGTAATAGCTACAGGATTTGAAACAACCCAACCATCAAACCAGCAAAGAATAAAAAACAGATTATCTAATCAACCCTTATATAATTATTCAGAAAATAAAGAATCAGGAGCTAGTATTCCTGAGTTTTTGAGATTAAGGCAAAATAAAAAAGATATAGGTTAAACGGTAAAATAGAATGACTCGGTTATCTCGCCTGCCTCAAGCATCCCTTGTGGCTGCTACCTTCCGGTCCTGACCAGGTTTAGGCGTTAAAACCGCGAAAGGCCGAGTCAAAATCATATTAGCAATTCTTGATTAAAAAAGATACATAAATTTTATTATGTTACCTTCAGACCTAGTTAATTATAAAAAAAAATCTCGCAAAATCATTGCACTAACTGCTTGGGATTCCATATCAGGATCTATTGCAGAACAAGCAAATGTTGATCTCGTACTAGTAGGAGATTCATTAGCAATGGTCTGCTTAGGATACAAATCGACATTGCCAATAACTTTAGAAAACATAATTTATCATACTAATGCTGTTTCAAGAGGATTTAAGAAAAAAATTGAGGAACAACCTCTAGTCGTTTCAGATATGCCTTTTCTGACTTACCAATGTGGTGAGGATAAGGCTGTTGAATATGCAGGAAAAATCATTCAGAGCACTTATGCAAAAGCTGTAAAAGTGGAAGGAGCTGAACCAGAAATACAAAAAGTTATTTCTAGATTAATAAGAATGGGAATCCCTGTTATGGGTCATATAGGTCTTACACCACAAAGCTATCTAAATATTGGATTAAGAAAACAAGGAGAAAGCTTAGCAAGCCAAGAAAAAATTAAGAAAGAGGCTTCAATTCTTGAAGAATTAGGATGTTTTTCAATAGTTCTTGAACATATTCCTGAATTACTTGCTAAAGAAATACAAAATTCTTTAACAATTCCCACGATAGGTATCGGCGCAGGTAATTATTGCGATGGGCAAGTAAGAGTTACTGCAGATTTGTTAGGCCTCAATGATAATCAACCCCCATTTTGCCAACCAATTATCCAAGGAAAGAAATTATTTAAGGATAAATTAAAAGAATGGGTTGACTATGAAAGACTTAGTTAATCTCATCCCACCATTTAAACATCGAAATAAGAACTTGATTGCTAAGTTCCATGCCATTAGGCTCACTTAAAAAAAATCTATTCCCCTTTCTTACTAGTAGTCCACTTTCAAGAAATCTTTCCCATTCTTTAACCAATTTACTGAAGTTGCGTTCAAATTTTTTGTTTTCCCAGTTTTGTTCTTTAAACACTTCTTTGATATCTACACCTTCTTTGAGTCTTAATCCCAACATTATTTTCTCATCAAGTTCTTTATAAACAAAATCTTTATTAGTTAAGGATAAATCTAAATTAAATTCTTCTTGTCTAGTTACCCATTCTTTATATTCCTTACTAACTCTTGGTCGAGTAAACTTTTCCCCCCAAGGTGAACTAGTGGAACCTTGACCAAAACTCCACCAGCCTAAACCACTCCAATAAACTCTATTATGTCTCGATTGATGTCGCGGGAGGCAATAGTTTGAGATTTCATATCTTGAATACCCTGAGTTTTTTAAAATTAAATAAGTTGATTCACTATTCCTAAAAGCCTCTTCATCACTTGGGAGTTTTAATTTGCCTAAATTAATTAATTTTTTAAAAACAGTGCCATTTTCAATATTTAAATCGTAAATAGATAGATGAGGTGGTGAAAATGTAATTGCTTTTTTTAAGTCATCTTGCCATTCTTTAAATCCACTTAGTGGCAAGTTTTGAATTAAGTCTAAACTCCAGCTTTTTATTAACCCAGAATCATATTCTCTCTTCAACCATGAACAAGATTTCTCTGCATCTTCTTTCATATGACGCCTTCCCGACTTTTGAAGTATCTGATTATTAAAACTTTGTACTCCAAGACTAAATCTATTTATCCCAGCATTTATGAATCCGAGAAGATCATCTTGAGTAAAACTTGCTGGATCAACCTCCATAGTAATTTCAGCACCATAGTCAATTCCATAATTTTCTCTAAAAAGATCAACTAATTCTTTGATTTGGGCAGGATCTAAAATTGATGGTGTACCACCTCCTATATAAATTGTCGATAGAGGTGATTTATGCTTAATTGACAATATTTCTTTATATAAAAATTGCAAATAATCTTGAACTGTTTTGCTTCCATAACCTTTTAAAGTTTCAACTTCGTTTCCTAGTGGAATAACCGCAAAATCACAATAAAAACACCTTCTGTGGCAAAAAGGAATGTGCACATAAGCACTTCTTGGAAACTTATTCATAATCTAAATTCATTTTGAAGCTCCAAAAAAGTATTAAGGATCGAAAAAAATAAAATCCTTATTTACTCAATTAATAAATCCTAGTAGATTATAGATATGACAGATATCTTAGTATTAATTTTATTTGTATTGTCTGGGGCAGCTTCAGGGTGGCTTGGTGTTGATTTATTGCCAGTAGATATACTAAAACAGGTATCTAATGTAGAAGGTTTTAGAATTGTTTTAGCAATAATTGGTTTTTTTGTAGGATTAGCAGCCGGTTTTGTATTCCTTCAACTTAGAAAGACTTTCCTTGATCAAATAAGAACAATGCCTACGGACTTACTAATAAGTAGGTCTGTTGGATTAATTTTAGGATTACTTGTTGCGAATCTCCTACTAGCTCCAATATTATTGATTCCCTTCCCTAGAGAGGTTTTTTTCGCAAAACCATTAGCAGCTATATTGAGCAACATTTTCTTTGGTGCGCTTGGTTATAAGTTAGCAGATACCCATGGAAGGACATTATTGAGATTATTCAATCCAAATAACACTGATGCATATCTAGTCAATGAAGGGATTCTCCCTGCTGCAAGTCCAAAAATTCTAGATACTAGCGTAATTATTGATGGAAGAATCAATGGTCTATTAAGTTGCGGCTTATTGGAAGGGCAATTAATTGTTGCTCAAAGTGTAATTGATGAATTACAAACTTTAGCTGACTCAAGCAGTAATGAAAAAAGGTCTAAAGGCAGAAGAGGTCTCAAGTTATTAAAAGAATTAAGAGATTTATATGGGAGAAGGCTTGTAATAAACCCAACAAAGTATGAAGGTAATGGGGTAGATGAAAAACTCCTTAAAATTACTGAGGATATGACAGGAACTTTAATTACGGCTGATTATAATCTTTCTCAGATCGCTGAAGTTAAAGAATTGAAAGTTATGAATTTGAGTGATTTGGTTATTGCTTTAAGGCCAGAAGTACAGCCAGGAGAGTCACTTAATATAAAAATCGTGAGAGAAGGCAAAGAAAAAATGCAAGGCATTGGATATTTAGATGACGGCACAATGGTTGTTATTGATGAGGCAAAGAATTTTGTTGGAAGCAGATTAGATATTGTCATCACAGGAGCATTACAAACTCCTACTGGAAGAATGGTCTTTGGAAAACTAATAAATAATCCTGAGTCAAACAAATCTTTTAAATCACCAGCGACACAGGGCTAAATCTAGCTAGAATCAGTTCAATCTTAATTTTGTGATACAAATGACTGTATCTGCTCCTTATTACGGCGAAAACACCGTTATGAGGACCCCGCCCCCAGATCTCCCCTCTCTTTTACTGAAAGAGCGAATTGTTTATCTTGGTTTACCATTATTCTCAGATGATGACGCGAAAAGACAACTAGGAATGGATGTTACTGAGCTAATCATTGCTCAACTTCTTTATTTAGAGTTTGAGGATCCAGAAAAACCAATCTATTTCTATATCAATTCAACTGGGACAAGTTGGTACACTGGTGACGCAGTAGGTTTTGAAACAGAAGCTTTCGCTATCTGCGATACAATAAGCTACATTAAGCCTCCAGTACACACGATATGTATCGGACAAGCCATGGGGACTGCTGCAGTTATTCTTTCATCTGGCACCAAGGGACAAAGAGCCGCTCTTCCACATGCTTCTATCGTTTTGCATCAACCTATAAGCGGAGCAAGAGGTCAAGCAACCGATATCCAAATAAGAGCTGAGGAAGTTTTGAAAAATAAAAAATCAATGCTGGAGATTTTATCTCGTAATACTGGGAAGACCATCGAAGAACTCTCAAAAGACTCTGACAGGATGAGTTATCTCAACCCACAAGAAGCCCTAGATTATGGAGTTATCGATAGAATACTCACAAGTCAAAAAGATCTCCCAAATAAAATTTAACACTCACAAAACTATTTTAAAATCATGCCAATAGGAACTCCAAGCGTGCCTTACAGACTTCCAGGAAGTCAATATGAAAGATGGGTCGACATATATACAAGATTAGGTGTTGAAAGAATTCTTTTTCTTGGACAAGAGGTGAATGATGGCATTGCTAATAGCCTTGTTGCCCAAATGCTTTATTTAGATTCTGATGATAATTCCAAACCTATCTATCTTTATATAAATAGCCCAGGAGGATCAGTAACTGCTGGCTTGGCAATTTATGACACTATTAAATACGTAAAAAGTGATGTAGTAACTATATGCGTAGGCCTCGCAGCCTCCATGGGAGCGTTCCTATTGGCAGCTGGTACAAAAGGTAAAAGAGTTGCTTTGCCCCACAGCAGAATAATGATTCATCAACCCCTAGGAGGGACATCTCAACGCCAAGCAAGTGATATTGAAATAGAAGCTAAGGAAATTTTAAGAATTAAAGACATGTTAAACATGTCTATGGCAGATATGACAGGCCAATCATTTGAGAAAATTGAAAAGGATACTGACAGAGATTATTTTCTAAGTGCGGAAGAAGCAAAAAATTATGGATTAATTGATAGAGTCATTACACATCCAAGCGAAGCAAATCAGTCTTAAACTTTTTAAATCAACATTTTAATTTTAATTTTTTAAATTAATAATTTTTTTGGTTTATTGCCACCTTAATGTCTAAAATATTAATTATCAAATGCAAAGAAGCTACAACTAATGACCCAACTCTTTTACGACACAGATGCAGATCTAAGTCTTTTAAATAATAAAACAATAGCGATTATTGGATATGGATCACAAGGTCATGCACATGCCCTAAATCTTAAAGATAGCGGTATGGATGTAATTGTTGGATTATATAAAGGTAGTAAGTCTGAAAGCAAAGCTATTAGCGATGGTCTACAAGTCTTTAGCGTTTCTGAAGCTTGCAAAAAAGCAGACTGGATTATGATTCTCCTCCCAGATGAGTTTCAGAAAGATGTTTACCTCAAAGAAATTGAACCAAACTTAAAAGAAGGAAAGATATTAAGTTTTGCTCATGGCTTCAATATTAGATTCGGACTTATCAAACCTCCTAGTTTTGTGGATGTTGTAATGATTGCCCCAAAAGGACCTGGACACACTGTTCGTTGGGAATATCAGAATGGTCAAGGAGTTCCAGCATTGTTTGCAGTAGAGCAGGATTCTTCCGGCAATGCAAGATCATTGGCAATGGCTTACGCAAAAGGGATTGGCGGTACGAGAGCTGGGATTCTTGAAACAAACTTCAAAGAAGAAACAGAAACTGATTTATTTGGAGAACAAGCGGTTTTGTGCGGAGGATTATCAGAACTCGTCAAATCTGGCTTCGAAACACTTGTAGAGGCAGGCTATCAGCCCGAACTTGCTTACTTCGAATGCTTACATGAAGTTAAACTTATTGTTGATTTAATGGTGAAAGGAGGCTTATCTCAAATGAGAGATTCCATTTCAAATACTGCAGAATATGGAGATTATGTAAGTGGTAAAAGACTTATCAATAGTGATACAAAGAAAGAAATGCAGAAAATTCTAAAGGATATTCAAGATGGAACTTTCGCTAAGAATTTTGTGGAAGAATGCGATAAAAACAAACCCTTAATGACAAAATTAAGAGAAGAGAACTCAAAACATGAAATTGAGAAAGTGGGTAAAGGTCTGCGCTCGATGTTCAGTTGGCTGAAATAAATTTATTTTTACTATTTCTTGGATCGATTGGTTTTGATTTATTGATCGGCGATCCAAGATTCTTAATACACCCTGTTCAAGTAATTGGCTTTTACATAAAAAAAATATCAGATTACCTAATAAAAAATTTTGGAGAAAATAAAAATATATTATTCTGGGGAGGTTTCTTTGTAGCTATATCTACTATTGGAATGAGTTTTGGTATAGGAAAATTGATAGAACTAAGTTATATGCAATCAAGAAATCATTTTTTTATTGAATTGTTAATTTTTTTTGGGCTTTCAAGTTGTATTGCGACAAAGGGACTTATTTCAAGTGTGAAAGAGATTGTAGAGCTAATAGAACGCAAGGAAATAAATAACCAAAATAAGAAAATAATCAAAGAGAAGGTACAAAGAATAGTAAGTAGAGATGTAAGGTCATCTTCTATAAAACATCTCTTGAGATCAAGTACCGAGAGCCTTACCGAAAATTCTGTTGATGGAATATTTGGGCCATTATTTTGGATTTTTATTGGAATTATTTTTATGAAGTTTTCAATTTTTTTACCAGGACCTTTGTCACTTGGTTTTTCTTACAAAGCCATAAGTACTTTAGATTCAATGATAGGTTACAAATATGATTATTTTAAATATTTAGGATTTTTCAGTGCAAAAATCGAAGATATTTTTACGTTTGTTCCTTCAAGGTTAGTTTTAATCACGTTACCTTTAGTTAGCTACAAATTTAATGAGTATAGATCAATCATAAAAAAAAGTTATCTTGATGGTAAAAAATATGATTCTCCTAATGCTGGGATTTCAGAAGCTATATTTGCCTATATTTCCGGAATAAAATTGGGAGGTAAAAGTAAATATAAAAATGAAATTATTGAAAAGCCAATAATTAATGAGACTGGAGATAATTGCACCGAAGAAAAAATCAAATTAATTTGTCAATTAATTTTGAGATTACAATTTTTATGGATAATAATTTTTGTCTTAATTTTTTTTATAATTTCAACTTTAATTTAATAATAAAATAGTTTTAAAATTACTAGAATAAACTATAAAAACTTTATGGAAGAAAATGGCTCTCCAATAGAAAATCAAAATGATGATTTTACTGATACATCATCAACTGATAATGAATACTCAAAATGGGTAGACAATCAAGGAGATGAAGTTAAGAATGTTTTTGGATTTAATAGCAGTGCTGAACTTGTAAATGGTAGAGCAGCAATGATCGGATTCTTAATGCTCATATTAACCGAGTTAGTTTTTAGCGGCAGACCTGTTACTTCTTCAATTTTTGGTATTAATTAAAAATGGAAGCAAAAAAATCTAATCCAATAAAAGTATTCTTATACATATCTGTTTGGGTAATTATTTGGGGTACTATAGGTTCTTTAGTCGATTTTCCTCTATATAAAAATAAAATCTACTTAGAAGGAAGCATATATCAATATCTTACTTTCACAATTACAGCGATAATATCAATAATAAGTGCAAAGTTTTTTTATAAGAAAATTGATTTATAAAAACTTATACCTAAATTTCTTAATAATTTTTGCTGGTTCTTTATTTTCATTGGATTCGTAAAGTATCCACTGATGAGTCTCAGTATCATGGTCACAACCATAATTTCCAGATGGGTTATCGTAACTTGAAAGATATGAATGACAATTTTGGTCTGCCTCGAAAGCGGAGTCATAACCTGTTAGAAAATATATCAAAAATAGAACAGTTATCAACAAAAAAAATACTTGAGAAACGAAATTAACTACTTTCATAAGATATTCTAAAATTAAAATATATCATTTAATAAAATCTTTCGATCTAAAAATATAGCTAACGTCCAACATTAAATACAAAGTCATGGAATTCTTGATTCTTTAAATACAGGATGACTAGCAACACTAAAATGATGTTTAAGCCTATTACTATTGATCCAAAAATATTTATTTGTTTTTTGCCTGGCAAAGTGTAAGTAAATTTCTTGCCTTTAAGAAAACCAGCTAAGCCTTTTTTTTCTTTTATTTGAGTCTTTTGAGTATTATTCTTAACTTCATTATCAGAAAAACCTTTTACCATTACAAATTAAATAACAAATTTATAATATTCCAAAAAAATAAATTATTTTAATAATTAACAATTTTTAATCACATATGGGATCATTAATGAAATTCTCTCATTTGAGAAATTATTAAAAAAATAAGCTTCAATAATTTCCGTTTGCAGCCCCAATAAACTTGATTGACATTTGAATCTATTTTGATCAAATACTACTAATTGAAGTTTTTCTATTTCAAAAACTAATTCTTTACATATTTGGGTTCGAGAATCTTTAAAACAATCACTAGATTGTTTTAAAATCTTAGACTTTGTTGGTATTGTTTCAGCCAAAACAAAATTAGATAACAACAAAAATTTAAGTAATAAAATAGTTAAACATTTCATTACTTCTTAAGATTTCAAAATTTTGGATGTCTCGTTAAGAGTATTGGGCATTGCGCTAATTGCATCTTTTTGCAATTTAAAAAAAAAGATGCCCTAATAGAGCACCTTGTTATTAAAGGAAGAAATAGATTAAAAAAATTACCCTTGAACTCTATCCTTAAAAAGTTTACCTGCAGAGAATGTTGGAACTCTTTTAGCGGGTATTGCTATTTTTTCGCCTGTCTTAGGGTTTAAACCCTGTCTTGCAGAACGATCTCTTGGCTCAAAAGAACCAAATCCTAGTAAAGAGACTTTTTTGCCTTCCACTACTGAATCAACAATAGTTTCAATAGCTGCATCAACAACTAGAGAAACGTCCGTTTTTGTGAGCTCTGTACGAGCTGCAACAAGATTTACTAAATCAGCTTTGTTCATTGAAATTTAAATTAAAGCTAGGGGTTAAAAAAAAGATTTAAATCGAGTTTAAACCTCGAACTTTCACATCATATGGAGCAAATACAAATACGGCAACCGAAAATGCCGGTGGCGCAAAGCTTTATACAAATTTTAGGGACATTTTTAGCAACATTATTTATTTCTTAAAACCGCGCTTTTTCATTTATAAAAAATAGCTTCTTCATTTAAAAAACAGCAAAAAGCATTGGTGGCACTAGATTTTTCATTAAAAATCTAACTAGATTTAGCAAATGGGGGAAATGTCAAAGGGGGGGTGAATTTAAGAATTTGAGCTATTTATTATGTTTTATTAATTTTCAGATATATTTCCTTCTCATCACATGAAAAAACGCAATTTGTATTTTGAAATCAAGAAAAATCTAGTTTTCTCATTATTAAATTTTCTCTATAAATCGTTTTATGCACTGAGCAGATGGATGAAGAAATTGTAATTAATTAGAAAATTAATACTCTCCAAGATCTAATAAAGTTGATTAGTGAAGCCTTAAATTTGAGTTTTTTTTTAAATTTTGCATCTATTATTCAAATATTAGTAATTTAAAAAAATTATCTCAATATTTAACTAATCAATGATAAAGAAAAAGTGATTCATCTCAATAAAGGTAAGCCATTTCCTTTAGGGAGTTCTCTAACTTCACAAGGGATTAATTTTTCCTTAGTAGCTACAAATGCAGAATATGTAGAAATCTTATTGTTTGAGAAAGAGGACTCTATTTCCCCAAAAATTGTATTGAAACTAGATCAGAATCATAATACAGGTCCATACTGGCACGCAGAAATAAAAAATCTAGATGAAGGTTGTATTTATGCTTTTAGAGTGAAACAAAAAAATAATGAGATTAATAATAACTATGAAAAAAAAGTATTACTTGATCCATGTTCAAGGGGTATTACCGGATGGAGAAGTTATAAAAGAGAAAATGCATTAAATAATCAAGAAAATACTAATTCTTGTCTTAAAAGTGTTGTTTGCGATAGAAAATTATTTAATTTTAAGGATTATCCAAGACCGAAACATTCTTGGGAAGAAACAATTATTTATGAACTCCATATCAAAGCTTTCACTGAATCAACTGATAAAGATGAAAGTTGTTTTAAGAAATTTTTAAAAAAAATTCCTTATCTCAAAGAACTGGGTATTACAACAATTGAATTACTTCCAATTTTTTGTTTTGATCCTACTGATGCGCCAAATGGTCTAAAAAATTTTTGGGGATATAGTCCAATTAATTGGTTTACTCCGCATTTTGAATATCTTTCGAATGAATCCCCCGGAAAGAATAGAGAGGAATTTAGAAGATTTGTAGAAGAATGTCATAAAGCAGACATTGAAGTCATCTTAGATGTTGTATATAATCACACTTGCGAAGGTGATTCAAAAGGGCCAGCAATATCTTGGAAAGGTATAGATGAAAATCTTTATTACTTTATTGGAAAAGATAAAAATTATCAGGACGTCTCAGGATGTGGAAATACTATTGCCGCAAACAGAGGATTAGTTAGAAAACTAATAATTGAATCTTTAAAATGTTGGGCGAGTGAATTAGGAGTTGATGGTTTTAGATTTGATTTAGGAATTGCCCTATCAAGAGGAGAAAATCTTTCACCACTTGATAATCCTCCAATTTTTGAAGATATAGAATGTGAACCAGAACTTATCGATATCAAGTTCATAAGTGAGCCATGGGATTGTGGCGGTTTATATAAATTAGGTGATTTCCCATCTAAGAATACTTTCACTTGGAATGGTCATTTTAGAGATGATCTGAGGAGATTTTGGAAGGGGGATAAAGATACAGCTTGGAATATGAGCGAAAAAATAAAAGGTTCTCCATCTATTTATAAAGAAGATAATATTTTTCCAAAGTCGATAAATTTTATTACTTCACATGATGGATTCACTTTAAAAGACTTAGTAACTTTCAATAGAAAACATAATTTTGCCAATAGAGAACAAAATAGAGATGGAGATAACCATAACAATTCTTGGAATCATGGTACTGAGGGACCAACTACGAACTTATTAATCAATGATTTAAGAAAAAGACAACAAAAAAATCTTGTTCTTAGTTTACTTATCTCTAAAGGTGTTCCAATGATACTTATGGGCGATGAAATAGGAAGATCACAAGGCGGGAACAACAATTCTTGGTGCCAAAATAATTTATTGGGCTGGATGAATTGGGAACATGGTCAACAAGATTTGGAATTATTAGATTATTTTAAATACGTTATAAAAATCCGAAAAAAACTTATAAACATTTTTAATCCATCATTCTTCTCTAATAATCAAACCAATGAAAATATTCCAACATATCATTGGCATGGAACAAAGTTAGATAGCCCCGATTGGAGTAGTTGGTCTCACACAGTTGCCTTTAGCATTAACAAAGACAATACTAGTCCGCTGGTTTGGATAGGTTTAAATGCATATTCAAAAAGTATCGATTTCCCTTTGCCGAAATGTAAATATAATTGGTTAAAAGTTATCGACACTAGCATGTCTGAGATTTTTGAACCCTTAACTATTAATGAAAAATCTGTTTCAATAAAGAGTAGAAGCTCTTTACTAATCATTTCAGAAGAAGTATTTGGGGCAAAAAATAATTTATTCTAAAAGCGGGCGGCGGGAA
>CACMXO010000009.1 GCA_902617605.1 uncultured Prochlorococcus sp. | reverse complement strand
TTCTTCTTTCATTAAGATAGATAATTGCTCCATTTCTTCCCGCAAATTGTTCCAATTGTCCAAAAGATCGTTTAATTTTGCCTCTGCTTGTTGCCTCATATTCAATAGTTTTTCTTGAGCTTCGATATTTTCTCCTTGCAAATTATTCAGTTTTTCATTAATAGTATTAAGTTTGTTTTCCTGTTGGAGAATTATTTGAGGCTTTTTGTTGGACTCGATTTTTAACTCTGCAGCTGCTTCATCAATTAAATCTATTGCTTTATCAGGAAGACATTTATCGCTGATGTATCTGTCGGCCAATTTTGCAGAATAGTTTACAGCTTCTTCAGAAATTTTTATGCCATGATGTGATTCATATTTCTTTTTAATACCTTGCAGTATTTTTGCGCTTAATTCTACTGAAGGTTCGTTAACAGCTATCTTTTGAAAGCAATTATTTAATGCCTGATCTTTTTCAATAGTTTCACGAAATTTCTCAGGCGTTGTTGTACCGATACATCTTAGTTCTCCTTCAGCCAGTAAAGGTTTTAAGATATTGCTAATGTCGGTAGAAGATCTGTCAGAACTTAATATTGAATGAATTTCATCAATAAATAGAATCATTCCTTGGCTTGGATTGTTTAGTTCCTGCATTATTAAGCTTAGCCTTTCTTCTAGTTGGCCTCTAAATTTTGTCCCAGAAACTAAAGCACCCAAGTCAAGCGAAATAATTTTAAAGCCTTTTAAAGAATCAGGAACTTTTTTGTCTACAATTAATTGCGCAAGTAATTTTGCAACTGAGGTTTTACCAACCCCAGGATTGCCGATAAGTATAGGATTGTTTTTGTTTCTTCTGCAGAGTACCCTCATTAAATTATTGATCTCATTTTCTCTGCCTAAAACGGGATCCAGTACGCCTTTTTTTGCTGATTCTGTTAAATCTTTTCCATAAATTGAAAGAACATTTTCATCTTTCCCAACTTGTTTGTTGGTTTCAATTTGAAGTTTACTTTTGGGTAATGGAACAATAGCTTCTTTAAATTTTTCTTCTTTAACTAAAGTCTCTTTATTTGATTCAAAATTAGATTGATTTTTTATTTCTAGTACGTTCTCATAATTAAAAGAATCTTTTGATTGATTAATATTTGGGAAAAACTTTAATTCTTCTTCTAATTTTTCCATCGAAAGGTTGCCTTCTTCAAAAACATAATTTCCAATTCTTAAATCTCTTCCAAGAGCAATTAGTAAATGAGGGATTTCTATGAATCTAGATCCCCATTGGATTTTAATCTGATTCGCATTATCTAATAAAATTTCTAAATCTTCTCCGATAGTAAAAATATCTGACTGATTTGTTGGTGTCTCTTCTAAAAAATCTTCTGTTATGTCTAAAACTGTATCTTGGTCGATTGATAATTTTTCAATAAAAGAAAAGAATTCACTTGATGAGAACAATGTATGAATTATGTGTTCAATATTAAATTCACTATGATCCCATTTTTTTGCTGTTTCTTCCCCTAATAAAAGAAGATTCCAACTGATATCGCTAAATAGTTCAGGACTGGATGTAAGTGTTTCTCTCATAAACTATAAAAAATATAGTTGATTATTAATTAATATTCTAAATAATATCTGCATTAATAATCATCCAATAATTTTTAAATTGTAAGATGAATTTGAAAAATATGTTTATGAGAGGGCGGTTGCAGGGACTTTGGAATTAATAAAAGCGTTAACTAATATTTAAGTTGTTATGAAATTAAAAAATTATGGTTGGTTAACATATATATTTCAGATATTAGCCAAATAGTTCAGCTATTAATAGGATTTAAATAGTAATAATTAAATTGTGAAAGAAACTATTGATTTTCTTATTGATACTATTGAAGCAAGGCAAGTCCTTGATTCAAGAGGTAATCCAACTGTAGAGGCAGAAGTATTTTTGGAATGTGGTGCGAGTGGTAGAGCAATTGTACCCAGCGGAGCTAGTACAGGGGCTCATGAGGCACATGAATTAAGGGATGGTGGTTCAAAATATATGGGGAAGGGTGTTTTAAATGCTGTAAATAAAATTCATGAAACAATATCCCCGGCTTTATGTGGTTTGTCAGCTTTAGATCAAACTGCTGTAGATAAATTAATGATTGAAATTGATGGAACTCCTAATAAATCTAACCTGGGAGCAAATTCAATCCTTGCAGTAAGTCTTGCAACTGCCAGAGCATCAGCAAATGCCTTAGACGTTCCACTATATAGGTATCTTGGAGATCCATTATCCAATCTACTTCCAGTCCCATTAATGAATGTAATAAATGGTGGTGCTCATGCACCAAATAGTCTTGATTTTCAGGAATTTATGCTTGTCCCGCATGGTGTTAACAATTTCAGTGAATCCTTAAGAATGGGTACTGAAATTTTTCATTCATTAAAATCATTACTTGATCAAAAAGGTCTATCTACTGCTGTAGGCGATGAGGGTGGATTTGCACCTAATTTGTCATCAAGCGAAGAAGCAGGAGACTTATTATTAGAAGCAATTCAAAAAGCCGGATTTAAGCCTGGTGAACAGGTGTCTTTAGCTTTAGATGCTGCTAGTACTGAATTTTATAGTGATGGTTTTTATAGATATGAAGGTAAAAGTTTAAATAGTTCTGAAATGGTTTCATATCTTTCTAGATTAGTTTCTAATTATCCAATAGTTTCAATAGAGGACGGTTTAGCTGAGGATGATTGGGAGGGTTGGTCAGAATTAAACAAAGAATTAGGAAATAAAGTTCAGCTTGTAGGTGATGATTTATTCGTTACTAATACAGAAAGATTAAGGAAGGGGATTATGGAAAAATCTGCCAATTCAATCCTAATAAAGGTAAATCAAATCGGAACATTAACTGAAACTTTGGAAGCTATTGAGTTAGCTAAAATGTCTGGTTTCACAAGTGTTATTAGTCATAGAAGTGGTGAGACTGAAGATACAACAATTGCAGATTTATCTGTCGCCACAAGATCGGGTCAGATCAAGACAGGATCTTTGAGCAGAAGTGAAAGGATTGCAAAATACAATAGGCTTCTAAAAATTGAGGAGGAATTGGGAAATCAAGCAAGATTTGCTGGAGCTTTAGGTTTAGGTCCCAAAAACATATAGTTTTTAGCGCTTCAGTTTTTCTAAACGTGAGCCTTTTCGCATACTTAATTGACACTTTATCCAATCAATACTTATTGGTAGTGCAAAAAAAAGTGGCAACAGTGCAAAATTATTTTGTTTATTGGTTACAAGTAAAGCAGATGCAATTGATAAGCTTCCTATAAGAATTGAATGACCTAAGGTTTTTTGAGCAGTAAACATTTTTTTGAATTGTCTATCAGACTCTCCCATTCTTATTTGCAATTGTAAATCGCCCTGCTCTAATCTTTCTAAACTTTCATCTATTCTTTTGGGAATGCCAACAGCTTTCGATCCTAGTTCACCTACTTGCCTTCCAAATTGGTTAATTAAATCGTTGGGAGTTTGATTATTTGAAGTCATAAGTTCTATTAAATAAGGCTTGGTAACTGATACAAGGTTAAACCCTGGATCAAGCATTCTACCAACTCCTTCAAAAGTTGATAAAGCTCTCATCACAAAGATTAAATCTACTGGTAGTTGAAAAGGTGTTTCATAAACAAGTTCGTATAAATCTCCAGATAATTTTTCAATAATATTTGGACTAAATGGTGGAGTTAAGGCTTCTTTAAGCATCAATCTGACTAATCTTCTGACTGGTCCTACATCAATATCTTTTGAAATTAGCCCAGCTTGTTGTAATTGACTGACAAGTGATGAGGCGTCTCTTAGAGCAGCAGCCTTTACCATCCCCCCTAATCTTGTTTGAAGATTATTTGAGATATTGCCCATCATTCCAAAATCATAAAAAATCAATTTACCTTCATTTGAAACTGCTAGATTCCCAGGATGAGGGTCTGCATGGAAAAAACCGTAATTTACTAATTGTTTTAAATAACTGATGGCGCCTATTTCTGCGATTTTAGGTAAATCAATTTCTTGTGATTGTAATCTTTCTAAATCGCTTATTTTTGTTCCTTCTAGATAACTTAAACAAAGGACTTTTTCACTGCTCATATCCCAAATTACTTCAGGAACTTTAACATTTTCATCATTAAGAAATTGCTGTCTAAATCTTGCGGCATACTGTGCTTCACAATTAAAATCAAGCTCCTTCATGAGAACTTTCCTACACTCTTTAGCAATCTCAACCCAGTTTCTACCTCGACTCCAATTCTTATTTTTCTGCAATAATCCTGCTATTTGCTGCATTATGCCCAAATCTATAAAAAACAATTCTTTTAAATTGGGTCTTTGAACTTTAAATACTACTTTCTTACCGTCTTTTAAAGTCGCCTTATGGACCTGAGCTAGTGATGCTGATCCAACCGGATCAGATATTAATTGATCTATTTCATTAAACTTAGATCCTAGTTCTTCTCTTATAGTTTCTTCAACTTGCGCAAATGAAAAATTAGGAACTTGATCCTGCAATTTAGACAATTCCTGTATCCAGGTATTAGGAATCAAATCAGGTCTCGCTGATAATAATTGTCCAATTTTAATAAATGCTGATCCAAGCTTTATTAATTGATTAGTAAACCAACTAGCTCTTTTAATTTGGACCCTACTTTTTTCATTGTTTTTATTTTGGAAAATAGTAAATCTAATATTATCTATCCATAAATTAATTAAAAGCGAAATCAGAGTTAACCAAATAAGAAAGGCCCTCTTCAATTTTTTTAAACGATAATGAAGAATTTGATAACTCATTTAATTTATTTATTTATATTTTTATTGAAAAGATCAATTTGCTTATTAATACCTTCAATCTCATTTAGAGCTTTTTTTATTTTGGAATCTTGATAAGTTTTTGTAGACTCAGTTTCTTGAATATTTTCGGCTTTTTCAAGTCTTGATGCTTCTTCGATTATGGATTCTTTTAAACTATCAAATTCTTTTTTGAGAATTTCTGGAGCATCCTGAGCAATATTTGTTGCCTCTTCAATTTTTTCAACCAATATTTCGCTTAATTTTTCGGTTACTTTATTAATGGCAGCTTTTAAAAGGTAATCAGAGTTGGTCATGAAATGTATATTGTTTCAACGGCAATTGATTTTTCAATATGACCTAATAATAGATCAATACAGAACATTTCACGTAACTGATCATTTTGATAATTAATTTTTTATGTTTTTCCTATGTAAGTTTGTTTCTATATTAAGCTTTTTTCTCTTTTTTCTTTTAACTTATATCTATATAAAGGTTCAGATATTTACTTTAAAAATATCTTCTAACCAAAAACTCATCTAATAAACTACTAAAAAAGGAGTTTTTAAAAATTGGAAATCATTGAGTCAGATGTAGTTATTATCGGAGGAGGCCCGGCAGGATGTACTTGCGCACTTTATACATCTCGTTCAAACTTAAAGACAGTAATTTTAGATAAAAACCCATCTGTTGGTGCTTTAGCAATAACTCATCAAATAGCTAATTATCCAGGTGTTCCAGTTGATATAAGTGGAGAGAAATTACTTACTCTAATGAGAGAACAGGCTGTGCAATACGGCACAGATTATAGAAGAGCGCAAGTGTTTGGAATAGACGCTAGCGGAGAATGGAAAATGGTTTATACGCCCGAAGGCACTTTCAAAGCTAAAGCACTTGTACTTGCAAGTGGAGCCATGGGTAGGCCTGCATCATTTAAAGGCGAAGCAGATTTTCTTGGCAAAGGAGTAAGTTATTGTGCTACATGTGATGGGGCTTTTTATAAAAATAGAGAAGTTGCCGTTGTTGGAGTGAACAAGGAGGCAATTGAAGAGGCAACTGTTCTAACTAAATTTGCATCAACTGTGCATTGGATTACATCAAGTGATCCTAAATCAGATAATGAAGAAGCTATGGAATTGATGGATAATTCAAATATAAAACATTGGAGTAGAACAAGATTATTGGAAATATTGGGCGATGATATGGGTGTGAATGGGGTTGTTGTAAAAAATAAACAAGAAGAAAATCCTATCAATTTAAATTTAGATGGAGTATTTGTTTATATGAGTGGTTCAAAACCGATTACTGATTTTTTAGGGGATCAAATTGCTTTAAAAGAAGACGGAGGGGTTATTGTTGATGACTTTATGTCTACAAATTCTGATGGAGTATGGGCTATTGGAGATATAAGAAATACACCATTTAAGCAAGCCGTAGTTGCGGCTTCTGATGGATGTATCGCTGCAATGTCAATTGATAGATACTTAAATAGTCGAAAAAATATAAGAGTAGATTGGATTCATTCTTAAAATAAATATTGCTTCTTTAATTCAAAGAGGTGTCGCTTCAGAAATATAAGCAACTCCCCCGTAGTAGCTTAAATCGTCCCTGATGTTATCTCTCATCTTATCTATTAATTCTTGCTCACAAAAAACAATTACATGAGCATTTGATCCTAATCCAGTAAATTCCATATCTTCAGTCACAACTCTTTCAGGTCCTCTGCCTGTGGCATGTTTCATAACTGTATATCCAGGAACATTAGCTTTTTCTAATGTTTTAATGATTGCATCTAGTTCTCTTTCACTAAATATCAAGTCTAATCTTTTCATTTTTATAGAGGGGACAATGGAATAATTGAATTTACTAAACTCATATATATGGGAATGCCAAGAACTATATTAAATGGGAAAGTTAGACCTAGTGTAGTTGAAATATAATAACTAGATTTAGCTTCTGGAACTGTCATCCTCATCGCTGCAGGAACTGCTAAATAAGAGGCGCTTGCACATAAAACCACAAATAAAAGTGCGTTGCCAGGTCCTAAAGATAAAAATCTTGCAACGAAAACACCAATAAATGCGTTGAACAAAGGCATAAAAATGGCAAAGCCAATCAAGAACGAACCCGCATTCTTTAGTCTCGGCAATCTTTGAGCAGCGACTATTCCCATATCTAATAAGAAGAAGCATTCTGCTCCATAGAATAATTGTCCAGTAAAAGGCTCCATTTTTGCAATCCCTGAGGGATTACTGGAAGCAGTGAGAAATCCCACAATTAAACTTGAGAGCAATAAATAAACTGATCCATTCAAAAGTGATTCGTGTAATATTGCGCTTAGATGCATTTTTCTTGATTTTGGTCTATTTTTGGGAGCTGCAAATTTCACAAGTAATAATCCCACAATTATTGCGGGAGATTCCATTAAAGCTAAGGCGCCAACCATAAACCCATCAAAGACTATTTTTTGACTTTCCAAAAAACTTTCTGCGGAAATAAACGTAACTGCACTAATTGAACCGTATGCTGCTGCTATTGCGGCTGAATTAAAGACATCAAACTTAAATCTTAAAATTAAAAATCCAATCAGAGGGATTACAAGTGACATGAGTATTGCAGCACTTAAAGTAGGCAATACTTGATCTGTAAAACCACTTTTCTGTATCTCTATACCTCCTTTAAACCCAATAGCTAGTAGCAGATATAAGGAGAAGAGTTTAGGTAATGGAGCTGGTATTTCTAAATCAGATTTAAATAGTACTGATATTGCTCCAATCAAGAAGAAAAGAACTGGCGGGGCTAATACATTTTGCAGAATTGGATTTATTTCCATAAATTACTAAGCTATTTCATTTAGAGCAGTTTCTAAAGCTTCTTTTCGTGTTTCAATAATGCCTTCAACTCCAAACTTAGCTAATCTATCTTTTACTTTTTCATTAGCACCAGCAACAAATGCTTTTCTGGAATTATTTTTTGCCTCTTGCATCATATCTTCTATTGCCAGAGTCGCAGTAACTCCAAGTCTCGGTACATCAGTGATATCTAATATCAAAACTTTGTAGTTTCTTACAAGCATCATTCTCTCAGATATGCCTTTAGCTGCTCCAAAACTGAGTGGTCCTTTAAGTCTAAATAGCATTACCTCACCTGAACATCTATCTAGAAGTGCTTTTTCATCAGCAGGCAAAGCATTTTTCCCTTTATCATCTTCTGATAAAGGGTTATCCTCATCCATACCTTCTAGTTGAGTTTCGGTTATTGAATCAATAGTAAGCATATTTGCTATGAACACACCGACTAAAACTGCCCAAATTAAATCCCAAAAAACAGTCATTAAAAGTACGCCGTACATTACTACTGATGTTTTTAAAGATAATTTGTGAGCCCTCCTCAAGAATCCCCAATCAATAATATCTAGGCCTACTTTTATAAGAATTCCTGCAAGCAATGCAGTTGGTATTTGCTCAGCTAAAGGTCCTGCACCAACTAAAACTATCAATAACACAACTGAGTGAACCATACCAGAAATTGGAGTTGAACCTCCAGATTTAACATTTATAACTGTTCTCATGGTTGCTCCTGCTCCAGGTAAACCTGAAAACAGACCTGCAACAGCATTTCCTATTCCTTGACCAATAAGTTCCCTATCAGAATTATGTTTTGTTTGAGAGATATTGTCTGCTACTAGAGATGTCAGTAAGGAGTCAATTGCGCCAAGTACTGCTAGAACTAATCCTGCTTTGAAAATAATTGGGAAATATTGATTAAAACTTGGGAAATTTAAAGATGGAACCCCCCTTGGGATTTCTCCAATTCTATCAATAGCTCCATCTCCAAAAATTAATATTGATATTGGGGTAACTATCAATAGGGCCAATAGAGGAGAAGGAACCCACTGACTTATTTTTCTAGGAGTAAGAAATACTATACCTAGTGTCATTATTGCTACTCCAATAGCAGCACCATTGGGCTGGAAATTTGAAAATACAGTAGTTAAAGATTCGACTACTCCACCTCGAGTACTAATTCCAAGTAATGGTCCAATCTGAAGCGCAATGATTATTACTCCAATACCAGACATAAATCCTGAAACAACAGAATATGGAACTAAAGTAATGTACTTACCTAATTTTAAAATGCCAAATAATATTTGCAGTAAGCCGCCAATGACAACCGCTGCCATAACTAAAGGTAAAATTTGTCCTGCGGAAAGATCTCTTGGAACCCCTACTGCTGCTAAGCCTGCTACTACCCCTGCAACAGTTACACTCATGGGACCGGTAGGCCCACTAACTTGAGCAGGCGTTCCGCCGAATAATGCTGCTAAAAAACCAACAACTACTGCTCCATATAGTCCATAAATTGCTCCGCCAGGTCCTAACGCAGCATTACCAAAAGCAAGAGCGAGAGGTAAAGCCACGACTGCGGCTGTGATGCCTCCAAGAATATCGCCTCTTACATTTTTTAGATGAAATCCATTAATTATTTTCAAAGATGCTCTCCTTAAAATAAATACTTAACTAGAAGATATTATCTCTTAATGACGTAAATTTGTGAAAAAAGAAGTTTGTGCAAAATATTTTTGTAACTTTTTTTCTCTTATTTAGATAAATTTTAGTTAATTTTCCTGAACAAAAGTAGTCTCTGATTGATTTAAGTGTGAGGTGAGCGATTAATGTATTAAATAAATATTTTTTAATTTAAATAATATTCAAATGAATTCGATTATTCGTCCAAGAAGATTAAGAAGGACTGAGGCCATTAGAGGAATGGTAAGAGAAAACCATCTAAAAGCTTCGGACTTTATATATCCATTATTTATACATGAAAAAGATTTTAAAGAGGAAATTTCGGCAATGCCAGGAACTTTTAGATGGGATATGAATAGCTTAATTAAGGAGGTCATTAGGGCATGGGAATTGGGAATAAGGTGTATTGTTCTTTTTCCAAAAATAAACGATAACTTAAAGACTGAAGATGGAGCAGAGTGTTTTAATGAAGACGGTTTAATTCCTAGAGCTATTAGAATATTAAAAAAAGAGATTCCAGAAATGGCAATAATGACAGATGTTGCCCTGGACCCTTACTCGTGTGATGGACATGATGGCTTAGTTGATGAAACTGGAAAAATATTGAATGATGAAACGATTGAAATTTTAAAAAAACAAGCTTTAACTCAGGCTAGAGCTGGAGCAGATTTTATTGGCCCTAGTGACATGATGGATGGAAGAGTCGGAGCAATTAGGACTGCTCTTGATAGTGAAGGATTTTGTGATGTAGGTATTATTAGTTATACAGCGAAATATTCATCTGCTTATTATGGTCCGTTTAGAACTGCTTTAGATTCGGCTCCTAGAGGAAATAGTAAGAAAGTAATTCCAGACAATAAGTCTACATATCAAATGGACCCTGCCAATTCAAAAGAGGCTTTAATTGAATCTGCATTGGATCAGTATGAAGGAGCTGACATTTTGATGGTAAAACCAGGAATTTCATATTTGGATATTGTTTTTAGACTAAGCACATTTTCAAATAAGCCTATAGCTGCATACAACGTTAGTGGGGAGTATTCTATGGTAAAGTCTGCTGCTATGAAGAACTGGATTAACGAAAAAGATATTGTTTTAGAGACATTGCTTAGTTTTAAAAGAGCAGGAGCAAAATTAATACTAACTTATCATGCTTGTGATGCATCTCAATGGTTGCAAGATAGTTAAAAACTCATTATTAATAAAAATTTGGTTTATTCTTAGATAAGTAATAAATTAATTGCTTTGTTTTGAAGTTTTCACAAGGAGTAAATAGGATAGGTCATATTGCACTTAGAGTAGAGAATCTCGAAAGGGCGAAATCTTTTTATATTAAGTTGGGTATGAATTTGGTTTGGGATGATAAAGATTGGTCTTATTTAGAGGCTGGTAAAGGGAAAGATGGACTTGCGTTGTTAGGCCCTAGCTACAAAGCTGCGGGACCTCACTTTGCTTTTCATTTTGAAAATAAAAAAGAAGTGGAAAATATTCAAAATGATTTAAAAAATTCTGGTGTAAAAGTTGGTCCTTTACATGAACATAGAGATGGAACAGCATCTTTTTATATGAAGGATACTGAAGGAAACTGGCTTGAGATGCTTTATGTTCCTCCTGAAGGGATTCAATCGAATGTTTGATTCTTTTTTTTTGTATGCAAGAGAAAAGTTATTCTAAAAAATTATATTCAGATAACACCTTAGAAGAAGAATCTATAAACCTTTTAGAGTGGGATTCATTAAAAACGCATTTATCTTCATTCGCCTCAACGGAAATGGGTAAACGATCAATTTTAAGTTTTGTCATACCTTCAGAATACGAGGCATCTAAAAGACTTTTGAATGAAACTGTTGAAATTAATGAGCTAGAAAAAATTTTAGATAAATCAATTAGTTTTTCTGGTGTTTTTGATATTAGTAGAAATATTGAAATTTGTTCCAAGGGAGGTGTAATTTCATCTTCTGAATTATTAGAAATAGCGAAAACAATTGCTGCAGCAAGAAATTTAAAAAAAATCTTATTAGATTTTGAACAAAGGCCTTATATTTCATCATTTACAAAAAATTTAATTGACCATCAGAATATCGAAACTATTTTTAAAAAAGGTATTGAATCGAATGGAAGGATTTCAGACAATGCTAGTAATGAACTATCTATTCTTAGAAAAGAATTTTTATCTAAAAAACTTGAAAGAAAAATATTAGTTGAGAAATTTATTCAAAAGAATTTAGCTTATTTACAAGATACTACTATTGGAGATCGATATGGTAGGCCTGTTTTAGCAGTGAAAGTTAATTATGTAGATAAATTTAAAGGAATAATTCATGACTCTTCATCTTCAGGAAATACAGTATATTTTGAGCCTGAAAGTGTAGTAACTAAAGGTAATAAGATTGCCTCTTTAGAGGCTAGGATCACAGCAGAAGAATTTAAATTACTTAAAAAATGGTCTCAAGTTGTTAGTGATAATTCAGAAAATCTTATTGAAATGGCATTCATTTTATTGAGATTAGAAAATGCCCTAACTCGTTCAAGATATTCGAAATGGATTGGAGGTAAAACTCCTACCTTTGAGAAAAATCCTATTATTTCTTTAATTGGTTTTTCTCATCCGTTATTGATTTGGGAACATAAGAAAAAAGGAGCCCCTCCACCAGTAGCTGTCGATTTTTATATAAATAGAAATATTAAGGTTGTAGCTATTACAGGTCCAAATACTGGAGGTAAAACAGCAGCTTTAAAAGGGTTGGGCTTATCTTTACTCATGGCTAGAGCAGGATTATTGATACCTTCAACTAATAATCCTATTATCCCTTTTTGTCCAAATATATATGTGGATATAGGAGATAATCAATCATTAGAAGAAAATTTATCTACGTTCAGTGGGCATATATCCCGCATAAAAGAGATATTAGATTCACTTGATTACAAGAAAGGATTGTCAGTTGTTTTGTTAGATGAGATTGGATCTGGCACAGATCCTCTTGAAGGAAGTGCTCTTGCGATGGCTTTATTAAAAGAATTTGCAAATAAATCTGATATCACTTTGGCAACTACACATTATGGAGATATTAAGGCTTTAAAATATAACGACTCAAGATTTGAAAACGTATCAGTTGCCTTTGATGAGGATTCTTTGAAGCCAAAATATATACTCAACTGGGGTATTCCTGGGAGAAGTAATGCTTTGTCAATTTCAAAGAGAATTGGTCTCGATGAAAGCATACTGAATGAAGCTGCAAATTATCTCAAGCCAAAAGAAGTTGACAATATTAACACTATTATTAAAGGACTTGAGGAAGAGAGGATTAAACAACAAAATTCTGCAGAAGCTGCTGCAGAATTGATTGCAAGGACTGAAATATTACATGATGAACTGAAGAGAAATTATGAATATCAAAAAATAAATGCTGAAAAAATCCAGGAAATTGAAAGGTCTAAATTATCAAAACATATTATATCCGCTAAAAAAGAGGTGATAGATTTGATTAAAAAATTAAGAGATAAAAACGTTAATGGAGAGGATACGAGAATTATTGGAAAAAGATTAAAGGAAATTGAGACGGAACATTTAACCCAAAAAAAATCTGAAAAGTCAATATCATGGAATCCTCAGGTAGGCGATTTTGTAAAGATTAAAAGTCTAAATAGTACGGGACAAATTGTAGATTTAGATAAAAAAGGTGGTTTTTATGAAATTAAATGTGGTTCATTTAGAAGCACATTATCTGCAAAAGACTTTGAAGGTATTAATGGAGAAAAGCCTAATTTCAAAAAATCAAAAATTGAGATCAAGTCTACAAGAGAAGATTTTTCTTTTTCTAAAATTAGAACGAGTAAAAATACAATTGACGTAAGAGGGTTAAGAGTTCATGAAGCCGAAATAATTATTGAAGAGAAAATTAGAAAATTTCATGGACCGCTATGGATTGTTCATGGAATTGGCACAGGGAAATTAAAGAAAGGACTAAGAAATTGGTTATCAGGTTTAAATTATGTTGATAAGATTGAAGATGCAGCCAACAATGAGGGCGGCCCTGGTTGCAGTATTGTGTGGATAAAATAAAATTTAAAATACCTAGAAAACAATTTAATAAACGTATTAAGTGCAATTTATTGATCAAGCCAACATTATTCTTAAAGCTGGAAAAGGTGGAAATGGAATAGTTTCATTTAGAAGAGAAAAATTCGTTCCTGCTGGTGGACCTTCAGGGGGGAATGGCGGCAGAGGGGGTTCAGTTATTTTGATGGCTGACAATAATCTACAAACATTATTAGATTTCAAATTCAAACGTGAAATAATTGCTGAAGATGGAAGCAAAGGAGGTCCTAATAAGAGATCAGGTGCTTCAGGTGAGGATACAATCCTTAAAGTACCCTGCGGTACAGAAATAAGGGATAGTAAAACCGGCATTATTTTAGGAGACTTAACTAAAAATAATCAGAGTTTAACTATTGCCATTGGAGGAAGAGGTGGACATGGTAATGCTTACTATTTAAGTAATCAAAATAGAGCCCCAGAATCATTCACTGAAGGAAAAGATGGTGAGACATGGGAGGTTCAATTAGAGCTAAAACTTCTTGCAGAGGTTGGGATTATAGGCCTTCCAAATGCTGGTAAAAGCACCTTGATTTCTGTTGTATCATCTGCCCGTCCAAAAATCGCAAATTATCCTTTCACAACTCTAATACCTAACTTAGGTGTAGTAAGAAAACTTGATGGGAATGGGTGCCTTTTTGCGGATATTCCAGGATTAATATCAGGAGCAGCAGATGGAGTAGGATTAGGCCATGATTTTTTAAGGCACATCCAAAGAACGAAGATACTTGTTCACTTAATTGATGCAATTGCAGAAAATCCTTTACAAGATTTTGAGATAATTGAGCAGGAATTAAAAAAATATGGAAAAGGTCTTTTAGATAAAGATAGGATAATAGTATTGAATAAAATGGAGCTGGTAGATGATGATTATTTGAAAATAATTTCAAAAAAGTTAGAAGATTTATCAAAAAAGAAAGTTTTAGTTATTTCTTCATCTTTAAAAAAAGGTTTATCTTCACTGCTTTCTGAAGTATGGAAAAGGATCTAACTTAAATTTAAAAGTTTTTTGTAAAAAAAACACTTGATTTAATAATGAAAATTAGTCATAAATAAGATACCTTTTTAAACACAATATGAATTTCTATACTTGCTTTGATCAACAAGGAAAAATAATAGCTAGATGTCAAACCATTCAAGATATTGAGGTTTTGAAGAAAATGGGAAGACCAATTGTAGAAGTCAAGGAAATGAAAAATGAAGAGTCTGTTGTATGTTCACTTACAGGAAGTCCATCCGACTTTAATAGAGATTACTAATAAAATTAATAAATAAAAAAAAGGGCTTTGAGAGCCCTTTTTTTATTGTGAATTATTTATCAAAAGAAAACTTAATCATCATAAACAAGACATTCTGGTTCATCCGGGTTGGCATCGCAGAATAGTTCCAAGGCATTAGGGTCATGTTTATCATCTGGATGATGATCCTTATATTCTTCGAGTTCTTTTAGCTCTTCAGTTAAATGTCTGACCTTTGGAAGATTGCCCTCTGCTTTTGCAGATTCGATTTCCGATTGATCTTTTTGGATGTGTTCGTCAATGGATTTCATTTTAAGCTTTTCGTACTTTAGTAGACATACTTAACATAGTTAATTTCTTATGAAATTGCATTATCTATGAACTAAATAAGTGTTAATTACAACATCATTTTTTTTTTGAAATTGATTTATGTATTTTTTTAGGTCTCTACTTTCATTATTTCCTTTAGCGATGGCAAAACTGGGATTAGTTGATTTGGGTTTAAAGGGAATAAAGCTTTGTAGTAATCTTTTTTCCATTCATTTTCGAAGCATGTTCTATATACGTTAGATAATTTAAAAAATTTTAATCTCCATTCAACAATCTTTTCGAAACTTGAGAGTTCTTGTTTAGTACATTTGAAAAGTTTGCTATATATCAATTCCCATCTTATAAGCGTTGGAAAAAGGTAAATATCTGCGTAGGTTAACTCTTCTCCAAATATCCAGTCCCCTTTATTTTTCTCTAGCAAATTTTCAATTTCATTTATAGCTGCGAAAAGATTGTTACTTGCTTTTTCGTAAGCTGACTGGCGTCTGGCGAAACCACATTTATATACACCATCATTAATGTTGTTATTTATTAAATCTAAGAATTTTTGATTACCATCTTTAATACTTAATGCCTGATATTTCGATTCACTTTTTATTGAATTGAGTAGTCTTATAATCTGTGAACTTTCATTAGACAGAATATTTACTTCATCTTTCACAAAGCTAATCAAAAGAGGTAATGTCGCTCTAAAAATAATCTTTTTATTAGCTTTTTTGTAAAGGTCAGAAAGTCTTATACATCCCTTAATCTTTGTATTGAAAATCCATTCGCCATGCTCAACATCTGCCTTTAAAAAAATTACTTTAACTTTTTTAGATAAATCTTTTATTTCGCGTACGAGTAAAGTTCTTTGACACCATGGACAGGAATGACCTACTAATAAATAAATTTGTCCATTCTCATTATTAATATCGTATTTATTATTAATGGTTAAACCTTTAGGCCTTTTATAATTACCATGTAAATCTGATGGCGCGAAGCCATTCATTAATTGGGTCCAAAACCAAAACCAGAATTTTCTGGAGGCCTTTATAAGGTATTTATTTTGCATAAAATTTTATTTTTCAAGAAAAAATGACTATTCAAAGAATACTTATCGTTTCAGGCACTCATGGGAATGAAATTAATCCTGTTTGGGCTGTTAAGCAATTTAATAGAAAGGAAAATAGTTTAAATAATGGTATTGAGTATGAGTACATCATAGGTAATCCTGCTGCCTATGAAAAAGGTTGCAGATATATAGATGTAGATTTAAATAGATCTTTTAAAGAAAGTGAGAATTTTGATCAAAACAAGAATAGCTTTTATGAAACTAATAGAGCCAATTTTTTAGTAGATGAATTTGGAATTGGAGGCTCTAAACCCTGCCAAATTGCAATCGATTTGCACACTACTACTGCAAATATGGGAACAAGCATTGTTATTTATGGGAGGAGATCCAAAGATTTTTGTTTAGCTGCATTATTGCAGAACAAATTTGGATTGCCTATTTATTTGCACGAAAAAGATAAAGCCCAAACAGGCTTTCTTGTAGAAGCTTGGCCATGTGGTTTAGTTATTGAAATAGGAGCTGTCGCACAAAATTTTTATGATCTAAATATTATAAATAGATTCTCTATAATAATTAGCTCCTTAAGGGAAGAGATAGATAAATTAAAAAATAAACTTATAGAACTTCCAAAGGAATTAGTGGTTCACGTTCATCAAGGGAGTATAGATTATCCAAGAGATGAAAAGGGACATATTGATGGCATAATTCATCCTGAGAGAATAAACCAAGATTGGAGAATGATTAAAAAAGGAGATCCATTATTTCTGGATAGCCAAGGAATAATCCACAAATATGAACGGGACCAATTGATTTGGCCTGTTTTTATTGGAGAAGTTGCTTACAAAGAAAAAAAAATTGCCATGAGCTACACAAAAAAACAAGTGATTTGTTCCAAAAAACAATGGGTTCAAGAGTTTGAAAGTTTTTAAATTAAGAAACCGGAACAATAAATCGTTGAAAACTAATAAGGATTTTTTATTTTATAGATAAGTTTATTTAATATCTAATACTTTTATTTTTTTTTCTAATTTTTAAACCTTAAAAACCTAAATTCTTTCACTCCAATAAATAACAGCTCCAAAAGCCTCTAATTGCAGTCTTCTATGCTTAGCCTCTTTTAAGGAAACCACCTCTTTCGATCTTTTTCCGTTAAGAAGCCATTCTATTATTACCAAGTTAAATCCTCAATAACAAAGAAAATATTAAGACATGGAGGTTCTTTTCTCCTGTTTTCCAAAAAATAAGTTTACTTAAAGAAAAAATTTTTACACATTTTTAGCGATTTTGGTCTAAAATCTTCGAAGCGGAATTTATTTCCGTTTTTATTTACACGTCTCACTTTAGAGACATACTTTACGAACTCATGACAACTATTCAGCAGCAGCGTTCTTCGCTGTTAAAAGGTTGGCCACAGTTTTGTGAGTGGGTAACATCAACTAACAACAGAATTTATGTTGGTTGGTTCGGCGTCTTAATGATTCCATGCCTTCTTACAGCAGCGGCTTGCTTCATCGTTGCATTCATCGCAGCACCACCAGTAGACATCGACGGAATTAGAGAGCCAGTTGCTGGTTCATTCCTATACGGAAACAACATCATCTCAGGTGCAGTTGTTCCTTCATCTAACGCTATTGGTCTACACTTCTACCCAATTTGGGAAGCAGCTACTGTAGATGAGTGGTTATACAACGGTGGTCCTTACCAGCTTGTAATTTTCCACTTCCTAATTGGTATCTCAGCATACATGGGAAGACAGTGGGAGCTTTCATACCGTTTAGGTATGCGTCCTTGGATCTGTGTTGCATACTCTGCACCAGTTTCAGCAGCTTTCGCAGTATTTCTTGTATACCCATTCGGTCAAGGTTCATTCTCTGACGGAATGCCTCTAGGTATCTCTGGAACATTCAACTTCATGTTTGTTTTCCAGGCAGAGCACAACATTCTTATGCACCCATTCCACATGGCTGGTGTTGCTGGTATGTTCGGAGGATCTCTATTCTCAGCTATGCACGGTTCACTTGTTACTTCATCTCTAATCAGAGAAACAACTGAGACAGAGTCTCAGAACTACGGTTACAAGTTCGGACAAGAAGAAGAAACATATAACATCGTTGCAGCTCATGGCTACTTCGGTCGTTTGATCTTCCAATATGCAAGTTTTAACAACAGCAGAAGTCTTCACTTCTTCCTAGCTGTATTCCCAGTTGTTTGTGTATGGTTAACTTCAATGGGTATCTGCACAATGGCATTCAACCTTAACGGTTTCAACTTCAACCAGTCAGTTGTTGATGCAAACGGTAAGATTGTTCCTACATGGGGTGACGTTCTTAACAGAGCAAACCTAGGTATGGAAGTAATGCACGAGCGTAACGCTCACAACTTCCCACTTGATCTAGCAGCAGCTGAGTCTACAACAGTAGCTCTTTCAGCTCCAGCTATCGGTTAAGCTTAAAGTTCTTAAACTTACAAGCCCCCTTTTTGGGGGCTTTTTTTTTGTTTAATTTTCAATTGGTTTCATATAATGTTTATATATAAATAAAACATTTGATATTTCTATGAGTAGTAGTTTTGGAAAAATTTTTCGTGTTAGTACTTTTGGAGAATCACATGGTGGTGCAGTAGGAGTTATTCTTGATGGATGTCCTCCTAAGTTAAAAATAGATATAAATCTAATACAAAATGAACTAGATAGGCGCAGACCTGGCCAAAGTGACATTACAACACCCAGAAATGAAGAAGATAAAATTGAAATATTAAGTGGGATAAAGGAAGGGTTAACACTTGGAACTCCAATAGCAATGTTGGTGAGAAATAAGGATCAAAGACCAGGAGATTATAATAATTTGGAGCAGGTATTTAGACCTTCTCATGCAGATGGTACATATCATCTGAAATATGGAATTCAGGCAAGTTCTGGCGGTGGAAGAGCCTCTGCTAGAGAAACAATTGGGAGAGTAGCTGCCGGTGCTGTAGCAAAACAATTATTAAAAACCTTATGTAATACTGAAATACTATCTTGGGTAAAGCGTATACATGATATTGATTCTGATATAAATAAAGAGAAGATTTCTCTCGAAAAAATAGATTCTAATATTGTTAGATGTCCTGATAAAAAGGTATCAATAGAAATGATCGAGAGAATTAAGGAATTAAAGCGTCAAGGAGACTCTTGCGGCGGTGTTATTGAATGTCTTGTAAGAAATGTTCCCTCTGGTCTTGGAATGCCTGTTTTTGATAAATTAGAAGCTGATTTAGCAAAGGCTTTGATGTCTTTGCCTGCCACGAAAGGCTTTGAAATAGGTTCAGGTTTCTCTGGAACTTATTTAAAAGGAAGCGAACATAATGATGCCTTCATCAAGTCTGATGATATAAGTAAGTTAAGAACAACATCAAACAATTCAGGAGGTATACAGGGCGGAATAAGTAATGGTGAAAATATCGAGATGAAGATAGCTTTTAAACCTACAGCAACCATCGGGAAAGAACAGAAAACAGTAAATGCTGAAGGTAAAGAAGTACTTATGAAAGCAAAAGGGAGACACGATCCATGCGTTCTACCAAGAGCAGTTCCCATGGTTGATGCTATGGTAGCTTTAGTACTTGCTGATCATTTGCTTCTAAATCATGCTCAATGTGACTTAATAAATAATTAGTAGTTTTGTTGAATAAATTATATTTATCTTTAACTTAATTATTTTTGAGCCACTCATATATTTTTGGATCAAATTTTTTATTTTTGATAGCTTTATCTCCAATTACAACTGCTTTATACCCTAAAGATTTATAAGTTTTTAAATCATTGATTGATAGTCCTCCTGCAGCAATGAAATCAATACTTTCATATTCGAGTATATTTATCGAACTATCTTTATTTTTTATTGGGTAAATTTTGATAATGTTGCAATTTAAATCTATCGCTTCCTTAAGATCTTTTAAATTATTAATTCCTGGAATTAATAAATAATTTTTTGACTGCGCATAATTGAAAAGATCTTTATCCCAAAATTTCATCATCGAAAAATTTAATCCAATTTTTAAAGAATCTTCTATTGATTGCTTATTAACTATGGAGGCAGAGCCTAAATTAATTCTTGGATATTTAATTTTGATATCGGATACAAAATCGAACCAATTTTCGTTGTTAGACCAACTTATTTCAATATTCTTTAATCCTAATTTTACTAAGCTTTCTAATTCTTCAAGAAATGAATTTCTTATAGAGGTATTTGAGTAAATATTATCTTCAGGTTTTATAAGTAAAAAAAAAGATTCAATTTTCAGGTACTCCGAAAAAGAATCTTCTTTATTATTCATTAAAAATTTAAAATTTCGCGTTAAATATAGTTTGCGACTTTTACTTCTGAGCGGTTGAGTAAGTCTTGAATATCTTCAGTATCTATAGTTTCTCTTTCAATTAGCATTTGAGCCATTTCGTCAAGGACAGTTCTATTGTCTGTTAAAACTTTTGTAGCTCTCTTATAGGCAACATCAACAAGTTCTGAAACCTCTACATCAATTGTTGCGGCTGTATCTTCAGAAAAATCTCTTGTAGAACTCATATCTCTTCCGAGAAACATTCCACCTTGAGATTGACCTAGAGCGACTGGACCAATTTTGTCACTCATTCCAAATTTAGTGATCATTTGTCTTGCTACATTGGCAACTTGTTGTAAATCATTTGAAGCTCCGGTTGTTACCTCTTCTTCGCCATAGACTATTTCTTCAGCAACTCTTCCACCAAGAGCTACAGCCATTTGATTTTGAAGGTAAGAACGAGAGTAAAGACCAGATTCCATTCTTTCTTCACTTGGAGTAAAGAAGGTTAGACCTCCAGCCTGACCTCTTGGAATGATTGAAACTTTTGCTACTGGGTCATAATCAGGCATTAATGCTCCAACGAGTGCATGTCCAGCTTCGTGATAAGCAACTAATTCTTTTTTCTTATCACTGATGACTCTATCTTTCTTTTCTGGGCCAGCCATAACTCTTTCAATGGCATCACCGACTTCATCATTACTTACTTTATCTAAATCTTTTCTAGCTGCTAATATTGCTGCTTCATTTAAAAGATTAGCTAAATCTGCACCAGTAAATCCTGGTGTTCTTCTGGCAACTTTATCTAAATCAACGTCCTTTGAAAGAGTTTTATCTTTCGCATGAACATTTAATATCTGCAATCTTCCAGCATAATCTGGTCGGTCAACTGTTACCTGTCTATCGAATCTTCCAGGACGCATTAAAGCTGAATCTAAGACATCTGGTCTATTGGTTGCAGCAACTATTATTATTCCTGAATTACCTTCAAAACCATCCATTTCGGTTAAGAGTTGGTTTAATGTTTGTTCTCTTTCATCATTTCCTCCGCCCATACCAGCTCCTCTTTGTCTTCCAACTGCATCTATTTCGTCAATAAACACAATACAAGGAGCATTCTTTTTAGCTTGTTCAAAAAGATCTCTAACTCTACTAGCTCCAACCCCAACAAACATTTCTACAAATTCTGAACCCGATATTGAGAAAAAAGGTACACCTGCTTCTCCAGCTACTGCTTTAGCTAAAAGTGTTTTTCCAGTACCAGGCGGGCCAACAAGAAGAACTCCTTTTGGAATTTTTGCTCCGACTGCAGTAAATCTATCTGGGCTCTTTAAGAAATCTACAACTTCGGTGAGTTCTAATTTTGCACCTTCTACACCAGCAACATCTGAAAAGGTTACTTGTGTAGATGGTTCCATTTGAAGTCTAGCTTTGCTCTTACCAAAACTCATGGCAGGGTTACCACCTCCAGCATTACCGCTTTGGGATCTTCTGAAAAGAAAAAATAGGCCTCCAATTAAAAGTACTGGGAAGATTAAGCTACTTAAAGCCTGTTGCCATGGATTGGCTAATTTTGTAGGAGTTACAGCGATATCTACATTATTCTCAGTCAGAATTTTTAATAAATCTTTGTCAGGGGCTAAATTGACCTCAGACCTGCTCCCATCATTTTCAACAACTTGAGCTGTGGCATTATCTGGAGATATTAAGACTCTACTGATTTCTTTATCTTGAACTGCCTCTATAAAATCACTATATCTCAAAGTCTTTGTAGAACTTTCAGTACTAGGTTTATCAAAAACTGAAGTACCAATGAAAATTACAGTAATGACAGCTAGGACATAAAGCCCTACGTTTCTCCAACGTTTGTTCACGATAAAAAATCTTTAATAAATCTATAATACTAATAATAAAACAATATTAAGAGCGTCTTAGAACATCTACTACACTTTTAAATGCAAACCATTCAGGAATTGGTTCGCCTGTCCTCAATTTCTTTCTAAATTCCGTACCACTAAGTTTCATAATTTCATAATTAAATTCTTTGGCTTCTTCAGCTGTTATGTATCCTTTTTCCTTCGTATAAACTAAATTTTTTGAAGGAACAGTTTGCATCATCAATTCATCTGCACACTTATTCGCAAAATTTTGGGCATCATATGGACCATAAAAATCTTCACCAGTTGAGGACGACTTACAACCAGCCATATCTCTACCAATAATAAAATGGGTGCAGCCATAATTTCTTCTTATTATCATATGTTGAAGGGCTTCTCTTGGCCCTGCCATATGCATTGAATAAGGTAAAAAAGCCCATTTTATTCTTTCATCAGATATTTCCTCTTCTAATTCTTTGTAGGTCAAATATCTAACTTTTCCAGGAATATCATCTTGTTGAGTGGGTCCACAAGTTGGATGAACTAAAACAACTGATTTAGAGGAGACATTATCTGAAAGTAAGGCATTAGTAAATAATTCATAATGTGCTCTATGAATTGGATTTCTGCATTGAAATGCAACTACATCATGATTTGATGGCAGTGTAGATCTAACTTCTTCAGGTGTTTTGCAGGGGAATTCTCTAATTGGTAGTTCGAAACCATAAACTCTTCCTCCTATATAAAATCTACCTCTCTCGTTAAAAATCATCTTAACAGCAGGATGATCTAAAGAATTAGTACCATAACAAAGTTCAGCTTCTAAGGATTTGTCAGGCTCCCATTTAGAGCTAACTTCCAAAACTGCCATTTTTTGTTTTTTATAGGTAAGTAATATTGTCTCTCCAGTTTTTACTTTTTCATTATTTGAATCAAATACAATAGGCAAGCCAAAAAGCAACCCGCTTGTATTTCTATTATTTTTAATGACCGAATTGTAGTTATTTTCATCCATAAAACCTTCCAATGGAGAAAAAGCTCCAACCATCAAAAGTTCTACATCGCATGCATTTCTCTCGCTACATTCAAACTCATAAGTAGCTTTAGAAATAAGTTCATTTTTAAGGTTTTTATCTTTGATAATTAAATTTTTTAGTTCCCCTCCATAAGGGGGTATTAGGCCATTAGTGTCTGTTTTAGTTTTTTGTCGTAATTCCATTTTTAAAATTGATAAAGAAAAATTTTGAAAAAAAAAGAGGGGTTTAACCCCCTTTTTCTCTTGAGTAGGATTTATGCCTTTCTTCCGTAAAGCTCCCCAATTATTTTTACATCAAGTGGATCCTTTGAACCCATATCTGTATCTGAAGGTTGAATTGCTTCAAAAGTACCAGCAAATTCGTCTGTGTCAGAATCTACATTGTTGATTGAGAGGGTAATAACGCCAGTACCGTTTACATCAACTTTAATATTTTCTTTTGCAAGTTCTTCGTCATCGCCTCCTAATGCAACTAAACCTTGAGCATATTCAACACCAGTATTTTTAGCTCTTGCCTTAGGATCTAGAAAGTCACCAGTTCTGTAGTTAGGTGTAAATGTTGAACCACTAACCTCAGTGCCTGGCTCAATTGATGAAGGTAAATCAGCTGTAAGATCTTTTGCTGAGAATGCAAATGGCACCTCTAAACCACCAGGAGTTAATACAGTAATAAGTTGAAAATCAATACCACCTTTTTCAGTGAATGTTCCTGAATCTATATCTCCATAAACTTCTGTCACTGTGGTGTTATTTCTAGGACTAATAATTTTTGTAGAAACAAATTCTGCAGCTTTTCGTTTTGTCCCTGGCACTTTTACATAAACTTCTGTTGGATGCATACATATTCCTTTGAGGCTATCTCCATTCCCTAGAGATATTGATCCGACAAGAGATGAGTCTAATGTAGGACAATCATTAGCTTTTCCTGTGTTAACAACATCTGTGAATTGTGCATTTCCTCTTTCAGAAAAAGCAAATGTTTTAACAGGTACGAAAGCAAAAGTTATACAAATTGAAATAACAAAAGCTAAGAAAGAACGAATTCTCATAATTAAAGTTGCAGTAAAGTTCTGTGACGATAGATTTAAGGTCATCTAATAAGTTTAGTACGGATATTACAAGGGAAAGGACCATAAAAGAAAGGACTATTAAATCCTCGAAACAACCCGTAGCTTTTTAGATTTTAAAAAACTGGAATTATTTTAAGCTATCACATTATTTTTAATGATTAAGATTACAAAAAAATACAAATTAAAAAATTTTTTTTTATTTTTTTAATGAAAGAATTTGGGTTATTAATTTATTTGCTAAATCAATTTTTGATGTTTTGTTAATGTAATGTTCCATATTATTAGTATCGAATAACCAACCTTCATTTTGTGCCAAAAAGCCAAATCCTTGGCCTTCAAGATCAATTGGATTTGCGAATAGATAATCACAACCCTTTTGGATAATCTTTTCTTTAATTGTCATTCGTGCTTCTTCTATAGATCCTGTAAAAGCACAAAAGCCTACAAAAACTTGGTTATCTTTTTTTGATTTACTTATTGTTTTTAAAATATCTGGGACTAGCTCAAAGTTTTTATTCAAATGAGCATTAATTTGATTTTTTGGAATTTTAGCTGAAGTATCAGAGGTTATTTTAAAATCAGATACTGCTGCATTCATGAAAAAATAATCGCAATTTGATATTTCATTATTAAGTGCCCTAATTAAATCAACACTAGTTTCAATTTCATATCTTTTTATTCCATCAGTAAGATTCTTATCGATTTTCAGAGGACCATGAACATATTTTACTTGTGCTCCCCTAAACCTAGCTACCTGAGAGAGAAGTAGGCCCATAGCTCCAGAACTTTTGTTAGTAATATGTCTTGCCGCGTCAATTTTCTCTGAGGTACACCCTCCAGTTATTAAAATTTCTTTATTAAGTAAATCTTTGCGATATTCATTTTTTTTATGTGAAGCTAAAAATTCAAGAGCTAAGTGGATTAGATCATTAGGAGGTATCTTACCGATGCCAATAGCATCACATGCTAAGAGGCCTTCACTTGGTTGCAAAGACAAAACATTTTCGTAATTCTGTAAATTCTCATAATTTTTTTGAACGGCTTTATTTAGCCACATTTGTGTATTCATTGCTGGTGCAACAATAATGGGCTTTATATTTGCTATTAAGATGCTTGGGATCAATCCCTCTGCATTTCCAGTTACCCATTTTGCTAATGTTGTCGCTGTTAAAGGGGCGATGATTAAAATATCAGCCCAATTACTTAGTTCTATGTGAAGAGGAGTTGATTGACCATCAGACCATTGATCATTTTCTAAAATGCACTGGTTTCTACTTAAAATAGAAAGAGAAAGCGGCTTTATTAATTTTTCTGCATTTTTTGATAAAACGCATCTTATTTCATAATTTTCTTTTGCTAATTGGCTAACTAATAATGGAATTCTTACAGCTGCAATACTGCCTGTTATTAATAAAAGAACCTTTATTTTGGAGTCCTTAGTTTTAGTTTTCATCGAAAGGTTCCTGATCGAGGAGATGGGTATAACTAGTTGTTAATTCAGGTCTGTTGATTGCAAGAGCCCTCAGTAAGTGCCAGTCTTTTAAACCATCAAATGGAGAATTATAGTTATCTTCCTCTAGCCTTTTAGCGAGTTGAAGGGTCATTTCTTCATCAAAAGAATTTACTAGTTCCTCACTTATTTTATTTTCAGAAATGAATTTCATATTGCGAAAGCCAATATAATCTAATAATAAAGCCTGAGGTAATTATTTAAAATTTATATAAGAATTAAGTACACACTTTAAATAATGAAAATTTTCAATATTCAAAAAAATTTTTCCAATTGTTGTTAGATCATATATCTTCATTCTCAGTCATAAATAGTCAAACTCTCCTTTTCAAAAATATTCCCTTTTAAAATATGTTTGTCAAAGTTTACATCATGTCGCAAACCAAAAAAGAGCAAGTCATTAGTCACATACGCTATTTAAGACAAGAGCTTAAAGAATTGCATTTGGGAATAAAAGAAGATGATCTTTTTCCTGAACCAGGCGAATTAAGAGGATTAATGGCTCAGTTGGAAGCATTACTTGAATTAACAGAAGGAAATACTAAAATGCAATCAAACTCTGAAGCGGCTTAGTTTAATGCAAAATGGTTGTTAAACCTCAAAAGACAAAATTTCAGCTAAAAATTGTAGAAAATATTCAGACAATAAGTATTTGGGCTAATAATCCATGGAGAAGATATTCAATATCATTGATAACACTTTTAATAGGATACTTTTTTGGAAGTTCTCTTGGTATGGTAAGTGCCGTTGTGGAACTCATGGATCCCGTAGCTGCTTTCTTATCAGTAGTTTTTATCGAGACTTTAATAGTTCTAAGAAGAAATTTTAGATTTGAAAGGAAAAAGAAATTTTTAGTACTTTTATTAGATTCTTTAAGATTAGGATTATTTTATGGTTTCTTTACTGAAAGTCTTAAGTTGTTATAAGTTTATTTGTTGTATTTCTGTAATAGATAAAGCAAAGCCATTCTTATAGGAATACCATTTTCAACTTGATTATTGATTAGGCAATTAGGATATCGATCTACTACTGTACTACTTATTTCAATATCCCTGTTAATAGGACCAGGATGGAGAATTGGTATTTCTTTATTATTCAAAGATAATTTCTCTGGGGTTAAGCCATAATCGGAACTATATGAATCAATGCTACTTAGTAAATTCTCCATCATTCTTTCTTTTTGAAGTCTTAAAACAATAATCGCATCTGCAATTTTTATGGATTCTTCCAATGATCTAGAAATTGTTATTGAACCTCTTGATTTAACAGGATCTTCTATTTGATTTGGCGTGGGAGTTTTTAAAAAATTGATAAATTCATCAGGTATTAATTTCTTAGGACCACATAAGATTATGTCTGCGCCGAATGCACTCAACGCCCAAAGATCAGATCTGGCAACCCTTGAATGATTAACGTCTCCAATTATTAAAATTTTTTTGGAATTTAAAACCTCTGGATTCAGTGTTTTTTCGGAAAAGAATTTTATTAATGTATAGATGTCAAGCAATCCTTGGCTAGGGTGACTATGTAATCCATCTCCCGCATTAAGAACCGAAGTCTTAGAATTTATTTCATCAAGTTTTTTAGCGATTTCAAAGGTTATGTAACTCGATGAATGTCTTATAACTAATGTATCCGCACCCATAGCAGAATAAGTTATGGCTGTATCAATTATTGTTTCGCCTTTTGTTAAGGAACTAGAGGATGGCGCAAACGTTTGGACATCAGCAGAAAGTCTTTTTGCTGCAAGCTCAAAACTATTTTTTGTTCTTGTACTAGCTTCAAAAAATAAAGACGTTACCAAAGTCCCTTGTAAGGCCGGTATCTTTTTTGTTCCTGCATTTTTTAGTGCATCAAATCTATGAGCTAATTCAAATACTGACTCATAATCTTTAATTGAAAAATTAGCTAGTGTGTGGATATGTTTATGAGGCCAAATTTGCATTACGCTTAAAAAAAATAAATGATTATTGAAATTTAGGTGTTCTGTCACCTTTTAATCTTTTACTTACACTCCTACTATTTTTGAGATACCAACGCCATTTTATATTTTTTGCCTTTGATATGCCAATTCTCGTAGTTTGAATAAGATCTTTTTCTTCTAGAATGGAGTCTCTTGGAGAAATACGTAAAGTTTTATTATTAAGAACATCAAGAGAGTTCAACGAAATGTCTACGCTGAATGTCTTAGTAACTAGCCCAGGTCCAGAAGCTAATCTTTCACTCTTTTTAGAAATAAAAACTGACCTAATTAATACACCACTTGCAAAATTTTCTTTATCAGTAACTATGTTAAGACAATGATGAATGCCATAAGATTTGTAAATATAAAATGTTCCAGGCTTGCCAAATAATGATTTGTTTGAATGGGTCATTTTGCGGTAGCCATGACAGGCCTCTTCTTCCTGTGAATAAGCTTCGGTTTCAACAATTACCCCTTTAACTTGATCTATCTCATTATTTTTTTTTATGAGGTAACAGCCTATTAAATCAGGGGCAACAAGTTTAGAGTGCCGATAAAAAAAATTTTTTGGAAATAATTCTTTTTCTATTTTTAAATATTTATCTAATAATATATTAAGCTGAGAAAAATAATTAAGGCGATTAATTGAGATTGATTTTTAAAGATGTGATTATTTTTTAAATTATTTAAAAAGTAAAAGGATATTTAAAGTATGATGTAATTAATAAACTATTATTTATTAAGAAAGACATTAAATGTATGACAAAGATAACTAAAGAGGAAGTAAAAAAAGTTGCTCATTTGGCGAGATTAGAACTTAACGAGAATGAAATTAATAATCATGTAGAACAATTAGAAAAGATATTAGAATATATAAGACAACTTGAAAAAATTGATACAGACGATGTCCCATGCACAACAAGGGCTATAGAGGTTATAAATGTTTTTAGAAAAGACGAAAAGAAAAATTCTGATTGTAATGAAGAACTTTTAGAATTGGGCCCATCGAGAGAAGATAAATATTTTAAAGTACCTAAAATTATTAATGAATAAGTTAGTTGCTTCCAATAAATGTTTTATTAACTATCTTTAATAAAAATTTTTTTACTTTAAAGCTTGGATATAAATTTATGATTTTTCTTATTTTCCCCCTCTTTTTGCTATGACTCCTTACACCTATTAATAAATCATAAAGAAAGTTAAAAATATCTTCTTTACTTTCAAATATCCCAACCCTTTGAGGGGAGCCTTTTTTATCTAATAAAGGCTTAGTTTTTTCATAAGCTATTTTGTATTCAAACCAAGGAATCGAAGGCCATAGATGATGAATGAGGTGGTAATTTTGTCCCATTATTAATAAATTCATAAATTTGCTTGGATAAACTCGAGAATTTATCCATTTATTTCTTGATCGAAATGGTCTATGGGGTAAATAATCAAAAAATATTCCTAAAGTGACTCCTACCATTAATGCTGGGCCGAACCATAAATTATAAATTAAATTCATAAAGTCAAATTTCAAACCTGCCAAGATAATTGTCAGGAATATGGATCTTTCAATTCCCCATTGTAGTAATTCATATCTTCGCCAGAGTTTTCTTTGAAAGAAAAACACCTCATGATAAAAAAATCTTGGAGCAATTAGCCAAATTGGACCAAAAGTACTGACAATATGATCTGGATCATTTTTGGGATGGTTTACGTGAATATGATGTTGTAAATGAACTCTTGTAAAAACTGGGAAGCTAAACCCTAATAAAATAGCTGAGCCATGGCCCATTGCTTGATTTATCCAAGGAACTGGATGAGCAGCTTTATGACAGGCATCATGGATAACAGTACCTTCAATATGTAAAGCTAAAAAAGCAGTGGCTACAAGTAAAGGCAAAGGCCAAACACCTCTATACCATTGCCATATGCTAAGAAAAGCAAGAAAATAACCGCCAAAAAATAAACCTAATGTTGGATTCCAAAAACTTGGCGGATCTACGTAATTTTTAATCTCTTTTTGCCAATTAAATGTTTTTGAAGAATTAGTATTTTTCGTTGTATTTTTACTGGTTAAGTTTGAAATCGTTTCTTTTATTCTTTAAATAATATAACTAATATTTTAAGATGATTGCATGCTTAAACATAAAAAATTTCTTATAGGAGATTTTTAATTCAATTTTAATGTGTCAAATTAATCATCTTAAGAAAAAAAATTTTTAAAATAAACCTCTTTCAATTATTATTTTATTTGAGCGGTCGTGGCGGAATTGGTAGACGCGCGAGTTTTAGGTACTCGTATCTTCGGGTGTGGGAGTTCAAGTCTCCCCGACCGCACTTTAGGAAATTACGATAGATAGTTTGTTTCTTGATGTCAACTCTTATAATTTAGTTAAGCAGTTAATTTAATGAATAGTTTGATATTTTATTTGGGAACTTTTTATCTTTTGGTTGGGACCATTTTTCTAACTGTGCCGATAATTTATCTTGAGCTTGGTAAACCAAAAGACTTAATAAAAGCTTTTTTAAATTTATTAATAGGTTTGATATTAATAATTAAACATAAAACACTAGATGAATCATTTTTTGTAATTTTCCTTTTTTTAACAGTACTAGTTGTTTTTTATCTAGTAGAGCTTTTTTTATCTAGATGGTACCAATTGACAGATAACGAAAAGAAAAAATTAATTACCTTTTTGGAATTTAAAAATAACTTTTTGAAAATATTAGAATCCATAAATCTGGTATTTTCTGATTTCACTAAACCTTCAAATTTTTTTAATTTTGGTAGCAATAATAAAAATACAACCCAAAAAAAGTGGGTAAGAAATGATAAAAATGATAATATAAAAGTCTGAAATAAAAAAATTGGTTATTTGAAACATCCCAAAAAAACTACAGGTCAATTAATAAGGAATATAATGAATTAGATTTATTTAAATAATTCTTTTGATCACCAATATTTCTTATATCGTCGAATGAAATCTCAAAATAGCAAAGAACAAAAATCAGACTTTTCTTATAAAGAAACTTTAAATTTGTTAAAAACTGACTTCTCAATGCGCGCCAATTCAGTTGTAAGAGAACCTGAGATACAGAATTTTTGGGCTAATAATGATATTGATTTCCAATTAGGTTCAAACAATTCAGGCGAAATATTTACATTACATGATGGCCCTCCTTATGCAAATGGAGCTCTTCATATGGGTCATGCCCTTAATAAAGTTTTAAAAGACATAATTAATAAGTACAAAACCTTAAAAGGATTTAGGGTTCATTTCGTACCTGGTTGGGACTGTCATGGATTACCTATTGAATTAAAAGTTCTTCAGAATTTAAAATCTGATGAAAGAAAGAATCTTGACACTCTAAATTTAAGAAAAAAAGCAACAGATTATGCCCATATCCAAATCAATAATCAAAAGGAGGGTTTCAAAAGGTGGGGGATATGGGGAAATTGGGATAACCCTTACTTAACTCTTAGGAAAAGTTATGAATCTGCTCAGATTGGAGTATTTGGGAAAATGTTTTTAAATGGATATATATATCGAGGTCTTAAACCTGTGCATTGGAGTCCAAGTTCGAGGACAGCACTTGCAGAAGCAGAATTAGAATATCCGGATGAACATTATTCAAAAAGTATTTATGTTTCATTAAAAATTACTAATATATCTGAGCAAATTCTATTAAATTCGAACCAAGAATATCTTAATATCAAAAAAGATTTTTTTCAAAATAATTCTTTCATAACTATTTGGACCACTACTCCTTGGACCATACCTGCAAATGAAGCAGTTGCAGTAAATCCAAAAATAAAATATGTTTTTGCTATAGATGAAGAGAAACGAATTTACCTTTTTGCAAAGGATTTATCTTCTGAAATAAGTAAGAAATTTAATAAAGATTTCAAGGTGCTTTTAGAGGTTAGAGGTTCTGAATTGGAAAATATTGAATATCAACATCCTACTAAGGATAAAAATTGCAGAATCTTGATTGGGGGGGATTACATTACGACAGAATCAGGTACTGGAATTGTTCATACTGCACCCGGTCATGGGATAGATGACTTTAATGTGGGGCAAAAATATGATTTACCTATTACATGTGTTGTTGATGAAAAAGGGAACTTAAATGAATCTTCTGGACAATTTCAAGGATCCAATGTCCTGAAAGATGCCAATGATTTAATTATTGAATATTTAAAAGGAAATAATTTGCTTTTATTACAAGAAAATTATAAACATAGATATCCGTATGATTGGAGAACCAAAAAACCAACTATTTTTAGGGCAACAGAACAATGGTTTGCCTCTGTAAATGGCTTTAGATCATCTGCATTAAAGGCAATCGAAAATGTTGAATGGATGCCAGAGACTGGAAAGAAAAGAATTTATTCTATGGTTGTTGGGAGAGGAGATTGGTGTATTTCTAGACAGAGGTCATGGGGTGTACCTATTCCAGTTTTTTATAAAAAAAATGGTAATGATATCCTACTTAACAAAGAGATAATTAATCATATTCAAGAACTTTTTAGTGAACATGGAGCAGATATTTGGTGGGATTGGGATGTTAAGAATCTTTTGCCTGAAAGTTATGCAAAAGAATCGGATCAATGGAAAAAAGGGACAGATACAATGGATGTTTGGTTCGATTCAGGATCTAGCTGGGCCGCAGTATGTGAACTGAGAAGTGAATTAAAGTATCCAGCAGATCTTTATTTAGAGGGCTCAGATCAACATCGAGGATGGTTTCAGTCTTCTTTGCTAACATCTGTTGCAGTCAATAATAAACCTCCCTATAAGAAAGTTTTAACTCATGGTTTTGCACTTGATGAAAATGGAAGAAAAATGAGTAAATCTTTAGGAAATGTTGTTGACCCAAACATAATTATTAATGGAGGTAATAATAAAAAAACTAACCCTGCTTATGGTGCTGATGTTTTAAGGCTATGGGTAAGCTCTGTAGATTATTCAGTTGATGTTCCAATCGGTTCAAATATACTCAAGCAACTTTCAGACGTTTACAGAAAAGTTCGAAATACTGCAAGATATCTTTTAGGTAATATTCATGATTATGATCCTAATGTGGATAGTTTTGAAATTGATCAATTGCCTCTCTTAGATCAATGGATGTTAGGCAGACTAGTTGAGGTTACAGATGAAATATCAAATGCTTATGAAAATTATGAATTTTCAAAATTTTTCCAAATCTTGCAAAGTTTTTGCGTTGTAGATCTATCAAATTTTTATTTGGATATTGCGAAGGATAGGTTGTATGTAAGTTCTAAATCACAATTTAGGAGAAGATCATGTCAGTTCGTCATGTCAAAAGTTGTTGAAAATTTAGCTGTACTTATTTCTCCAGTGCTTTGTCATATGGCTGAAGATATTTGGCAAAATATACCATATTCAACTAAAGAAAAATCAGTCTTTCAAAGAGGATGGCCAATATTTTCGCAGTCATGGAAAAATCAAATACTTAATGAACACATTGCAAATTTAAGAAATTTGAGAGTTGAAATTAACAAGGCTATAGAAGGATGTAGAAACAAACAAATAATTGGAGCAGCTTTGGAAACTGAAGTTAATTATTTGCCTGAAGATAAAGTTTTAAAAGATTCACTCACTTGGCTAAAAGAATTTGGCAATCAAGATGTAGATTTATTTAGGGATTGGCTTATAGTATCAAACTTCCAAGTGGTATCTGATTTAGTGGAAAATTCTCTAATTATTGATAACAATGCACTTGGAAAAATACAAATATTAAAAGCTCAAGGTCAAAAATGTGATAGATGTTGGCATTATCAGAAAGAAACTTTTAATGGAATACAAGATACAAAATTATGCAAAAGATGTTCAAATATTATTAATTTTGAATTTATTTAAATCCAGTTTTTTTGATTCAAAAAGAAATCTGAATTTTCATTTTCTCTTATAAAATTTTCTCCGCTCTCTGTTAAAGGTGCTTTATAAAGTTTAAAATTCTTAATTATATAATTAAGTGCTATTACTTTTTTTTCTAAATCTATTTCAATTGGATGAGTTGTTGAGCTACTGAAACCTCTGAAAATAATTATTTCTAATTGTTCTTTTTGATTTTCTTTTTGAATGAAACCCTCTAGTTTAAGTATCCTATCAGGTATCTCGGAACTGATTTTTTCAAGACTATTTATTAAATCAATTTTTGCCATTTTTTGAGAAGTTAGAGTTTCTCCCATTTTTAGGTAATTTGATTATTAACCATTGAATAAGGCCTAAAATATAGATTAATAATGAAAATAATCCCAAAAATTTTGATATCGGCTGTGTAAAGTTAGCTCCAAAGAAAAAATTAAATAAATTCTTTATAAAAACATATAAATTTGAAGAAGGCTGAAGCCATATTGCACACGCATCCGAATTAATAAAAGAAAAGCAGTTGAAGTTTTGCAAACTCTGAATTAAGAAATTGAAAGATATAAAAGTTATCGTCCATCTCCATATTTTTGTTGTTGTGATAAGTGAGTAAGAAAAATCATATTCTCTTAGTTCATCATTAATATCGTTCCAAAACCAAACTGAAACTGTCATTAATAATGTTGCAATATTTGTTATCACAAGAGCATAATTATACTTTCCTATTAAAAGCAAAAGACTTATAAAAAATAAAAGGGATATTTTCCAATAAATTGATAGAAGTTGATTTACGGCTTTATTTCTTTTTTTAATTGACCAGAAGGATAGAGTAACAGGCATACCAATAAGGAAAATTATTGAAAGTTGAAAGGATAGCCAAATAGAAAGTTGATTAAAAACGTTCAAAACTTTTTTTAAAACACATAATAATTAAACATCAAACTATTACTTTTGAACTCACTATTGTCATAGTTATGAATATTATGCATCCTTATATTATTGCCTAGAAATATATTGATAATTTTATGAGGCAGCATGTTAATCCCCTTAGTAGCAATTTCAATCAAATTGAGAAAATACCTTCATTGACCAAAATGTTTGGTGATTCTAAATTAAATCTTCATTTGGATATAGGTTGTGCTGCTGGTGAGTTTCTTTTTGATTTAGCTTTAGTTAATACCAGTTGGAATTATTTGGGAATTGAAATCCGTGAGAAATTAGTCAAAAATGCTAAATTAAAAGTGCTTGAGAAAGAAATAAAAAATCTACATTTTGTATTTGGTAATGCTAATAATATTTTGAATGATGACCAAAATAAATTTATTATCAAAAATCTAAAAAGTATTTCTTTTAATTTTCCTGATCCATGGTTTAAAAAGAGACATTATAAAAGGCGTGTAATTCAACCTGAATTTATTAAATTTCTCTCAAATTCATTACAAAAAGGGACTTTAATTTTTATAAAAACGGATGTAAAGGATTTATTCGATTATATGGATTACACTATATCAAGTAATTTTTATTTTCAAACTATAGATGAAAAAAATTTTAATTATTCCGAAAGTTTTAATCCAAATAAAGTTAAAACTAATAGGGAAAAATATGTGATTGTTAATCAGCTTGATATTTTTGAAAGGATTTATATAAAAATTTAATGCATCATTAATTAATTATTTTATTAATTTCTAAAAAGAGTTTGTTTGTTATTTCGCTTGATAAAGAATGAACTTTCTTATAATTTTTGGCCTCAACTAAAACCCTAATAACGGGTTCTGTACCGCTAGGCCTTATATAAACTCTACAATTATCGGCATATGTTGTCTGAAAAAATTCTATAGTTTGCTCAATTAAGATTCTGGTTTCTGGATTTAATTTTTTAATATTAAAATCAAAATTAATATTGGTTAGTTTTTGAGGAAAAGGTACGAAACTGCTTTTAAGCCAATCATTTAAATTAATTTTTTTCTTTTTACAATATTTAGTAATTTGAAGTGCAGTCAATATCCCATCTCCAGAAAAGTTATTGATTTTTGAAAGTATATGGCCTGACTGCTCACCTCCTAAAACTGCTCCTTTTTCCTTAATTGCGTTATGCACATGTTTATCTCCTACATCAGTTCTATATAAAATTCCTCCAATTTTCTTCCAAGCTTTTTCAAAACCTAAGTTTGCCATTTGCGTTGATATTAATAAATTATTTGTGAGAATTTTTTGTTCCATAAGTTCTCTACCCCAAAGAAAAAGAATGTGATCCCCATCTAGGACATTGCCTTTTGAATCTATTCCAATTACTCTATCGGCATCTCCATCAAAGCTAAAACCCATATCTGCAGGACTCTCTCTTAATGCTTTTTTTAATGGTTCGAGATTAGTAGAACCACAATTCAAATTAATTTTCAACCCATTTTTAGAGTTATTAATAACACTTACATCAGCACCAAGAGACTGAAAAATTTTTTTTGCGCAGGTCGCTGCTGATCCATAGCATGTGTCTAATATTATTTTCAATCCGCTTAGACTTTCTCCACCCATTGTTTGGATTAGGCTTTTAATGTAAATATCAATAAGATCTTTATTTGTATCTATGGGAACCACTTTTCTAGGAACTGAGATATTGTGATTTGACTCTTCAATTAATTTTTCAATTTTATTTTCAAAATATTCGGAAATTTTTTGACCATTTTGATCAAATATTTTTATGCCATTATATTCCGGGGGATTATGACTTGCAGATATCATTATCCCACTACTCAGGTTCTCTTGTTTGATTAAGTAAGGTATAGCAGGGGTAGGGCAGATTCCAAGATTTATAAATTTCTCGCCACTTTCATTAATACCTTGCGTTATTGCTTGAAGCAAAATATCTCCACTAATTCTTGTATCTCTTCCAATTAATATTGGACTTTTCTTCTCTAGGCTAGAAGCTAGAGCATATCCTACTTTGTAAGCTAGTGAGTAAGTTATCTCTTCATTAAATCTTCCTCTTATTCCATCAGTTCCAAAGATTGATTGCATAATTAGATTTCAGGAATCAAAGAAATTTTGATAAATATTTAATTATTATTTTATCAGTTGATTAAAAGCTTATAGATTTCAATTCTCTTTATTTGTTTAACTTAATTAAGATGTTTTTAGTTATTAATACCTTTAAAGTGCAATCTGATAATCGAGATCAAATTTTAAAGACAAATTTAAAAACATTACTTATTTTGATTGTATCTATTGTAATGGTAACACTGTTTTTGTTTAGAAATTTCTTTTTTAAATCAACTTATCTTCTAAAAAGTTTTGGAGAATCATCTGTTAACCCTGAAATAGCTTTTATAAATAATAAGCCTACATTTCTGGAATTTTATGCTGAGTGGTGTGAAGTTTGCAAAGAAATGGCTCCACAAGTTTCTGCTTTTAAAGATGAATACGAAAAAGATATTAATTTTGTTTTTTTAAATGTTGATAATCAAAAATGGAGTAATTACATCGAGAAGTTTGCTGTCAACGGTATTCCTCAAGTAAATCTTCTTGATAAAAGGGGTAATCTAATATCTACTTTTATTGGTAAACAAGATGAAATAAAAATAAGAGAATCTATCAATAATTTAAGAAAAGAAGAGAAACTTTATGAAGAAATTATTAATGCTGAATTTTCAACAATTCAAGGAAATAAAAATAATGAGGTCACTCCTCGAAGCCATGGATAATTTTTTACCATTCTAAAGATTTTGATACAATTGGAAAACTTTTTTTAAAAATAGATTTGCAATTTTGGGCTATAGACATATGTTCTTTTTGGGTACCGTGAGCTGATCTTAAATGGATGTAATGGATCCACGATCTGCATGATCCAGTCATGTAGATCCTTGTTGGAGTTGCTAAAGGTAAAACAAATCTCGCACATTCTTTCGCTACTCCTTCAGCAAGTAAATCTTCATATAATTCTGATGCAGCCTGAAAGTGCAAACCAATTTTTTTATTGAATCTTTTTTTTAACTCATCAGGGAGATCAGGAATTGAATTTTGCCTGTTTTTAAAATCTTGTCGCCTTAACTCTGGTAAGGGAATATTACCCAATTGAGAACTATCTGCATATCTCTGTGAAAATTCCTGGAAAGTAAATGATCTATGTCTTAAAATTTGGGCAGCAATTCCTCTGTTAGTTTCTATTTGTAAGGTCATAAATGACTGTTCAAAAACACTCCAATGTTCATTTTTAATGCAATAACTCAATAATTTCGAATAGTCTTCATTTTCCTGATTTTTTGGATTACTTACTCTTGCAATGTAGGCCATTGTTTTTTCTGCATCAGGGGTTAGCGAAATAAGTTCAACTTTACTCATTTTAGATCTTTGCTAAAGTCACTTTTTCTGGTTGGTTTTGATATTTACCTCTTCTATCTTCATAGGTTGTGGAGCACGGATCACCTTCAAAAAAGAGTAGTTGGCAAATACCCTCTTCAGCATAAATTCTGCAATCTGCGCCTGAACTATTACTAAACTCTAAAGTTAGATGACCTTCCCATCCTGCCTCGGCCGGTGTTGTATTAACAATAATTCCAAGCCTTGCGTAAGTACTTTTGCCTATACAGATAACAGTTATATTTTCTGGCACTTTCATCTTTTCTAAAGCAACTCCTAAACCATAGGAGTGAGCAGGGAGAATAAAAAAGTCTCCATCATTATCATGGTGAAGAACAGTCTTTTCTAAATTATTTGGATTAAACTTTTTGGGATTCATCACAGTCCCAGGGATATGTCTGAAAATAAGGAATTCTTTTGATGAAAGTCTTAGATCATAACCATAAGATGAACATCCGTAACTCAAAACTGGTTTTTGTTGATTGTCAGGCTCAAGATGTCTCACTAAATTCGATTGAAAGGGCTTTATCATTCCTTCCGAAGCTTTTTGATTTATCCAGAGATCATTTTTTAGCATTGTTTTATGAGCGAAGTTCGGTAATTTGGTTAGCCATTAATAATAAATCTTTAGGTATATCTGTACCTGTAAGGAT
>CACMXO010000008.1 GCA_902617605.1 uncultured Prochlorococcus sp. | reverse complement strand
ATCAGCTTCATCTTTTTGACCAAGTCCTGTTAGTTTTGCTGAGGCAATAGCTGCTTGCTCGACAACTTCGAGAATTTCTTGAATTAAAGTTTGATTCACAATTAAATTTTGATGATTTTCTAAAAGGTTTTGAGTATGATCTCATATAAAATGCAATTTTTTATGAGAATTATTATGCTAGTAAGCTTTTTTTAACTCTTTACAGCTGTTACTTTATCAGGCCGTGACTTGAAATTAGGAATAAACAACTAAATATAGTATCTTTATTAAATATTTTAAAAATTAAATGACTGAGTCAAATCAAGCAAATTTAACTGGTGCAAATAGACCAATTCAAATAATTCCCTCAGTTCTACCAGCAGATTGGGCAAATATGGGGGCATGTGTGAAAGAGCTCGAGGAAGCTGGGGTAGATAGAATTCAATTTGATGTAATGGATGGAAATTTCGTACCAAATCTTACATTTGGTCCTGAAATGATTACTGCATGCAGGAAATATTGCAATGTCCCTTTTGAAACTCAATTAATGGTAAGCCAGTACAACTGTGAAACAATGCTTGAATCTTATGTAAATGCTACAAAAGGGGCAAATGGTGAACCAGGAGTAGTAATAGCTCATGCCGAAGCAAATATTCATTTGCATAGAGTTCTAGGAAGAATAAGAGATTTAGGAGGATCTCCTTCTGTTGCATTGAACCCTCATACTCCTTTTGAAATGATCAAAAACATAATGGATATGGTTGATCATGTTTTGGTTATGACAGTTAATCCAGGCTTTGGAGGACAAGCTTATATACCAACAATGCTTAATAAAATAAGAGAAATAAGAAACTTTATTATCGAAAAAAACTTAGATGTCGACATTGAAGTTGATGGGGGGATAAAAGCAAATTGGACTATTTCACAATGTGCCGATGCTGGTGCTAATTGTTTTATTGCAGGTAGCGGAATGTTTGCTTACCCAACATTAAAAGAAGGATGTGATGACTTGAGAAAAGTTGCACAAGAAGCACAAAACGGGAATGTTCTTTCAGAACCTAAATAAATATTCTGGGTGATTAAGAAATCACCCAAATATCCATCCATAACTATGCAAACCTATTCCTAAAAAATTAACTCCTAAATAACATACTAAAACAACTAAAAAGCCTGTAGATGCTAATAATGCTGGTTTACGTCCTTGCCAACCCTTGCTTATTCTCATGTGCAGATAAGCGGCATAAAACAACCATGAGATAAATGCCCATGTTTCTTTTGGATCCCAACTCCACCATGTGCCCCAGGCCTCATTAGCCCAAACTGCACCTGAAATTAAACCGAGAGTCAAAAGAACAAAACCTACCAAGATAGAACGATAACTTAATGTATCTAATTCTTCTGAATGAGAAAATTCAATAGGTTCAACTAAATCATTTACGAGATAGCTATTTGAAAGTTTAAATCCTCCTATACCTGTAGAACTACTTCTGATTTGAAGTGGCTTATTTTTATTGATAAACAAAACGGACATTGAAAGTAAAGAACCTATTATTAATGCTGCATAACTAAGCATTACGACGCTAACATGCATAACTAACCAACTAGACCTTAAAGCTGGAACTAAATTGGATGATAATTTCAAATCCTCAGGTAAAACAAAACAAGCAAAAGCCACAGTCAGTAACTCTATAGGTATAGCAATTGAGGGAATTATTGGAGCCTGATATTCTCTTTCAACCAATAGTTGACCTAATGTGATACCCCAAGTAAGGAAATAAAGAGATTCATACAAATTGCTAATAGGAAAGTGCCCGGAAATTAACCACCTAAAAAGTAATTGTAATGTTATTAATAAGTTCACTAAAATCGTAATAAGTCTTACAGCAGCAGAAGACTTTTTTTTAAAAACTGCACCCAAAGATATTGGTAAGTTAATTAATAAAAAATAAAAAACTAAAAGACCTAAAACTGAAACCGGTTCATATATTAAATTTTTAAAAAAATTATCTAGTATCATTTCTAGAAATTTCTCAAGTTTTTAATATTCAATAACAATCAAATAATAATTAAAATCATTCTCATATGAGTAAATCTTTAATAATAAAGTTTTAATTTATTTAAAAAAACCATTTCAGAGTTTGAAATTATCTCCTAGATAATACTTCTTGACTATTGGATTATCAGCCAATTCACTTGATGAACCGTTAGCTAAAATTTTTCCTTCACTTAATACATATGATTTGTTAGTAATTAGAAGGGTTTCCCTCACATTATGGTCTGTAATGAGAATTCCCACCCCATCACTACTTAATTTTAGAATTAGTTTCTTTAGATCATTAACAGCTAGAGGATCTATCCCAGCAAAAGGTTCGTCTAATAACAAATATTTAGGTCCCTTTCTGCCTACAGTGAGAGCCCTTGCAATTTCGCACCTCCTCCTCTCTCCTCCTGAAAGTTGATAACCATAATTATCTACAAAGTTATTCAAATTAAATTCATTAATTAATTGTTCTCTTCTATTTCTTATCGCTGCTCTACTATATGATGAATTTTGTAAAGCCAAATCTATATTATCCTTAACTGTGAGGTCTCTAAATATACTCGCTTCCTGAGTTAAGTACCCTAACCCAAGTCTTGATCTAATTGGTAGAGGAAGATTGGTTATATTTTTCCCATTCATTAAAATTTCACCTTTATCAGGTTTTATATTCCCAACTGCAAGATTAAAAGTTGTAGTTTTCCCAGCACCATTAGGTCCCATCAAACCTACAACTTCCCCTGGATTAACAATTATGGAAACATCATTTACAATTAATCTTCCTTTAATTGAAAGGGATACATTATGAATACTAAGGTTCATTTTCCTTGAGATCGATTAGTTTTCTTACTTTCTTGAAAAAAAATTAAATACATAATAATAATTTAATTGAAGATAAAGATATATTCATCAAAGAGGTTTCAAAAAAGGCATATCTTTCTCGTTTAATTGTTCTCTGTATTGTAATTTCCTTAATAAATCTTCCAAACATTGGCAGAAGGATTCAAGATCAATCCCTAAATCAATCTTGGTTCTAGTTTTTATTCTGCCTAAACCCTCTCCAAGCAAAATAGTAGCTCCATTTAAATTACCTTTACTTAAGTGAAACTGAGAAACAGATACTTGTAAAATTCCTTGGATAACTTGTCTTTCGTCACCATCTACGGAATTCCATATTTCTTCAAAAGCATCATGAGCCTCGTACCATTCATGATTGTTAAAAAGATTTAAAGCTGTAAAAAGGGAATCTTGAAAACTTTTTGCACTTTCTTCGTTCATTAAAGCAATTACTAATTTTTTTTCTTTTTATTTATTTTTCTCATTCTTATTGAATCCGGTGTTACCTCTAGCATTTCATCAGGACCAATATATTCGAGTGCTCTTTCAAGGGTAATATCCACAGGTGACTGCAAAGTATCAAGTTCTTCTGCCCCTGCAGATCTCATATTAGTCAACTGCTTAGTTTTACATATATTCAACTCAAGATCTTGAGGTCGATTATTCTCACCAATTATCATTCCTTTATAAACTTTAACTCCAGGTTTAATGAAATAAACTCCCCTATCTTCAGCATTCTTTAAAGCATAAAATGTGGCTACACCTTCCTCAAAAGCTATAAGAACGCCATTCCTTCTGGTTTCAAAGTCTCCTGTTTTAGGTTTATATTCATAGAACGAATGGCTCATGATACCTTCACCTCTGGTTATCCTTACAAACTCCCCGCGAAATCCAATTAATCCTCTTGATGGTACTAGAAATTCTAATTGAGTTCTACCATCTGAACTTGTCTGCATGTTTTTCATCTCTGCCTTTCTAGATCCAAGTTTTTCAATGCAAGAACCAACAGATACTTCAGGTACATCTAAAACCAAAGTCTCTATAGGCTCACATTCAACATTATCAATTTCTCTGAAAATTACTTGAGGTTGTGAGATTTGAAACTCAAAACCCTCTCTTCTCATAGTTTCAATCAATATCCCTAGATGTAATTCTCCTCTTCCTGAAACTGAGAACCTGTCAGGAGAATCAGTTTCTTCTACTCGCAAGGCAACATTTGTTAAAAGTTCCCTCTCCAATCTATTTTTTAATTGTCTACTAGTAACAAATTTTCCTTCCTTACCCGCGAATGGTGAATCATTGACAACAAAAGTCATATTTAAAGTGGGTTCATCAACTTTGATTAATGGAAGAGGATGAGGAGAATCGGGACATGCTATGGTCTCACCAATATTGACATCATCGAAACCAGAAACAGCAACAATATCTCCTGCAAATGCTTCATTTATATCAATTCTTTGTAATCCTTCAAATCCTAAAAGCTTACTAACCTTACCTTTAATAGTTTTTCCGTTTTCTTTAATTAAACTAGCCTGTTGGCCATTTTTTATAGTTCCATTGTGGATCTTTCCAATTACTATCCTGCCTAAGAAATCAGAATAGTCCAAAGTAGTTATTTGTAGCTGAAGTGGCTTATTAGAATCACCTACTGGAGGAGGAACATGTCTAATAATAGCTTCAAAAAGAGGCATCATATTGTCACTATTAGATTCCATCTCTTCTTTTGCGAAACCAGATAAGCCACTCCCAAAAAGATAAGGGAAATCACATTGATCATCATCAGCTCCTAATTCCAAAAACAAATCAAGAACCTTATCAATTGCTATTTCTGGTACTACTCGTGGTCTATCAATTTTATTTACAAAGACTATAGGCCTAAGTCCTTTTTCTAATGCTTTTTTTAAAACAAATCTTGTTTGAGGCATTGGTCCCTCATTTGCATCAACAATAAGCAGACAGCCATCAACCATTCCCAAAACCCTTTCAACTTCTCCTCCAAAATCAGCATGTCCAGGTGTATCTATAATATTAATTCTGGTATCTTTGTAGTTAACTGCAGTATTTTTTGAGAGAATTGTTATCCCCCTTTCTCTTTCAAGATCATTTGAATCCATTACACATGTAGGGATAACTTCATTATCTCTAAATATTCCTGATTGAGATAACAGTGCATCTACAAGAGTTGTCTTCCCATGATCTACGTGAGCAATAATTGCAACATTTCTAATTTCTTTTATCGAAGATGACATTTATAGAATTTATATAAATATTAGATTGACTTTATTAAGGCTAACCCAAAGTATGCTTATTATGAGAATTTTCTCTTTAAGACTTTGAAAAATATAATTTATTGAATAATTAAATTAATCAATTAAATTTATTATTTTCTATTTGAGCTTTCAAAAACTTTTAATGCTTCAATTGACCCCTCATATCTCCAATGCCAGGGTTCGTAATCTATATATTTATTATCTTTGTTGAACGATAACTTAAAGTGAAACTTAGCTGCATTTTTTATTAGCCATCTAAAGGCGTCAGTATTTTCGAAGTCGGTTTCAAAGTCTGTCTCTCTTTGAGTAGCATCACCAATATCGATTGCGAAACCTGTACTATGTTCAGAATACCCTGGAGGGGCTGAAACTCTTGCTCTTTCTGCCGCATCTTGATTTCTAATTGATTTTAAATAATAAAAGATTTCGTTTTGCAAATTTATTGATCTATAACCACTCAAGAAGACTAAAAATATCCCATCCTTTTTGGCTTCTTCTCTCATCTTTAGTAGAGAATCGCGCATATCAATATGAACTTCAATATTAGGCTCAATTAAAACTAATTTCTCCTTAGAAATTTCCGGATAGGGTAAATGACCTAAAATTCTATGGTCGTGATTTATCTGAGCCTGAAAATTAAGATTATCAAGAGATCCTATTTCTATATTTTTATTTAAACGCAATGCAGCGACAGAAAAGATAAGAAAAAGAAATGGAGAAAATATTAATAGTTTTTTTAATAATGTTGAATTTGGATTATTTAGGTAAGTTCTTTTGGCAAGTGGTATATCAAATTGATCGATATCTTTGTTTAGTTCCAATATTTAGAAGTGAATTTGGAAAAGATATTTCGATATTAACTATTATTTTAAGAAATGCACTTTTATAAGCAAAAAAGATGTAGTTTTTATATACAGTATTATTTTTTTTTTCATATGTTGAGGGTAGCTGTTATTGGTGGAGGTCCAAGTGGTTCATGTGCGGCAGAAATACTTGCTAAAGCTGGAATAAAAACTTGGCTCTTCGAGAGAAAATTAGATAATGCGAAACCATGTGGGGGAGCAATTCCACTTTGCATGGTCGAAGAATTTGATTTACCTGAGTCAATTATTGATAGAAAAGTAAGGCATATGAGAATGATATCTCCATCAAATAGAGAAGTAGATATAAGTTTAGATAGAGTTTATGGAAAAAGTGATAATGAGTTTATTGGGATGTGTAGAAGAGAAGTTATGGATGCCTTTATGCGCAACAGAGCATCAGATCTTGGTGCTAAATTAATAAATGGATTAGTTACTTCTATTGATACTGGCGATAATAATCAAGGGCCATATAAGCTTTCTTACTCAGATTTTACGAATGGAGATAAAAAAGGGGAACTAAAAGAGCTTACTGTTGACCTTTTGATCGGAGCTGATGGAGCCAATAGCAGAGTCGCAAAAGCAATGGATGCAGGTGATTACAAAGTTGCTATAGCATTTCAGGAAAGAATTAAATTACCTAAAGAAGAAATGAGTTACTACGAAGATCTTGCTGAAATGTATGTTGGAACTGATGTTTCTCCTGATTTTTATGGGTGGGTATTTCCTAAATATGATCATGTTGCTGTGGGCACAGGAACCATGCAAAAGAATCAGTCATTAATAAAAGGACTTCAAGAGGGCGTAAGAAATAGGGCAAAGAAAAGACTTGTTAATGGTGAAGTAATAAAGGTAGAAGCTCACCCTATTCCAGAGCATCCAAGGCCAAGAAGAGTAGTTGGGAGAATGGCATTGGTTGGTGATGCAGCTGGTTATGTTACAAAAAGTTCTGGAGAGGGCATTTATTTTGCTGCAAAAAGCGGAAGAATGTGTGCTGAAGAAATTGTTGAAGCATCAAAAAACGGTCAAGTAATTCCATCAGAAAAAGATTTAAAAAACTATCTTAAAAAATGGGATAAAAAATATGGTACAACTTATAAGGTTCTAGAAATCCTTCAAAATATTTTCTACAGAAATGATTCTGCTAGAGAAGCCTTTGTTGAGATGTGTGATGACATGGATGTTCAAAGACTTACTTTTGATAGTTACTTATACAAAAGAGTTGTCTCCATGAAACCATTACAGCAACTAAAAATTACAATGCTTACACTTGGTTCGATTTTAAGAGGGAAAGCCCTAGCACCTCTAAAATATAAACCAGTTGATAGTGCTGTTAGGGAAAATAAAGAAGTAGAAAAAATGTTAGAAAATTATTCAATAAAGGGAGGCATTAAAGTTAAGAGTTCAAAAGTGTAAAGTCGGCTATTTTTAGAGAATAATTTCTAATTAAGCTCAACAAATTGAGTCTATTATTTCTTATTTTTAAATCTTCTGACATTATTAGCACTCCATTTTCATTATCAAATAAATCCTCGATTGTGTTTACATTAATCTCAAACAAATTCAGAAGTTCCAGATAATTACAATAACCATCCGAAAAAAGTTTTTCTAATTCTCCAATAAATTCAAAAACTTTCAATTCACAATCTTTTTCAAAGAGTTTCGTGTTTACACAATCTCTTGTTGAGAGAACTTCTCTTGAAATAGCACTATTATTTGCTAACTTGCTTACTCTAGTGATTACCTTCTGGATTTCAACAAAATTATCCTTTTTGTTAAAATTCATAATAGATTTAATCCTATTTTTAAGATCAACAATATTCAATACTCTTTTTTGAGATAATTCATCAGAAGAGCAAACGGCCTTTATTAAATCTTTACTTAGTGATATTTCTTCTAGATGACTAACAATTCTATGAACTAAAAATTGATTTAAATCATTAAAAACTTTTTCTCTTGAGAAGTTTAAATTCGGAAATACGATTTTCCAAAAATCAATAAGTTCGTTGAATAATTTATCTAAAGGTAAATCAAGTTCATAATCCCAAATTATTTTAATCACTCCATTCAAATTTCTTCTTAAAGCATAAGGATCAGATGATCCGCTAGGACGTTTACCAGAAATAAATATACTTATTAAAGTTTCGACCTTATCTGCAATGGAAACTATTGCACCATATTTTGTGGAGGGCAAAGCATCTTTATAAAAAGAAGGTAAATAATGTTCAGCGACAGCCAAGCAAACATCCTCACTAAATCCCTCATATTTAAGATATTTACCACCCATTATTCCTTGCAGCTCAGGGAATTCGAAAACAATTTCGCTACATAAATCGTTTTTACAGTATTTAGCAGCTTCTATAATTTTTTTTTCTTCTAAGGACTTATCATTTAAAAATTTAAGAATTTTTTTAGTAACTTCCTCTATCCTTTCTACCCTCTGAAATATATTTCCAAGTCCTTTCAAATATGAAACAGATTTAAGCTTTTCATTTCTCTCGATTGAAGCAACTTTTTTGTCACTTTCTACGAAAAACTTTGCATCTGAAAACCTTGCCCTTAATACTTTCTCATTACCTCTGGCAATATTATTATTTGATTCTTCAAGACCATTTGAAATAACGCAGAAAGTTGTACTAATATTTTTTTCAGAGCTTAAATCTAGTTTAGAAAAACTTTTATTTTTCAATAAGAGAGGAACATATCTCTGATGACTTTTCATTACTGTTGAGAGAACTTCTACCGGAAGATCAAGAAATTCATCACTAAATTTGCCAATAATTAAGTCTGGCCATTCAACTAAATCAGTTAGTTCATTTAGTAATCCTTCTGAAAGGTCTGGTTTCAGATTTAAAGATTTAGATGCCTGATTAATTAAACTTTCAATTTTTTCTTTTCTTTCTTTTCGATTAGCTAATACTCTATTTCGTTTCAATAATTCAAAAAAATCATCAGGATTAAGAACTTCTAAAACTTCATTGATTAGCCTATGACTTTTTGTTTTATTACCTATTTTGATCTTTGGATCACATCCATCAAATTCAAAATCAAGAATTTCATCATTATAAATAGAGGCAATCCACCTAATAGGTCTTGAAAATTTTATGTTCCCTGCCCCCCATTTCATAAATCGAGGGCCTTGAAGACTTTTTACTAATTTTGGGATAATCGAAGATAAAGAAATTTTTGTTGATAGGCCTTTCTCAATTTTCTTTCCAAATACAAAATCACCCTTTTCTGTTTTTTTTATTTCTAGCTCACCTACATCTATATCTAAGCTATTAGCAAATCCTAAAGCAGCATTAGTAGGACTTCCATTTAAATAAGCTGAATTTGCTTTAGGCCCTTTTCTTTCTATTATTTTATCTTCTGCATAATCAACTAATCCTTCAATAAGTAAGACTATCCTCCTTGGTGTGGAGGTAACAACTATATGTTCGAATTTGATTAACTTTTTATCCAATTCAAAATCTATTAGAGATTTGAATTGTTCTAGAACAGAAAGAGAAAATTTTGCAGGCAACTCTTCTGTTCCTATTTCAAGTAAATATTTAGACAAGAAAAAAATATGACTTCACTTACTATAATTTACTACCAGTTAAATAAGCTTTTCGCTAATGTATAAAAAGAGATATTTTTGGTCCTTTGATCAAGGTTGAGAAAGTAAAAAAGAAAAAAGATCCTACCAAGGAAGAAACTGTTTGTTTGGCAAATGGACTGGAAGTTTCTAAATTTGAAAATTTTAAAAAAAGTAGCCAATTTCTTAAAGAACCACTTGCTACGGAATTAATCAACGAGAGCGATCATTTTACCAATGATGCAGTTCAATTATTAAAATTTCATGGTAGTTATCAACAAGATAACAGGGAAAATAGAAGACCGGGCAAAAGTAAAGATTGGCAAATGATGCTTAGGTTAAGAAATCCTGGTGGTGAAGTCCCTGGGAAATTATTTTTAGCATTAGATGAATTATCTGACAAACTAGGTAATGGAACACTTAGGGCCACTACAAGACAAGCCTTTCAAATGCATGGAATTAGAAAAGAGAACTTAAAGGAAGTAATTCAAACAATAGTAAATTCAATGGGCTCCACATTAGCTGCATGTGGAGACATAAATAGAAACGTAATGGCCCCTGCGGCTCCATTTGATACGCCAGATTATAATATTGCAAGATCATTGGCAAAAAAAGTTGCAGATCTTCTCACCCCAATAGCTGGCCAAGGAACTTTTTTAGAGCTTTGGGCTGATGGGGATTTAGAATACACCATAAAGCCTGACAAAGATATTGAAGCAATTAGGAAGCTCCAATTCAAAGATAATGTTTTTAGTGGGATAAAAGATGAGCCTCTTTATGGTTCAACTTATTTACCGAGAAAATTTAAATGTGCTGTTACAGTTCCTGGAGACAATTCCGTTGATCTTCTTACCAATGATATAGGAATAGTGGCCTTTACTTCTAAAGATGGAAACTTAGAAGGGTGCAACTTCTATGTTGGAGGTGGTATGGGTCGCACACATAATAATGAAGAGACCTTTGCCAGAATTGCAGATCCTCTTGGATATGTTGAAGAGCCTGATGTTTATGAATTAATACAAAGTATTGTAGCTATACAAAGAGATTATGGTGATAGAAAATCAAGAAAAAATTCGAGAATGAAATATCTTCTTCATAGAAAAGGTATTAAATGGTTCAAAAAGATACTTACTGATAAGTATTTCAAAAAAGAAATAAAAAAAATGAGAAAAGAACCTGATAACGTTCTTATTGATTACCTAGGTTGGCATAAACAAAATAAAACCTCCTATTTCGTAGGTTTACCATTATTATCAGGGAGATTATTTGGAGAGAAGAAGAATACCATCACAAGTATTGTTAAAAAATATAATTTAGATTTAAGACTCACACCTAATCAAGATATTTTACTTTGTAATATCGCCAATAAAAACAAAGGTGAAATTCAAAAATCCCTATCAAAAATTGGATACGAGAATTTAGAAAACATTAATGAAATACAAAGGCACGCTTTAGCTTGTCCTGCTTTGCCACTTTGTGGTCTTGCAATGACAGAAGCTGAAAGAATATTACCTGATGTATTAAAAAGGATTGAAAATTTACTTTTAGATCTAAAAATACAAAAGACAATATTATTCAGAATGACAGGATGTCCGAATGGATGTACCAGGCCTTATATGGCCGAATTAGCACTTGTTGGAAGTGGGCAAAACAAATACCAATTATGGTTGGGGGGAAGTAAAAACCTACAAAGACTTGCTAAACCATTTTTACAAAAAATGGAACTTAACAATTTAGAAAAAACACTTCAACCGTTATTTGTTGATTGGAAGAATAATTTGGATTTGGATTTCGGAGATTTTATAACTACTCAAGATGAAAATTATATATTTAATTTACTAAATAAAAATCAATAGATTTTAAATTTTTCCATAAAGGGCCTTTGGTTTTTTATTTTTCCAAGCCCATAATTGATCACCATAACTAAAATGCCACCATTCATTTGGATGTTGAGCAAATCCGAATTTTGTCATAATTTTCCTTAATAAATTTCTTCTACTATTCCAAATAATTGCTTCTTCATTTTTTATATTTGAATAAAAATAAGGATTTGAGGTCTCATCCATTTGATCAACCATGCTTCCCATTTCAACAAGATTTCCGTCTTTATCTAATAAACAAACATCCAATGCACCCCCAGTTGAATGAGGGGGAGGACATCTAATGTCATAAGAAGGATATGCCCAAAATTTTTCAACTTTTTTTAAAATGGATGGATAAGATTTTATATTTTCAAAAGAAATATCAATATCGGATTTTTTGCACTCTAATAAAAATGCTCTTTTAAACATAAATTCCTGGACTTCTAAAGGTCTCCAACTGTCATAAATTAAAAGGTTAAAACTACTCTTGGATATCAAATAATCATTTACTTTTACTAATCTATTTACGACCTCCTCTCTCAATTTCCAAATAGAATTTTTATCTTTATAAGGTGCTCCTAAATGAGAGTAAGGGTGGGGATCTAAATAATTTAGGCAGCTTGGTATAGCTATTAATTTATCTCCATTATCTTTAATTGGTATTTTATTCCAAATCTTCAATTGAAATTTGCAATTGATTTATAGTGGCATATATATCAAAAATTACAATGATAGTTTTCAATTTAAGAAATCATGAATGAATTTATTATCAGAATTATCAATAAGTATATTTCTTAAAACAATATTTTCTTTTAAATCAGGATCATCACTAACAATCTTAATAGCCTCTTCACGAGCCTTATCAATAAGAAATTTATTGTTAGGTAAATTTTCAAGTACAAAATCAGGCAATCCGGATTGTCTATATCCTAAAATCTGGCCTGGTCCTCTAAGCTCCAAGTCCTTTTCAGCAATATAAAAGCCATCATTAGATTTTTGCAAAACACAAAGTCGTTTATTTTCTAATCCATTTTTATCTGAGGTTACCAGATAACAAAAAGATTTCGTCGATCCTCTACCAACTCTCCCCCTTAATTGATGTAGCTGGGACAATCCAAATCTGTCCGAATTATAAATAATCATAATTGTGGCGTTAGGCACATCAATACCAACCTCTATTACTGTGGTTGAAACCAATATATTAATTTCATTCTTTAAAAAAGAATTTATTACTTCATTCTTTTCTTGTGAACTTAATTTGCCATGTAATAATCCAACTTTTTTGTTAAAAAAGACCTCTTCTGATAAATGTTTAAATGTTTTCTTTGCGGAGCTTAAATTCATTTTTTCTGAATCTTCTATAAGTGGCAAAATCACATAGGCTTGCTTTCCCTTATTTATCTCATCTTCAACAATCTTGAACAAGTTAGTCAAATCATCCTCTGAAATTATTTTTGTTTTTATGGGAACTCTCCCAGGAGGGAGTTCTGTAATTTGACTAACATCTAAATCACCATAAATAGAAAGCGCAAGAGTTCTAGGAATTGGTGTTGCTGTCATAGATAACAAGTTAGTATTTTCTCCTTTATTTAGTAACCTATTTCTTTGAGTAACTCCGAATCTATGTTGTTCATCAATTACGACCATCCCTAATGCATTAAAGATGACTTTATCCTCAAATAATGCATGAGTACCTACGAGGATATCAACTAATCCATTGTTCAAATTAGAGAAAATTTCTTTTCTCTTTTTTTGAGGAGTATTTCCAGTAAGTAGTTCAACAGAAACTAAAAGGGGATTCAAATATTTTAATAAATTTTTATAATGTTGTTCAGCCAATACCTCAGTTGGGACCATAAATGCCCCTTGCAGGTTTTTTTCAATGACAAGTAAAAGAGACGCTATTGCAATTATGGTTTTGCCACTTCCCACATCTCCCTGAAGCAATCTAGACATTGGTACGGGATTAGATAAATCTTTCTTAATTTCATTTAAAACATTGACTTGAGAATTTGTTAATTCAAAAGGAAAAGTATTTAAAAATTCTTTTAATAAAGATTTCTTTTGAGGTAATTGTTGGGAAGTTACATTATTGTTCGTCTTTCTTTTTCTAAGTAGGAACTTTATTTGAAGTAGGAACAACTCATCAAAAACTAAACGTTTTTTTGACTCAACAAGTGCCTGCTGAGTTGGTGGAAAATGAATATTAATCAACGACTCTCCTTTTGATAATAAAGATAATGAATCAAGTTGCTTTTTGTTAAAAATTTCTGGATATTGCTTAGCATAAATTAGTACCTTTTTCATAAGTTTTATAAAACTCATATTTGATAATGCTTCACCTAATGAATACAAGGGTAATATTTTGCCTGAAAAATTAAAATTATCATTATTATCCTTAAGAATTTCAATCTGTGGATCTACAAAAGTTTTGCCATACTCTGTCAATTTAACCTTACCGGAAATTGCTAATTTAGTTCCGGGAGTATACAAAGATTTTTGAGATGTGAAGAAGGAGTAAGATCTAAATCTTCTTCCTAAAAAAAATTTTGTAACCTTTATTGAAGACGTTTCATCAGAAACTACAAAATTCATTATTGATAAGTTGCTATTCTTTTTACTTTTATGAATATAAAATCTCTTAATGTTTGCGATGCAAGTGTATAAATTATCTGGTTTTAAATTTATTATCTTAACTCTATTCGTATAGTCTAGATATGTTCGTGGGAAATAATTAATTAGATCTTTTATATGAAATATCCCTAATTCATTAAGCTTATTTTTATAAACTTTTCCTACATTTTTTATTAATGAAATATCCGAATCATAAGTCAAACTTGATTCAGCTTTATTCAGAAAAACATTATTAGAAATATTGTTAGAACTCTCTATTTCTAGAGTTTTAACTAGTTTATAAAGATTTTTTCTTGTATCTATGATTAATCTTTTTCTTTGATTCTCATCTAATTTATTATATTCATTATATCTTTTAGAAAATCCATAAAATATCCTTAAATATTCTTCTGAGATATTTAGATTTTCTAGTTTTTGCAATGATTCATGCAAATAATCATTAAAATATTTTTCTCTTCCTAAAGTGTTAATAAACTTATTTTCAGTTTCAATAGTAAGAGACTTTTGAAGAGGTCTTATCCAATCTTTAATTAATTTATTCTTATTCCCGCTAATAGTCACATTTGAAAAAGAGGTATTTTTTCAACGTATTTTATTCAAAGTTTTTTCTTTTTGCCTCCAATATGTCTCTTTTTTAATCAAACGCTGAAATTGATTTTTTAGCTCATTTATTTTGTTCCTTTGAATAGAAAGATTTAAATTTTTAAACTCTAACTCAACAGTAGATATATAGAAGAAAATAATGCTTGGAAAATTATTACCGTTTAGAGATGACCGATTTAAGTTTAATTCGAAATTAATAACAAAAGGATATGGATGTTTTATCATAAAATTTTTGCCTACTAAGTAATCAAAGGAATCTTTAGATATAATCTTTTTTATTAGATTTGCCTTGAATAATTCTTTATTAATATTATATGAAAGATTTAATAGTAAATTTTCCAATGACTTGTCTATGAAATCAAAATTATTAAGAATCTGATTTTTTGGTAAATGATCCATTTTTTTGATATTTTCTTTTTCTAGATTTCTTTGTTTTTCCACCTTTTCTTCTCCTATTAAATCAAGTAGGGAGAAAATAAATTGTTTTTCAACTCCTAAATTTTCAAAAAAATTGTTTTTAGATAAATAATTATTATTGTCGTTATTATCTAAATCAAGTGATACGAACTTCTCATAATTATGAGCTTGATAATATTCAGAAGTATTTGAAAAGTCTTGACTAATCTCGAACTGAGTAGGTTCTTTGAATTGAAAAACATCTTCATATTGAAATTTTTCTTTTTGATCATCATTTGTCTTTGTGGAACTATTAAAAATAGTAAAATTAATTTCATTATTTATATTTTTTTCAATTTCATTTATTTTTAATTGTTCTACTGTTAAAAAGGGCAAATTAGCGCGTATCATTTTACTTATTTTTTTTTCAAAAAGACTCCAGAATTCATTTTCATTTAAAAAATTATCATTAATTTTCGGACAACTATATATTTGATAAAGGCCTTTTTCTACAGAGATGAAAAGTAGCTCTCTTAAGAGATTAAGATAAAGTTCATATTCCTTATAGATATTTCTAATTAATATTCTTTTATGTATATCCGCTTTCTCTAATTGAGAATTAAGCTTATCAATATCTATGTAATTATTAAAATTATTCAAACCATTTAAGAGACTAGTTTGTTTGCATTGATGCAACCTCTTCAGCAAAGTCCATCTGATTTTTTTCGATACCTTCACCCAATGTATATCTTGTAAAGCGTCTTACTTTGATATTTTCCCCAATTTTTGCAGCTGCTTGTTTAACAAGATCCTCAACTGTTAGAGAACTATCTTTAATGTAGGGTTGTGAAAGCAACACGAGCTCATTAAGTCTTTTCGCTATTCTACCTTCAACTATTTTTTCTTTTATTTGCTCCGGTTTACCTGACAAATCATCCCTACCCATCTCAATCTGCTTTTCTTTTTCTACAACATCTTCAGGTATTTCATCAATTGATACATACTCAACATTTGGGCATGCTGCTACTTGCATTGATACATCCTTCAACAGAGATTGGAATATATCACCTCTTGCAACGAAATCAGTTTCACAATTTAACTCTAGTAAAACTCCAACTCTTGATCCAGTATGAATATAACTACCAATTGAACCTTCGGCCGCTACTCTTCCCGATTTCTTTTCAGCACTAGCAATGCCTTTCTTTCTTAACCATTCCAAAGCTTTATCTAGATTTCCTTCAGTTTCGTTAAGTGCTTTTTTGCAGTCCATCATTCCTGCGCCAGTTTTGTCTCTAAGATCTTTTACAAGTTTTGCTGTAATGTTTCCCATTTGAAGTAATAAAAATAGTGAATAGTAAGTTTTAAATTAGAATTTAATTTTTTCTTTCAGCATTAGAGCCCTTTCTACCCTCATTTATGGCATCTGCAAGTCTTCCTAAAATAAGTTGCACAGATCTAACGGCATCATCGTTACAAGGAATTGGAACTTCACACAAATCAGGATCGCAATTTGTATCCAACATTGATACTAATGAGATATCTAATTTTCTAGCTTCTAATACTGCATTAGATTCCCTTCTCTGATCAACCAATACTACAACATCTGGTAATCTTCTCATACCCTTAAGTCCTCCTAAGTATTTTTGTAATCTTTCAAGTTCTCTCCTTAGGACTGCAGCTTCTTTTTTAGGCCTCATTGCTATTGAACCACTACTTTCCATTCTTTCTAGATCCTTTAATCTTTCAATCCTAGCTTTCATTGTTGTCCAATTAGTCAACATCCCTCCAAGCCACCTTTGATTAACATATGCAGCTCCACAGCGTGTAGCTTCCTGAGCTACTACATCTGATGCTTGTTTTTTTGTTCCGACAAATAGGAAACGTTTACCGCTTTTTGCAGCGTTTCTCGTCCATTTATATGCATTGTTCATACACAATGCTGTTTTTACAAGATCAATAATATGAACTCCATTTCTCGCGCAATATATATACTTAGACATCTTGGGATTCCAACGTCTAGTTTGATGCCCAAAGTGAGCACCAGCTTCCATCATTTCTGATAGTGATACAACAGCCATAATTTAAAAAGGGTTTCGGGTTAGCCTCCATCTGACGGGGAATTAATATTGATAATTCACCCGAAACTGTCAGATGTGTGAAATTTATTTCAATCATTCTAGCAAGTGATGTGTATTTCTAAAAGTTTTTTATCTTGATTTTGTTAACTGTTTAATGTAAATCATATTTAGAGGGATCCTAAGTATCTCAAGTGCAAGTCTATTTCTTCTTATATTTACTAGGAATCTTAATAGAGGAAGGATTTTATCAACACTGATTAGTCCTCCCAAGCAAAGAATTTGCCAAAGTAAATTATGGAGAGGAGTTAACTGAATCATGAATCTAACCCTTAAATTAGGGTGTTTCTTGTAAAACACTAAAGCCATTTTTGCTCTCTCTTTTTCTTGAGCTATTAATGAATCTATTTGTTCGCAATTAAATGGCGGATGCCAATGAAAACCTACTGCATTTGGGCATTTAATTAATTTTGTCCCAATTTTTTTTAATCTTTCTCCAAGTTCTAAATCCTCCCAACCGTAAAGACTAAAAGAAGCATCAAATAATCCCACACTTAAAATCAATTCTTTTGATATCGCTACATTACCAGTAGCAAAGTATGCAAAAGAAGTGTCCATTATTTTATGTTTTTCACTCTGAGGATTTAGAAAATTAGATGTATTGACTACCGAGCCATATGTAAAACATTTTTTATCATTTTTTCTCCAATAGGCAAGTAATTTTTCTACGTGGCAATTTATAAAATTGTCTAAAACAATGAGATCACTGTCAATGAATATAATAATTTCATATTTTGATTTAATTATTCCCAGATTTCTCCCAAGCGCAGGCCCACCATGTTCTTGCTGAAATAGAATAACGTGTGGGAGATTAGCTTTGTTTTTATTTATCCATGAGGTTGTCCCATCAGTTGATCCATCATCAACTACTATTACTTCATAATTACTGATATTTGTATTTAATTTTTGATTTTCAAGCGCAAATAGACATTTCTCTAATATAGGTAATCTATTGTAAGTCGGTATAACAATACTTACATTCATGATTATCTCTTAAATATGCATGATATATTGAACTCAAATGATAACAATAAAAGATATTCCCTAATCAGCTGCACCGCCATTATTTGCTGTACCTGTAACGTTTCCACCATCAGGTCTCCCATCAGTTCTTAATTTCCTTTTTTTGAATTTTCTAGCATAGGCTCTATTACGTTCCTGCTTTTCTTTTTTTAGATTCCTTCTCTTAGACATAAAAATTTTAAGCTTTTAATTATATTAGCTCACTATGAGCACTATATATTTTACCATCTTCCATATTTAATATCCTATCAGCCATATCAGAAATTCTTGGATCATGCGTCACCATAAGTACAGAACAATTTTGCTCTTTTGCTAGTTTCCTTAAAAGGGTTACTATTTCTCTTCCTGTGACACTATCTAATGCAGAAGTGGGCTCATCAGCTAATAAAAGTTTTGGGTTAGCAGATAAAGCTCTAGCAATTGCTACTCTCTGTTTCTGCCCACCAGATAAGTCATTTGGCAACTTTTTGTTATGTTCTTCTAATCCTACTGCTGACAACCAATTCCGTGCTATTTCACGTCTTTGCAAATATGTTAAACCTTTTATCAAATCCGCGCCCATCTGGACATTTTGTTCTGCTGTTAAACATCTCAGAAGATTGTGACCTTGAAAAATCATTCCAATACTTCTTCTAAGAATCTGACGAGTTTTCCTCGATGCTCCATTTAACTGATTATTTAATACAGTTAAATCTCCACTTTGGCAGGTTCTCAAGGCACCAATTAATGTTAAAAGAGTCGTTTTACCACATCCAGAAGGTCCTTTCAAGAGAACCAACTCTCCTTTATCAATATTTAAATTAACGTCATTAAGAACTTGTTTTTTATTCTCATTTTTTCCATAAAAGTGACTCAAATTTTTAATTGAGACTGTTTTAAGACTTTCAACTTTATTTTTTGATTTATTAGCTTTAACCATTTATCTTCAATTGTTAAAAAATTTCAGCAGGATCAGCGTCAACTAATTTACGCATCGCAACAGCGGCGGACCCCATACACATAACTAAAACTAATACAAAAATTAAAATAGTTTTATCTGTGTCCATTATAATTGGGAGTTTAGTAGAACTTCTTATAACTGAGTAAAGTATTTGACCAGATAAATAAGCAGGTATATAACCAAACAATGCCAACAAAAACCCCTCTCTAGCTACAACAAAGAAAAGAGACTTAAGTCTGTACCCCATTGCCAATAAGGTGGCGTACTCTGGGAGGTGATCTGTAACATCACTATAAAGAATTTGATAAACAACCACACACCCTACAACGAAACCCATCAATGCTCCCAAACTAAATATAAAACCTATTGCAGTGCTATTTTTCCAATAATTCTTTTCAAATTCTATAAATTGATTTTTTGTAAGAACCCTAACATCATTTGGGAGTGAGTTATTTAATATCCTTGAAATTAATTCAGGATCAGATCCTTTTTTTAGCTTTACTAAACCAATTTCTATACTGCCAGGAGGATTAGCAGGAAAAAGTCTTAAGAAGGTTTCTCGACTAGTTATTAAATTACCATCTGCACCAAAAGATGGTCCCAACTCCACAAGGCCTTCAACAATTACTCTTTTCCCAGCAACCTCAGTCTCAACTTTTTTTTCAGATAAAAACCATTCTTCAATCGGTCCAAATTCAGGTCTGGATAGTTTGTCAAAAAGAACTCTGGATGGATTTCTCAGTTTATAAGCTTTCTTTGAGAATCCCTCATCTAAAAGAAGTGAATCGGAGGGATTAAAACCTAATGCAAGTATTGATCTAGTTTTAAGATTTTCGGGATTTCTCCAAAGTAAATAATTTAGATTAACAGGAGCAGTTTTTTCAACATCTTCTACAGCGAGAGTTTGAATTAATCTTCTTTTTGGAAATCCACTCATGCTTATAGAACTTTTTGATCTGGGACTTATCAAAACAAGATCGGCATCTAGAAGTTTGTGAATAGTTACGCTCGTGTCAAATAAACCATCTCTAAAACCTAATTGCATAAACATCAAAATCCCTGCAAAACTGATTCCAGCTATGGCAACTGCTAGCCTTAATGGTTGCCTAGTTAATAACAACCAAGCTAATGGAATTTTTCTAAGTTTTAAAAAAGAAAAACTCATTAGGGAATAAATTTTGCAATCACTTTCATTCCTGCATAGTTTTGAACAATATCTATAGAATCTTGATCTAGTTTTACTAGTACCTCAATAATTCGTGAATCAGCATCTCCTGTTGGATCAGTCGATAGAACTTTTCTTTGTTTTACCTGAGGACTAATCCTAATAACCTTTCCCTTAAGATTTTTTTGGAAACCTCCGTTCTCACTGCTCAATTCAACATTCTGAGAGATAAAGACTCTGTCGATATCAGATTCATAAACTTCTATCAAAGCTTCCATTTTTTGACTAGAACCGATATCCAAAATCCCTTCATTTTGAGGCCTTTCACCAACTCTCGTATTTATTCCAAGGATAAAACCATCGATTGGACTCCTTAGTTTTGAGTTAAATAGATCTATCTTGATATTTTTTTGATCTCCGATAAGGTTTATTTTCTGTTTTTGCAATTTTAATAATTCATCTTTTCTCTGTGAAAACTCTACAAAAGAATATACATCTTTGCTCAAAGCTAACTCATACCTTTGAATTTGATCTTTCTTTAGGCTAATTTCTTCGTTAATAGTATTTATAAGATTTTCGTTTCTTTCAAGATCAGCAACTAATTTTTCTCCATTTTCAAAGATTGCGAGGATATCACCTTTTTTTACGAAATCTCCTTCATTTACTAAAATTTCAACAATTCGGGGAGAAGAGCCAAACTGACTTATTGGAGCTGCCAATTGTCTAATCTCTCCCGAAGGAGAAAGTTGACCAAGTGCCGCAACAGCTTTAATAGGAGGTATGAAATCTGAAGTTGTTTCCTCTTTTAATTTTGAGCTAGATTTATTATTTACAGAACAGGAAATAACACCAAGAGATATTGGTGTAAATAACAAAAAATAAATAAATAAATTTTTTAATATTTTTAATTTCATTAAAAATCGAAGAGAACTGTTTTTATATAGTTATTGACCCATTTTTCATCAAAATATTTTAAAAGAACCATACTAGTCTTCTCATTTTTCATTTGTTGAAAACAATAATTTTTTTGAAAAGCTATTCTCTCTTGGATAATTTTCTCATTAACTTCCGATTTGGCTTTCTTACTTAATTTGATCAAAATAGTGAGATATTGATCCACAACTCTACAAAAATCATTTTTTTCAGACTTACTTTTTAAAGAAGCAAAAAATACATTATTAGAAAAAATCCCCCCCCATTTAGGAATCTCTCTTAAAGAGGTAAAAGAACTTTTATCAACTTCAGAGAGTAATTTTTCGTATTTCAAACCTTGGTTTTGTGATGCCGGGGATAAATCAACAATGGCAGCAGAAACTATATCATTTATTTTTACCAAATCCATCCCAAAAATTGGGATATCAAACTTTGGGTCAGGAAAAAAAACGCAGTGTAATATTTTAAGATTCTTAGAAAATTCTGCCACTTCAATATGTAACTTTCTAAAACCTTTTGCTTCATGAAATTCATTTTCAATAAAAAATTCTCTACCTATTTCTTTAGATATTATGTTAGTTAGTTTTGGATCAATTTTTAAACTCTTAAGGTCTTCAAGCATGGATCTATGCTCTCTAATATTTTGTAATAAATCCAAAATAAGAGGGTCAGTTAATTTTGTTTTAGTTAAAGATTCAGACAACAATGCTAAAAAGTACCAAAATAGAATTTAAAGAGATAACCGAAATGAACGTAGGAGATGTTAACTACTTCACCCATTCAAGCAAAACTAGATGTGTGTTTGTGGATAAAAAAGAATTGCCGCTTGTAAGCATTGATATTTGGTGCAAAGCAGGTTCTTCTTTTGAGGAGGTTGATAAAAACGGCACTGCTCATTTTCTAGAACATATGATTTTTAAAGGATCTAACAAAATAATGCCAGGTGAGTTTGACCATAAAATTGAATCACTAGGCGGATTAAGTAACGCTTCAACTGGTTATGATGATGTACATTACCATGTCTTAGTCCCACCCAATAACTTTAAAGAATCACTTGCTCTTTTGACAAATATTGTCGTTGCTCCAAATTTTAATACTGATGAATTTATAAAAGAAAAAGGGGTAGTTATTGATGAAATAAAACAACAAAACGATCAGCCTGAAGAAAGACTATTTAATTATTTTTTGAAAAGGGTTTGGTTAAGTCCAAATTATGCCAATTCGATTCTGGGAACTGAAAATAGTATTAAAAACTTAGAGATAAATGACCTTGTGCAATTTCATAGCAAACATTACAATACCGAAAAAATTTGTATTGCAATTGCGGGTAATCTCTCTGAAGAAATTTATAAAATTTTTGAAAAAAGTGATCTATCTGGCATAAAAGAAAGTCCAAATTTAATAAATATTAAAAATAAACCTTCTTTAAAAATTAGGAATGGTAGAGAGTCAATTAAATTTGATAATTTAGAGTTTTCGAGAATATTTATGGCTTGGTTTATCCCAAACCTAAATGATCAAAAAAATATTATTGGACTTGAGATATTAGCATCAATTCTCTCTGTTGGAAGAAACAGCAGATTAGTTAAATTTTTAAAAGAAGATAGTAATCTTGTTGAATCAGTATATGTAGATGTAAATGCTGGAGAATTAGGTGGATTACTTATAATGGAAGCAAGTTGTGAGCCCAAAGATATAGATTTAGTAGAAAAGCAAATAAATAAAACAATAGATGAGATCTCAAATTGTAAAGCCTTGTCTTTGGATGAAATAAAAAAAGCAATAAATATTGTGAAAAGTAACTACATCTTTAATTTGGAGACATCTACACAACTCTCTTCATTCTTTGGAAATGAACTTCTTTGGGGAAGAAAATCTTCAATAAATAATTTAGAGAGTCATTTAAAATATTGGAATGACTTGGATAACTTCAAAGAGATTACAGAATATATCCGTGGAGAGAAATTCACTTTAGTTGCATCCCCTTGTAAATGTTAAAAAGATATTTTTTAAATAATAATAAAAGAAATTTTTCTACTGCTTTAATTTGGATTAAAGGGGGGAGTAATATGGATAGTTCTGGCAAAAAAGGGATAAACAAGATCCTTTGTTCATTACTTACCAGAGGATGTGAAGGTTTCAACAATTCCACTCTCTCTGAGTATATTGAGTCATATGGAGCAGAACTAAATCAAGAAATATTTGAAGATGGTATTTCAATAAGTATTAAATCCCTAAATGAACACTTCAGCAAATTATTTCCCTTATTAGAACTAATAATTAATAGGCCAATCCTCTCGGAAACTGAATTTAAAAAAGTAAAAAAATCTTCTATTGATCACATTAGAAAAGATAAAGAGAATCCATTCAATATCTGTTTTGAAAAATGGAGAAAAATTGTTTACTCAAATCATCCTTATGCTTTCAACACCATTGGCAATGCCAAAGATGTCTCAAAAATTACCTATGAAGATGTTTTACTTGAGTTTAAAAATTTAAAAAATAGAGAAAAGTATTTAATTTCAAATAATCCAGAAATAAATGGAGAAAATTTTGGAACATTAGAAAAAAAAATCTTAAAAGAAAAATCAGATTCCATAAATCATAATTTAAATACTGCGGATAGATTTGATTACATTAATAATGATTCAAATCAAACAATAATAATGATGGGGGATCAAACTTGCTCGCGAAGAAGTAGTGAATATTTTCCTCTTAAGGTTTTGGAATCATATTTATCTTATGGAATGAGCGCTGCTTTATTTAAGCTTTTTAGAGAAAAACATGGTATCACTTACGATTTAGGTGTTTATTATCCTATCAGGAGTGGAAATGCCCCATTTTTAATTTATTTATCCGTATCTAATGAGCAAGCACTTTTTGCTTTTGAACTTTTATCAACACTATGGAAAAATTTACTTTTTAATCCGTTGACTGATGCTGAAATATTTCTAGCAAAAGAGAAACTAAAAGGTTCTTTTCTGTTAGGGAATCAATCAATAGATGAAATTTTACAGAGAAAAATACAGCTAGTTAGTTATGGTATTTCACCAATTTCTGAGAACGATTTAAATTCAAAAATAGAGGAAATATCTTCGTTAGATATTTTTAAATTAATAAATAAGTATTTTTCAAATCCTTTTCTGAGTATTTCTGGAAACAAAAAAATATGTTTAGAAATTTCTAATAGGTGGAAGAAAAACTTTTAAGTTAGTTTTTCTCAATCTTATCAACATCTATTAAAAACGAACCTCTTCTAAACCTTACTTCAACAGTATTAGGAGATTTAATTGATAGGATTTCCCCAATTTCATCAATTGCCACTAGTTCAGGTGGTCTTAACATCGGCATATTATCTGAAGTTTTCAAGTAAGAGACTGGCGCAATCAACTTAACCTTATCGTTGATCTCAAATTTCATTTATAAATTAGATACATTAAAAAGTAGTATAAGCATAAAGTTAGATAAAATATCAACGAAATGTACTGATTCAGTCTAGAATCCTAGAATTGACTTTCTACAAATTAATGAATCAAAAATTTAAAACATTAATTTTATGGGCTTTACCTATACTTTTAGTAATAGCGCTTTCCTACCAATTTTTATCTTCAAGCAATGTTGATTCACTTAAATCTAATGGAACTACTGTTGCACCAAGAAATTCAGCAGTAGCAAGAGTTAGTTATGGCAGATTTTTAGATTACATTAATTCAGGAAGGGTTACATCTGTTGATATTTTTGAAGGAGGCAGAAATGCAGTTATAGAGACAATAGATTCGGATTTAGATAATAAAGTCCAAAGGTTGCGTGTAGATCTTCCCGGCCTAACACCAGAACTTATAAATATTTTAAAAAATGAGGGAATCAGTTTTGATGTTCATCCAGTAAAAACAGCTCCTCCTGCATTAGGAATTTTAGGTAATTTACTCTTCCCAGCTATTTTAATTGGAGGTTTAATTTTGTTAGCAAGGAGATCTAATGGTATGCCTGGAGGTCCTGGCCAAGCAATGCAGTTTGGGAAAACAAAGGCTAGATTTGCAATGGAAGCTGAAACAGGTGTTGTTTTCGACGATGTTGCAGGTGTTAATGAAGCAAAACAGGATTTACAAGAAGTTGTCACTTTTCTTAAGAAGCCAGAAAAATTTACTTCAGTAGGTGCAAGGATTCCGAAAGGTGTTCTATTGGTAGGACCCCCTGGTACTGGTAAAACCCTTTTAGCAAAGGCAATTGCAGGTGAAGCAGGTGTACCATTTTTCTCATTATCGGGTTCTGAGTTTGTTGAAATGTTTGTTGGTGTTGGTGCTAGTAGAGTAAGAGACCTTTTCAAAAGAGCTAAAGAGAATAGTCCTTGTTTGATCTTTATTGATGAAATTGACGCCGTCGGTAGGCAAAGAGGTGCAGGTATTGGGGGAGGTAATGATGAGAGAGAACAAACTCTCAACCAATTACTTACTGAAATGGATGGCTTCGAAGGTAATAGTGGCATAATAATTATTGCAGCAACAAACAGACCCGATGTTCTAGACTCAGCTCTAATGAGACCCGGCAGATTTGATAGACAGGTGACTGTAGACGCGCCTGATATCAAGGGCAGACTATCAATATTGGAAGTTCATGCAAGGAATAAGAAACTTCAAGCGGATTTAACACTTGAAAGCATTGCGAGGCGAACCCCAGGGTTTACTGGAGCAGATTTGGCAAACTTGTTAAATGAGGCTGCCATATTAACCGCGAGGAGAAGAAAAGACTCTATAAGCATTTCAGAAATTGATGACTCTGTGGACAGGATAGTTGCAGGGATGGAAGGTTCACCATTAACAGATGGAAGAAGTAAGAGACTAATTGCTTATCATGAAGTTGGTCATGCCCTCATAGGTTCACTTGTGAAAGCACATGACCCTGTTCAAAAAGTGACTGTTATTCCAAGAGGTCAGGCAAAAGGATTAACATGGTTTACTCCTGACGATGAACAAACTCTTGTTAGTAGGGCTCAACTAAAAGCGAGAATAATGGGTGCTTTAGGAGGAAGAGCTGCTGAAGATGTAGTTTTTGGAAAAGGTGAGATTACTACAGGAGCGGGAGGAGATTTCCAACAAGTTGCTTCAATGGCTCGTCAAATGGTTACTAGATTTGGAATGAGTAATTTAGGTCCGATTGCTTTAGAAAGTGGAAATCAAGAAGTTTTTGTTGGTAGAGATCTAATGACTAGAAGTGAAGTTTCTGATTCAATCTCTAAACAAATAGATGAAAGTGTAAGAGTAATGGTCAAAGAATGTTATAAAGAAACTTACGAAATTGTAAGCAAAAATAGAGAAGCTATGGATAAAATTGTTGACTTATTAATAGAAAAAGAAACCTTAGACGGTGATCAATTTGTAAGTATTCTTTCCAAATTCACTAAAATTCCTGAGAAAGAGAGAACACCTCAATTATTAAGCTAAACTTTAATAGGTTTCTTATCTAATACCAAATCAATTAAACCGTACTCAACTGCCTCATTTGGGGACATATAAAAATCTCTATCGGTATCTTCTTTGATAGTGTCATAATCCTTTCCAGTTCTTTCTGATAATTCAGTATTAAGTCGTTCCTTCAAGAACAGAATTTCATCTGCTTGGATTCTTATGTCACTTGCTTGTCCTCTAGCACCTCCAAGTGGTTGATGAATCATTATTCGTGAATGTCTAAGGCTGCTTCTTTTACCTTTTGTTCCTGCCGCAAGCAAAAATGCACCCATACTAGCTGCTAAGCCTACGCAAACTGTATGAATGTCAGGCTTAACATGTTGCATTGTGTCAAAGATGCCCAACCCATCATATACAGATCCACCTGGTGAATTTATATACATATAGATATCCCTATCTGGATCCTCTGCTTCAAGAAACAATAATTGAGCAACAATTCTATTAGCAGTTTCACTAGTAACTTGTTCTCCCAAAAAGATTATCCTTTCTCTTAATAGTCTCGAATAAATATCAAAGACTCTTTCACTACCGCCAGACTCTTCTAATACTAAAGGGATCATAATAATATTTATCTGTTTATTAGATATTAACGATATTGAGTCAACATACGCTAACCTTATTAAGGTTTACATATAAAAAATTGAAAGAAAAATTGACTGTTTCAGATAGCAAAAAGTTATTTCATGAAAAATTCCCTTACGTCATTCCAGGTTTATATAAAAGAATAGTTGATGAAATGCTTGTCGAACTTAATCTTCTAAACCATCAAAATGAATTTACACAAGATTATCTCTTTTGTGTAGGTCTCACCGAAACATTCAAAGAATTAATGAAAGGATATCAACCTGAAAAACACCTGGATCTACTTTTTGAATCTTTATGCAGTTCTACAAATTTTGAAGCGAAGGAAATTAATGAAATATCTCAAAAATCTCAAAAAGAATTCAAGAATAAAACATCTAACGATATTTTGAAATTCTTAATAGAAAAAAGCAATTCTAAACTTTATCCCTCAAGGATCTTGAACTTAGCGATATATATATTAATTGCAAACGCCCAAGATCTTAAAGAAAAAGATGAATCAGAGACAAATAAGATAATTTCTGATATTTTTGAAAAATTAAACTTATCTGCTAATAAGGCAGAAAAAGATATTGGAATTTACAAAAGCAGCATATCAAAAATGAAACAAGCAAAAGAATTAATTGAAGAGCTCAGGACTAAAGATAAGAAAAAAGAACAAAAATAGTAAGCCTATTTTTTTAATCTTTTTTTATCTTTCCAAGAAACATAAGTTATATAAATTACAGCGAAAGTTATGAATATCAGTAAAACGAACGATGTTAGGATAAAAAATTTACTTATATAGACTTCATAAGTTAAAAATGAAATCATATATCAATTGAACCATCACCATTTCTTCCCCAAACAACCATGGCAATTGAGAAAGTAAAAATTGCAGCCAATGCTGCCCAACCTATTTGAAAGATCATTAAATTTAAAACTCTAATGTAAATATAACAGAACTCCAAGATTTTTAATCATTTTAAAGCTAAAGTTAATTTCTCAGAAACAAAATTTTCTCAATAGAATAAAAAAAAATTTAAAATTGGGTAGGTTAGTTTTAAATCACAGTACAAATATAGAAGGTCTAATTCCCGTTCTTCAAAAGCTAGCACTGGACATTAATATTAAGACAATAACTCCAGCTGCTATTTCAAGAGCCAGGGGGAGATCTTCTAAATTAATATTTAGATTGTCAGTGAAAACTATTAACGGATATAAAGCTATAGCAAGAAAGGGTAAAACAGCCCAAGAAGTGTTTATTTCAACAGACTTAAGTAAAGATGAGTTAAAACAAATTATAGATATTTATAATAGAAAATAATTAAATTAAAGAGAATTAGAAAATAGTCAGGAGAGAACAAATGAAATTGGTATTATATTTTTTTATGTTTTTATTGGCTTTTTTTTCATTTAGTAATGAATCATTTTCACTTACTGACTACCAAATAAAGAGATTTTGCGCAAAGCAGAGAAGGGGATCTTTATGTATCAAAAATTTACAAGAGAAAAGATCTGATCTCCAAAAAGGAAATCGAATTGAAATACCTGTAAGACCTTACCAACGGTAATAAGAAATTGAATTTAAATTTCAAATTCTGATTCAAAAAGATTAAAAGCATTTTTATAGCTTGTGTGAAGTTCTTCTGAATTATCAGAAAATCCTTGTTGTTCATAATCTTCTTTTAATTCATCATATAAGTAAACTACTCTGTTAAAAGCACTCATATATTCTTTTTGTATGTCTTCGTCATCGATATCATAGATTTTTGCCAATACTAATTCGACATTTTTTTTTGATGAATATATTTTTTTCTCAAAATCTTTATTTAACTTCCTTCTTTTTTTTGCCATTTAAAAATTTTTAAATACAAATTAACAATACTCAAATACATAGATAAATTAAATTAAAACTTATAAAATAAAAATATAGTTTCCAAATCAAAATAAAACCTAACCGTTCCAAATAAATCAATCGATGATATGAGTAAAAAAGAAACAACTAATTCTAAAGAGATTAGAAACCAAAACCATGAAGATAAGAAAATGAATACTTTCGAAAACTCTAGGAAAAAGAAAGATAAGGATCTTCCATGGTGGGTAGAGTTATTATTTGTTCAAATAGGATTACCAGATAAATTACTAATAAAAATATTAAAAGCCAAAAAAAAATCTAACGAACTTATCAAAAACGATAAAAAATCATTAATAATATTTTTATTTGTAATTTCTACATTGGCATATTTTTATCCAGTTATTAAACATGCAAAAAACAAATTAGATTGTGAAGCGATAGCTGAAAATTATATTATCAAAAATAAAAATACAATCGGAATTAGTAATAGAGAAATAAAAATGCTTTCTACAAATTTTTGTTATGGTGGAGAAGAAATCTATGAAATAGAAAATTTAAAAAATTAAATTTTTAATTATTCTCAATAAATAACCATCGCAATATTATGATAGTAATTTTAAGTTTAATAAAGTTGAAATTTTATTCCTATGACTGATGTAAATCAAAAGAAAGAAAACGTAAATATGCATTTAAAAGATTTGAGGCAAAACTTAAAGAAAATGCATTTAGAAGTTACTGAACAATTAATATTACCTAAGCCAGATGATGTAAAAAACTTGATGATTAAAATGGATAAACTATTAAAATTAATAGAATCAAAATAAACTAAAATTTTTCTAATTAGAATTATAAAAAGTTAAAAAAAAATGAAAGTATTAAAACAATTTCCACTGATATTTCTAATTGCAATTTTCTTAAGTTCTTGTAGAACATCAATCAACAAAGAGTATCCCATCAAAAATTTGGAAAAAATAATTAACGAGAAACCTATTTCGGATAAGAAAAGAATGGAAATAAAGTTTTCTTGTGGAGAGGAGGGCATTTCAGAATACTTAGATGATGGATGGAAAATTCTAAAAGAAGATTCCCAAGAAATAATTTGCACATGGAAATCTGTTCCTGCCACAAAAAAATGTAATATGGAGAAAGATAAAGGATGTAAAATAACAAAGCCAGATAAAATAGGTGAAGAGAAAATTTATTTATTGGAAAAATAAATTTAATATATGACTCAAAAATCAGAACACTTCGTTAATTTAATTTTTAAGAAATTAAAAACCTATAAGAATAAAAAAATATTTTTAGAAAAAGAAAGCTTGAATAAATTTATTCTTTCACTTTTCAAAGAAAATTAAATACAGGACTAATTTAACTTAACTGTTATAGTTAGATTGAATTTTAATTAATAAAGATATGTATAATTTTTCATCACTAACTGTGATTCTTGCACTAATTTTTATAGCAAGTCTTTATTTTTTATTTAGGGTTACATCTAGTACAAAGAATTAGAAAAATATTTTTGCATCATTTTTAGATAATCGGATCATCTCTTAGTAGTAAAACTGTATGCTTGTTTAAACCATCATTAATCCATTCCTTATATTCTTCCATAACACACTCTTTCTCAGGATTATCAAGTAGATTAATTCTTTTTTTTGCATTATCTAATGCCAATTTAATACAAAATTTATAATCGTTGGTGTTTTCTTGCATAAGTTTTAATCAAATAATAGAGTGATTACTTAACTATTGTGTATTGAAAATTACAATAATAAACGTTCAATCAATAAGAGTATCAATCAATACGGAAGAATTTTTATTATATTTGTGATAATTAAAATTTATTAAAAACTTATGTCATACGAAGCAGGCAGTAAAGAATGTAGACATTTAATTGAAGCCAAAGAGAGCCTTTTATCAACATTAGATGCGTTAAGCAATATAAATTCGACCGATATAATACAAATCCAAATTAAAGAAATTTATAATAAATTAGAACAGATGCACGATAATAGAAAAAAAATAGAATCAGCTACAAATTATCTTTAATATCTCTCTTAATTAAACGAAAGTTTTCAAAAATGGCTGTTTAGCTTCTTAACTTTTTTTTCTGATAATAAATCCAATAAAGCGTCAAGCTGTGCGAGTACTTCCTTTGCTTCATTAAGATCTGGCAACAAATCTTCTTTGATAAGCATTTGATGCATCTCTCTAAGCTCTAACCTTATATATCTAAGGTGAGAACTTACTTCCTCTCTCTTAGTTGCACTCATATTTCCTTTATATTCTTTACATTATACAATACGATCTTTTTGACTCTCATCTTTATTTTGTTAAATTAAAAAATCATTTCGAACCCCATAACACACCATAATCTTTTAAAGTCACGTTGTAGTAATATATCGTTCATGAAAAAGAAAAAATCTAAAAAAAAACAAACTAATTCAAATTTAAAAGATCAAAAATTAGGCCAAACAAAAAATTCTGCAAAATTAGTACTTTTTGTTTTCGGGATAGGTCCAATTATTGGCATAATAATATTTTTATATAGTAAGGGATTTTTTAATTCACCAACTATTTAAATCTTAAGTAATATAAATAAATTTTAGAATAATTAACTAAAAAAGTTTAAAAATAATTATTGAAATTTTTTTAATGAAAATATCCTAAAATCTGCCATTTTTCTAGCATTTTCTGGATTAGATATCAAAAAAGGGTGATCTGATAAAAGTTCTAATACCTTTTCTATTTTTAATCGTATATCATCACAATCAACATTTTCCCATTCCTCATCAAATGACATTGCAAAGCTATCAGCATTATCATATAGTTTATCTTTCATAATAAATGGAATTTAAATTTAGAACATTTCAAAAATCAGAACCAAACTGAAAAAGTAATAAGAAGAAGCAATTAAAACTTTCCCCATTAGTATTTGAGAAATAACTTTGAATGAGTATTCTTTGAAATTATACTTTAATCCTACGATTTAAATTTATACATAAGTGCTATTAATCAAAATCTGAATTAATTTGACAGAAGTGTTACAATATTGACATATTTAAAGGCTTATGGAAAATAAAGTTAAAAGGATAGGATATCTTCCTAGAAAAAGAGTACTTGAAATTATCGATGAAATATCCAAGAGCGAATCTATAAGTAGATCTAAAGTAGTTGGAATATTAGTTGAGGAAGCATTAGATGCCAGAGGAATTGCGAATTTTGGATATAGTAATATCAGCAAGTCAAATATAATCAAGTCGGCTAATTTTAAAGATCTCCAAAATGAAAATGCCCACTTAAAAGATGGGGAAGACGAATTTGTTGATGACAGTGGGTACACAGTTTCATCTCACAAAACTTTAGACCGCTCAATATCTTCTGCAGATATAGAATTAGCAAATAAAATAAACATTCTCAAGGAATCAGGATTAATATAACTTTTATTTAGTAATTACTTTATTTCTTAATGCATAATATTGGTTCATTGTTTATTCTTAGTCAAGAATAATATTCATTTTACATAATTCGAATATTAAATCCTTTCTAATATTAATTTTGTAATTAAAAAAATGAAAGATATTAAATGTCCTTCATGCGGCAAAACTTTCCGAATTGATCCCAGCAGCTTTGAAGAAATACTTCTTCAGATAAAAGACGAAGAATTTAATAAACAAATAAAAGAAAGACTTATCTTGGCTGAAGAAGATAATAAAAAAGCTTTGGAAATTTTAAAAAGTGAGTTAAAAATACAGTTAATGGAGCAGAATCGTATTAAAGAGTCTGAGATCCAAACTCTTGAATCTAAATTAAAAATAGCTGAAGAAAAGAAAACAAATGCCCTTAATGATTTAAAAAATCAAGCAACAAATAAAATTAATTCATTGAATAATGAATTAATCAAGTTGAAAGACGAAATTAAAAACCAGTCTTTAATTTCAGAATTATCTTTAAAAAACAAAATTAGTGAAGCTGTTACTAATTTAGAAAAAGAAAACTCATCTTTAACAAATTCTATTGAAAAGATGAAGCTTGAACATTCAATTAATGAAAAATTAATTGAAGAAAAGTTTAAAAGCAAAATTAGTGAAAGGGACCTGACTATTCTGGAGTTAAGAGAAATGAAATCTAGATTATCTACAAAGATGATAGGAGAAACATTAGAAATCCATTGCGAAACCCAATTTAATCTGAATCGTGCTTCTGCATTTAAAAACTCATATTTCGAAAAGGATAATGATGCCACTTCAGGAAGTAAAGGTGACTATATATTTAGAGAATTTGATGAAAATAAAACCGAAGTCGTATCAATAATGTTTGAGATGAAGAATGAAAGTTTAAATGGAACTAATAAAAGAAAAAACGAAGATTTTTTAAAAGAATTAGATAAAGATAGAAGACAAAAATCTTGTGAATATGCAGTTCTCGTATCCCTTCTAGAACCAGATAGTGAACTATATAATGCTGGCATAGTAGATGTTTCTCATAGATTCCCAAAAATGTATGTAATAAGACCTCAATTTTTCTTGCCCATTATTTCTCTGCTAAGAAATGCATCTATGGAAACTTTAAAATACAAATCACAAATTGATTTAATGAAACGTGAAAATTTTGACATAACTAATTTTGAAAGTACTCTTGAGCAATTCAAAAATGCAGTTGGTAAAAATGTTTCACTTGCCCAGGATAGATTTAATGATGCAATTTCAGAAATTGATAAATCAATAACCCATTTACAAAAAACTAAAGAGGCTTTAGTTCTCTCAAAAAAACATCTTTTATCTGCTGACAGCAAATCTCAAGATTTGACAGTAAAGAAATTAACAAGAAATAATCCAACCATGAAGAAGAAGTTTAATGATTTAAATAATTTCGAAGATGAAGTAGCCTAATTAAAAAAAGTTTTTAAAATTAATAATAATTAAAAATATATTTAATTTCTAATTTATAAATATACTATAAATAATAAATTTCATAGAAAAGAAAATAATGTCTATCAACACTCCTATTTTCAGTATTGCCAAAGATCTTAATGTCGAAAGTAATAGAATATTGTTAGCCTGCAAGAAACTTGGAATCAATGCAAAAGGTGCAACAAAAAGATTAAATAAAGAAGAATTAGAAAAAATTAAAAGTTATTTTGAAACGGGCAAAAATGTGTCAGATGAAGTGATCAATTTAAATAAAGTTAAAACTAAAAGTAGTTCTAAAAAAATTGTAGAAAAGGTAAAGATAAAATATTTTGCTAACAGACTTATTCGTAAATCTTAAATAAAAATAATTTTTTTTAATTACTTAAAGGAATAAGCCACAGAAGAAAAAAATAATAATTTAATATAAGTAAAAATACTTAAAATGAGCATAAGCAAAATTCTAAATTCTCTTGAAAAATCCTGGGAAAGAGATGATATTCTTTTAAATATAAAAAAGGGGTTAGGGACTGATGATATAGTTAATGAATTTCTTATGAAAAACGAAAGACAAATTAAAGAATTAAATTCTTTATTAAGACCAGAAGATATTGAATTATTAAATCAAGTAGAAAAACTCTCAACTTGCGAATCTAAATTAATAAATGAGATTAAAAATTTAAATTACGTAGAAAATAATGAAAATCATCACATTCCGAATCAGAAAAATATTTTGCCATCTAATAGAGTTTCTTTTAACAAAATTAGTTCATTCATGATTAATTGGAGTAACAAATTTGTAGTTATTGCTTTACTAACAATTTCAGCAATAGCTTTATCAAAACAAGCGTGGGCATAATTAGCTAAATTAACTTAATTGTAAGAAATGTAGTTTTGAGAACTAAATCAGAATATTTAATTAGATTTAAAGATGGAAATCTTTATTGTGAACTTGCTGATATTTGGATTGATCCAAGCAAGCCAGTAAAAAAGGCATTGATAACTCATGCTCATTTTGATCACTTTACATTTGGCTGTGAAGAATACATTTCTACTAATGAAACTGCGATACTTCTTAAAGAAAGAGTTGGAGATAATATCAAAATTAAGACTTATGATTATGGAGAAGAATTTAAGATAAATGGCATTAATATTTCCTTTCATCCATCCGGTCACATCCTTGGATCTAGTCAAATAAGGTTTATTTTTGCTGAGGAAAAATGGCTAATTTCTGGTGACTTTAAGCTTCAAAAAGATGATACGTGCAAACAATATGAGATAGTGAAAACTGATTATTTAATAAGCGAATGTACTTTTGGTTTGCCAATATTTAAGTGGGATGAATCGAAAAAGGTAGCAAATGATATTTCAAAATGGATAACTAATTCACCAGAAAAAACTTCTTTACTTTTCTGCTATTCACTTGGAAAAGCTCAGCGCTTGTTAAACGAAATTAGTCAAACAAATTTTAAAGGCAATATTTATTCCCATGGCAGTATTCACAAAATGAACAATATTTATAGGGAACTAGGAATTGATATTAAAGATACTATAAAAATTGAAAATAAAAAAAGGATAGATGAACTTAAAGGAAGTCTAATATTATTACCGCCATCTTTAAGTAAGGGTTCTTATTTAAAAAATTTCAAAAACATTCAAACAGCTTTCGCGAGTGGATGGATGTCAATAAGAGCTCTAAGAAAAAGATCAGGATATGATAAAGGATTTGCAATCTCTGATCATGCAGATTGGGATGGAATACTGGAAGTAGTAAAAAAGTCTGAAGCAAAAAACGTATTTTTTCATCATGGAGATAGTGAAGCTATAAGCAAATATTTAGTTGAAAAGGAATCAATAAATGTCCTTTTATTCGGTAAACAAATATGAGCTTAAAAAAGTTTTCAGAATTATTTGGCGATCTAGATTCAATTAATAGTACAAATAATAAAATTGAAGTTTTAAAGAATTATTTTTTATCTAATGATCCAATAGATAATTCATGGGCAATATATTTACTAACTGGAAAAAGTAATAAGAGATTTATTAGTGGAAGATATTTAAAAAATCTTTTTTCTCATATATATGAATACCCTCAATGGTTAATTGATACATGTTATTTAAAAGTTGGTGATTCTGCTGAGGTAATAACGTTATTACTTAAAAATAAAAGTACTACCAGAAAAAAGAAATTATCAAATATAAGTCTCAATGAATTACTAAGCGAAACAATACCTGCATTATCAAAACTTAATGAGGAGGAGAAAAATTTAGAAATTAAAAATCTTTGGGAAACATTACCTGAAGATAACCATCTAATTTTTAATAAAATTCTTACAGGAACTTTTAGAGTAGGAGTCTCTATTGGATTAATCACAAAATCAATATCAAAACTAATTAATATTGAGGAAGAGATTATTTCTCATAGGTTGATGGGTGATTTTCAACCCTCAATTGATTCATATGAATTTTTAATTAACAAGAATATCAATCTTCAAGAGTTAAATTCCAAACCATTTCCATTTCTTCTAGCAAATACTATTGAAGATAAAATCTTCAAAAATTCAATAAATGATTTTCAATTTGAATGGAAATACGACGGTATAAGGATGCAATTAATTAAAAGATCAGGCAATGTTTCGTTATGGACAAGAGGGCAAGAATTAGTAAATGAATCATTCCCAGAATTAGTAGAGAAAATGTCATATATAAAAGATGATTTTGTTCTTGATGGGGAATTATTAGTTTGGAATTTTAAAGAACAAACTGCCTTTGATTTTTCTTTACTTCAAAAAAGAATAAATAGAAAGTCTCCTACAAGATCAATCCAAATTAAATATCCAATTATTTTTATTGCTTATGATCTTTTAGAGATTAATGGGAGAGATATAAGAGAAATTAAATTAGAAAATAGAAGAATTGAGTTAGAAAAATATTTTTCAAAATGGCAAATTAAAACTGAGAATAATATCTCTGATATTTTTAAAATATGTGATTTAATCTTTCCTAAAGATTGGCCTGATGCTTTAACTTATAAAGAAAAATCTCGAGAAAATAATACTGAAGGATTAATAATTAAGAAAAAGACTTCTATATACTCCTCTGGTAGAAAGAAAGGTATTTGGTGGAAATATAAAGTTGATCCTATGCAACTGGATGCTGTTCTAATTTACGCTAAGGGCGGAAGCGGTAGAAGAGCTGGTCTGTATACAGATTACAGTTTTGCATTATGGAAAGACAAAGAATTAATTAAATTTGCAAGTGCATATTCTGGTTTAACGAATATTGAGATTAAAGAGCTAGATAAATGGATAAGAAAAAATACAATAGAAAAATTTGGTCCTGTTCGATCGTTAAAACCAGAAATGGTATTCGAAATATCTTTTGAGAAAATACAAATTTCTAAACGTCATAAGTCAGGCATAGCAGTACGATTTCCAAGAATAACAAAATGGAGAAAAGATAAAAAAATTAATGATGCAGATAGCCTAGAGAATGCTTATGAACTAATGAAAAAAATATCATGAAAAATATTACGAAAAATAATAAGCAAAATAATTTAATTTCTAAAATTAAACTGTTTTTCTCCACAAATGGATGGGAGCCACTGCCCTATCAGATCGAATCTTGGGAAGCATTTTTAAATGGAGAGAGTGGAATAATACAAGTTCCTACTGGATGCGGCAAAACTTATGCTGCATTAATGGGACCTCTATCAAAGATAGAAGATCCCAAAAATAATAAAAGTGTGAATATATTATTAATAACCCCTTTAAAAGCACTAAGTAGAGATCTAAAAAATTCCATACAATTAGCAGCTTTGCATTTTAATAAAGAAATCACTGTTGAAATTAGGAACGGGGATACAACCCCATATGAAAAGAAAAAGCAACTAGCTAAACCCCCTAATATTCTTATTACCACTCCAGAGTCTTTATCTCTTTTACTTTCTAATAAAGAGTCTAATAATCTGTTCAAGGAGTTGTCATCAATAATTATTGATGAATGGCATGAGTTGATGGGTAGTAAAAGAGGAAACCAGTGCGAGTTATCTTTAAGTTGGCTAAGAGGTAATATAAAAAATTTACAAATTTGGGCAATGTCTGCAACTATTGGAAATATTGAAGAAGCAGCAAGGGCAATAGTTGGTATAAGCGATATTAAACCCAAAATTATAAGTACAAATATTCAAAAAGAGATCGAAATTATAAGTGTTTTACCAGAGGAGGAAACTACCTTTCCATGGAGTGGGCATCTAGGGATTAGAAGTCATTCTTCACTATTAAAAATTCTAGATAAAAATAAAAGCACCTTATTATTCACCAATACGAGAAATCAATCTGAAAGATGGTATCAATGTCTTAAATTTTTTCTCCCAGAGATGGAAGACAAAATTGCACTTCATCACGGTTCTCTGGATAAAGAAGATAGAAAAAGAGTTGAAGAAGGGGTTAAAGACGGATTAATAAAATGGGTAGTCTGCACCAGCTCGTTAGATTTGGGAGTTGACTTCCAACCTGTAGATCAAATAGTTCAAATTGGTAGTGCAAAGAATTTAGCTAGACTTATCCAAAGAGCAGGAAGAAGTGCTCACAGACCAGGTGGAAAGTCAAAAATAATTTTTATGCCTACTAATTCTTTAGAGTTATTAGAGATTAGTGCAATGAGAAGAATAATAAAAAGTGGTATATCTGAGGAAATTAGACTTCCTGAATTATCTTATGATGTACTTCTACAACATTTAATAAGTTTGGCATGTGGAAATGGCTTTGATCCGAAAATTGAGAAAGAAAGAATTAAAAATTGCTGGAGTTATAGAAACTTAAAAGATCAAGATTGGAATTGGTGTCTTGACTTTTTAGAATATGGAGGAAAATGTCTTAAAGCATACCCAAAATATAAAAAGATAGTTAAAGAAGAAGCACAAAATAATAATGAAAACTTTAAATATTTTGTAAAAGACAAATCTTTAATAAGAATGCATAAGTTCAATATTGGGACAATTACAAGTGACAAATTTGTAAATGTCAAATATATAAAAGGTAAATCTTTAGGTAATTTAGAGGAGAATTTTGCTTCAAAATTAAATCCCGGGGATACGTTTTACTTTGCCGGCAAAATGCTTCAATTTGTAAGAATAAGAGATATGATTTTATACGTTAAAAAATCAACAAAAAAAAGTTCTCTAATTCCTGCATGGGTTGGAGGTCAAATGGCAATTTCTGATCTACTTTGTGAGAGTTTGAGAAAAGAAATAGATATATGCAACGAACTAGAAACTTATGATTATTTAAATCCTGAACTCAATTCATTACGTCCAATATTGAAGAAACAAAAAGTTCTTTCAAATATTCCAAAGAAAGATGAATTCCTTATAGAGATATATAAAACCAAGGATTTATCAAATCTTTTTGTTTTCACACTTGATGGCAAATTTGTAAATGAAGGAATTGCATTTCTGTGGGCTTTAAGATTAGCAAAATTAAAACAATCTACATTTAGTATTACTGCTAATGATTTTGGATTCAGCTTAACTACTGCAGAAGATTATGATTTTTCCATAATAAAAAAAGAAGCTGATTACTTTTTGAATAACAAAAAATTAGAAGAAGATCTAGAAAATGCAATTAATTTTTCAGAATTAACAAAACGAAGATTTAAAAATATTGCCCAAATAAGTGGACTAGTAAATCAAAATAATCCAACCAAAACAAAAACTTCTTCCCAACTTCAAATAAGTTCAAGTCTTTTCTACGATGTCTTTACTAAATATGAAGAAGGCCATCTTTTGATAAAACAATCGCATCAAGAAGTTAAAGAATATCAATTAGAAAATAAAAGAATATCTAGATCATTAGAAAGATTAAAAAATTTAAAAATGCTACTAAACGAGATAAAAACTCCAACTCCTTTTGCTTTCCCTTTACTAGTTGAAAGACTTAAAAATACTTTAAGCAATGAGCCAATAGAAAAAAGAGTAGAAAAACTTATAAAAAAATATAGTGATTAAATGAAAAAAAGCTGTTTTAAATTTTTTTGGGAAGATACATTGTTAGAGATGCTTCCTTCAAGAGCGTTATTTCTACCAGAAACAAAAGAGTTGTTAATATGCGATATTCATCTTGGGAAAGCTGAGTATTTTCAGCAAAATGGTATACCTCTTACTAATAATTCAGATAAAAACAATTTTGCAAGAATAAAAAAAATAGTAAAAAAATATAGTCCTGAAAAGTTAATAATATTAGGAGATTTATTCCACAGCAAATATTCAATAGATAAAACTCTTCAAAAAAAAGTTGAGGATCTTCCTGAACTACTAAAAACTAACGTTGAACTAGTCCGAGGAAATCACGATGTAGGTTGCAAAATTAAAAATATTAAAATTTTTGATATTAGAAAAACTAAAAATATTACTTTTAGTCATGAACCAGTTAATTTAGAAAACGATAAAACCTTGAATATTTGTGGACATTATCATCCAAAAATCTACATAAAAAACAATGGAGATAAATTATCATTTAGGTGCTTTGCAATGGATAAAAATAAAAATACTTTATTTTTACCTGCATTTGGAGACTTAACAGGAGGATATCCCTGCAAAAAGTCATTTAAAAAATGGGCAATTGTTTCTGAAGAAGAAATTATCGAAATAAAATCTTAAAAAAATCCTATTGAAGTCACTTAAATTTTTCATTTAGATATACCAATTTATACTTAAAAGTCTCGTTTGTTTTATTTATCCATTATTTTGATTCTATAAATCAATTTCTAATAGTAGAAATAGACAATAAAAAATTTATAAAGCTAATGCCCCTTTCTTTAGCAAACAATCCACGTTATAAAAAAAATAAACACGTTTTATAGAAATGAAAAAATTAATAACCTTGATTTTATTTCCATTTCTTTTCATGCCATTTGGGGCAAAAGCAAATGATAATTTTTCCGTTGAAATAGAAGCACTTACACTTGTAATGGAGCAATATAACGAAGAAACTGAATCAAGTGTTGAACTAGAGATGGAAAATAAAAAGCCAAGTTACATGGCTCTTAAACAAGACGAATGCAATGCCACTGTTGAAGTTACAGAAAAAACAGGACTAGAGGTTGTTAATACTGAATCTTTTGATGTAAATGTCTGCTTGAAAGAAATCCATAAAGTAATCAACTAAATAAGCAGGTTATAAAAATATAATAAAAACAAACAAATTAAAGAGGTCTTTTACTTAAAGAAGGTAAGACCTCGAGACCTAACAGAAAACTTTGGAACGGGTTCTGCATAACCAATTAATAACTATTATGAAATTGTAAGGGTGTAATTAAAAGTACAAAAACTAAAATTATTTTTTTTAATAATTATTTTTTCTTTGATAACGTTTGTGATTCTTCTCTAGACATTAAAGCTTCGATTTGAGCAAGAACTTTCTGAAGTTCATCCGTTTTTGTAAGAGATGCTTCTGCTACTTCTCTTAATTTTTCTAACTGTTCTTTAGTTTTATCCATGATAAATAAATTAGAAATTAACCACTTTTAAAAATGGTTTTAATACAGATTTTTCACTCCCACACAAATTCATATTCTCTCTTTTTTTTATAAAGTCAAATAAATTTCCCTTTATTAAGGTTTTATTAGGACTTCCAATTAATTCTTTATTTAGTATTGAAATCATAAGATTACCAAAAATAGAAATACTCTTAAATTATGAAGTAAATACAGGTAATCCTATTGTTGCAGTTGTTATCAGAGCTCCTGCAAAAATCAAGAAAGGTAGAAAAGGATAGTTTTTCAAAGATAAACTTACTAATTCGAAACAACTATATAGGTATTTATACTGTTTGTCTACCCCTAAGCTTTCTTGAAAGTAAAAATATTTCTTTTAAAGGTAAAAATTAAACATTAACCAAATTTACCAGATATGTATTCCTGGGTAGTTTTTTCTTTGGGAGAATTAAAAATTTTCTTTGTCGAATTAAATTCTGCAAGATAACCAACCTTTCCTCCATCACCATCTTCATATTCAATAGCATTAAAAAATGCAGTCATATCGCTAACTCTTAATGCCTGTTGCATATTATGAGTAACGATTATTATTGTGTAATTCTTCTTAAGTTCGTGCATCGTCTCTTCTATTTTCAAAGTAGAGATTGGATCTAAAGCTGAGCATGGCTCATCCATGAGAATTATTTCAGGCTCAATTGCGATGGTTCGAGCAATACATAATCTCTGTTGTTGTCCACCAGATAAAGAGTAACCACTATCATTTAATTTATCCTTACATTCACTCCATACAGCAGCTTTTCTCAAGGAACTTTCCACTAATTGATCCATGTCACCAGTAAAGCCATTGATTCTTGCTCCGAATGCAATATTTTCGTAGATAGATTTTGGAAAAGGATTAGGTTGTTGAAAAACCATTCCGATTCTTCTTCTAACTTCAACTGGATCAACTCTTTTGTCATAGATATTAGTTCCATCAAAGAGGACTGTCCCTTTTAACGAACAATTAGGGATTAAATCGTTCATTCTATTCAAAGCTCTAAGAACGGTTGATTTACCACAACCAGAAGGGCCAATGAGTGAAGTTATATCTCCTGCTTTAAAATTTAAAAAAACATTTTTTACCGCTTCAAAAGTGCCATAACTAATAGAAACATCCTCAAGAGATAAAATGTTTTTCTTTTGCGACTTTTTAGTGTTTTTAATCATTTCATACCCTCTTAGTTTTCTCAGTAAAAGCGGCCAATATCCTTGAAAAAATATTAACTGTTAGTATTGATATCACAAGAATAAAGGAAGCCGCCCAGGCTAGTTTATTCTGTGCATCATAAGGTTCAAGGGCAAAATTATATATCAAGACAGCTAATGAGCCCATCTCGTAAAACAAATCTTCAAAACCTACTATGTAGTAGTAAGAAAATAAAGCAGTAAATATCAAAGGTGCTGTTTCGCCTGCAGCCCTTGCGATTCCAAGCACAACCCCAGTAGCAATAGATCTAAATGCTGTGGGTAAAGTTATTTTTAATATTGTTGTATACATACTTGCTCCTATGCCTAGAGAAGCATACCTTAATTCATTTGGTACTAACTTTAAACCTTCATCAGTAGTTTTTATAACTGTAGGCAACATCAATATTGAAAGAGCCATACCTCCTGCTAAACCACTGTACATACTGCCAAATAAAATTTTTGTTGAAACGATTAAGGCATAAATAAATACACCTGCGATTATTGAAGGAACACCAGCTAAAACATTAACTCCGAATCTAATAAATTTTGAAAAAGGTCCTCCGTTTGAATATTCAGCTAGATATATACCACCGCCAACACCTACTGGTATGGAAATAATTGAAGCAATAGTTGTAATTACTAGTGTCCCAATTAATGCAGGATTAATTCCTCCCGCATCTAAATCATCTCCAGGAGGATTTGGTTCTAAAGTAAATAATTCTGGTGTGATTTGAGCTCCCCCTTTAATAAGAATATATGTAACCACAAAAATCAAAGGAAGAATTGCAATGAGCGCACAAAAAACTGATAAAGAAGTAAAGAATTTATCTCCTACATTTCGTGATAGTTTTTTCTGGTAATAAAGAGAATTCATAATCATCTAATATTTGAGACTAAATTTCTTAACTAGCCATTGAGCAAAGATATTAACCACTAAAGATAGGATCATTAGTACAAAAGCCGCATAAAAAAGTGATGAGACCTGACTTCCATCGGCTTCACCAAACTGGTTTGCAAGCATAGAAGAGATGGTATATCCAGGAGATAATAGTGACCAACTAAATGCATTAGAATTTCCAATAATCATCGTTACAGCCATGGTTTCACCCATTGCCCTGCCTAACGCCAATAGAACTCCTGCCATAATTCCTGATAATGCCGCAGGCAAAATTACCGAAAATATAGTTTTCCATCTACTTGCACCAATTCCATAGGAAGCATTCCTAAGCTTTTTGGGAACTTGATTCAGACTATCTCTAGCTATCGAGGTCACTATTGGTAAAAGCATTACCACTAAAATTATTATCGCTAAAAGTGAATTCCGACCTGCAGGCTCCGAACTAAATAAAGGAAGCCAACCAAAGAATTTATGTAAAAAAACAAAAAACTCTCTAAAGAAAGGTTCCATAACAAATATCGCCCATAATCCCAATACGACAGATGGGATAGCTGCTAGTAATTCAACAAATGAACCTACTATTTCTCTGAAAAATTTCGGAACAAAATCCTCTGTAATAAATATAGCAGTTCCAACACCTAAAGGGATAGTAATCAATAATGAAAGAAGAGAAGTAACTAATGTCCCATATATTGCTGTAAAAGCTCCATATTCATCTTTTACTGGATTCCATTCAGA
>CACMXO010000007.1 GCA_902617605.1 uncultured Prochlorococcus sp. | reverse complement strand
TAACTTCTAAGCTTGGATAGGTTTCAATCTTTCTTTTCAAACCAAATTTTTGAAGAAGATTCCTAGGGCCATCTCCTTGAATCCATCCTAAAACTCCTTCTGGAAGAGCTGTTACAACCAATATAAATAACCCTCCTTGAATAAACATCCAGCTGGCAGGTAAAGCTTCACTTACAAGACTTTTTGCATAGTTGATGAAAACTGCTCCTAGTATCGCTCCTAATAAAGTTCCTCTTCCTCCAACAGCAACCCATATAACCATTTCTATAGAAAAGGGAACCGTCATAAATTGAGGGGATACTATTCCAGACTGAACGGTATATAAAGCTCCCGAAATTCCAGCTAGACCTCCAGCAATAGAAAATATTATCGTCTTAAATATCACTGGATTGTATCCTGTAAACCTAACTCTTGGTTCATCATCTCGTATTCCTATAAGAATATTTCCAAATCTGCCCTTAACTACCCACTTTGCAAAAAACCATGCTGCTATTACTAAGAAAGCAGTTATCCAAAAGAACAGTCTTTGCATTGATTCAGAACCTACCATCTGACCAAAAAGTTGTGTTACATCTGTTTTTAATCCATTTGTTCCATTTATAAGTTTTTGTTGTCCATTAAAGAAGTTAAAGAATACAAGAAGAGAAGCTTGAGTAAGTATAGAAAAATATACCCCTTTGATTCTATTCCTGAAAACAAGAAATCCAATTAAACCAGCAACCAATGCTGGAATTATCCAGATAGCGAAGAAGGTAAAAACTGGCGATCTAAATGGTTCCCAGAAAAAAGGTAATTTTTCAACACCATATAAAGCAAAAAATTCAGGAATATTATTTGGAAATTCAGAGGAGCTAGTGATTTGTAAATACATTGCTGCACAATATCCACCTAGTGCAAAGAATATACCTTGTCCAAGACTTAGTAAACCTGTATATCCCCAGATAAGATCGACACCAAGTGCAACTATGGATAAGGACAAATATCTCCCTAGGAGATTTAGTCTAAAAACAGGGAGTAGTGTTGGTGCTGCAATAATTAAGGCTATTAATATTATCCAAAATGATAATATTATTTTTTTATCAAATTTAATTTTAATTAAGGACATTAGTTTTCAACCATCCTTCCTTTTTGAGGGAATAAACCTGTAGGTTTAAATTGTAAGAATATAACAATTAGTGCAAATATCATTACTCTTGCCATACTTGTGGTCGCAAAAAAGTTAATTGTGTTTGATAAAGGTAAAGGCATATCTGGCCAAATAGATAAGAGCCTTCCAGCTCCAATTAAATCTGTCATTATTCCTATTCCAAATGAAGCAAGTACTGTTCCTAATAAATTTCCTACTCCTCCCAACACTACAACCATAAAACAACCAACTATATAGTTTCCGCCAACATTAGGTCCTACAGAGCCTAAAAGAGATACTGCTACCCCAGCAACACCTGCTAAGCCAGATCCTATTCCAAAAGTAATTATATCCACTTTTTCAGTAGATATACCAAGACAATCACTCATTTGTCTGTTCTGAGTAACTGCTCTTATACGCATCCCCCAAGCACTTTGATTAAGAAATAATGTTATTGCTATTACAGAGATTAAAGTTATGACAATTATCATTAATCTTGTTTTAGGAAATGCAGTGCCAATAATTTCAACTTGTCCTCTCATCCATGAGGGCGCAGTTACATCAACATTTCGGGCGCTTGCTCTACTAAGTTTGCTGACAGAGGATGAGATTACGCTACCTGTCAGTACCCCAGTTAAAGCAGCAAATATCCAAGAACTAAATTTAAAATATTTGAAATTTATTGATTCTTTTATTTTTGAAGGGAATGTTGTTGGTAAGAATAAACCAATTAACAGACTTATAACTAGACCGGTCCCATAAGCTAAAGGTACACTTCTGACAAATTGTTGAAGAATTAAGCTTACGCCCCAAGTTGCTAAAAGTGTTTCTAGTGGACTTCCATAAAGCTTTCTTATTATAGTTTTTTCAAGGAGAATGCCTACTACCCCACTAACAATAAAAGCGAGGAAAATAGAAACTATTATGTACGAATTGTAGAAAGGTTTTAATATGGGTAATTTGAAAATTAATTGTGTTACATATGTTGTGTAAGCCCCAAGCATCATAAGTTCTCCATGGGCAAGATTTATTACACCCATAAGACCAAAAACAATTGCTAGACCTAATGCAGCAACAAGTAATACGGATCCGATTGCAACACCATTAAAAAGACTATCGAGAAGTAACTCCAATTTAGAAAAAGAAAATATTTGATTATATAAAATAAAAGGAGGTGTTAACCTCCTTTTATTTTGAAGTATAGGTTTAAATTAGATTAAAGCTTATACTTTTCTCCTTTTGAAGGATCTGTCCAGTCGCATGCAAATCCTTTTGAACTTGGATGCTTTTGGTTCCATGCTTGAGGAAGAACAACTCCTGTCTCTTCAAGGATTGTAAATCCACCCTCTGCATTAATCTCCCCAATTCTTACCGTTTGAGATAAGTGGTGATTAGGCATAACTTCAACAGGACCTTGTGGGGCATCAAACTTTTGTCCAACAAGGGCTTCCCTTACTGCGTTGTCGTCGAATGTTCCAGCATCTTCTACTGCCTGTTTCCATAAGTAGACCATGTTATAAGCGGATTCTTGAGGATCAGCTACAACTCGATCTGCTCCCCATCTTTTCTTGAAACTTGCAGCAAATTTCTTAGATGCAGGAGTATCAATTGACATCATATAGTTCCAAGCGCCGTAGTGACCTTCAAGGAACTCAGGACCAATTGTACTAATCTCTTCTTCAGCAATCGAATAGTTCATTACGTAGTAACCACTTGAAGGTGTAATACCTGCGTCCTGAATCTGTTTGAAGAATGCAACGTTTTGGTCACCATTAAGAGTATTAATGATTATTCCACCGTCAGGCAAAGCTTTTTTGATTTTTGAGATAATTGGAGCAACTTCGGTATTTCCTAATGGAAGATAATCTTCTCCAACAACTTTACCGCCTAACTGTTTTACCTGAGCTTTTGTGATTGTGTTTGAAGTTCTTGGGAAAACATAATCAGAGCCTACAAGGAAGAAATCTCCACCAGCTGCAGGAGAACGCTTATACATGAAATCTGTAGCGGGTTCCGATTGTTGGTTTGGTGTGGCTCCTGTATAGAAAATGTTGTTAGAACATTCTTGAGCTTCATATTGAATTGGGTAGTAGAGGAACGCATCTTTTGATTCGTAGACAGGTAACATTGCCTTTCTACTTGCAGATGTCCATCCACCAAATACGACAGGAACTCCGTCTTGGTCTATAAGTTTCTTTGATTTTTCAGCAAAAGTTGGCCAATCAGATGCACCATCTTCAACTATGTATTCTATTTTGTAGCTTTTGCCGCCAACTGTAACACCACCAGCAGCATTAATCTCTTCAATAGCCATTTTTTCTGTATCAACAAGAGTTGATTCAGAGATGGCCATTGTTCCGGATAACGAATGCAAAATACCAACGGTTACTGTGTCATCGAAACTTCCGGAGGTTCCGCCTCCACCACAGGAAGTTGCTGTGACAGCAAGTGAGGCAGTAGCTAAACCTGCCAAAATACGCCTTGAAATTCTCATGAATTAGGATAAATTAGGTAATTGACCCTCATTAGGGGGATAAAGTAAAAGTTATTAACGAGCGAGGATTAGTTTTGTATCAGTCGTAACTTTTTGTTGAATCCAATATATTAGTAATAAACATTTTTCTAGTTTCGATTGTTGGGTATATGTGATTCTAAAAATTGAGTTATTTCTTCAACTCCTATGCCGCTACTTAGATTGGTAAAAAACCAAGGTTTCCCTTTTCTCATAAATTCAGTATCACTTTTCATAATATTTAAATCTGCACCAACTTTATCTGCTAAGTCAATTTTATTTATTAATAATAAATCCGACCTTGTTATCCCCGGCCCCCCTTTTCTAGGAATTTTGTCTCCGGCAGATACATCAATTACATATATTGATAAATCTACAAGCTCTGGACTAAAACTTGATGCTAAATTATCTCCTCCACTTTCTACAAAAACAAAATCTAAAGGATTATATTTATTTTCTAAATCTAAAACTGCATTTTTATTTAATGAACAATCCTCTCTTATCGCGGTATGAGGACAACCTCCTGTTTCTACACCAATAATCCTTCCTTCCTCTAAAACCTTTTTATTTATTAGAAAGTTAGCATCTTCCTTGGTGTAGATATCATTGGTGACAACTGCTATCTCATAATTTTTTTTCATTCTTAAGCATAGAGTCTCTACTAATGCAGTTTTTCCTGAACCTACAGGCCCAGCAACCCCTACTCTCAATTTGCTGCTCATAAATTAATTTCTAAAAAGTTTTGTATAAAGGTCATTATGATTTTGTTGAGCCATAGCTAAACCTACATTGCCAAAATAGATGTCATCAATTTCTTTGTCCATAATTTCTTTAGAAACTTTTGAAATTATTTCTAATAAATCTCTCTGAATTAATTGTGCTTTTGTTGACCCAATAGGAATAATTCTTAATGCAGCATTAAGTTGGTTTGCACTCCAAGCATAGAAAAAATTCTCAACCATTTCTAGCTTGGTAATTTCAAAACAAAAACAAGCCCAACTCCAAGCTAATGACCAGGAGCTTTTTTTATTATTTTCATATAGATATTCAAATCCAAATTCTTTGGTTAAATCAAAGAGAGATTTTGCCATTTGAATTTGTTGTCCTCTCATTTCGAGAGAGTCCTTTGATGAGAGGATCCATTTATCCAAACTCATTAGCTTTTGCAAATTACCTTTTAAATTTTTTCGTTCCTTTATCTCATTGAAAATATCAAAAAAATCTAGTAAAAGTCTTGCATCTAGTCTTATCTGACCAATTTTTAGTTCACTTATTATTAAATCTTTTACCGAAGTTGAATCTGTTAAATTTTTATTATGAAGAAAACTCTCCATTCCCTCGGAATAACAAAATCCTCCAACTGGTAAGTTAGGACTTATTAATAAATATTTTAATAAGTGACTTTTACTCATGACTATGTGCACCTTTTTCCGGAAAAAACTTTTTTTTCGTATTTTTTACATCAACTTTAAAATTAAGAAGCATATTTTTAATAACATAATCACTTTTTGTTAAAAGAATACCCTCTTCGATTTCTACTTCCACGTGCCTATTTCCGAGATGATAAGCAGTTTTAATAAGCTCAATTTTAGAATCTGAACTTATTTCAATTAAATCTTCTGTTTTGGCTATTATCTCTACATAAAAATTGGACATATTAGTTGAAAGAATATCTCCATCATTTAATTTGCCTTTTCTAGGTAATTGTAAAATTATTTCTTGATCACAATCAGTTAATCTTTTACCCCTTAAGATTCTTCTTTCATCTGAACTTAAGGTAAGTTTTAAAAATAAACCTAATTTCGGTTTTTCCTTAATCCAATCAGTTACAACAATTTGTTTATTCATTCTCATAATCAAAATTTTTGGTTAATTTAATTTAGTAATTAAAGAAAACAATTTATGATTAATACTTCATGGGAAGGTAATTGTTTTTTAAATTTTTTCAATAATAAAGCAAGTTTAGGAAATGTTGATAAAACAATCTTTAAATCTAAATCAACTTCTCCTTACAAGTTATTAAAGTCTACTCATGATCAAGAGGGCAGATGCATTTTGCCTGTTCTTCATACTGCAGGGGGATTGGTGGGAGGTGATTTACTCGATTTTGAGGTGAATCTTGAAAAAAACTCTAAGGTTTTGTTGACGACTTCTTCAGCTCAGAAAGTATATGGATCAGTTGGAAGATCTAAAATCAATCCAAAAGGAATTTTTTCAAAGCAAAAGAATCTCATAAATATTCTTGACAATTCTCATTTAGAGTATCTTCCACAAGAAACAATCATATTTGCAAATGGTTTATATGAGCAAATTTTTAAAGTATCTATTTCAGAAACTTCAAGTTTTTTATTTACTGATTTAATAAGACTTGGAAGATCATCTTCCGGGGAATCTATTGAGAGTGGAGTTTTTAGGTCTAAATTAGAAATTATGAGAAATAATGATTTTCTTGATGATTGGGAATATGTTGATCAGATTGAATTATCTAAGGCAAGTTTTGTGGCCAAGTCAGGTATGGATTACATGCCCGTTTTTGGATCCTTAATTTGGATTTGCGAAAAAGATTTTTCCAAGTCAAAAATAAATAATCTTGTAGGAAATATAAAAAAGATTTTCAATGAAACTAATAATAATTTATCAATTGGAATCCTTGAAAATGGAATTTCTGTAAGATTCCTAGGGAGTTCTTCTCAAGATGCTAGAAAATGTTTTTTTTGTATTTGGAAACAAATTAGGTCTCTTTGTGGATTTTGTGAGCCAAAATATCAAGGTGTATGGCCTTTACAAGATTCTATGAATTATTAATTATGTTCAGAAAGAACCTTTTTTAAGAATTTATAGATTAATTTTTTATTATGCATCTTTCACCTCAAGAAAAGGATAAATTATTGATTTTTTCTGCTGCGCTCTTAGCTGAAAGAAGGCTTAGTAGAGGTCTTAAGCTTAATTATCCTGAAACAATTGCTTTTTTAAGTTTTCAAGTTCTTGAAGGAGCAAGAGATGGTAAAAGTGTAAGTCAATTAATGTCAGAGGGAACTACCTGGCTTTCAAAATCACAAGTTATGGAGGGCATTCCTGAAATGGTTGATGAAGTTCAAATAGAAGCGGTTTTCCCCGATGGGACTAAATTAGTTACTATTCACAATCCTATTAACTAGTTATGAGTAATTTAATTCCTGGCGAAATAATTCCTGAACAAGGTGAAATCGAACTAAATCTTAGTAAGCAAGTTAAAACAGTAACGGTTTCTAATTCTGGAGATAGACCTGTGCAAGTTGGATCTCATTATCATTTTTATGAAGCAAACAAGGCTTTAATTTTTGATCGAGAAATAACACATGGTATGCGTCTCGACATTCCTGCAGGAACTGCAATTAGATTTGAACCGGGTGATACAACAGATGTCAAATTAGTGCCATTTTCAGGTTTAAGAAATGCATATGGTTTTAATTCGATAGTTAATGGTTCTTTAGATAGTTAAAATTATGTCTTATAAAATTGATAGAAAAACTTATGCTCAAACTTACGGACCCACTACCGGAGATAGAGTAAGGCTCGCTGATACCGAACTTTTTATAGAGGTAGAAAAGGATTTAACTACATACGGAGATGAAGTTAAATTTGGTGGAGGTAAAGTTATTCGAGATGGGATGGGACAGTCTCAAGTAAGAAGAGCTGATGGGGCTGTAGATACCGTAATAACTAATGCTTTGATTGTAGATTGGTGGGGAATAATTAAGGCTGATGTGGGTATAAAAGATGGATTGATTTTTGAAATTGGTAAGGCTGGCAATCCTGATATCCAGGATAATGTTGATATTGTTATTGGTGCATCAACAGAAGTAATAGCTGGAGAGGGGCATATTCTTACTGCAGGTTCAATAGATACCCATATTCACTTTATCTGTCCCCAACAAATTGAAACAGCACTAGCCTCTGGAATTACAACAATGTTGGGAGGAGGAACTGGACCTGCGACTGGCACAAATGCTACTACTTGTACTCCTGGTTCTTTTCATATTGCAAGAATGCTTCAATCTGCAGAAGCATTTCCGATGAATTTAGGTTTTTTTGGAAAAGGAAACTCAACAAACGAGAGCAATCTTATTGATCAGGTTGAGGCTGGTGCATGTGGATTGAAGCTTCATGAGGATTGGGGAACCACTCCTTCTACAATAAATTCTTGTCTAAATGTTGCAGATAAGTTTGACGTACAAGTATGTATTCATACTGATACTTTGAATGAGGCAGGCTTTGTTGAAGATACCATCAACGCTATTGCAGGAAGAACTATTCATACTTTTCATACCGAAGGGGCAGGTGGAGGTCATGCTCCAGACATTATAAAAATCTGTGGAGAAAAAAATGTTCTTCCTAGTAGTACAAATCCAACAAGACCTTATACAAGGAACACATTAGAAGAACATCTTGACATGTTAATGGTTTGTCATCATTTAGATTCTAAAATCCCAGAAGACATTGCATTTGCTGAATCAAGGATCAGAAGAGAGACTATTGCAGCTGAGGATATCTTGCATGATGTAGGTGCCTTTTCAATTATTGCTAGTGATTCTCAAGCTATGGGAAGAGTTGGTGAAGTAATTACAAGAACTTTTCAAACCGCACATAAAATGAAAGTCCAAAGGGGGCCGCTATCGCAGGATTCTGATAGAAACGACAATTTTAGAGTAAAGAGATATATTTCTAAAGTCACAATTAATCCTGCAATAGCTCATGGTATTGATAAACATGTTGGGTCTATAGAAAAGGGTAAAATTGCGGATTTGGCATTGTGGAAACCTTCCTTTTTTGCAGTAAAGCCTGAATTAGTTGTTAAAGGAGGATCTATAGTTTGGTCCCAAATGGGTGATGCAAATGCTTCAATTCCTACTCCAGGTCCTATACATGGTCGACCTATGTTTGCAAGTTTCGGCCAATCTCTAATTAAGAGTTCATTTACATTTCTAAGTAAAAATTCAATTGATCAAAATATTCCAAATAAATTAGGCTTACAAAAGAAATGTATCGCCGTAGAAAATACGAGAAATATTAATAAAACGCACTTAAAACTTAATAGTAAACTACCTAATATTTCAGTTGATCCTCAAACTTATGAAGTTTTTTCTGATGGTGAACTTCTTACTTGTGAACCTCTTGATGAAGTCCCAATGGCTCAAAGGTACTTTTTACTTTAGAAGTTTTTAATTAATTCTTTTTCACTTATCTTTATGTCTTTTGACCCAGCAATAGCTAAATCTTCTTGAAGTTTGTTCTCACAAGATAGAACTCTTGACCAACTTGGTAATTGAAGTGTCGTAGGACAAGCCAGATAATCTTCTGTAGCAGGTCTTAATAGTTTCGCAAACTTTTGTACTGATAATTCTTCTTCGTGCCTATCGTATGGAAGTTGATTAACTGCTGAATCTAATCCAAATTGTTTTACCCGATCTTCTCCAACTCTTTTGTAAAGAACTTCTAAAGTTGCTAGTTGAGTACTAGTTAAGGTCTCGGCTTGATGTTCCATTAGACCTCTTAAAACACTTGAAAGTATTTCTGTACACATTTTTTGTAATCCTTCTTTAGAAGAATCTCCAATATTCTTATGTTTATGATCAAATAAACCAAGGTCAACCTGGGCTATTTTGGAGGTCCTAACGTTTCTATAAACCTCTGATAATAAACCTATCTCTAAACCCCAGTCACAAGGTATTCTTAGATTCATAGCAAGGTCTTTAGTAAAAGCAAACTCGCCTGCTAATGGATATCTAAATGATTGAAGATATTGTAAAAACGGACCCTTACCAACTAACTGCTCAAGACTTGCTAATAAAGGACCCACGAATAATCTTGTTGCTCTACCTTGCAATTGATTTGTTTCTAGAGATAATCTACTGTAAAAAGCTTTTACATATGATATTCCATATGATTCATCCAGAAGTGGAAGTATCATTCTTGAAGGATATAAAGGACTAAAAGTTCTTATATCGGCATCAAAAAGAGCAACAACTTCTGATTTTCTAGTCGCAACTCCTATGCCTTGCCATACAGCCCATCCTTTACCTGGAGTTCCTAAAAGTTCTAATCCATTTTTTTCTTGGCTTTTTAATAGCTCAATTACAGAGGGAGAATTAGTCCATTGAACGTGTACTGGGAATGGCATTGAGTCAAAAAATGATTTTGCAGCCTTAACTTGCTCAACAGTTTTTGCAGAGAGTGCAATTACTAATTCATTTAAGCCTGAAAGGTTTTTTAAAACTTCTCTTATATCTTTTAATGCTGGGCGCTCAAACTCTTCATATAAGCAAGGTATTAAAATGCTAGTTGATCTTCTTTTAAGACTTTTGTTTAATTCTTTCAGTAAATTTCCTGTAACTCCATATTCATGTATTGTTGTGATTAAACCTTGTTGAAAGTCCATTTTCTAATTGATGTGCAGAATGGTATTAATACTTCGATGATTTTTTCAAAGTGAAGCAAATTGATTCAGAGAAAAAATTAGATAGATTAAAAATTGATAAATTGTTAAAAACAATTTATTCAAATCATACTACAGAAGAAATTAATTTTATTTCAAACCAATTATTACAGATTTTAGATGATTTCTCAGAGAAATCTGCTTATGAAGAAATAAGAGATAAGGAAAGGTGGAATGAATCTCATTCAGTTTTGATAACTTATGCAGATAGTATTTATAAAAATGGCGAGGCAACACTAATAACTCTTAGGAAGTTGTTAAGTAAACATTTTGGCAGTCTTTCTAAAGTTGTACATATTCTTCCATTTCTGAAATCCACAAGCGATGGAGGTTTCGCAGTTTCAAGTTATGATTCCTTAGAAGAAAAATTTGGTGGTTGGGATGATCTCAAAAGTATTTCTAAAAATCATGATTTGATGGCTGATTTAGTACTAAACCATGTCTCATCATCTCACCCATGGGTTCAACAATTTATTAAATCCCAAGAACCTGGTATATCAAATGTTTTTTCACCGAAACAAAATCTTGACTGGTCAAATGTAGTTAGGCCTAGAAGTTCCTCTTTGTTTTCTCAAATAAATACTGATAATGGTCTTAAGCAAGTTTGGACAACTTTTGGGCCAGATCAAATTGATTTGAATTGGCATAATCCTAAAATGACTCTTGAGTTCTTAAATTTAATAAGTACTTATTTATCTAATGGAATTAAATGGTTAAGGCTTGATGCTGTAGGTTTTATTTGGAAGGAATCAGGGACTACATGCCTACATTTACCTAAAGCACATTCAATTGTGAAACTCTTAAGAGTTCTTTTAAATAATCTTATTGATGATGGCGTTTTAATAACAGAAACCAATGTTCCTCAGAAGGAGAATCTATCTTATCTCATTCCTGATGATGAAGCCCATATGGCATATAATTTCCCATTGCCTCCTCTTCTCCTAGAGGCAATTATTACTTCAAGGGCTGATATTCTAAACTCCTGGATTTTTGATTGGCCCATATTACCTAAAGATACTACTTTATTTAATTTCACTGCATCGCATGATGGTGTTGGGCTAAGAGCTCTTGAGGGTTTAATGAATGAGCAGAGAATTAAGGATTTATTAATCAACTGTGAGAAAAGAGGAGGATTAGTGAGTCATAGACGTTTATCAAATGGTGAGGATAAACCTTATGAATTGAATATTAGTTGGTGGAGTGCAATGGAAGACTCCAGTAGAGATGCTAAAAGATTTCAATATGAGAGATTTATTTTGAGTCAATTATTAGTAATGGCCCTGAAAGGGGTCCCTGCATTTTATTTACCTGCATTACTAGCTTCAGAAAATGATATCAAAAGCTTTTCTATGACAGGTCAAAGAAGAGATCTAAACAGAGAAAAGTTTAAATCAGAAAATCTTTCAGCTGTTTTAAATAATCCTGAATCTAATGCTAATAAAAACTTAAAATATCTTCGTAATGCTATGGATGTCAGATCAGAATTAAAGCAATTTCATCCGCGTTCGGAAATGAAATGTTTGTCTAAAGGTAGAAGTGATATTGTTGTAATTAAAAGAGGTAAAGGTCCGGAGTCTGTTTTTGCAATCCATAATATGACTGAAAATAAAATTAATTATCAATTGAATGATAATGATCTACCAAAAATAATTGATAATGATTTCAATACCCATGATTTTTTAACATCCACTAAATACAATTGCAAAAATATTAGTCTTGATCCTTTTCAAGTAATTTGGCTTAGTGCTTTATAAAAATGATAGAAAATTCTTCTATTTGGGTAGTAAGTGATGTAGATGGTACTTTAATGGATCACTCATATGATTTATCACCTGCTAAAGAAACTATAAAAAAACTTCAAAAATTATCTATACCCGTAATTCTTTGTACAAGCAAAACCGCTTCTGAAGTAAAAGTTATTAGAAAGGAACTTAACTTGACGGATCCTTATATTGTTGAGAATGGTGCGGCAATATATGGTGAATCTCTTGAAAGAGTAAATGGAGAAATTATTCTTGGAATAAAATACGAATCTCTTGAAGAAATCTTAAATTTTATTTCTACAGAAATTGATTATAAACTTACTCCTCTTAATAATCTCACTGATCAAGAAGCCACTCAGCTTACAGGTTTAGAAGGCAACTCATTGAACTTAATGCGTGATCGACACTGGAGCATGCCTTTTTTAAATCCGCCAAATTATTTAGAAGAGAAAATTAATTTTTGTTGTAAAAAATTCAATGTTGATATTTTCAAGGGAAATAGAATGAGTCACTTATTATCTACAAAATCGAATAAAGGTAAAGCAATAAATGCTCTTAAAGTATATTCAAATGTTCAAAATATTGAAATTATAGGTTTAGGGGATTCTCCAAATGATTTACCTCTACTTTTAAATTCAGATATTAAAATCGTTATTCCAGGAATAGATGGACCTAACTTAAATTTACTAGATCAATTAAAAGATTTTGAATTTACCTTAGCTTCTGAACCAAATGGATATGGTTGGAAAAATGAAATCAATAAATTGATAAATAAGCGAGAACTAAGTTAGAAAGATGAAAGATTTAGATATTAATTTTCCTCTTGATAAATTTGAAAAATTAATTATTGATATTGGTTGGGAATCCCTGGATGATTGGTTCAACTTTTGGAATAGTCAAAAAAATAACCTTTCAATTGATCAATATTGGAATAATAAAGTAAATGATGATTGGATTTGGGGTTTAGCTTTACCTCTTTTATCTCAGGCCTATAGATTTCATAATAATTTTTCTAATAGAAAAATTATTGGGATCTCAGCTCTCCCGGGAACAGGCAAAACAACTTTAGGTAATTGGCTTGAAGCAATATCTTTAAATTTAAATTTTAAAATTGCTGTTATTTCAATTGACGATTTTTATCTTCCTTCAGATGAAATGAAATTAGCAATTAAGAATAACCCTTGGAATGTATCGAGAGGTTTTCCTGGTAGTCACTCAGTAAAATTAATGTATGAAAAATTACTATATTGGAAAATTAATGGAGAGTTAAATGTTCCTGTTTTTGATAAATCATTGAGAAATGGCTTAGGAGATAGATCTCATTGGAGATTTGATAATCCTGATTTAGTAATTCTTGAGGGATGGTTTTTAGGAATAAAACCTTGCTCAATTGATGTTAAGGATCAGCACATACAATCAGCAGCGTTGAGTCCAAATGAATGCTCATACACATTAAAGATTCAAAATAAGTTAAATGAGTATTTAGATGTTTGGAGTTTAATAGACAATATATGGCATTTAAAGCCATTGAAGTTTGAGTATATGAATACGTGGAAGTCATCTCAAGAAAAAGAAATGCTTCTGCAGAAAGGGAATGCTCTTCAAGATGAAAAATTATCTAATTTCTTGAGGATGCTTAATGTTTCTATTCCCCGTAAAAGTTTTGATTTTATAAATTCTTATGCTCTTTTATTAATTGATCAAGAAAGAAATTTAATTGAGGCTGGATTAAATTTGTAGCATTTTCTAAATTTCTTTTTTTTCAGTAATTTTAAATACATTTTTTGTAGTTCAAGATGGTGTTTAATTGGACATATTTTGCTTTTTTGGGATGGTTGAGTTTTCCTACAAAAATGATGGTAATAGAATGGTTGTCTTAAGATGTATAGGACCATCAAACTTTTTTTTAGAAAGAGTTTTATTTCCAACTGACATTCTTACTTTTATGGCCCCAAATGACTCAAGAGTAGAAATCTGGGGAAATGAATTATATGGCCCTAAATTGGAAGAGAGAATAAGAATCTCTGCTGATAACGAAGATTCGACTTTAGTTGCGTAGAACCAGTATTTTCTAATTGTTTGCGAGTCAAAATTTTTAACAAATAAATAGTTTTTATTGATATTATCAAACTAGTTTTAGTTTTATAAATGTATTATTTTTCTTCCTTTGCAATAGGAGGTTTTGTTCCTTCTGCAGCTGTCGCTGGAGTTTTACTTTTAGTTGGTTTAGGAGCCTTCTTTTATCTTGGCATTAAAGGACCTACAGATTACTAAAGCATGGCTTGATGATTAAATGGTTATTTTAATTTTTGATAACCTTACCTATTAAGTTAAAATTATGGACTTAACAACTATTTTATTTATATTAAGCTTACCGTTCGTTTTATTAACAGTTTACTTTGGTACAAAAAATGATTTTTACGAGAGTGAAAATTATAAAGGTGATGGCTGTGCTCACGATGTTAAAAGGTAACTTTATTTTCAACCACCTCTAAATATATTTCCATCTGCTATCAAATTGTTAGAAGGTTTTTTATATTTTATTTTTAATTTTTCGCCTACCTTATTACATTTATCCATATGATTCATTGGAATAGAAAATATCACAAGGAATTTTTATTCAATAACCTCTGGTCTTCTTCCGCCACTTGTCTGTAAGTTCCTTTATTAAGAAATAGTCAACTTTTGCAAAATGAGAAAAGATTGAATAATGATGAAAAAAAAATAATATTTTAATAGACTTTCTTTTTATTTTTCTACATTAGCTTTTAACTATAAAATGTAAATTGCTATTAATTAATTAGGTTATTTAATAATTTATTGGAATACTTAAGATTTATTTTATATGGGTTAATCCAGGGGTTGACTGAATTCATTCCTGTAAGTAGTACAGCTCATTTAAAAGTTATATCTCTTTTTTTAGGTATTGATGATCCTGGCCCCTCATTATCCGCTACTATTCAACTTGGAAGTGTTGCAGCTGTAGCTTGGTATTTTAGGAGTGATATTTTTAAATTTAGAAGTCAATCTTCACAAAAAATTCTTGAATATCTCATACATGAAAGATTACTAAGGTCTATTTTGATTGGTACTATCCCAATTGTTTTGGTTGGTGGAAGTATAAAATTATTTGCGCCCTATTTTTTTGAAAATGTACTTCGTTCAAATATATCAATAGCATTGGTCTCCTTCCTAATGGCTTTTTTTATGTACTTGGCAGATAGTGCGAAAAGTCATTCTATTAATATTAAAAACCATAATTATTCAGATAGTTTTTTGATAGGTTTCTTTCAGGCATTTGCCATTTTCCCTGGAGTATCAAGATCGGGTGTTACTATTTCAAGTGCTCTAATATCAGGATGGGAAAGAGGCGATGCTGCGAAATTTTCTTTTCTTTTAGGTATACCAGCTATCTCTCTTGCAGCGATTGTTGAGTTTATTTCTTCTTTTAATGATTTTTTTGCATTTGGTTTTCTCCCTCTTTTTGTTGGTCTTATTACGACATTTCTGTCCTCTTTATTTGCTATAGATTTCTTATTAAAGTATTTTTCTTCAAATGGGTTAAAAATTTTTGTTATTTATCGTGTCATTTTTGGCTTTGTGATTCTTCTGAATTTATAAATTGCTGTGAAAAATTTTTTGCAATTGTGTTAAGGTTTAAAAAAATTTCTTTCTAATGAATATTTTTATATCTTTCCAATTAGGTGAAGTGGAAGTCTCAAATCTTACGATATTGGTTTTAGCTTTTTTTTCATCTTTTACATTTATAGCTGTAGGCATAAGTTCATATAAACTATACAAGTCACTAATAAATGAAGACGATAAGTAATCGGAACGGCGGGATTTGAACCCACGACCCCCACTACCCCAAAGTGGTGCGCTACCAAACTGCGCTACGCCCCGTTTCTTTACTATAAAGATAAGATCGATTTAAATGTTATTCTTTATTGGATTGTTATCAGATCTCAATACACACTTATCAACTTCCCAATTAAAGTTTTCCCATACATAGTCTTTTAATTTGTAATCGCTTCCAGTAAAAACTCCTAACTTAACTTTTGTAGGAGAGGCCGAACAATACTGCCTACTTCCAGCTGATGCTAAATATTGTTGATGGTATTGTTCTGCATAAAAATATGTATCAATAATTTTTATTTCCGTTTCAATTAAACCATGATTTTTTTTGTTTAATTCCCTTTGATATTGTTCTTTACTGGCTAAAATAGTGCTTAAATTATTTTCATTTTTGTAATATATTGCAGATCTATATTGAGTTCCTATATCATTACCTTGCCTGTTTTTTTGTGTAGGGTCATGACATTCCCAAAACATTTTTAATAAATCACTTATATCTATTTCCCTTTTATCCCATATAACTCTTACAACTTCTGAATGACCAGTTAAGCCGGAACATACTTCATAATAAGTTGGATTGTTTTTTTCACCACCAGCATAACCTACAGAAGTTGTAACAACTCCAGGAAGTTTCCAAAAACATTTTTCAGCTCCCCAGAAACAACCACAACCAAAAATTATTTCATCTTCATGAATATAAGGATCTTTTTTAATATCTGTTTTTAAAATTCTATGCAATGAATAATCATTATTAGTTAAACTTACTTCCTCATTATTCATAATGCTTTTTAGGAATTTAAACATAATTAAATTTCTTTATTATAAGTATAAAAATTTACTTTTAGCTCTTAACAGCTCTTGTAGCTAGTTCTCTTTCCCAAAGTTGTTTATATAGCCCATTCTTTTTTACTAAATCCTTATGATTCCCTTCTTGTACTATTTCTCCTTTATCCATTACTAAAACCCTATCACAAGTAGCTGCAACAGATAGTTGGTGACTAATCATTATGATTGTTTTATTACTTCTATCACTCATCTCATTTATTATTCTTGAGGCTGTTTTATTATCAACACTAGCCAAGGCATCATCAAGAACAACAATTGGAGATTTAACAAGCAGCGCTCTTCCTAGTGCAGTTCTTTGCCTTTGTCCACCACTTAATGTAATACCCCTTTCACCAACAATAGTTTTAAACTTTTGAGGAAAACTATTGATATCATCAATCAATCCAGCTTTTGTAGCGCTTTCTTTTACTAAAAATTTAGAAGCTTTGGGTTCTCCAAAACTTAGGTTTTCTGAGATTGTAGAAGTAAATAAGAATGCCTCTTGAGGCACAATTGAAATATTCTTTCTAAGATCACTTAATTTAATCGTTTTCACATCAACTTCATCTAAAAATAATTGATTGTCTGGAATTTCAATAGTTCTTCCTAGAGACTTCGCTAATGTGGTCTTTCCACAACCTACTGGGCCAACTATTGCAATAAGTTCACCAGGATAAATTTTAAAATTGAGACCATTTAATGAATTAAATTTTGATCCTGGATACTTTATCGTTAAACTTCTTGCTTCTAGCAATCCTTTAACTTTTCTTTTTAAAAATTTAGTGTCTGCTCTATCTATAATAGTTGGATTGTTCTGAAAAATTTCTTCTACACGATCTAAACTCACTTGACCGAGTTGAAAAGTATTTAAAGTAAAGCCTAAAAGAGCTGTAGGAAAGACTAGTCTTTCTACGTAAAGAATTAAAGCTACTAAACCACCTATTGAAATAAATCCACTCTCTAGTTGAAAAGTTCCTAAAGATAATAAAATCAATAATGAAATTGAAGAAATACCCTGCAACAATGGGAATAGGGTACTCGCTGTTCTTGCAAGTTTTATTGCTGAATTTCGATAAGCATTATTATATATTTTAAATTCTTTTTTCTCAGCATTCTCTTGGGCATAAATTTTGATGGCGCTTATTCCAGAAAGATCTTCTTGTATTAGATCACTGAGTTTTGATAATGATTCCTGTTGAGCTTTTCTTTGATTAACCATTCTTCCACCAAATAGACTTACGATTCCAAGGATTAATGGAAATATCATTAAAGCTGATATTGTTAGCGTCTTATTTATTGAAAACATTGAAGGAATAGTAAATGAATAAGCTAGGATAATGTTGCACAAGCTTAAAACAGTAAACCCTAGAAGTCTTCTTATGTTTTCAACATCGCTTGTAGCTCTACTAATAATGTCTCCACTACCTTTTTTTTGAATCCATTCAGGATCTTGAATAAGTAAATGGTCAAAAAGTTTTTGACGAAGATTTACTTCTACTTTTCTACCTATGCCGAAAACTATCTGTCGCGAAAATAATCTTATTAAACCCATACATGTTGCTAAAAATATTAACCACAAAGATTTAGAAATAACAAAATCAGAAGAAAATCCATTTTGTAATTGGTCAATTATATTTTTTACCTCTAAAGGTATTACAACACTTAATATATTTACTACCAAGAGAGCCAAAGATCCATATAAGAATTCTTTTTTGTAAGGTCTTAGGTATTTAGATATAACTTCTATCTTTAAATTTTTCATTTTATTTTGCCCATATGATTAAGATAATGTTTCATTTTTGAATATGTGAGCTAATTTTATAAATGATTTAGTATTTATTTATGGGTAACGAGCAAACTCATCCATTACATGAAACAGACAAGAATATTATAGATTCCCTTATCACTAGAAAAACACCAGAAGATCTTGACTATATTAATTTAGCTAGATTAATAAATCGTTATAACAATTTCCCAGGAGAAATTGAAATTAAAAATGATATTGAAAAAATTTTAAATTTTTGGAAGATCACTAAAAATGAACTTTTTTCAAAAACAAAAAATATTTGGTCGAAAAGCTTCAGGCCTTCAAATACAAATAAAGATTTAGTTGGCTCAGGTTTTGACACCTCAAATTGATTTTTATCTGCATAATTTTTCTTAAATAAATAAATGTCTTATAAACTATCAAACGCTGAAATCCTAAATAATTTGTTGGAAGGAAGGGACCTTGATGAATTCACTTCTAGAACTTTAATGCAAAGATGGCTTAATGATGAAATTTCAGATGTTGAAACAGGAGCTTTTTTGAGTGCTTTGAGAGCAAAGCATTCTACAGGTGTCGAACTAAGTTCTATGGCTGAGGAACTCTTAAATGTTTGCAAATTGCCAGTAGCTAGACCAAATTTGTATTTAGTAGATACTTGTGGAACAGGGGGAGATGGAGCTAATACATTCAATATTTCAACTGCAGTTGCATTTGTAGCTGCATCTTGTGGGGTAAAAATTGCAAAACACGGAAATAAAAGTGCTAGTGGAAAAGTTGGCTCTGCTGATGTGTTGTTGAATCTTGGTTTGAATTTAAATTGTTCATTAGAAAAAGTAATAAAAGCAGTGAGTGAAATTGGAATAACTTTTTTGTTCGCACCTGTTTGGCATAAATCTTTAATAAAACTTGCTCCATTAAGAAAAACCCTTGGAATAAGGACAGTATTTAATCAACTAGGTCCATTGGTAAATCCTTTAAGACCCAATGCACAAGTTTTGGGTGTTGCTTCAGAGGATCTTTTAAAACCTATGGGTAGCGCACTTTTAAAAATGGGTATGAATAGAGCAATAGTCGTTCATGGTTCTGGTGGCCTTGATGAAGCTTCGCTTCAAGGAGAAAACAAATTAGTATTTGTTGACAATGGTGAATTACGGTTTTCAGAAATAAATATTTCAGACTTTAACCATGAAAATGTATCAAACGAAAAGCTTGTAGTTTCTGATCCTGAGTCTAACGAAGAAATATTAAAGTCTGTCTTAAATGGTTCCGGACAAAAAGCTCATATTGATGTAGTTGCCTTGAACTCTGCTTTAGTGCTTTGGGCCGCAGGCATTGAGGATGATTTAAATGAAGGATTTAATAAAGCTTTATTTTCGATAAATCATGGAGATCCTTGGAAAAAGTTTTTACTTTTAAAAAATTATTTACTTACAAATTAATAAATTTCAAATTGATGATTAATCCATATAAGAAAAACGCGAAATTAGTCTTAAGTAATGGAATTGTATTCCCAGGATTCTTTTTTGGTGCTTCTGGTACAGCAATGGGAGAAATAGTCTTTAATACCGGAATGACCGGATATCAGGAAGTTATTACTGATCCAAGTTATTACGGACAAATATTAACATTCACTTATCCAGAGATTGGAAATACTGGTATTAATTTTGAAGATTCAGAATCTAATATCAATGTTAAAGGAATAATTGTTAGAAATTTTTCATCTAATAGCAGCAATTGGAGATCTAAAAAGAATTTAAATCAATGGTTAGTTGAGAAAAATATCATAGGTCTACATGGAATTGATACAAGAGCTCTTGTTAAAATTTTAAGATCTAGTGGCGCTATGAATGGAGTTATTACCTCTTTAGATAAAACTGATGAAAGTTGTTTAAAGATTATTCAGGATACGCCAAAGATGGAGGGATTAAATTTATCAAAAGTTGTTTCAACAAATCAACAATATTTATGGAAAAGTCATACGCAAACTATTTTTGATTTAAGAAAAAGACATGATGATTCTTATAAAAAGTTAAAAATAGTAGCAATTGATTTTGGAATTAAAAATTCAATTCTAAATAGACTTGTATCCCATGGTTGTGAAGTTTTGGTTTTACCTTCTCGATCTTCTCTTAAAGATGTTCTGTCTAACAAGCCGGATGGTATATTTTTCTCAAATGGTCCAGGCGATCCCTCTACAGTTTCTGAAGGTATAAATTTAGCTAAATCACTCATTGAATATGGAGAAATTCCTATGTTTGGTATTTGCCTTGGCCATCAAATATTTGGATTGGCATTAGGAGGTTCAACTTATAAATTACCCTTTGGACATCGTGGTTTAAATCATCCTTGTGGTGAAAATAATAAAATTGAGATTACTAGTCAGAATCATGGTTTTGCTATTGATCCCAATTCTCTATCAAAAGACATAGTTAGAATTACCCATTATAACCTCAACGATAATACTGTTGCTGGCCTGGAGGTTTACAAGAAGCCTATATTTAGTGTGCAATATCACCCAGAAGCAGGACCTGGCCCACATGATTCAGATTATTTATTTAAAAAATTTGTTTCTCTAATGTTAGAAAGATGTTGACATATTGTTTTCTTTTGATTTGATAATTACATTTGATGTATTAATTTTTTGGAGGTATTAAATCATAGAAGATTTCCAGAAGTTAACCGTTTCTTTAAGAGGAAACATTGAGGTTACAACAAACATTATGGTTTTTACTTTTAAAGGCCAACTTGATGCTTTCTCAGAAAAACAATTTAAGAGTTTTGTAACTAATTTAAAAAATGACCTTCCATTCGTTATTGATCTTACAAAAATAGATTTTTTAGATTCCTCGGGTCTTGGAGCACTTGTTCAAACTGCAAAAGAATGCAAAAAGTCTAAACTTGGGTTCTCTGTCGTTGGCAATTCAAGAGTGGCCCAAACAATTAAACTTGTTCGTTTAGGGGATTTTCTTAACTTGAAGTCAAGCCTTGAAGATGCATTAAATTATTTAAAGAATTGAATTATTGGATTCAAAACTTGGTTCCATATGGTTCTCCAGAGGATATAGGTGTTATTCAACTTGCTTGGCTTGGAGATTCAGTATGGGAGCTCCACCAAAGACTAAGGCATGTTCATTTCCCGTTAAAATCTAAAGACCTCCATTTATCTGTAGTAAACGAAGTAAAAGCAAAATCTCAGTCAAAGTCATTAAGTCAAATTGAACATTTGTTAACTTCAAATGAAATGGATCTAATTAGGCGTGCTAGAAATAAAACAAAGAGATATCCAAAATCTTCAGACCCCACCATCTACTCTAGAGCAACTGGTTTTGAAACTCTTATTGGCTGGCTATTTTTAAAAGATCCTCAAAGATTATCAACACTTTTTGAATATTTAGAATTAAGAATGAATTGAATTTATGAAAAACTCCTCAAATAAATTTCTCGGAAAAAATAATAAAGAGCACAAAAGAAATCAAGATTTTGGTTATTACTCAAAAAATACAAATCGTTCAGACAAAAATGATAGATTTTTGAACAATTCCAGTAAAAATAAGAAAGTTGAAAATTTAAAAAAAAATGATGAAAATAATACTTTTGCGTCTTTAAAAAAAAGAAATCCAAGATATAAATTTAATACAGAATTTTCTAAAAAAAATTCTGATATGAATCAAGAGTTTACTAATAAGAGAAATTTTGATGATTGGATATGGGGTAAACATTCCGTTTATGAGGCTCTTAGTAGTAATAGAGCGATTAATAGGATTTGGTGTACTTCGGAAATTTTTTCTTCAGACAAATTCTATATTTTGCTTAAGGATCTTAAATCAAAAGGAGTTCTTATTGAAGAAGTTTCTTGGAACAGGCTTTCGCAATTGACATATGGTGCTTCACATCAAGGTGTAGCATTGCAGTTAGCATGCTCTAAAACAATATCCCTGGAAAAATTAATCGATTTTTCTAAACGCAATTGTCCAAATCCTGTAATAGTCGCATTAGATGGTATAACTGATCCTCATAATGTTGGTGCGATTATAAGATCAGCGGAAGCATTTGACTGCAAGGGTGTGATTATTCCTCAGAGAAGGTCTGCAGGATTGACTGGGACAGTCGCTAAGGTAGCAGCAGGAGCCTTAGAATACCTTCATGTAAGTAGAGTAGTTAACTTAAATAGAGCACTTGAGGAACTTAAGAGAAATGGTTTTCTCGTTGTTGGCTTATCTGGAGACGGTCAAATATCTATCTCAAATTTTCAGGAAAAAGCACCTTTGGTAGTTGTAGTAGGCTCTGAAGATAAAGGTATTTCTTTACTTACTCAAAAAAAATGCGATTTTATATTAAGTATTTCTCTTAAAGGTAAGACTTCTAGTTTAAATGCCTCTGTGGCGGCCGCCATATCCTTATTTCACTTGACAGGTAAATGATTTTTATTGTTGCTAATCACTGTTTTTAAAGACTACTAAAATGTTGTTGTTTCAATACATTTATATGATTAATAAAAATTTATTGAATTTTCACTACAAAATTGTATAGAATTTAACAAGAATTGATGGTCTAACAGACCAAAAAAATTGATTAGAAACTTTGGAAACAAACTCGGTTTAGCTTGGTGGGCTAAAATTGAGACAGATCAACCTAGTAGCACTTACTGGTTTGGGCCATTTATTACTAAACGTAGTTTAAAAGAAAATATGTCTTCTTTTATTAAAGATCTTTCTGATGAAGGTTCCAAAAATATTAAACACAGTTTAGTGCGTTGCAAAAAAGAAGAACCTTTAACTGTTTGATAGCCTTTATTAAGGAAATAATTTAAGAAATGGATTTTAATTCTTTAAGAAAAGAAATTATCAGCAATAATTCTTCTGTTAAGGAATTAATTAATGATATCTTTGCCAAAATCGATTGTAAAGATCCTGAAATTAATTCATATATTTGTACTACAAAAGATAACGCTATCGCGCAAGCAGAGAATATTGATAAATTAATTCAAAATAAAGAAGAACTGCCTCCTCTAGCGGGGATGCCAATAGCAATAAAGGATAATATTTGTACCAAAGGAGTTGCTACAACTTGTGCAAGTAAAATGCTCAAAAACTTTGTTGCGCCTTATGAATCTACTGCGTCGAGTAAATTGTGGTCTTCAGGGGGAATTTGTTTAGGAAAAACAAATTTGGATGAATTTGCAATGGGTAGTTCAACTGAAACTTCTGTATTTGGCGTCACTTCAAATCCTTGGGATATTAATAGAGTACCAGGAGGTAGTTCAGGTGGTAGTGCTGCTTCAGTTGCCGCTGGATTTTGTGCAGCGGCTATAGGTTCTGATACAGGAGGATCAATAAGGCAACCAGCTTCTTTTTGTGGCGTTGTAGGTCTTAAACCTACTTATGGCAGAGTTAGCAGATGGGGACTTGTAGCCTTTGCTAGCTCTCTTGATCAAATTGGCCCAATTACAAATACTGTCTCAGATGCGGCTGAAATTCTTTATTCAATTTCTGGTAAAGACCCCTTTGACTCAACATGTCTTGATAAGCCAGTACCAAATTATTTGTCTGACTTAAATAAATCTATAAAGGGTTTAAAAATTGGAATTATTAAAGAATGTTTTGAACATCCAGGACTTAATTCAGAAGTTAAGGAATCTGTTCTTTCTGGAGTTGATAGATTCCAAGCTTTAGGTGCTGAAATTATCGAAGTTGAATGTCCTAGATTTAACGATGGAATAGCGACATATTATGTCATTGCACCATCTGAAGCCTCAGCAAATTTAGCTAGATATGATGGAGTCAAATATGGCTACAGATCGAATGAAGGTTCAAATCTTATTGATATGACCTCAAAAAGTAGAGCTGAAGGATTTGGAGATGAAGTGCAAAGAAGAATTTTGATAGGAACTTATGCTTTGTCAGCTGGATACAGTGAGGCTTATTACAAGAAGGCACAAAAGGTTAGGACACTTATAAGAAATGATTTTGATAATGCTTTTAAGAAGGTAGATCTTTTATTAACCCCAACTTGTCCAACCACCGCTTTTTTGAAGGGTGATTTCGTCAATGATCCACTTTCAATGTATTTGTCTGATCTATTAACTGTTCCTGTTAATTTAGCAGGACTCCCAGCAATCAGTATTCCTTGTGGTTTTGATAATAAAGGATTACCTATAGGAATGCAGTTAATAGGAAACGTATTAGAAGAAGATAAATTATTGAATGCTGCAAATATTTTTGAAATAGATGCTCAGGTAATAAAGAAGAGACCTTTACTATAAATTTGTATTAATAATTAATTTGTAATCGCAAAGTATAGATCTTTTAGAAATTTTCTCTATCTTATATATATAAATTATTTGAATATGGGTTTCGTTCCTCTTCATAATCATAGTGACTACAGCTTACTTGATGGAGCCAGTCAGATTTCAAAAATTGTAGAAAGAGCTTCTGATCTAGGAATAGAATCTATAGCCCTTACTGATCATGGAGTTATGTATGGTGTTCTTGATTTGGTCAAGAAGTGTAAAGAGAAAGGCATAAAGCCAATTATTGGTAATGAAATGTATGTGATTAATGGTTCTATTGATGATCCTCAACCAAAAAAAGAAAAAAGATATCATTTGGTGGTGTTAGCAAAAAATTATACTGGTTATAAGAATTTAGTGAAGTTAACAACAATTAGTCACCTTAATGGGATGAGAGGTAGAGGCATTTTTTCTAGACCATGTATTGATAAATCTCTTTTAAGTAAATACAGTGATGGTCTAATAGTTTCTACAGCTTGTCTTGGAGGAGAGATACCTCAGGCTATCTTAAAAGGTAGATTAGACGTAGCAGAGGATATAGCTCTTTGGTATAAAAAATTATTTGCTAATGATTTTTATCTTGAAATACAAGATCACGGCTCTATTGAAGATAGAATTGTAAACGTTGAATTAATAAAAATTGGTAAGAAGCACCAAATAAAAGTTATTGCCACCAATGACGCGCACTACTTATCAAATATGGATGTTGAAGCACATGATGCATTGCTTTGTGTATTGACAGGAAAACTAATAAGTGATGAAAAAAGATTGAGATATACCGGTACAGAATATATCAAAAGTGAAAATGAAATGCTTGAACTTTTTAAAGATCATATCGATGATGAATCAATTAATGAAGCAATTAATAATACAGTAGAAATTTCACAAAAAGTTGAAATTTTCGATTTGTTTGGTAACTATAGAATGCCAAAATTCCCTCTTAAAGAAAATACAGATTCATTTTCTTTCCTATCACAATTATCTAATAAAGGTCTTTTAAAAAGACTTAAAAAAAATGATCTATCAGAAGTTGATGATAACTATAAAAAAAGACTATCTTCCGAATTAAAAATTATTAGAGATATGGGGTTCCCTGATTATTTTTTGGTTGTTTGGGACTACATCAAGTTTGCTAGAGACAATTCTATCCCGGTAGGACCCGGTAGAGGTTCTGCAGCAGGTTCACTAGTAGCTTATGCCCTTCAAATTACAAATATAGATCCTGTTGAGCATGGATTGTTGTTTGAGAGATTTTTAAATCCAGCAAGAATGTCTATGCCAGATATTGACACCGACTTTTGTATTGATAGAAGAAATGAAGTTATTGATTATGTTACTAATCGTTATGGAGAGGATAAAGTTGCGCAAATAATTACTTTCAATAAAATGACCTCTAAGGCTGTTTTAAAAGATGTCGCAAGGGTTCTTGATATACCATACGGAGAGGCGGATAAATTGGCTAAGTTAATACCTGTTGTAAGAGGGAAACCTTATAAATTAAATCAAATGATTGATAAGGATTCTCCTAGCCAAGAGTTTAGAGACAAATATATTAATGATAGTAGGGTAAAAAAATGGGTAGATTTGGCTTTGAGAATTGAAGGAACTAATAAAACATATGGAGTTCATGCTGCTGGAGTTGTTATCGCATCTGATCCTCTTGATGAACTTGTACCTCTTCAAAGGAATAATGAAGGACAAATAATAACTCAATATTCTATGGATGATATCGAATCACTTGGATTATTGAAAATGGATTTCTTGGGTCTTAAAAATCTCACGATGATTGAAAAGACAGTTTCTCTTATTAATCAGTCTACTGGAAAGAAAATAAATATTGATGAGTTACCTCAAAATGATGGCAAAACCTTTGAGCTTATTGGGAGAGGAGATCTTGAAGGAATTTTTCAACTTGAATCCTCTGGTATGAAACAGGTCGTTAAGGATTTTAAACCAAACTCTCTAGAGGATATTTCGTCCATACTGGCTCTTTATAGACCAGGTCCTCTTGATGCAGGGCTTATACCTAAATTCATTAATAGAAAAAATGGGAACGAAAAGGTTGATTTCCCTCATCCTTTTATTAAGTCAATTCTCACTGAAACCTATGGAATTATGGTTTACCAAGAACAAATTATGAAAATTGCTCAAGACCTAGCCGGTTATTCTTTGGGTGATGCTGATTTACTTCGAAGAGCAATGGGGAAAAAGAAAGTATCTGAGATGGTAAAGCATAGGAATATTTTTGTAGACGGTTCTATGAAGAAAGGTGTAGATGAAAAATTAGCAAATGACCTTTTTGATCAAATGGTTTTATTCGCAGAATATTGTTTTAACAAAAGTCACTCTACTGCTTATGGTGCTGTAACTTATCAAACCGCATTTTTAAAAGCTCATTTTCCTGTTGCCTATATGGCAGCCCTCTTAAGTGTGAATTCTGGCTCAAGCGACAAGATGCAAAGATATATTTCTAATTGTTATTCCATGGGAATTGAAGTTATCTCACCAAGCATTAATTTTTCTGGGGTTGATTTCACTATTAAGAAAAATCAGATTTTATTCGGACTATCCGCAATAAAGAATTTAGGAGATTCTGCAATAAGAAATATAATTGAAAACCGAAATAGTTTTGGAATCTTTAAGTCATTGTCGGATTTTTGCGATCGTTTGCCTACTAATGTTCTTAACAAAAGAAGTCTTGAATCTTTAATTCATTGTGGAGCACTAGATGAGTTTTCAAATGATAAAAATAGAGCTCAGTTATTGTCAGATCTCGAACACGTTATTGAGTGGGCCTCTTCAAGAAATCGTGATAGGTTGTCGGGGCAAGGAAATCTATTTGATTCTAAAGAAGAATTTTCTAATGTTGCTTTTTCAGATTCACAATTAGCTAAGGTTGATGATTATTCACTTATTGAGAAGTTAAAGTTAGAAAAACAGCTACTAGGCTTTTATTTATCTGATCATCCTTTAAAGCATTTAACTAAGCCAGCAAAACTTATATCTCCTATAAGCATTTCGCAGCTAGAAGAAACAAAAGATAGAACCAAAGTCTCTTTAGTTGGAATGATCCCTGATTTGAAGCAAATTACAACGAGAAAAGGAGATAGGATGGCTATAGTTCAGCTTGAAGATCTTTCTGGAAGTTGCGAAGCAATAGTTTTTCCAAAAACTTATGTCAGATTATCAGAATTTCTTCTTACAGATACTAGATTATTGATATGGGGAACAATTGATAAAAAAAGTGATAAGACTCAATTAATAATTGATGATTGTAGAGAAATCGATAATCTTAAATTGCTAATTATTAATCTTGAAAGTTCTCAAGCATCAGATGTAAGGGTACAAAATACTTTGAGAGACTGCTTAATTAAATTTAAACCAGATAAAGGGCGATGTGGAATCAAGACTCCAGTTTTAGCTGCAGTAAGAAATAAAAATAGTGTTACCTACGTTAAATTTGGGGAACAATTCTGTATTGGTGATATTCAAGGAGCTTGCAAATTATTAGAAGATAAATCATTCCAAGTTAATTTGAAATCTTTAGTTTCCTAGATTAACTTTTATCCTCAAAATTTTGAGTTGCAGGTTTGAAGGCAGCTTTTGCACGTTGTATGTTCATTGGGATATTTTCAATACCAAAAAAAGATCCAGGCTCTTTATCCCAACTAGCTGATAATATTCCAAAACTTAATCCTGCTAGACCTAACAAGAAAAACAATGCTGAAATTGCAATGGTTGAGGAAGGAGGTATTTCAGCAATATTTCTTGTAACGATAATGTAGCTAACAACAAAAACAGACATTCCTAATAATGTCGGTATTCCAGCTGTAAAAAATATTCTTTTTGCCATTCTATCCGCTACATATTTAGGTATGCCACTTGTTGATCGTTTTGGCTTGGTTACAGGAATAGATTTTTTTTCTAGATTAGAGAAAGCTGTTGTCTCAGAATAGTTTTTTTTCTTTTTATTTTGTATCTTTTTTTTAGATTGCTTTTTTTTCATTAATTGAGATCATCCTCTGATTCCAATTTTCTTTACTAGTTCTTGATATTTCTGAACGTTTTTGTCTTTTAAGTAAGATAGTAATCTTTTCCTTTTACCAATCATTTTTAATAATCCTTGCCTTGAAGCGAAATCATGAATGTTTCCTTGGAGATGGTCACTTAATTTCGATATTCTTTTAGAAAGCATTGCAACTTGTACTTCAACTGAACCAGTATCAGTTGGATGTACTTGATGATTTTCAATAAGCTTCTGTTTTTCAGCTGTATCTAATGACATAAAATTTTTTTCTTTTAATCTATGATACTACGTCATATAGCTAAATTACTACTGTCCTTATCTAGATAATGCATAGCTAATTTCAATAGATTTTCATATGATAAATTATTTTCTTTTTTACTTAGGAGATCTATTTCTTTAATAATAATTGGCAAGATAGTGTTTATTTCTTTGTTTTTGTAACTTAATGATTGAAGGGTTAACTGGAGGTCTTCTATCATTTTATTTATCTCAGGATCCTTAATCTCAAATTCGTCTTTGCTTTTTTCTTCTGAAAATTGTATTTCACTTTTAAATTTAATTTTTAATTCTAAAATTAACCGCTCACACATTTTTTGTCCTATACCAGGTACAGAACATATTAATTTTTTGTCTTGTGTTTTTATTGCATTTATAACTTCACTAATAGAAAATTTGTTTAATATCCCAATACCAATTTGAGATCCAACACCTCGAATACTTAAAATTTCAATAAAGAAATTCTTTTGATCCTTTGATGTAAATCCAAATAATAAATCTGAATCTTCTTTTTTTATATGCTTTATCCAAAGAGTAATGTTTTTAGTAGATATCTGATTTGTTTTTAATTTAAGAAAAAAGGATTCTAGTATTTGTATTTCGTATCCTAATCCTTGACAATTTATTAAAACAAAAAATTTTTGATTAGTTTGCCATAAATCAACTAAATCTCCATTTATCCAACTAATCAATTAACCACCATCCACCTGACATCCAATTAGCGCTCCTGCAGTACCGCCAGCTGGTACAGCCCAAAACCTGTCTTTCCCTCTAGATGAGGATAATGCAATTCCAGCACCAAGAAGACCCCCTATAACAGAACCTTCACTGCAGTCATTATCATCTATTTTTTCAGCTTTGCTTTGACCTCCACAAGGTATTACAACGTCTACCTCATAACTTTTTACGTAACCTGGGTTTGATTTTGTTCCAGGAATGTACTCTTCTCTATATTCAGTTCTTGTACAAGTTACTGATTTTGGGGTTGTTGCATTAACTTGAGCAATAGGAGAAAAACAAAATAATAAAGCTAAATAGTGAAATTTCATCATCATTTTCAATCTAATAATATTCTATGTCCTTTTGATTATTTTGGTAGTAGATATAATAGTTCCTAATAAAACTAGTGAGGCGCCTAATAAAAAATTTATGTTGATTATTTCACTAAAAAACAATATCCCCCAAATTGAGCCAAATAAAACTTGTAAATAATTAATTATTGATGCTTCAGAAGCAGGTAAATTTTTTAATCCTACAGTTAAGAAAGTCTGACCTAATTGAGTAAATAAGCCAATTCCTAATATCCAAACTAATTCACTCCAATTTGGGGTGACCCAATTGATTAATACAATTGGTAATAGAGTCATAAAAGAAACAAGTGGAAAATATTGAATAATTACATAAATATCTTCACTAAATGAAAGTTTCTTAACTGTAACGTAAGCTAATGCTGTGCATATTGCTCCAAGAAATGCTATCAAAATCGAAATAATTTCAATTTCAACGTTTATGTTTGATAATTGGCTTGGATTTAATATTACTAATATTCCAATCCAGGCAATAATTAAAGCAAAAATTATATTACGTGTTATTTTCTCGTTTATAAAAATGCCAGCAAATATAGATATAAAAATAGGATATGTGTACTGAATGACAGTAGATATACTAAGAGGCATATTTCTTATAGCATAAAAAATACAAACTAAAGCTAGAGTACCTAAACAACCTCTTAAGATAAGTAATGGTCTATTTTTGCCCCAAGGATTTATATTTTTTATATTAATTATTAATAATGTAATTATTAAACTTAACAATGATCTGAATAAAACTAATTCATAAATAGGTATCCTTTTATCAATATTTTTTACGCACAAAGTCATCAAACTGAAGAAGAATGAGGCAAATACCAAATTATACTTTTTTAATGAATTAAGTCTTTTTTCTAATTCTTCGATATTTATCATTTAAAAAAATAATTTTATTGTGAAATTAAGTAGATTCTTATTTGATTTTGACCTATAACAAATAAATCATTATTTATTTTTCGATAATAATCTCAATGGTTCATTCTATACACCCAAGAACTATTCAAGAGGTTAAGGAAAAAGCAGATATTGTTGACGTTATATCTGAACATATTGTTCTTAAGAAAAAAGGCAAGGAATTTGTTGGGATTTGCCCTTTTCATGATGATACTAAGCCATCTATGACAGTATCACCTAGTAAACAATTCTATTATTGCTTTTCTTGTGGTGCTGGTGGTAACTCTATTAAATTTTTAATGGAATTTACTCGTGCAAATTTTTCAGATGTTGTCCTTTCTCTCGCTAAAAAAAATAATATTAATGTTGAAAATCTCGAGGGTCCCCAAGTAGAAGCCTATAAAAAACAATTATCTAGAAAGGAAGAGCTTTATAAAATATTAAGAGTCACTAAAAATTGGTTTAAGTCTCAATTAAATAATTCTCTTGGTGTTGAAGCAATGAAATATTTAACATCAAAGAGAAACTTGAGTAATAAGATTATTGATAACTTTGAATTAGGTTTTGCCCCAAATTCATGGAATGATTTATTTAACTATCTATCCAAGGTAGAAAAATTTCCTACTAATTTAATATTAGCTTCAGGCCTTGCAATATCTAAAGATAATTCTGACAAAATTTATGATCGTTTTAGAAATAGATTAATTGTTCCAATACATGATATGCAGGGAAGAGTAGTTGCTTTTGGAGGAAGATCTCTTGATGGTCAGGAACCTAAATACCTTAATTCTCCTGAATCAGAGATATTTGAAAAGGGCAAAATGTTGTTTGCATTCGAAAAAGCTTCTAGCAATATTAGGAAAAGAGATAAAGCTATTATTGTAGAAGGCTACTTTGATGTTATTTCTCTTCATTCAAAGGGTATTACTAATTCTGTGGCTTCTCTCGGCACCGCATTAAATAAGTATCAAATTTCTCAACTATGTAGATGTACAGATAATAAAAATATAATTTTGAATTTTGATTCTGATAATGCAGGTATTTTAGCTACAAAAAGAGTAATTAAAGAAGTAGAGAGTCTATCCATTCATGATCAAATTAATCTTAAGATACTCCAACTAAGTGATTTTAAAGATCCTGATGAATATTTAAATAGTCATACTCCTGAAGATTATTTTAATTTAATTGATAATTCATCCTTTTGGATTGATTGGGAGATTGATCAGATCTTTAAAGATAAAGATTTAACTAAATCTGAAATTTTCCAGAGTGTTATTTCGTCATTGGTAAAATTGTTGAGTAAATTACCTCAATCATCAACCAGAACTCATTATCTACAAAAAGTTTCCGAAAAATTAAGTAAGGGACAAGCTAGGTTAGCAATACAGTTTGAACAAGATTTAAGAAATCAAGTAAAGGGATTTCGTTGGCATGGTAGATCAAAAAAGTTTGAAAAACCTAATGAAATTTCCCGACGGGAGAAAAATGAATCGGAAATAATTTTTTATTATTTACATTGTCCAGATCTTAGGCTATCTATTCGTGATGAATTTCTCAAAAGAGAAATTAATGGTTTTAATACTAGTTATATTCAAAGTTTATGGGATGCTATTTCAAAAATTGAACAAGATAATTTAGGTTTAAACTACTTAAATGATTTAAAACAATCAAATAGTCAAAATCTTCAAAAAGATTTTTCTTCTATTAACTTAATTTCACTTCTGCCTGATTACTTAGCTCTCAATAATCTTGAATCATCAAATAAAATTAATATTTTTATTAATCCAAATGAGTTATTTTTAACATTGCTGAGTAATCCTAAAGACAATTTACTAGGAACATTATCACTCCTTGAGAAATATAATTCTCTTAAAAGATGTAGACACTTAATCGAATCCTGGGGATCTCAAAGATTAAAAACTTTAGAAAATTGTATATCTATTTTAATAGATAATCCTTCTTCAGGTTCTTCAAATACAAATAAAGAGATAGATGATCTTTTTAAGGATTTAAACTCAGATGCGATCAAATTTCAGGAACTATATTACTTAGAAAGGAAACATATTAATTTCTTAGATAAACAACGTTGTGGCAACTTCATCGCTAGTTAATATAAAAATTTTTAATTTATAGGCAGTATTTTACAATCAAGTTTTTAACTTTTTTGGGTTTGTCTTCAAGAACATAAGCTTCTAATTCTTTCGCATAAGTCCCAGAAAAATTTGAACTAGAGAACTCTAATGCTTTTCTTTTACTTTGATGCAATTTGCTTTCTAATTTTTTTATATCCCCTATTGTTTTATTGTCATTACATTTTTGTATCGCATGAGTTGCTTCGTGTCTTAATGCTTTTCTTATCGCCCTTTCTGTTTTGAAGTTATCTTTATTTGGTTGTTGATTCTTATTTCTATAATTTGTTTTCCTTTTTGCGTTTTCAGTACATATTATTATTTTATTTTCTTTAAAATTATGTAGCCCTTTTATTTCTTTGTTTAATAGGCATTCAATTTTATTTTCTTCAACTATGTAGTTTGCTTTAATTAATAAGTTAAGAATCTCTTTATCTAATTTGCTCAAAAATAATATAAATTCCATTCTATTTTGTTTACTTCACTATAGTTGGGATTTGTTCTATATCAGTTGTAGATGAGCGACTTAAGAAATTCTTATTCATCTTCCAACTTTGTGGATTTTTTGTAATGGCCCATGTAATTGCATTGTTATTAAATCTTTTATTTAATAAATCAATAGTTCTCATAAGATTTGCTGATTTTTTTAAGTCTTTCTGAGATTTGTAATTGATAACTGATTGCTGTAAATATTCGCTATTAGTTAAATCCTGCATTAAAACACCAGCTTTTGAGAATTTATATTCGGGATTATAAATTTCTTCAGATAATTCAACTACTATTTTTAAAATTTCATTTGTATCATCTGTTGCATTTGTAAGTTTTCTATGAGCACTTCTTTGATAATTTTGACTTGAATATTTACTGGTTCTGGCAAATACTCTAATTTCAGATGATTGCAAATTCTGACTTCTCATTTTTTCAGAGGCTTTTATTGCGTGAGTTGCCAGTGCTTGAGTTAAGTCTTCTAATTTTGTGATAGGCGTGCCGAAACTCCTGCTCACCTGAATTTCTTTTTTTGACTTCTTGTTTTTTTCTATGGGCAGGCATCTATGGCCTTTCAGTTCTAATTGCAGTCTTTTCCCTACGATGCCTAATTTCTTAATGATTTCATTTTCTTCCATATCTCTTAGTTCTCTCGCATTTTTAATACCTTTACTTTGCAACCAATTAGAGGTTTGTTTCCCGACTCCCCATATCTTATCTATACTAATTCTTTTCAAATAATTATTCTCATTTTCGGTTCTAGCTAAATCAAATATTCCAGCTGAATAATCAATATTTTTAGCTAGTTTATTAGCAATTTTTGCTCTTACTTTATTTTCTCCTATTCCTACTGTTATGGTAATCCCTAGATTCTGATATATTAATGATCTTATACTTCTTGCCCAAGGATATAGATTTTCATCATTAGGTCTAGAAATCGAGACGAATGCTTCGTCAATTGAATAAATTTCTATCTGTTCACAGTAATTTTTCAGTAAATTCATTAGTCTTCTGCTCATATCCCCATAAAGCGAGTAGTTTGAGCTTAAGACTGCTACATCTAATTTATTTAGTCTTTCTTTGACCTTAAAATACGGAGTTCCCATTTTAATTTTTAAAGCTCGCGCTTCAGGGCTTCTTGCAATGATACATCCGTCATTATTAGATAAAATTACTACTGGTTTATTTCTCAAATGAGGATTAATATTTTGTTCGCATGACGCGTAAAAATTATTAGCATCTATAAGAGCTATTGCATCAATACTTGAAATTCTCATAAATAGCTATGTATTGAATAGATAACAACTCCCCATATCTGTACATCAATATGGTTTTTAAATCTTAAATCAGGATAATTATGATTTTCTGCTTTTAAATATAATTCATTATTTTTTATAGATAATCTTTTTATTGTAAATTCTCCGTCTATCATTGCAATGATGATATTCCCTGGCCTGGCTGTTAAGCTCTTGTCTACTATTATTAAATCTTTATCTTTAATTCCTGCATTTATCATTGAGTCACCTTTAACTCTAAGAAAAAAAGTGCTAAACGGATTAGATATTAAATGCTCGTTTAAATCAATATTTTCTTCTGTATAGTCATCTGCAGGAGAAGGAAATCCTGCTGATACCGAATCAGTTAATAATGGGATTTTAAATTTTTTAGTAGTTGAATTAAAAGAATCCAAGGTTAAATTAATAGTATATATGTACTATATAGGAAAAATCAAAAAATAGTTAGTTATTAAACTTTTATAGATTAATTTTAGATTGAATATAATTTTTTTTAAGAACGATGATAAGGGGAGTTGTTAGATATAGAAATAGCTCTATAGATTTGCTCTATTAAGATTAATCTAGCTAATTCATGAGGAAAAGTTAAAGGAGATAGGCTTAGTACAAGATCTGATTTTTCTTTTATATCTGAACTAACTCCATCAGTATCACCGATTAAGAAATTAATTTTTTTATTTTTAAAATTCAAGAGTAAGGAACATAGATCAACTGAATTAAACTGTTTCCCTTCTTCACTTAGGCAAATAATAATATTGTTATTGGATTTAAGATTATTTAAATTAAAAGTCTTTAACTCATTAATGACAAGTTCAGGCATTCGTTTTTTGTATTGATTAATTCCATCTCTAATCCAAAGTTTCTTTATTTTGCCGATAGCATAAATAGCTAATCTATTACTCTGAAGCATAAGTAAATATTAAAACTAATTATTCATCAAGAAGATAATTAAATTCATCATATAGTTCCTCTTCGGTTGTTAATTTCTTGGATAAATTATGTTTATTAGAATTCATATTAATTTGATTAATCTCACTTTCTCTTAGTGAGTTATTAACGTTAGAAGTCTCTTCTAAAGATTCTGAATTATCAATTAACGAATAAAAAATTTTATTGGGATCTTCTGAATTAAGTGGATTGGTGATTAAATTATCATTATTAGTTATTTTTGTGTAATTATTTATATTTACATTTTTATTTTCGTTATTTAAATTTTTCTTTTTTTTAAAATTATTGAGTTTATCTAAATTTCTTTTTGATAAGGTCATGATATAAAATATTAAATAAATTCATATTTAATTTAAACATATTATTTATCTTTTAGATGAATTCTAAAAACTATCATCAAAAAAAAAGATTTGGACAACACTGGTTGGTAAATAAAAAAATATTAGAAAAAATTAAAGAAATTGCTGTTCTTAATGAGAATGACTTTATTTTAGAAATTGGTCCTGGTAAAGGAGCTTTAACATCTAAGTTATTAGATTCAGAAATTAAAAAATTACATGCAATTGAATTAGATAAAGATTTAATAAATTTATTAAATGATAAATTCAATAATAATGATAAGTTTTCACTGCAGCAGGGAGATATTCTTTCTGTAAATTTAGATTCGATTAATAAGAAGATTACAAAAGTGATTGCAAATATTCCTTACAATATAACTGGCCCAATATTGGATATTTTCATAGGTCGATTGGGCATTATAAGAAACTATAATTACGAAAAAATAATATTTTTGATGCAGAAAGACGTTGTGGATAGGATTTTATCAAAAGAAGGCAGTCCCAATGCTGGTGCGCTTAGTATAAGAATGCAGCTGTTATCAAAAATAAAAAGAATATGTGATGTGCCGCCTTCATCATTTAGTCCGCCTCCAAAAGTTTTTTCTTCTTTAGTAGTTTTCGAACCAATTAAAAATGATGTAAGATTAGAAATTAGTCTAGAAAAATATATAGATAAACTTCTTCGAATTTCATTTAATTCAAGAAGAAAAATGCTTAGAAATACTCTTAATTCAATACTTTCAAATGAAGAGATAAATGAATTATCTGAATCTTCAAAAGTTTGTTTTAATTTAAGACCACAAGATATTTCTATAGACCAATGGATTAAGCTTGCAGAAAATTGTATTAAAATTAAAAAATAAAAATTTAAGTATATGCAAGATTTAGCTAAAACGAAAATTAATATAAAATCTCCTGCCAAAATAAATTTGCACCTTGAAGTTATTGGTAAAAGAGAGGATGGATTTCATGAGTTAGCAATGATTATGCAAAATATCGATCTTTCTGATTATTTAGAATTTGAAATTAATAATGAAGGTTTAATTAAACTTGAGTCTGATTGTAATGATTTAAGCTTATCTGATGATAATTTAATTGTTAAATCGGCAAATCTACTAAGGAATATATTAAATATAGATTACGGTGCGAATATATTTTTAAGAAAAAATATTCCAATTGGCGCAGGATTAGCTGGTGGATCCAGTAATGCAGCAGCAACATTAATTGGTCTTAATAAGTTATGGGATTTGAACTTAGATCAAGAAACATTATGTTCATTCGCATCAACTTTAGGATCTGATATTCCCTTTTTTATAAATGGTGGTATTCAATTATGTTTTGGAAGAGGAGAAATTTTAGAGAAATTAGATTCCAACTTTGAATATGGAGTAATTCTTTTAAAAAATCGAAATGTATCAGTATCTACAGCTGAAACTTATAAAAAATATAGTAATAGATTTTGTGATCAATATCTTACTGATAGAGAAATGATTGAGAATGTAAGAAAAAATTTAAGAGATAATAGTTTAAAAAACTTAAATTTTAACAATCAACATTTATCTATTAAAAATGATTTGCAGTTAGTTGTTGAAAATGAAAATAATTCTGTAAGGCAGGCATTATATTTACTTTCTAAATTAGAAAATTGTCTTACATTTTCAATGAGTGGATCAGGACCTACATGCTTTGCAATCTTTAAAGATTTAGAGATTGCTAAAAAAGAATTAACTGCAAATTATAAATTGTTTAGAAATAAAGGTTACGATTCATGGGTTTGCACTTTCCTTGAAAAGGGAATAACATTCATTTAAAATTTTTTATACAAAATTTTATTGTGGCTGATAATAATAATGAAAATATTGAAAAAAACATTCCTGAAAAAGGACCGTTAAATTTTATTGTAGGATCATTAACAAGTTTTTTATTATTTATATTTTTTTATTTTTTAAGTAATAAAATTGCAATTTATTTTTCAGTACATAAACCATCTAATTCTTCTGAAATAGTCCAAAATATTTCTTCTAGTATTAATACATTAATAATTGGATTATCATTTTTACTAACTTTCTCTTTCGCTTTTATAGGTATAGGACTTTTTATTGTATTTATTCGCAGTTTTTTTCTGAAGGAAAGTTGAATTACCAATATTATAAAAAAAACACGTTGCTTTGAATGTCTTTACATGACCTAGGACTTTTAATACTTTTGCTTTCACCAGGAATGATTTTGTCAATATTACTACTTATAACCTTTGCTGAAGGAGGATAAATTAATCAAAGTGGTAGGATTGTATATGTGATTAATTAGGTAATTAATTGTGGCTGGAACATTATTATTTAATGCTTTGAAAGAGGCTATAGATGAAGAAATGGCAAATGATGTAAATGTTTGCGTTATGGGGGAAGATGTTGGTCAATATGGAGGATCTTATAAGGTTACTAAGGATTTATATGAAAAATATGGAGAGTTAAGAGTCTTAGATACTCCAATTGCTGAGAATAGTTTTACGGGTATGGCTGTGGGTGCAGCAATGACTGGATTAAGACCAATAGTAGAAGGAATGAATATGGGTTTTTTGCTTTTAGCTTTTAATCAGATATCAAATAATATGGGTATGTTGAGATACACAAGTGGTGGAAATTATAAAATTCCAGCAGTGGTTCGAGGTCCTGGAGGAGTTGGCCGCCAACTTGGCGCTGAACATAGTCAAAGACTTGAAGCATATTTTCATGCAGTTCCTGGTATAAAGATTGTTGCATGCAGTACACCAACAAATGCTAAAGGTTTAATGAAAGCAGCTATAAGAGATGATAATCCAGTTCTATTTTTCGAACATGTTCTTCTATACAATTTGTCTGAAGAATTACCTGAGGGTGATTATACTTGCGCTTTAGATCAGGCTGACGTTGTAAAAGAAGGTAAAGATATTACTTTATTGACTTATTCAAGAATGAGACATCACTGCCTTAAAGCTGTTGATGAATTAGAAAAAAAAGGAATAGATGTCGAGTTAATCGATTTAATCAGTTTAAAACCATTTGATATGGAAACCATCTCAAAATCAATAAGAAAAACAAATAAAGTAATTATTGTTGAAGAATGTATGAAGACTGGAGGTATTGGTGCAGAATTAATAGCATTGATAACAGAAGAGTGTTTCGACGATCTTGATGCCCGACCAATCAGATTATCTAGTCAAGATATTCCAACCCCGTACAATGGAAATCTTGAGAATTTGACAATAATCCAACCACATCAAATAGTTGAAAAAGTTGAAGTTTTAATTAGTGGGAGTTTATAGGCAATGAAAAGAAGGCAAGGTTGGCTTTTTTTTATAATATTTCTACTTTCATTATCTATTTATTTATTAATTAGTTATCCCTTACAGTTGGGATTAGATTTAAAAGGGGGTTCTCAACTTACACTACAAATTATTAAAGAGGAAGGTAAAGTAAGCAAAGATGAACTCGAAGCAGTTAATGCAGTAATAGATAGACGCGTTAACAATTTAGGTGTTTCCGAGTCTAACTTGCAAACACTTGGTGGCGATCAACTAATTTTAGAATTACCAGGAGAACAAAATCCATTAGTTGCTTCAAGAGTTTTAGGAAAGACTGCTTTATTAGAATTTAGAACACAAAAAGCAGGAACATCTAAAGATTTAAAAAGCTTGCAAATTCAGAGATTTAAAATAAAAGAATTAATTGAACAATATTCCTCTTTTGAAAAAATTAAATATGATGATAATTTATTAATCAATATTCAAAATGATCTCCAAGAAACTGAGCAAGAATTAAATTATTCGCCTACTAGTAATGATTTATATGGGAAATTAATTGAAATTAAAAAGTATATTGATAATGAAATTACAAATTTATTTATCAAAACAGATTTATCTGGAAGGGATCTTATTAACGCAGGAAGAAGACAAGAACAAACAAGAAGTAGTTGGGAAGTGTTATTAACTTTTAGTAACTCAGGAGGAGATAAATTTGCCGAAATCACAAAGTCTATTGCCGGCACTGATCAACTATTGGCAATTATTCTTGATGGAGAATCTATAAGTGAAGCTGGTGTTGGTAGTCAGTTCGCTAATACTGGCATTACAGGTGGATCAGCAACAATAAGTGGAAATTTTACTGCTGAAAATGCGAGAGAATTAGAAGTACAACTTAAAGGTGGATCCTTGCCCTTGCCTATCGAAATTGTAGAAACAAACACGATAGGCGCTTTACTTGGATCCAAAAATATTTTAAAAAGTCTTTATGCAGCTATTAGTGGATTAATTTTTGTTGGAATATTTATGATTTTTAATTATAGAATTTTGGGTTTGGTATCAGTTCTCTCTTTAGTACTTTACGGATTCTTTAACTTGGCCCTATATTCTTTGATTCCAGTAACTTTAACTTTACCTGGAATATCTGGACTTATACTTAGCATAGGTATGGCTGTTGATGCCAATATTCTAATATTCGAGAGAATTAGAGAAGAATTATTTGATGGTAATACTCTTACAAGATCAATTGATAGCGGTTTTCAAAGAGCTAATTCATCAATAGTTGATGGCCATATTACAACTCTTCTAAGTTGTTTTGTATTGTTTTTATTGGGTACAAATTTTGTTAAAGGTTTTGCTGCAACATTAGGTATTGGTGTCTTAATAAGTTTATTTACATCATTAAATTGTTCCAAAACTATTTTGCGATTTTTTACAACATATCAATCTTTGAGACAAAAAAATCTCTATCTGCCAAAAAATAGTCTTTCAAATTAAAAATTTTCCTCTGATTTCCCATGAAATACAATCTTGAACTAATTAAAAACAAAAGAAAGATAATTGGTTTTTCTACTGTTCTTATTTTGTTGAGTCTTTTGGGCATTTTATATTCTACTTTTAATACTTCTTACAAGAAACCTATAAATTTAGGGATGGATTTTGTTGGAGGAAATGAACTAAGAATAGAGAGAGTTTGTGAAGAAGAATGTTCTGATTTATCCCCTGATTCAGTTTTAGAAAATTTAAGAGAAATCTCAGAAAATAAAAACGTTTTGAATAATATTAAATTACAATTGCAAAATAACAATAAATTAATTTCAATAAGAACATCCTATTTGAGTATAGGAGAATCAAATAATCTTATTACTAATCTTGAGGATATTGTTGGTCCTCTAAATTATGAAAGTAAGAATTCAAGATTAATAGGTCCAAAGCTTGGGAAAAGATTACTTATTAATTGTGTTACTTCATTGTTAGTTTCTTTAGTTGCAATATCTTTATATATAACTATTAGATTTGATAAAAAATATGCATTATTTGCATTATTAGCTTTATTCCATGATTTATTTATTGTTTTCGGTATATTCTCCTGGTTGGGAATTATATTATCTGTCGAGGTAAATAGTTTGTTCGCTGTATCATTATTAACTATTGCTGGCTATTCTGTAAATGATACTGTTGTTATTTTTGACAGAATTCGCGAGAATTTAAAATCAAAAAAAGAAAGCCATAACGAAACTATACAATTATCAGTAAATGAATCATTTAGGAGAACAACGTTCACTAGTATTACAACCCTTATCCCTTTATTAAGCATAATTTTGTTTGGATCTTATTCGCTATTTTGGTTTTCTTTGTCCTTATCATTAGGAATTTTAGTCGGAAGTTATTCAAGTATTTTATTAGCTCCATCTTTGTTGCTTAAAGATTGAGCTTAAGCTTCTAATTTTATGAAATTGAATTACTATTTGATAATTTTATTTTCTTTAGTTTTAATAGATCTTTCTACTGAGCTAAGAATCTTAATTGATCATTTTACTTTTAGCTCACTGCATTTTGCTATAGGTAAACATCCCTTAGCTTTTTTTATACTTTTTTCCTATCCATATTTATATAAAAAATTAACTTAATAGTTATTAAATGTCTTTAAATGATTCTTTGATTAAAACCTGAATTACTACAGCTAATGGAAGAGATAGAATTAAGCCTAATGGGCCAAAAATGAAGGTAAATCCAAATTGTGATATTAATGTTAGACCAGGAAGTAAGTTTGCTTTTTTCTTCATTATAGATGGCATTATTATATAGCTTTCAACATTTTGAATGATTACATATGCTCCTAAAACGGCCAATGGTTTCCAAAAATTATCTAATAGTGCAATTGAGATTGGAAATATACCGCTAATAACTGGACCTATATTTGGAATTATATTAAGAACCATCGCTATTAAAGCATTTGAGACAACATATTTGACATCTAATATAGATAAAACTATTAATGACAATAACCCCACTGATAAAGAGCTTATGACCATAGAAAAGGTCCAATTAGCAAGTGCAATATTGCATTTTTCGAGAATATTTCTAAATTTGTTTCGATAATTCTTTGGAATTAATAGAAGTATATTTTCTTTATATTGTTTTGGTTCAATAGAAATCATCAAACTCACTGCTAATACGAATATTAATTTCAAAAGACCTGAACCTAGATTCCCCGCTATATTAATTAAATTCTTAAAACTTTCTTGAATAGCTTTTGCAATAGTTGAGGCATCTGGAATGGTAACTACATTATTTATAAGACTGAATATATCTATAACATTTTCTGATTGTTCGCCATAAAATAAGCTATTAAATTTGTTCAGATTTGTATTAATCAAAATATTTATTTTTGATAAACCATTTGGAATATCAACTAGTATTTCATTGAATTCTTTTATAAATGGAGGCAATACAAGAATAAAAATAGTAAATACTATTACTGATATAACAGTTAAGACTAGAAATAAAGACAGCGATCGGGGAATTTTCAAACCTTTTTGCATGTGATTACATAAATTACAAACAATATTTGAAATTACTAAAGAACAAATTATTAAGAGGAGAAAATCTCGTAAAGTCCATATTATTAATAAAGTGATTAAAATAACTACTAACTTGAAATATGATGAACTACTCAATTTTCAGGATATTTTACTTCTTCTCAGAATATCCTAATCCATTAGATTTGGCATAACTATTTGCAAATCTCATAAATCTATCAAAGTCTGTTGTGTTTTTCCAAATAAAAACAGCTTCTAAAAAAATGGGCTCTCCATCAACAAACTTTACTTTAACTTCCCTAGTTAGTATTTCACCTTCGGAATCTATCATCCGCATACCTGTGATTTCACCGTCTGTAATTGAAGATAATGCCTGAGGTTTTTCAAACAAAAATAATGCTTGACCGGTGGTACCATCTTTACTCCTAGTCAGTCTTATTTCAGGCACAACTGGTTCATCAGTTCCCTCATAAAATTGTATTTTTGCAGTTTTATTTGTTGTCATAATATTCGGTTGATAATTTTTTATCTTAGGAAAAATTTTTCATATTCGTTTGTAGTTATTTTATAAAACATTATTTATTATCTCTAGGATACTTTCATCATATTTTTTATCAGTTAAATCTATTATCTTTATATTAGTTTTGCCAACCTTTTCATATTCATAACACTTATCGTAATAATCTAAAACTGATTTGCAAACTAAGTCCCATTTCTCATTATGAATTGATTCAAGAGCTATTTTTGTTCTTTGCGGTCCTAGTCTTTTTTTTATCCTTAGTACTGATTCTTGGAGTTCCTCTTTTTTAAATACACTATAAGTATCTATTAACTCATCTAACCTGTTAGATTCGCTCCTTATAATTTCAATCCTCCTAGAGTTTTTCATCTGCTTAAAGAATTCATGAGGAATTTTACATTTACCTATATTTGCACTTTCAGCTTCTACAAAAATATTATTAGAACATTTAAAAGAATTTAATTTTTCTGCAATAATATTTTCAAATTGTTCATTTGAAGGTTGTTTTTTCATTCCTAAGCCTCCAAATGTACTTCCTCTATGACAAGCAAATCCTTCAAGATCAATAGTTTGATATCTATATTTATCAAGTAATGATAATAATCTTGTCTTCCCTGTGCCTGTTTTCCCGCCAATAACTACTAAATTCATCTTATTTGAAAAACTATCTAATACCCATCTTCTATATATTTTGTATCCGCCATTAAGTGTAACTATATTTAATTTAAATTTATTTAATAACCATCCAATACTTTGTGAACGCATTCCTCCTCTAGAGCAGTATATCCTGATAAATAATTCATTATTTTTATTAGGAATAGTTGTATAAGGCTCAATACTCTTGAATAAATTATCAAGAAGTAATTCCATTTTTTTTTCAAAAAATTTTAATCCCTCTATGACTGCTTTTTTTCTACCTTCTTTTTTATAAATTGTACCAATTATAGATCTCTCATCATCATCAAATAGTGGAATATTAATAGAATTAGGCATGTGTCCTTTATAATACTCACTCGGGCTCCTAACATCTATAAGTGGTCCTTTAAAACATCTAAATTTCTCTAGTTCTTTTCTTTTGAAATACATGGATAGTTTTTATTTTTTTTGATTAATTTTTTTAAAATGAATAACAAAGAACAGGATAACTATAGTAATGCTACATTAGATCTTATAAAAAAATTTATAGATTCCAATCAAAGAAAAAGGATAAATTCATTAACTCAAATAGAATCTGAAGTCGAAAATATTTTTAATCTTGGCCCATCTCTGTTTGATATGTTTGATAGAGAAGGAGATGACTGGGCTGCTGGATGGATATTGCAAGTTTTAAAAAAATTTAAGCCAGAATTCTTTGAAAACTCAAAATTCAATAATTGGTTTAATACATATTCAGATATTGATATTAATTATGAGGAATTACAATTGATGTTAGTGGAGCAAAAATTTGAAGATGCAGATAGATTAACAAGTTCGTACTTACGAAAATTAGCTGGAAAATTAGCTGAAAAACGTGGATACGTTTTCTACAGTGAAGTTAAAAACATGTCAGGAAAAGATCTAGAAACAATAGATAGATTATGGACTATTTATTCTACTGGTAGATTTGGATTCTCAATTCAAGCAAAGATATTAAAATCAGTAGGGAAAAAATATGAATTAATGTGGCCGAAAATAGGGTGGAAAAAAGAGGGCTTATGGACTAGATATCCTGGTTCTTTTTGCTGGTCATTGGATGCTCCTGATGGACATATGCCTTTAATAAATCAACTAAGAGGAGTAAGACTTATGGACTCAATCCTACGGCATCCTGCTATTTCAAAGAGACACAATAATATTCTTTAAATTAAGGTATTTTATAAGTTAAAATTAAGACAGTGTAAAAATATTATTATGTCCTTATTCCGGGGCAAAAATATTTTAAAAAGATTTCTTAAAAGACCAAAAATTAACTGGTCAAACTACGAATTTGAATCATCATTACAGTTAAATGAATTTGTCGATCAATTATTAGAACCTATTAAAAATTCTCAATCAATCTATCTTATAAAACTTGGTTTACATGAAGCTCTAGTTAACGCAGTAAAACATGGAAATAAATTAGATCCTAAAAAAAATATCAGAGTAAGAAGAATAATTACTCCTAATTGGTGTGTTTGGCAAATTCAAGATCAAGGTAATGGTTTAGAAATAAAAAAAAGAGACTACAAATTACCAAAAAAAATTAGTAGTGTAAATGGCCGTGGCCTATACATTATTAATGAATGTTTTGATGATATTAGATGGAGTAGTAAAGGTAATAGGCTTCAGTTGGCTTTAAAAAGGTGATTTTTACTAGGGCAAGGTTGATCTACGTTTATTTCTTTTAACCATTTAACACTTTCTTCTAAATACTCAATAGTTTCCTCGTCATTACAAGAAATAATTAAATGGCATAATCCAGCAGAAATTAGTTCTGCAGCTCGTTTATATTTATTTCCTTTATCTTTGTGCCATTTAGAATGATCAATCTTTAATTTGTCATTAAGACTTTGAACAAGATGAATAGTATCTTTATCCCAATAGGTCATAAGAGTTTTTTTTACTTTACAGCAGACCATACTTTGGTCATAAAAAAGGAATTTGATTTTACATCTTTAAACCCTACATCCTCAATTTTAGAATCTATATCCTCTTTTATGTAATCACAATAAAAAGGCTCATGAAAAGATTTATAGAAGCTTTCCATTACGGATGTAAAGTCAGGTGAATCACTTATTTGAATTGAATCAGCTAAAACTAATATTCCACCAGGTTCAAGAACTCTGAAAAATTCATTTAATACTTTAGCTCTAATTGTTCTAGGTAATTCATGAAATAGGTAAACACAAGAAATGCATTGAAAACTATCATTTTCAAAAGGTAATTCCTCAGCATTACCTTTTATCAACTCAATTAAATCTCCATCTAAATCTGAAATATATCTACTTGCCTCTTTTAAGTATGAATCAGATAAATCAATCCCTGTAATTTTTTCTTTAGGAAATGCTGCTCTTAATTGCTTTAATGTTCTTCCTGATCCTGTAGCTACATCAAGTATTTTTATAGAACTTTTTTTTCTATCTCTAAAAGTTTCAAGTCCTTCTTTTATTGGCTTAATTATTCTTCTCCTCATTGAATCAGCACTACCATTGAAAAGTATCTCAACTTGTAGGTCATAAATGCTAGCTGAAAAATCTGATAAATAACCATCTGTTTGATGATGAAAATTTCTCAAGTAATATTTAGGATAATTATCTTTATCAATTGATTTTGGAAGATCATCAAAGTTTTGTTTTCTGCGTCTATCCCATGTATTAGGCATATCAAGCCAAACTTTAGGATATTGAGTTAGATATCTAAGCCATGGTTCGTCAAACAATAATTTCTTTGGATATAAATTTTTTTCTGCATCATTCCAATCTTCTTCTCTTAAGATATCCATTGAATTTTGGATTTGCAAAAGAAGGTCTCTATCTATATTAAAATTTTCAAGCTTTGAATCGGGAAGAATAAAGTTCATCAATCTTGAACTAATCTGTTTGTGAGCAAAACCTGCAATGCTTTTACTTTGTTGTAGCGTTTTATATGCAATTTTTGAGATAGATTCCCTAGCCATTTTTCGATATATATATCTATATTCCAACAAAAAAAAAATCAATTTGAGAATATTTTGTGATATTTCTCAAATTGATTAATTTAAACTACTGTTTTCTTTTATTTATGCATCGTAATACATGAAGAATTCATGTGGATGAGGCCTTTGTCTTAGTTGTTGTACCTCTTCGTATTTTATATCGACAAAGTTATCAATAAAATCTTCAGTAAATACTCCACCAGCTAATAGATAATCCTTATCTGCTTTTAGCGCATTAAGTGAGTCATTTAGAGATGAAGGTACTGTATCAATTTTTGCAAGCTCATCAGCTGGAAGTTCAAATAAATCTACATCTACTCCATCACCAGGATCAATTTGATTTTTAATTCCATCAATACCAGCAAGCATCATTACAGAGAATGCTAAGTAAGGATTTGCAAGTGCATCACCTGATCTAAATTCTAATCTTTTAGCTTTAGGGCTTGGTCCTGTTAAAGGTATTCTTACCGCAGCTGATCTATTACCCTCAGAATAAACTAGATTTACAGGTGCTTCGAATCCTGGAACCAATCGTTTATAACTATTAGTGGTTGGGTTAGTAAATGCTAAGAATGATGGTGCATGTTTAAGTATGCCTCCGATGTACCATCTTGCTGTTTGAGATAAATTTGCATATGATCCTTCACCAAAGAATAGTGGCTGTCCACTCTTCCATAAACTTTGGTGAACATGCATTCCTGTTCCGTTGTCGTTAAAAACAGGTTTGGGCATAAATGTTGCTGTTTTTCCATATTTTTTTGCAACATTTCTGACAACGTATTTATAAGTCATAACATTATCAGCAGCATTTATTAACGAATCAAATTTCATTCCAAGCTCGTGTTGGCCGGCACCAGCAACTTCATGGTGATGTTTTTCAGTGGGGATACCTAATTCACCCATAAGAAGAAGCATCTCAGATCTGATATCTTGCGCAGTATCATTTGGAGCTACTGGAAAATATCCTTCTTTGTATTGAATTTTGTATCCTAGGTTCCCCCCTTCTTCAATTCTCCCTGTATTCCATGGAGCTTCAATAGTATCTACACTATAAAAACAACCTCCTTCTTTAGAGTCGTATCTCACGTCATCAAATAAGAAGAATTCGGGTTCTGGTCCAAAAAATGCAGTATCTGCTATACCAGTCGAATCTAAATATTTTAATGCCTTTTGAGCTAAAGATCTTGGACACCTATCATAAGGTTCCCCGCTTCTTGGCTCTTTAATAGAGCAAATCATACTTAAAGTTTTATGCTTATAAAAAGGATCTATCCAAGCTGTACTTGCATCGGGCACCATTGACATATCCGAGGCATTAATTGCTTTCCAACCTCTTATTGAAGAGCCATCAAATGCCAAACCTTCTGTAAAAGAATCCTCCTCTATCATGTCTGATGTAAGAGTTAAATGTTGCCATTTTCCATGAATATCAGTGAATTTTAAATCGATGAGTTCAATTCCTTCGTCTTTAATTTGACTTAAAACATCTTGAGGAGATTTAGACATAATTTTTTAATACCTTATATGAAATTAATAACATGATGATTCCTGTTATGTATCAACGGTAACTTTTTTTAAGACTTGATGTCTTCTTTTAGTGTTTCAAGTCATAAGTTTAATAATTGTTTACCTAAATATTTAAATTGAATTAATTTCTTTAAATAAATATCGCTTATGTGGAGATATTAGATTAATTTAAAAGTAATTGAATGTAATGCTTTGACAGAAGCAAAACTTATTTCGGCTTTAAATAAAGAGAATTTATCTCATTTCTCAAAGACTTATGTTCCCTCTAGACTTTTATTAGGTCCTGGTCCTTCAAACGCACATCCAGAAGTCTTAAGCGCTCTTTCTTTGAATCCTATTGGTCACTTAGATGAAGCATATATTTCATTGATGTCTGATGTTCAACAACTTCTAAGATATACCTGGCAATGTAATAATCGTCTGACTCTTCCAATGAGTGGTACTGGAAGTGCAGCTATGGAAGCATCAATAGCTAATTTTATAGAGGAAGGAGAAAAAATTCTTATCGCTAAAAAAGGATATTTTGGAGACAGACTTGTTGATATGGCAACAAGATATAAAGCAGATGTATCTGTTATAGAGAAACCTTGGGGTGAATCCTTTTCTTATGAAGAAATCAAGTATGAAATAGAAACTAAAAAACCAGCAATTTTTGCTATTGTCCATGCTGAAACATCAAGTGGTGTTTTACAACCTCTTGATGGTATCGGGGATGTATGTAGAAAAAATAACTGCTTGTTTTTAGTTGATGCAGTTACTTCTCTTGGGGCTCTTGAACTATTGATTGACGAATGGAAAATTGATCTAGCATACAGTTGTAGTCAAAAAGGATTAAGTTGCCCCCCAGGATTAAGCCCTTTTACGATGAATAAAAGAGCTGAAGAAAAACTAAGTTCAAGAAAAACAAAAGTACCTAACTGGTATTTAGATTTATCTCTTTTAAATAAATATTGGGGTTCTGATCGCGTTTACCATCATACGGCCCCTGTAAATATGAATTTTGCTATTCGAGAAGGTTTACGATTAATTGCAAATGAAGGTTTAGAGAATGTTTGGTATAGGCATAATTCTAATGCAAAGAAACTATGGAAAGGTTTAGAAAGTCTAGGAATGGAATTACATGTATCAGAGGATTATCGATTGCCAACTCTTACAACAGTTAAGATCCCACCTGCAGTTGATGGAGATGGTTTTAGAAATCATCTTTTAAGAAACTTTGGAATAGAAATAGGAAATGGACTTGGAGAATTGTCTGGTAAGGTATGGCGCATAGGATTAATGGGCTATAACTCAAGTGATCAGAATGTCGACAGATTATTAAACCTATTTGATACTGAGTTAAAAAAATATTCTATTTTTGAGTCCTCAACTTTTTAAACCATAATTGTAAAATTTTACTGCATTCGTCTTCTAAAATACCTCCTACGATTTCCATTTTGTGATGAGAACTTTTATGCTTTGATAAGTCAATTGAGCCGCCCAATCCCCCTCTTTTCTTATCGTAGGCACCAAAAACAACTTTACCCATCCTTGCTTGAATAAGTGCTGAGGCACACATGGTACATGGTTCTAAATTTGTGATGATAATACATTCATTAAATCTCCAATCATTTTTTATTAGAGATGCCTGCCTTAGTGCCATTATCTCAGCATGACCTAATGGGTCTTTATTTATATTTCTCTTGTTTACCCCTCTCCCAATACATCTTCCTCTCTCATCTAAAATTATTGAACAGATTGGTAGCTCATCTTTTCCAATTTCTTCGGATCTTCTTAATATCGAATTCATCCACGAAGTGTATTTTGAATTATTTGTTTTTTTTTGTTGTTCATCATTACTATTTCCATTTTCAAAAATATATCTCATTTACCAAGATTGAGAATAGAATTATTAATAGATATCTTATCTGATGGCTGAAGATTTAATTAATAATAAAGATATATATTTCCCCTCAAACTTAGGGACTAATGACAAATTGATTACTCTTCTAAATAGAGCAAGTCAAACTCTTTGTGACTGGTTCTCTAAAGCTGATAAAAATGGTCCTTTACCTTTTGATGAGAGTTTCAATTGTATTATGCCTTCGGAAGATGGTAAATCTGAGGAAGATTTGTTTTCTGAAATTGAATCTCTTTTGAATAATTCATTTAATCCCGTTCATCCTGGCTCACTAGCTCACCTTGATCCCCCACCTTTAATTTATTCTATTTTAGGAGATTTAATTGCTGCTGGTTTAAATAATAATCTTCTCGCTTATGAGTTATCACCAAGTGTAACCTTGCTTGAGGAATCATTATGCAAATGGTTTGCCAAGAAAATAGGGTTTAATGATTTCTCAGGAGGTATAGCTGCTAGCGGAGGTACATTAAGTAATCTGAATGCACTTATTGCAGCTAGAAATAATGCTGGATTAGGTTCAGATCCCAATTCTGTATTACTTGTTAGTGAAGATGCTCATTCATCTTTCGTTAAATGTATAAGAGTAATGGGTCTTGATACTAGGAATCTTGTCAGGATTAAAACTGATAATCAAGGTCGAATGGATATAAACGACCTGAGAAACTCTTTAGATAATTGTTCAATAGAAAATAAAAAAATATTTGCTATTGTTGCCACCCTTGGGACAACTGTAAGAGGCGCTATTGACCCTATTAAAGAAATAAGTGAAATCTGTAAACAAAGAAAAATATGGTTACATATTGATGGTTCAATTGGAGGGATTTTTGCTATAACTTCTATTCCAATAAAAGGTCTAAATAATATTAATCAGGCTAATTCAATAACGATAAATCCACAAAAAATTATTGGCATTACAAAGACTTCATCTTTGTTATTGGTTTCAAATATGAGAACTTTAGAAAATACTTTTAATACTGGACTACCATACATATCATCAAAAGAAAATATTATAAATAGAGGAGAAATAGGCATACAAGGTTCTAGACCTGCAGAGATTATCAAATTATGGCTTGGGTTACGTTTTTTAGGTCTCAAAGGAATAGAAAATATATTAAATTCATCAATTAAAAGAAAAGATTTTTTTGTAAAAAATATTAGTAAAAATAAATTTGATATATATTCAGGTCCTCTTCATATTGTTTCATTCTTACCAAATAAACTTGAGCAAAAAGACTCTGATGCATGGACTCAAACTAAAGTAAATGAACTAATTAAGAATAATTTTATGCTTTCTAGACCAAAATTTAAAGGTAAATATTTTTTACGGGTTGTCATGGGAAATTACAATACGAAAGATTCTGATATTGAAGAACTTTTAAGACTTCTAGATGCTTAACTAATGAATATGGGAAGACCAAAAATTATTGCAATAGTAACAGGGTTTATCTCTATAGCTATTTGCATTGCTTATTTACTATTAATAACTATCTTTGATTTCAGAACTTTTCTTAATGATCAATTATCCAATATTAATTAGTAAGTGGAGGCAAACTTTTATTTGATTTAAAATATTTTTTCATTTCAATTTTTGAAATAGCTTCTTTTACGAAATTATTTAAAATATCCTCTCTTTTACTTATTCTATAGATCTTATCTACTACTTCTTGAATGCCTCCATCTCCCCAATCTTGACCATTTTTAAAATATTCAATCAAACTTAATCCTACTATTCTTATTAACCAGCCTGCTGTAACTGATTGTATAGATTTAGATAATATTATTTTAGTCAAGCTTGTAGCTAAAGCAGGAGAAAGAATGGCGAGACCCCCTTTTAGTATTCCTTGTTTAGCTAATGCGCTTAGCAATGAAGTCGCCAAATCTTTTGCATCTTTTTTTGTAAGCTTTATTTCATATATTTTTGATAACTCCATTATCATTTGAAGATTTACGGAGGTAGTAGTAAGAAAATCAACAGCTGGTAGTGGATTAACTAGTATTACTCCTCCTGTTATCCACATATATTTATTAATCACTTTATTTGACATTAAATATCTTTGTTCTTGTACGAAATTTTTACTTTTAATACCTAACTTATTTGAGCGAAAAAGAATATTATCCGCCAATAACTCTTCACCATTATTATCGAGGGTTTCAATTATTTCTCTAAATAAACTTCCTACCTCTGGAACTAAATTTAAACTATCTGATCTTGTATAGGGAGAATTTTGAGGGACTGCAATTGTTTGAACAACTGAAATTTTATTTTTTCTAGCGGATGTTATTGAAATTAAATTTTCTTTTATACGGTTATTTTCATCTCTTGACCTCAAATCACATTTATTTAGAACTATTATTATTTTTTTCCTTAATTTTAATAATTCTTTAATTAAATAGTTTTCGTATTTATTAATGTCCTGATCTAAGACAAAAAGAACTAAGTCAGAATTTGATGCTTGTATGATTGTTGCTTTTTCTCTTTCTTCTCCTAATTTAGACGGTTCGAATAAACCTGGAGTATCAACTATATTAATGTTTCTTTTTAAAATTGGTATACGAATTTTATAGCTATTAATTTGTTTTGTTGTACCTATTTTTGCTGAGGTTTGTCCGACAATATTTTTCAATAAAGATCTTGCTATAGATGTTTTTCCTGAGGAACCTGCTCCAAAAAGAGTAACTTTATAATCTCCTGTTTTTAATTGGGACTCTAGTTTATTTTTTTGGTAATTTAACAATTCAGCTTTTACTTTATCGCTAATTTTTTTGTTAATTTTCTCGACTCCTTCCAAACTTATCTTGGCAGCACCATATGTATTTTTGAATGAAAGTGTATTTTTTTTATT
>CACMXO010000006.1 GCA_902617605.1 uncultured Prochlorococcus sp. | reverse complement strand
ACAGCTGATAAATTAGATAAGATAAAATTTGGAACTGATGGTTGGAGAGGAATTATTGGTTTTGACTTTAACCTGTCCAATCTTTCAAGAGTTGTTGTCGCTGCATGTCAGGAATTACATTATCAATACTATAAAGAAGTTAATTCAAAGAAAATTATTATTGGATATGATCGTAGATTTATGGCTTGTGAATTCGCCAAGCAAATAGTGCCTTTTGTAAGAGGATGTGGTTTCGAACCTATCTTATCTGATAGCTTTGTTACAACACCCTCTTGTAGTTTCTATGCCAAAGAAGTCGGTTGTCTTGGAGCGTTAGTAATCACAGCAAGTCATAATCCATATAATTGGCTAGGTCTGAAAATAAAGAGCTTTAATGGATGTTCTGTTGACGAATCTTTTACAAGTGAAGTTGAAAAAAGATTAATGCTTGGAAATTCAATTGAAAAAATAGATGGTATTAATCAATTGGTAGATATTAAGAAATTTCATTTAAATAGAATTAAATCCCTTTTTGATATTGACCATATTTCCAAGAGATTAAAAAAAATGAAATTGAGAATTTTTGTAGATTCTATGCATGGTTCAGCTGCAAATTGTATGGCTGAGATTTTTGCTTCTAATGATTTAGAAGTGATTTCAGAAATCAGGAAAGATGCTGATCCTTTTTTTGGAGGAAAACCTCCTGAACCTCTTTTGAATTATGCAGATGATCTAAAACAAACACTAATGAAAAATTCAACAAATGAAGTGAAAACTTTAGGAATTATATTTGATGGTGATGGTGATAGAATTGCGGCAATTGATGAAAAAGGAAGATACTCGAGTACTCAAGATTTACTCCCATACTTTATAAGCTATTTGGGCGAAATTAAAAATAATTCTTATCCAGTTTTAAAGACTGTTAGCGGTTCAGATATTATTAAAAATATATCAGAGAGTCAAAATAGAGATGTTTTTGAACTTCCAGTTGGCTTTAAATATATTGCTGAAAAAATGATTAAAGAAAAAATATTTATTGGAGGAGAGGAATCTGGGGGAGTTGGTTTTGGTGACTTTATGCCTGAAAGAGATGCTCTATATGCAGCGATGGTTTTATTAAATGGAATTGCTGAAAAATCTCAATATTTATATGAAACCTTAGATGAAATTCAAGAAGATTTTGGGCCAAGTTTTTATAAAAGAATCGATATTAAGTTTCCAAATCAGTCAGAAAAAAATAACGTAAAAGAATTTATCATAGATAATATTCCAGAGAATATTAATAATCACCAGTTAAAAAGTATCTCAAAGATCGATGGAATAAAGTTGAGAATTGATAAAAATTTTTGGCTTCTTTTTAGGTTTTCAGGAACTGAACCTCTTTTAAGGTTATATTGTGAAGCACCAAAAGAATCTTATTTACTTGAGGTATTAGAGTGGGGTCAAGAATTTATAAGTTTGGCAGGAAAATAAGGATGAAAAATTTATTTTTAGCGAGTAAGAATAAAGGTAAAATTGAAGAATATAAGAAATTGCTTGCTGGAGTTAATTGTAAATTGTTACTCCAGCCAGAATCATTAGAAGTTGAAGAGGATGGACTGACATTTAGAGATAATGCAATTAAAAAAGCGAGTGAAGTTTCAAGAAAAACGAATAATTTTTCAATAGCAGATGATTCAGGAATTTGTATTGAAGCACTAGGTGGTAAGCCTGGCATTTACTCATCTAGATATGCAGAAAATGATAAGAAGAGAATTGAACGAGTTTTAAGAGAACTTGATGGAGTTCAAAATAGAATTGCATTCTTTATTGCTAATATTTGTGTTTGTTCCCCAAATGGTGAAGTGATTATTGAATCTGAGGCCAAATGTCATGGCAATATCATTTTAAACCCAAGAGGAAAAAATGGGTTTGGGTATGACCCAATTTTTGAGGAGAGTTCTACAAGATTAACTTTCGCAGAAATGAATAATGATATTAAAGAATCTTGTAGTCATAGAGGTAAAGCATTAAAAAAAATTATTCCAGATTTAATTGAAATTTTTTCTTAAATTCAATTAACCCAAGATCCATGAAGGCCATGAGGAATTGAAATGGGTAATTCATAAACAGCTAATTCTTTTAAGTCTTTTGCGTCCAATATCACTAAATCACTTCCTCTTCTTTCTCCGTTCCATAGAAGTATAAATAAAAATCCCTCATCTTCTTTTGAAGAGTTTTCTGATGGAACCATAATTGGTTCACTAACAAATCCACTTGGCCCTGCTGACCAAAAAATCTCTTCGTTAGAAGTTAAATTTAATTTTTTTATTGCTTGAAGTGGAGCGTTCCCCAGCTTTTGAGATGTGCTTGCCATCCAACTATAAGTTGCTTTTATTCCTAAGTTTTTAGGATTAACAACAGCAAATTCACAACATTGTTCACTGAAAGTTTCAAGTTCACAAGTTTTTGTCTTTAGATCGATAATTGATCTTTTCAGTTTTCCTTCTGGATATTTATCAAAGTCAATATCCCTAAAATTCTCGTCTGGACCAACAGATGGAAAATCATCATAAAAAATACTATCTAATACGATTTTGGAATCTTTTTCAAATGCGTTTACATGATGAAAAACGAATCCTTCTGGAGCATCTATTGTTAAAGGAGGCTGTCCTCTAAATAATCCACTTTCTCTTGGGATAATAAAAAACTTTGCCTTTTTATTTGGGTTTGACTTTAGACATTGTGCTGCTCCTCTTTGACCCATTACAAATGGAAGAGGATTGAAATCAATAGCATTTTGTAAAAATATTGCCCAATTAGTTGTAATTGCGAAATCATGAAGGAATGCAAAGCCATTAAAGGTATCTTTTCTGTCAAAAATGAGCTCTCCAGAATTTGTACCAGCATTATCAAATTCCATTAATCTAATGGTACTTTTTGGCCCGGTTTGTACTCCAAAAGTTACCAAAAGTTCTGAAGATGCATTTGAGTTTAGGTCTTTTTTGGGATGAGCACTGAATGCTTCGTTAGGCTTGAGTACTCCATTTAATGTTGTTAAACCAATAGTTTCAAGACTATCAGGATCCATTGCATGTGGACCTGCTGCTTCCCATAATGCGAGAATTTCATCTCCTAATTTAATGACATGTGTATTAGCGATATTCTTGAATTTTAGATCTAATGCATTATTTAAAACACCTCCATTTTTTTGTGTTCCAAAAACACCTCTGTAAATAAATTTATCTATTTTTTCTTCTTCCAGATAGCCTTTAGTTTTAACAAATCTATTTGTTAAGAATGGCTGACCATTTTCAAATTTTATGGATGTTATCATCCCATCACCATCAAATGGATGATGAACCCATTGTCCACCTCTCTCTAATATTCCTGGTCCATTTCTTAATAGTGTTCCATTTAAATTTTTAATATTATTTCCTTTACTAATTTTTAGATGCTCTTTAGTTAGCTCCTTTTCCACATTTTGATAAGCACTTGACCAATCTTCTTTTTTAAAAATATTAAATTTATCTATTTTTTTATCTTGTAAATTAGTCACAACAAAATAATCACTATGTCTATCTTCGCCAAAAATCAACAGAATTGTGGCTGATTCGAAAAAATTTCTATTTTATTGTTTTTCTAACATTCCTTTACTGCTTGGAATTGAATCAGATCTTCTTGGATCTATCTCGGTAGCCATTCTCATTGCTCTTGAAAAAGCTTTAAAGCACGCCTCAACTATGTGATGTGAATTACTTCCTCGTATTTGGTTAATATGCAGAGTAATACCGCTGTTATTTACAAAGGCAATAAAAAACTCTCTCACTAGTTCGGTATCATAATTTCCTATTCTTGGGGCTTTTAATTGAAGATCATAAGATAGATGCGGTCTGCCAGAGCAGTCTAAAGTGACTTGAACTAATGCTTCATCTAATGGGGCAAAGAAATGACCAAATCTGCTTATTCCTTTTCTTTCTCCCAAGGCTTTTGAAAATGCTTTGCCTAATGCGATTCCTACATCTTCATTTGTATGATGATCATCAATATGGGTATCTCCAATTGCTTTTATTTTTAAATCGAACAAACCATGACTGGATATTTGATGAAGCATATGATCTAAGAATGGTATCCCGGTATCAATCTCAGAAATTCCATTTCCATCTAAGTTTATAAATACAGAAATATCTGTTTCATTCGTTTTTCTTTTTATTTCAGATTGCCTTAGAGATGACATTTTTATACAAAAAATTTAGTTTACATTCCATTAATGCAGTAACCCGCATCAACATAAATTGTTTGGCCTGAAATGCCGCTAGAGAGATCACTTAATAAAAAAGCAGCTGTATTACCTACTTCTGTTTGAGTGACTGTTCTGCGTAAAGGAGCCTTTTCTTCAACATTGTGAATCATATCTAAAATGCCACCTATAGCAGAACTAGCAAGTGTTCTTATAGGCCCAGCACTTATTGCGTTAACTCTGACTTGTTTTTCGGGACCAAGTTCTGCAGAAAGATATCTTACTGAAGCTTCTAAAGCTGCTTTGGCAACTCCCATCACGTTATAGTTAGGAATCGCCCTTTCTGAACCTAAATAAGTTAATGAGACAACTCCAGCACCATCACTAAAAAGTGGTTTTGCTGCTTTACATAAAGGTGCTAACGAATACGCACTAATATTAAGAGCCCTATCAAAACCCTCTGAAGTGGTAGCACTATAATCTCCAATCAATTCATCGCGTCCTGCAAATGCTAGGCAGTGAACTAATCCGTCAATTTGCCCCCAATTGTCTTTTATATTTTTAAAGATTTCTTCAATTTGAGCTGGATTTTGAACATCAAGAGGCAAAAATAACGATGGTTTTAAAGGTTCAGTTAGCTCTCTAACTTTAGACTCGAATCTTCCCTTATCATCAGGCAAATATGTGATTCCAAGTTCTGCGCCAGCTTTTGAAAGTTGTTGAGCGATACCCCATGCTATTGAACGATTGTTGGCAATTCCCGTAACAAGAATTTTTTTGCCAGTTAGATTTAGAAGCATTTTGTTTATTATTTCTATTATTCTCCTATATAAAAGTACCTATCTTTACGGATTACTGCAAAATATACAATAATTTTCAAATATCAAAGAATTTTTAATTTGAACATGGTAAAAACAAATTCTATGGTTTTGGAATTAGGTTTTCAATTACCGAATTTCGAAATGTTAAATGCTAATTCTTCAAAAAATGAATATTTTAATTCTCATAATCTAGATAATCGGCATTTACTTTTAATGTTTATTTGTGCCCATTGCCCATTTGTTAAATATATTGAGAATCAAATTTTCACCTTAAGTAAAGAAATTCAAAATACTGTTCAAACAGTTGCAATTTCTAGTAATGATATTGTCACTCATCCTTCAGATTCTCCTAAAAATTTGAGATTACAAGCACAAACACAGGGATGGAGTTTTCCTTATCTATATGATGAAAATCAAAATTTTGCTAAGAAATTAAAAGCGGCTTGCACCCCAGATTTTTATCTTTTTTCAAATGAAGGAGATGGTGATTTTTTATTGTATTATCATGGTCAATTAGACGATAGTAGACCAGGTAATAATATCCCTCTATCTGGAAAAGATTTGCGCTCTGCCGTAAAAGATTTGAATCAAGATAATTCTTATCCTTCAAATCAGATGCCTTCTTTAGGTTGCAATATAAAATGGACTCCTGGTAAAGAACCAAGTTGGTTTAAATGAATTAAAAATTTTTTTTACCCATAGAAATATGGTTTAGGGTTAATATATTTATTATGCAGATACCTCCATTTACTTTAGATAGGCAGTTCCAAGAAATTGGCTCTGAAATTGAGAGTGAGGTTTCTAAAGTTTTAAAAGGGGGCCAGTATATTGGAGGACAAGAAAATGCCAAATTTGAGGAGAGTTTTTCAAATCTGATTGGTGTTGAAAATACTATTGGATGTAATAGTGGAACTGATGCTTTAGTATTAGCTTTGCGCGCATTAGATATTGGTGTGGGTGATGAAGTTATTACCTCATCTTTTAGCTTTTTTGCAACTGCGGAGGCTATTAGTGCAGTTGGTGCTAATCCCGTTTTGGTAGATATAGATCCAGAAACTTATCTCATTAATACTGAACTAATAGAACAAGAAATAAATTCTAATACCAAGGCAATTATGCCAGTTCATCTATTTGGTAATGCAGTGAATATGACCTTAATAAAATCTTTGGCCAAGAAATATGACTTAAAAGTAATCGAAGATTGTGCACAGGCAACATGCACAATGTGGGAAACTTCCAAAGTTGGTAGTATCGGTGATATAGGCTGTTTTAGCTTTTTCCCTACTAAAAATTTAGGAGCTGCTGGAGATGGTGGAGCAGTAACAACTTCAGATCAGAAGATTGCTAAAAAAATTAGAGAACTGGCTGTTCATGGCAGCCCAATAAGATATCACCATACCCAAATTGGATATAACAGTAGACTTGATACTATTCAAGCTGCCATATTAAACATTAAAATTAAATATATTTCTAAGTGGATTAATAATCGCCAAAAAATTGCAAATAATTACCTTGAGTTATTAGAAAAAAATCCATTTATTAGTTTTCCAAAAATTAGCTCTGATTCAATTTCCCATTCTTGGAATCAATTTGTAATCAAATTAAGAAACGATAAATATTTTTTAAATGAAGATTTTTCAAATTTATTTGATACCGATTGCACAAAATACTATTCCTTAAGGAATTTGGTAAAACAACAACTTTTTGAAAAAGGTATTAATTCAATAATTTATTATCCAATTCCAATACACGCACAAATAGCTTACAAAAATAAAAATTTTTCTAGAGCAAAACTCATTAATACAGAGAGAATTTGTACAGAAGTTCTTAGTCTTCCAATGTTTCCTGAAATTTCTTATGAAGAGCAAGTTTATGTAGCAGAAAATTTAAATAAAGTATTAAAAAATTGTATAGAAGAAATTCAAATTTCAGCATAAAGTGATCTAAATAATCTTTGTTGCTTGTTGTGATTGACAATAGGGCTTGAATAATTATTTTTTTCTAAATTAGATATCTCCCCATTTAATAATTCTGAATTTGACACTTTAGACAATTCAGGAATCCAATATTTTATATATTCGCAAATAGGATCAAATTTTTTTGCTTGCGTATATGGATTAAAAATTCTAAGTGGTTTTGGATCCATGCCGCTACTGGCGCTCCACTGCCATCCCCCATTATTTGCAGCTAAGTCTCCATCAACCAAAGTCTCCATAAATTTTTTCTCGCCCATTTGCCAATTGCATATAAGATCTTTTACCAGAAATGAAGCGACTATCATCCTACATCTGTTATGCATCCAGCCAGTACTATTTAGTTGACGCATTCCAGCATCAACTATAGGTACTCCAGTCTCTCCGTTGCTCCAATGCTGAAACCATTCATTGTTGTTTTGCCATGGAAAGTGATCCCATTTTTTTCTATATGGACCTTTTTCTAGCTCAGGGAAATGAAATAAGCAATGTTGATAAAATTCACGCCAAACAAGTTCTTTTTGCCAAGTTTCAATCGATAGATAATTTCCTTGATTTGCAAAATCTGAATTTAAATTTAATGTGGCGTTCCAAATTTTTCTAATGCTAATGGTGCCGAATCTGAGAGCTGCACTTAGAAAAGATGTCCCATTATGGGAAGGAAAATCTCGTGCAGAATTATAAGAATATATTTTTTTCTCGTTAATGAAGTTTTCTAATAATGTTTCTGCAGCATTCTCTCCAGGTCTACATGGACAAATATTCGAACCAGGAAATTTGATATTTATCATAAATTTCTCTAGAACCGAATCAGATGAATTTATTGTCTTACTTTCTTTGAGTTTATTATCTATATCTTTAAACTGGAAAACAACTTTATCTTGGTTATATGGACCTAATAAATTCATTTTTGATTTAAGGTTTTTATAAAAAGGGCCATAAACTGAATAAGGTTTATTATTTCCGGAAAATATTTTTAAAGGTTCTACTAATAAGTGATCCCAAGTTTCAATAACTTGAATATTTTGTTCTTCTAAATTTTTTTTTATTTTTAAATCGCGATTAATTTCATAAGGTTCAATTGATCTATTCCAAAAAACAAATCTAGCATCTATTTTCTTTGCTAATTGAGGAATTATTAATACCGGATCTCCTGCTTCCATGATTAATCTACTGCCCATTTTTTTCCAATTATTTCCTAACTCTTGAAGCGAATTTCCTAGAAACCAAGCTCTTGAACTTGCATTAAAATCGTGTGGGTAATTTTTATCAAATATGTAAGTTGAAGTAATAGCATTTGATAATGAAAATGCTTTTATTAAAGCTTGATTATCAAATATTCTTAAATCCTTTCTATGCCAAAAAAGTATTCTAGGTTTATTCATAATTTATCTAAAAATTGTTTTGCTCTGAACCATGCTGTCACAGTTTTTGCGTCAAGAATCTCATCCCCACTAGAAATAAGATTATCTAGTTCATTCGGATCTAAAATTAATACTTCTATATCTTCATCTAAATCTCCTTTAACCTCGGAATTTAGTTTGCTCAAATCACGCGCTAAAAATAAATAAATTTCCTCATCTGCATAACCAGGAGCAGGGACAAGAGTTCCTATTTCATCCCATTTGTTTGCACTAAATCCAGTTTCTTCTTTTATTTCTCTTTTGATTGAATTAATAGGTGTTTCACCTATTTCTAATGTGCCTGCTGGAAATTCTAATAAATACCTTGAAACAGCAAATCTATATTGCCGAAGAATGATAACTTTATTGTCTTTTGTAATAGGTACGGCTAATGCTGCTCCAGGATGCTTTATATATCCATATTCACCTTCATGTCCATTTGGGAGCTCAATTCTATTTATTTCGAAACTAAATTTTTTTGACTTTAACTCAGATATTTTTTCTTTAAAAATGGATCTTTTTATAAGGTTTTTGTTGCCCATAATTTTTAAATAAAAATAGCCTAACAGTTATTTTTTGGTTTTGTAAATCATTTATATAAACCATTTTGGGACATCAATCTTTGTTATTTTTTGGCCTCTAGTTAAGATTTCAGATAGTGGTGTAATAACGAAATTCCGATTCATGAATCTAGGGTGAGGTAATGTTAATTCTTCGTCAACTGTATAAAAATCTTCCCACCAAAGAATATCTAAATCGAGACATCTTGATAGCCATTTCTTACCCTTTGGCGTCTCTTCTCGTCCGAAAAATCTCTCTAACTTTTTTAGCTCTTTTAAGAGTAATTTTGCGTTTTTATTTGATGGTTTAGGAAAAGAATTACTTTTTATAAGTAAGAGAGTATTTAAATAATTTGGCTGCACATTTTCAATACCATGGGGTGATGTCTCATAAATTGAAGACCAAAAAAAGTTTGCATGAAATTTGCTTTTCGCTTCTTTTTTGTTGAAACTATCTCCCCACTCATTTATTATTTCCTCGATTTTTGGTTTGCAAATTAATAGTGACTTAAGAGGGCTTCCGAATTTACTATCAATATTTGCACCAAGGGATATACATAGTCCATTTTTGATATTAAGATTTGATAATTCCACTACAAAAAACAAAGTTATTGGATAAATTCTATATCAGGCATTTTTAAAGTGATTTTGAACCCCGAGTTAAAAGAAAAAGGAGAAATAAAAGATTTAATGAACTCAAAGGATTCTTTTAGAGCTTTTCCTTTGGCGGCAATTACAGGTCATAGCTTATTGAAATTATCTTTGCTTTTGGCAGCAGTTGATCCGAGTTTGGGAGGAGTGATTATTGCTGGCGGAAGAGGTACCGGTAAGTCAGTATTAGCAAGGGGTTTACATACTTTACTCCCTCCTGTAGAAGTATTAGATAATGAATCAATACTGGAAACACTATCTAAGAGAAATAGTAATACTTCATTAAGACCTATTGGTAGGAACCTAGATCCAGATAAACCAGAGGAATGGGATATTAGTACTAATAAATTGTTAGAGGAGGCAATTGGAAGTGATTATTTGAATCAAATGGATGAAATTCCAAAAAAAGTAAAAGAGGCACCATTTATTCAAGTTCCCATTGGTATAACTGAAGATAGACTTGTTGGATCAATTGATGTCGCTGCCTCATTAAGTACGGGAGAACAAGTTTTTCAGCCTGGGATTTTAGCAGAAGCTCATAGAGGTGTTCTTTATGTAGACGATATAAATTTATTGGATGATGGAATAGTAAATCTAATTCTAGAAGCTATAGGAAGAGAGCAAAATAATATTGAAAGAGATGGCTTGAGCCTCTCTCACCCTTGTAAGTCCCTTTTAATAGCAACTTATAATCCTGAAGAGGGTGCTTTAAGAGATCATGTTTTAGATCGTTTTGCGATTGTGCTTTCTGCAGATCAATCTATTGATAATGCTCAAAGAGTGGAGATCACAAAATCTGTTTTATCACACGCACAAAATAATATTAAATTTTCAGAAAAATGGTCGGAAGAATCTGATAATTTATCCACTCAATTAATTTTGGCAAGGCAATGGTTAAAGGATGTCAAGATAACAAAAGAGCAAATAACCTATTTAGTGAACGAAGCTCTTAGAGGAGGTGTAGAGGGGCATAGATCAGAATTATTTGCAGTAAAAGTAGCAAAAGCAAATGCAGCGCTTCGAGGAGATGAGAATGTAAATTCTGAGGATCTAAAAGTCGCAGTAAGATTAGTTATCCTTCCACGCGCAATGCAAATCCCACCTGAAGAAGATGATATTCAACCACCCCCTCCAGAGGATCAGAGCCCCCCACCTCCGCCTCAATCAAACAATGAAGATTCTGAACCTGAGGCTAATGAAAATGATGATAATCAAGAGCAAGAAAAAGAAGAAGATAATTCTGAAGGGGAAGAAGAAGCTACTCCCGAAATACCAGAGGAATTTATATTAGATCCTGAAGCATGTATGGTTGATCCGGATTTATTACTTTTTTCATCTGCAAAAGCTAAAGCAGGTAATAGTGGAAGTAGATCAGTGATATTTAGTGATAGTAGGGGAAGGTATGTAAAACCTATTATTCCTAGAGGTAAAGTGAAAAGAATTGCAGTAGATGCAACTCTTCGAGCTGCCGCTCCTTATCAAAAATCTAGAAGATTAAGGAACCCTCATAAATCAATAGTTATTGAAGAAAACGATTTTAGGGCAAAACTTCTTCAAAAAAAGGCTGGCGCTTTAGTTATCTTTCTAGTTGATGCAAGTGGCTCCATGGCTTTAAATAGGATGCAAAGTGCTAAAGGTGCAGTGATAAGACTTTTAACAGAGGCATATGAGAATAGAGATGAAGTTGCACTTATCCCTTTCAGAGGTAATCAGGCAGAGGTTCTTTTGCCTCCAACAAGATCAATAACTGCTGCAAAAAGAAGATTAGAAACAATGCCTTGCGGTGGAGGATCCCCTTTGGCACATGGACTAACACAATCAGCAAAAGTTGCAAAAAATGCTCTTTCAACAGGAGATATTGGTCAAGTTATTGTTGTAGGAATTACTGATGGGAGAGGAAATGTACCATTAGGATTATCTCTAGGACAAAATGAGGTTGAAGAAAAAAATAATGAAAATGCCAATTTAAAACAAGAGGTTCTTGATATCGCTGCAAAATATCCCATGCTCGGGATAAAGCTCTTAGTAATTGATACAGAGAGAAAATTTATTGCAAGCGGATTTGGTAAAGAATTAGCAGAGGCAGCTCAAGGTAAATATGTTCAACTCCCAAAAGCTACAGATAAAGCAATTGCTGCTATGGCTTTAAATGCTATAAATGAATTCTAAATATTTCTTAAGGATAAATTTCGTTTAAGAATTTTGAAAGTCCAATCGTTAAGTTTCTGATAGATTTAGTTAATTCTTTATCTTGTGTTAATTTTTTAAAATCGTCACTCATATCATCTATTTTGGTTGAGATAGACCTTGCAGCATTAATTGTCAATTTAATGTCATTAAGGGTTTCTTTGTCATCGATAGTAGACAAAATGTTATTCAAATGATTAGCAACAATTGTCATTTCTTTTATTAGAGGTTCCACTCTTTGTAGTTCTTGTTTTGATAAAAAAATTAATTCATCAAGATTTTCTTGTGTTCTGTCAAATTGGTCAATTGAGTTGACAACGTTCTCAATTAAGTTTTCTTGATTTGTTTCTTTAAGAAGTTGACTAATTCTATTAGTTATATTTGAGAGACTTGATAGTTGTTTGCCTGTTATAGTATCTCCCTGACAAATAATTAACTTGGTATCGCATTTTTCGGATATAGGTTTTGCAATATTTTTAGGAATTGTCTTATCACTAGTCTCTAAAGCAACTTGAACATCTCCTCCAAGGAAAGAATTTGTAACTACTCTTGCAAATGCTGGCCTTGGAAGAATAATATCAGGATTATTTAAAACTATTTTTGCTTTAATTGATTCATTCGTAAACAAGATATCTTCTATCGATCCTACTAAAATTCCTCTGTAAGTAACTGGAGATTTTTTTGATAAACCGCTAGCGTTAGTGAATTCTGCAAAAAGGTACCAATTTTTTGAAGATAATCTTACTCCTCTTAGCCAAAAAGAAAAAAATGTGAATATTAAAATTCCACCTAATAAGGAAAAACCAACTATTGAATCTCGTAAACTTCTACGCATAATATCTAAATGTCTTTGGGTTGCATTGGACCATCAAGTTTTCCATGTCTAAATTGAAATACATAAGGATCATTACTCTCTTTAAATTCATTAATTGAACCTGCCCATCTAAATTTACCTCCATATAGCATTAAAACTTTATCTGAAGTCCTTTCTATAGTACTAAGAACATGGCTAACCACAATAGATGATCCGCTGGCTTTATCATTTGTTTTATTAATTAAATCTTCAATTCTTGATGAGGCAATTGGATCTAGTCCTGCAGTTGGTTCATCAAAAAGTAATAGAGGTTTAGTTTTTGCATTAAGAGTTTGATCAGAAATTAAAGCTCTAGCAAAACTCACTCTTTTTTGCATGCCTCCACTTAATTCATTTGGAAGTTTATTTTCAACATTAAATAATCCTACTTCAGCTAAGCATTCACATACTGTTTCGTGAATTAACTTTTTAGATAGGTTTTTATTTCTCTTAAGGAGAAAACCAACATTTTCTTCAATAGTTAAAGATCCTAATAAAGCCGGGTTCTGAAAAACTAGTCTTACATCAGGTGGATTGTTTTGATCTAATCTTAAATATGTTTGCTTCTCACCAAATATTCTTAATTCTCCTTTGGTAGGTAAAATGAGCCCTGCTAATATTTTTAATATGGTTGATTTTCCAGATCCTGAGGGACCAACAATAGCTAACTTCTCTCCATGATTAAGTTCAAAATTTATTTGATTAAGCACGTTAACCTCCCCCCAGCTTATTGAGAGGTTTTTTGTTTCAACTGCATTATTAGTTTTTTTCAAAACCTAGATAGAGAAAAATTCTTCTTCATCTATAATATTGCCTATTTTTATAAATAAAAAAAGGATGTATGAATTTGATTTATAATCAATTTAATTGATTTTTTATTTGAAGATAATAATTGAAGAGGTTTTTTTATGAATAAGGGAAAAAAAAGAGTTAGAAGATTTTACAAATACCATAAAAAATATAACTTTCAGCTGTTAAATAAAATTTCAAGAATTTTGAGTTGGCTTTTGCCAGGACTAGTAATAAAAAGATGGATGCTTACATCTGCAATAGGATTTCTTACTTCATTATTGGGCCTGTCAATTTGGACAAATTTAAGCCCCCTTTATTGGTTTACTGAAATATTTTTTGGTTTATTGACAGGTTTAACTAAAATCTTACCCGTTTCAGTATTGGGGCCATTAATTTTCATTATTGGAATTATATTAATAGGGATTGGACAAAATAGAAGTATTAATTCTATTCAAAAAGCACTTGTTCCAGAAAAAAATACATTTCTAGTTGATGCATTAAGAGTTAAGAGTAAATTAAACAGAGGTCCTAATATTGTTGCGATTGGGGGAGGTACAGGTTTATCTACTTTATTAAAAGGCTTAAAAAATTACAGCAGTAATATCACAGCAATCGTAACTGTATCTGATGATGGTGGAAGCAGTGGAATTCTTAGAAAACAATTAGGTGTACAACCTCCAGGAGATATAAGAAATTGTTTGGCAGCCTTATCAAACGAAGAACCTATTTTAACTAGACTATTTCAGTATAGATTTTCAGAGGGAAGTGGTCTCGAGGGACATAGTTTTGGAAATCTATTCTTATCAGCTTTAACAACAATCACAGGCAGTTTAGAAAAAGCAGTTCAAGCTTCTAGTAAGGTTTTGGCGGTACAAGGTCAAGTTTTGCCGGCAACTAATATCGATGTTATGTTATGGGCCGAATTAGAAGATGGTGATAAAATTTTTGGTGAAAGTAAGATCAGCAAATCTAAAAAATTAATTTCAAGGATTGGTTACCTACCAGAAAATCCTGCAGCTCTTCCAAGTGCTCTTGAATCTATAAAAGATGCTGATTTAATTGTTCTTGGTCCAGGTAGTCTTTATACTTCTTTATTGCCTAACCTATTAGTACCAGAAATAGTAGATGCTTTATTGCAAAGTAATGCTCCCAAAATTTACATAAGTAATTTGATGACCCAGCCAGGGGAAACAGATGGACTCGATGTGTATCAACATATCAAAGCAATAGAAAAGCAATTATCAAATTTTGGAGTTAATACTCGAATTTTCAACTCAATATTATCTCAGATTCAATTCGAAAAATCTCCATTAGTAGACTATTACGAAAGTAGAGGAGCAGAGCCTGTTCAATGTAATAAAGAAAAATTATTATCTGAGGGTTATTATGTTTTGCAAGCACCATTATATTCAAGAAGAATAACTCCAACTCTTAGACATGATCCAAGGAGACTCGCAAGAGCAGTTATGTTTATATACCGAAAATTAAAAAAATTAAATTAATAAGCATCTTGAAGTTCATAGAAATCTGGCTGAATATAATCTTTCCTTAATGGCCATCCTCTCCAATCTTCAGGCATTAATAGTCTTTTAGGATTAGGATGATCAGTAAAATTTATTCCATACATATCAAAAGTTTCTCTTTCTTGCCAATCACTTCCTTTAAAAATTTTATACAAACTAGGAATTGATAAATCAGAATCTCTTTTGAGGAAAACTTTTAATCTGACTTCTCTAATTTTTTCAATTTTTTGTAAATCATCAACAGTTATAAAATGGTAGAAACTCACGAGATTTTTTCCTGGTCCCTCATCATATCCCCCTTGACATTGGAGATAATTAAAACCGTAATTTCTTAAGGCAGATACTGCTTCATATAATTTGCTAGGTTCCACAGAAATGATTTCAATTCCTATGTGATCATCAGATAAAGATTGATTTGGAATTCCATCTTTAGATAAAGTTTGGCTAATAAACCCTTCTTTTTCTATTGAAGTATCTGAGGATGTGTCTGTGCCGTCTTTTTCCATTAATCTTCTATAGAATCAATGATTTGAGTTTTGCCGGAATTTGCAGGTAATTCGGTTATTTTTTCTTTTTGGGAGGGGGGTATTGCGTTAGCTGAAGTTTTGTTTAGATATTCACCTGTATTTTCTGAGAAAACGAGATTCATTTCGTGATCAGATGTTATGTATCTGTGAGTTTGTTCTGTTTTTGTGCGCTCTAAAATTGATTCATTACCAACTTTTTTTCTTAACTTAATTACAGCATCAAAAATTGCTTCTGGTCTTGGTGGGCATCCTGGAAGGTATAAATCGACTGGTATCAACTTATCAACGCCTCTAACAGCAGTTGTAGAGTCTGCACTGAACATTCCACCTGTGATTGTGCAAGCACCCATAGCGATAACATACTTTGGTTCAGGCATCTGCTCATAAAGTCTTACAAGCGCAGGTGCCATCTTCATTGTTACCGTCCCTGCAACTATTATTAAATCTGCTTGCCGTGGCGAGCTTCTAGGTACTAATCCAAATCTATCAAAATCAAATCTTGATCCAATTAAGGCAGCAAATTCTATAAAACAACAAGCTGTTCCATAAAGGAGAGGCCATAAACTGCTTAACCTAGCCCAATTATGAAGATCGTCTAAGCTTGTCAATATAATATTTTCGCTTAAATCTGTAGTAACTTGGGGTGCCCCAAGTGGATTACATGTTCCTTCTCGGATTTCTCTTATTGCTTTTGGGGATAATTGTGGATTCAATTTTTTAACTCCATTCTAAAGCACCTTTTCTCCATGCGTATGCCAGAGCGATAACTAGTATTGCAATGAAAATCAAAGCCTCAATAAAAGCTAATAAGCCTAATCTATTAAAGGCAACAGCCCAAGGATAAAGGAATACTGTTTCAACATCAAATATAACGAAAACTAAGGCAAACATGTAATAACGAATATTAAATTGAATCCATGCTCCCCCTATAGGCTCCATTCCAGATTCATATGTGAGTTTTCTTTCCCCTGTTCTGCCCTTTGGAGCAACGATGAGATTAGTAACGAGAGCTAATACTGGTACTGCTGCGGCAATTAGAAGGAATCCTAAAAAATATTCATAGCCAGTTAATAAAAACATCTTAAAAATTAATTTTGAATAAAAGTCGCTTAATTAAGCAAAATCTTTTAAAGTTCTTAAAGAACAATAATAAACCGTGAGTGAAAACATTCAACCAGCCTCTGAGGAAAACAAAATAGTCGAAGATTCTGAGAAAGAAAAACTTTCTGAAAACTCCTTAGGAGTAAATGTTGAACAACCTATCCTTAATTTAGAACAAAATAGATTCGAATGTAGAAGTTGTGGATACATTTATGATCCTTCGGAAGGAAATAAGAAGTTAAATATACCTAAAAATACTCCTTTTTCAGAGTTAGATGGGAATACTTTCGCTTGCCCTGTCTGTCGAGCTGGTAAAAATTTTTATAAGGATATAGGTCCTAAATCTAAACCAAGTGGTTTTGAAGAAAATTTAGTTTATGGGTTTGGTTTTAATAGTTTACCTCCAGGCCAAAAAAATATATTGATTTTTGGAGGTCTTGCGTTTGCTGCTGCTATGTTCCTTTCTTTGTACTCTTTGCATTAAAATACAGAAATGAAAAAAATTATTACTAGTATTCCCAATCTTCTTTTGTCAGTTCTTCTTTGTTTTGTATTGAGCAGTTGTTCATCTACAGGAGTAAAGTTGAGTGATAGCAGCCCTTGGAAAACAATTCAGTTTGAAGACCAGGCTAATGCTTTAGATGTTGATTTTATAGATGATAAAAATGGATTTTTAGTAGGTTCTAATAGACTTATTATGGAATCTAATGATGGAGGAGAATCTTGGGAAAAAAGAAATTTAGATTTACCAAGTGAAGAGAACTTTCGTCTCCTAGATATAGATTTTAAAGGTGAAGAGGGATGGTTGATAGGTCAGCCTTCATTAGTCATGCATACACTTGATGCAGGAAAGAATTGGACACGTCTATCTCTAGGTAATAAATTACCAGGCCAACCATTTCTAATAACAACTGTCGATCCTGGTGTTGCAGAATTGGCTACCACTGCAGGTGCTATTTATGAAACATCAGATAGTGGTGAATCATGGAATGCAAAAGTTGTAGATGCATCTGGTTCTGGAGGTGTAAGAGATTTAAGAAGAACTAAAAAAGGAGATTATGTTAGTGTAAGTAGTCTAGGTAATTTCTTTTCTACTTTAGAAAAAGACAGTGATGCATGGATAGCTCATCAAAGGGCAAGTAGCAAAAGAGTTCAAAGTATTGGTTTTAATCCTGAAGGAAGTTTATGGATGCTTTCTAGAGGAGCAGAAATTAGATTTAATGAAGATACTAATGATCTAGAAAATTGGTCAAAGCCTGTTATACCAATTCTTAATGGATACAATTATCTAGACATGGGATGGGATCCAAATGGTGATATATGGGCTGGCGGGGGTAATGGAACTTTAATAGTAAGTAAAGATCAAGGTAAAACTTGGAACAAAGATCCTATTGCTTCTGAATTGCCAACAAACTTCATTAAAATAGTTTTTCTTGATAAAGAGGCTTTAGACAATCAAAAAGGATTTGTACTTGGTGAGCGTGGTTATATCCTTAAATGGAATAGCTAACTTTTAATAATTCCAGTTAATAGTAAAAAAAAAATTAATTTTTGAAAGATTTAGCAACTGTCTGTAACCAACCTGTTAATTTCTTCGCGAACTTATGATTTTACACTGTAAGATCATAGGGTAAACATTTGTGATTATGGCCGCAGGTTCAACGGGTGAACGCCCATTTTTTGAAATAATCACCAGTATTCGATACTGGATTATTCATGCAGTAACATTACCAGCTATCTTTATAGCAGGCTTCTTATTTGTATATACAGGCTTAGCCTACGATGCTTTTGGAACTCCTCGTCCAGATAGTTATTTCCAGTCATCTGAATCTAAAGCACCTGTCGTAACACAAAGATATGAAGCTAAATCTCAACTAGATTTAAGAACAAAATAACAATGACTAATTCTCAAGCTCCAATGCAGGCTGCGGAAGTCCGCGTTTATCCTATCTTTACTGTTCGTTGGTTAGCAGTTCACGCTCTAGCTATCCCATCAGTATTTTTTCTAGGTTCTATTGCTGCTATGCAATTCGTAGCCCGATAAATTTAACTATCATGCAAGTAAACGAAAATCCTAACAAAGTTCCAGTTGAACTTAATCGTACTAGCCTTTATTTAGGCTTATTATCAGTTTTTGTATTGGGAATTTTATTTTCCAGTTACTTTTTCAATTAAATTAAAATCATGAGTAAATTAAAAGGACCTGATGGAAGAATTCCAGATCGACTTCCCGACGGTAGACCAGCAGTTGCATGGGAAAGAAGATGGACTGAAGGAACTCTTCCTCTATGGCTTGTTGCTACAGCAGGTGGAATTGCAGTTATCTTCGTCTTAGGAATATTCTTTTATGGTTCATACCAAGGCGTTGGAGCTGGAGGCTAACAATTCCTTTCCTTGACCTGATAATCACTTCTATCAAATAAGCCTAATAAGAATCAGTGAATATTCTAAGTTTCTCTTTTGTGGAGCTTGGGATATTTTCTTTTTGGGTTATCAATCCATCTTTTAATGAAAAATGAGACTTACTTTTTGGTCTTTCTTTTTCAATTAATTTAGCTACTTCAAATAGTATTTTATTAGCCACTTCAGTGTTTGATCTAAGATTATCCAAAACCATCTCTACAGAAACTTCTTGATGAGTTTGATGCCAGCAATCATAATCAGTAACCATAGATAAAGAGGAATAAGCTATTTCAGCTTCTTTAGCTAATCTTGCTTCTGTGTGGTTAGTCATTCCAATTATTGAACATCCCCAACTCCTATATAAATTAGATTCTGCTCTAGTTGAGAAAGCGGGACCTTCCATTGCTAGATAGGTACCTCCTCTATGCAATTGTCTACCTCCAGGAATATTTTTTTCTCCGATTTCACTTAATATACGTGATAAATTTGTGCAGAAGGGATCTCCCATAGTTACGTGAGCAACAGCTCCCTCGTTAAAGAAGGTTGCAGGTCTATTTTTTGTCCGGTCTATAAATTGATCTGGAACCACTATATCAAGTGGCCTTATCTGTTCTTGTAATGAACCAACTGCTGATGGAGCAATAATCCATCTCACTCCTATTGATCTTAGGGCCCAAATATTAGCTTTGTAAGGGATTTCAGATGGATTTAAACTATGTGTTCTGCCATGTCTAGGAATAAATGCTATCTCTAGGTTTCCAAGATTATATACTTTTATTGAATCAGAGGGTTTACCATAGGGAGTATTGATTTCTATTTCTCTTAAGTACTCTATTTGATCCATTGAATAAAATCCACTTCCACCAATCACTCCTAATTTTGATTTTTCAATTGGTAATAAATGTTCTTTATTCATAGTGATGTAAATGACTTTTAATCATCTGGTACTAATTGGAGGAGGACACTCAAATGTTTCTTTATTGAAGAAATGGTTAATGTTTCCGAAATTAATGCCAGAAATTCCTGTTTCAATTATATCTAGAGATTCTCATTTGGTTTATTCGGCGATCTTCCCATCGGTGATTTCAAAATCAATCACTTTAGAGGATAGTTTAATTGATATAAAATCTTTAGCAAAAAATGCAAAAGTATCTTTTATAGAAGAAGAAGTAAAGGATATTGATTTCAATTTAAAGAAAATTGTTTTAAATAATAGATCTTCAGTTAATTATTCGAAGTTGGTGCTTAATTATGGAAGTCAAACAATAATTCCAAAAGAATTTGAATCACTAGTTAAAAATCGAAATGCTTTTTCAATTAAACCTTTTTTAAGGGCTTATGACTCAATACTAAAAGAGGACATTTTTGATTCAGTTAATGAACTTCCATTTGTAATTGTTGGCAGTGGCCTTGCTGCAATTGAAGTATCATATGCTTTGAGAAAAAGATGGGGAGATAGACCTTTAAAACTATTATGTGATTCAAGAAAAATTAATAATACAATTCTAAAAAGTTTACGGAATTCCAATATTGATTTAGTTGAAAAACTTAATTTTGATTATGGCAAGATTCTTTTATGTACTGGAAATACATCTCCGTTATGGGTACAAAAAAAATTATTAGATTCGGATACTCATGGCAGAATAATCACTAATCAGAATTTGCAGATAAAAAGTTTCTCTGGAATCTTTGCTGTCGGTGATTGCGCAGTTGTAGGTGCAGCAAAAAGACCAGCATCTGGAGTTTTTGCAGTAAAAGTAGCAGATACATTAGTCCAAAATCTAAAAAAAGATATAGAAGGGAGATCATTAAAAAAGTGGTTTCCTCAAAAGATTGGATTGCAAATAGTAAATATATTCCCAAGCCATCGTCCAAAGGCTTTTGCTATTTATCGCAATTTTGTTTTCGGCCCCTCTTTTATTTTCTGGATTTTAAAGTATAAAATAGATCTCAACTTTATTAAAAAGTTCAGATCAAAAAGGATAATTATGAAAAGTAGTGAAAAAAATATTTCATTGAACGACTGTAGAGGATGTGCAGCGAAAATTCCTCAGTTTGTTTTGAATAAATCATTAATAAATTCTAATTTAAATTCTTTTGCCTCATCACCTGAAGATTCAGTTGAGATATATCAAAATGGTCAAGATACCATCTTACAAAGTGTAGATGGATTTCCCGCTTTGGTAAGTGATCCTTGGCTTAATGCAAAAATTACTACTTTGCATGCTTGCTCAGATTTGTGGGCATGCGGAGCAAAACTTTCATCCGCGCAGGCTTTAATTTCATTACCAAAAGTTGAAAGGGAATTTCAGAGTTACCTCTTTTCTCAATCACTCCAAGGTATTAAATCAACAGTTGAGAATCATGGAGGTGAATTACTTGGAGGCCATACTTTCGAGGCAAGAAGTTTGGTAAATAGACCCTATTCATTAGGAATAGATATTTCTTTAACAGTTCAAGGTATTTTAGAAAATGGAAAAAAACCATGGCTTAAATCTGGAATGAATATTGGAGATGTTCTCATGATGTCTAGACCTCTGGGCGTGGGGATTTACTTTGCTGGTCAAATGCAAAATATTAATATGCTAGGTAGTTCTTCTGAAATAATTAATAATTTAGTAAAGAGTCAGCAATATTTGATTGATGAAATTTATCTTTTTCAAAATCAATTTAAAGAATCAATAGTCAATGCTGCGACTGACATTACTGGATATGGATTTATTGGACATCTTAAAGAAATGGTTGAATCATCTAATTTATATAGGAAAAGCAATAATCTTGAGCCACTAAAAGTTTTATTAGATTTATTTGCATTTAAAGCTTATACTGGAGTATTTGATTTAATAAGAAAAGATGTTAAAAGTACTTTCTTTGAATCTAATAAAGAAATTTTTGACAAAATTTATAAATTAAATAAGCAAAAAAGAATAATTAATTTTTTAAACGAAAATTCATTAGATCAAGAGACTTTTAAAGAGAGAATATCATTACTATTAGATCCTCAAACATGCGGACCCTTATTGATTAGTTGTAATCGTAAATATGAAAAAGTTCTAAAGGATAAATGGTATAAGGTTGGAGAAGTTGTAAAAATGTAATTAATTTCTATTTAATTTGTCAATTTCCAAATATCTTAATCTTTTGATTTCCTTTCCCATCTCCTTACCTGGAACCCAACCTTCTTTTTTTAATGTTTCTCCATCTTTTTTTGATTTTATAAATTTGTAAATAAATAACCACTTAAACAATTGACGCCAGTACGGTCCTCCATCACAAATTAATAATTTGACTGTCTCATCATTAAGGCTTCTATCTTCAATAAATTCTGTCCAACTTGATGGAGAAAAATGATTGAAATTTTTTTGGTTTGTATTTAATATCTTTTTGATATTTAAATAATCTTCTAATATTTTTATCTCACTATTATTTACCAAAAATCTTTGACATGCTTTTTCTAAATCTTCTGAATCTTTTAATAAGTAAAGCATATGATTTCCCTCTAACTTCTTAATCCAATTTAGTCCTCTTAAAAAACTTTTATCGACTTTAATGTTTCCATTTATGATTGAAATTATTTTCCATTTATGAATTATCGAAATTACATTAGTCAAATTATCGTGTTTGCAAATTTCAGCTAGTTCCATCCTTATTCTTATGCCTAATGCAGGAGGGTAAATCATTTTCTTATTAGTTTCTGAACTTCTCCATGGCCATTGTCTTACTGTTTCTTGAGATTGTTTGAGGGAATTATTTGAAATATTGAAATCTAACCTTGAAGCATATTTTGCGCATCTAATTAATCTACTTGGATCATCTGAAATACTATTACTGTGAAGTAAGTCTAATCTTTTACTTTTTATATCAGAAATTCCTCCATAAAGATCATAGATTTTCCTTTTAGAGACCTCGAAGGCTATTGAATTTATACTGAAATCTCTCCTCTTAAGATCCTCCTCAATAGTACTTTTATTTACTTTGGGATTTAAGCCTGGAGCAGTATAAATTTCTTTTCTTGCAGAAGCAATATCAATTTTATAGTCATTAATATTTATTTCTACTGTGTTGTATAAATTAAATTCCTTGATTAAACATAAATCTACATTTACAATATTTTTTTTTATAAATTTCGCAAGAGAAATTGAGGATCCTTCAATAACAAGATCAATATCTACAGGTTTAGAAAACGATTTTTTGTGGAATTTACTAATTAATAAATCTCTTAAATAACCGCCAACAAAAGCTACTTTAGTATTGTTATTAGATTCTATGTATTTAGCAATTAGGTTATATAGATTAAATGGAGTTTTGATTAATTCCCCTTGGATGTAATCAGAGATATCGTTCATGAGTTTTAACTTACATAACGAATTGGAGCTAATCTGGGATCTAGAATTTTACTTCCTTTATCACCAAATTTTACTGCTAAAGATATTTTTTCCCCACTCCCAAAAATATGTATGATTTCACCTTTCCCAAACTTTGAGTGAATTAGCTTATCTCCAACTATCCAGCTTTTCCCTTTACTGGGACCGGAATATAATTTCCTTACTGCATTTATTGGTTTGTTAACAAATTCATTTGGATTGTTTCGATCAACTCTGGTTAAACGATCAAGATGCCAATCTCTTCTAATTGAAGCACCACCAGTTTGTGGTAATTCGCCATCCATTAAATCTTCAGGTATTTCTGAAAGAAATATTGAAGGAATTGTTGCTTCACGCATTCCACCCCATAATCTTCTTTCTCTGGCATGACTTAAGAAAACTCTTTCTTTAGCTCTAGTAATACCTACGTAGCATAATCTTCTTTCCTCTTCAAGAAGTGAGGGAGTATCTATTGATCTATGGCTAGGGAAGAGACCTTGTTCTAACCCTGTGATAAAAACATTTTGAAATTCTAAACCCTTACTATTATGCAGAGTCATGAGAGTTACAGAGTTGGGATTATTTTTCTTCGTATCATTATCAGTTGTTAAGGCTGCTGTAGAAAGAAATCCCTCTACATCTCCACTTTCTGTTTCTTCTTCATATTGAGTAGCTGCATTAATTAGTTCTTGTAAGTTATTTCTTCTATCTTCAGATTCTTCAGTCCCACTAGAGAGCAAGTCACTTAAATAACCACTTTTTTCTAAGATTAGTTGTAATAGTTGAGCAGGTCCTGAATTCTCAAGATAACAAAGTAGATCATTCATAAATTCAGTAAATTTATTAATTCCTTTTGATGATCGGCCTATTGTTTCTTCAAGACTTTGCTTATCATTAAGAACCTCCCATAATGGGATATTTAACCTATTAGATAGTTCATTAAGTTTTTGAATAGTAGTCTTACCAATCCCTCTTCTAGGAACATTTATGATTCGTAAAAGACTAACGTTATCTGAAGAATTAACCAGAACTTTCAAATATGCTATTGCATCTTTAATTTCTCTTCTATCATAAAAACGCAATCCTCCAAAAATTGTATAAGGAATTCGCCACCTTACAAGAGACTCTTCTAATACTCTTGACTGAGCTCTGGTTCGGTATAAAATTGCAAAATTTTTCCAAATTGGATTTTGATTATAGTTATTGAGTGATTTTATTTTATTGGTAATTGCTTCTGCCTCGGAAATTTCATCATCACAGCTTAGTAAAGTTAAAAGTTCCCCTTTTTCTTTAGTAGCCCTTAAAACTTTCTCAATTCTTTCAGAGTTGTTTTCAATTAGTGAGTTTGCAGCATCAAGGATATTAGAAGATGACCTATAATTTTCTTCTAATTTAATTAAAGATGATTTTGTATCGTCGTTGATTGAAGTTTTAAAATCTTCTTGAAAACCAATTAAAATTCTGAAGTCAGCTGCTCTGAAACTATAAATGCTTTGATCAGCGTCCCCAACCACAAAAATTGACCGATCCTCCCAGTTGAAGAATTTTTTTGGTTCAGTATTTCCAGCCGTAATTAACTTTATAAGTTCATATTGTGTTTTATTTGTATCTTGATATTCGTCAACTAAAATATGTTTAAATCTTTTGTGCCAGTAATCTCTGACTATGTCATTTTGCCTCAATAAGAAAACAGGCAAAAGTAGAAGATCATCAAAGTCTAAAGAATTATTTTTTGAGAGAGAAATTCTATATCTCTTGTAGGCTTCTGCAACTGTTTTATCAAAATTATTATCTGCTTTTTCTAAAAGATCGTTAGAAGTTAAGCATTGATTTTTAGCATTACTTATTAATCTTTTAATCTTTTTGGGATCATATCTTTTTGGGTCAAGATTCATATCTTGACTGATAATTTCTTTTACTAATGTTTGAGAATCTGTTTCATCGTAAATTGAAAATTGCCTTGTCCATTTTAGGCCTTCTGGATCAGTATATTTTTCAATATCGTATCTCAGAAGTCTTGAAAATAAAGAATGGAAAGTACCGATCCAAAGGTTCTGAAGCCTCTCTTGGTGAACGTTTGTTCTTAATTGATTTTGATCAATTTCTTTAAGAGTTGTCCAAGGCTGCCCAAATTGATTAAAAGCTAATTCTTGGGCTAGAAGAACCTCTAATCTTGCTTTCATTTCTTTAGCAGCTTTGTTAGTGAAAGTGACTGCAAGAATGTTATAGGGATCTATAGAGTTACCCTCAATAAGGTTTGCAATTCTGTGAGTAAGAGCCTTAGTTTTTCCGCTACCTGCACCTGCTACAACTAATAGTGGTCCATAAACATGTTTTACTGCTTGAAGTTGTTGATTGTTTAGGGACTTAAAAAGGAAATTGTTGGTTTCAGGCACTTTTGGGAGGGGTTTTCAAAAATCAGACTTTACTATGAGATTCAGATTCCGTTTCTAGATCTTCTAACGCTTTTTTTAAATTTATAAGTTCATTGTTGTTATTGATTATTTCTTCAAATTTATTTTGAGGCATCTTTAATTTCATACTTCTGTCTAGAATTTCTTTTTCCAATCTCTTTTTATATGAGGAAATAAGTTTCTTTGATAATTTTAAATCTTGTTGATCCAAAACTTTATTAAGAATTTAATTTTATTTTAGCGGAAAAAAATTTTTTTATTTGAATTATTTCAACTATCACTTTGGAATGAAGTTATTAATTAAGAAGCGTTGCGTTAAGTTTGAAATTGTATTATTTTTACTAGCTTTGTATTAGTCTTAAGACCGATCTTTAAATTTTTACTTCAGGAATGTCAGTTTCAAAGGAAAATCAACTATTGTCCGCTGATAAGAAATTAAATGATTTAAGCAATATAAAAGAATTTATTAATAGTGCAAACTCAAGATTAGATGCAATAAATTCTATAACAAGTAATTCACATGCAATTGCAGCAGACGCTGTTACAGCAATGATTTGTGAAAATCAAGATTCAGTTAATTCAAAAATATCTTTAAATACAACTAACAAGATGTCAGTTTGTTTAAGAGATGGAGAAATAATCCTAAGGATTGTTGCTTATCTTTTAATTTCTAATGACGAATCAGTTTTAGAAAAAAGTTGTTTGAAGGATCTTAAAAATACTTATCTTGCTCTTGGGGTGCCTTTAAGAAATGCAAGAAGGGTTTTTGAATTAATGCGAGATGCAACTGTCTCTGATTTGAATTCAACAGTTAATAATATGCGCGGAAACAAAGGCTTTCTTACTAAATTAATATCTGAAACAGAGTTTCAATTTGAAAGGATAATTAATCTTTTAAACTAGCTAAATTTCTTATTTCAGAAGTATGGGAAGTCTGTATTACTGCGTTATTTTCAAGATTCCTTATAGTAGAAAATCGTGATCTTATGTGAGTGGATAAAAAGCAAATTCTTTCTTCAGAAACTGTTGATTTGTAAAAAGTGTTAATGTGTAAATTATTTTGCTCATCAACAAAATAATTTGATGATGAAATAAAAGATTCTGTATAACCTTTATTTCGTAAAACAATTCCTGAATTTTCATTCTTGGGTAAAAATATCAAAATTGTTTCATCTCCCTCACTAATATCATCATCTTCCCAATCACTAATAGCTTGCCATTTTATAGCAATAGGTATGATCTCTAGAGTTAAACTTAGTTTGTAATTTTTAAAAATTTCAATAACTTTTTTATTTTTCGGGTTGATATGCCTTATATGTATTTTACTGGTTGAGTTTTCAAATTCCTGAAAAGCTAAAGAATGAGTGCTTCTAATGGCTTTCCATTCTCCTATGCTTTTATCAATAAATTGATTAATTGTTATTAGATTCTTCGTCAAGTTTATCTTCTGCAGAATGATTTTCTGCTTTTTGAATCATTCGTACCATTGAATCCACCATTAATCTCTTTGCAGAAGTTACTTTTAATCCAGAAGGTGTGGTTGATATTTGTTCCCCAGGGCGATCATATGAAGTCGGTCTAAATGGAGTCATCTAAGAACTTTAAAAAATTAATCGATATCTATTCTTGCATGAATTCTTATTCATATAGTTCTTTTTTGCAAAAATGTCATATCTCTCTTTTTTAATTAAGAATTTTTAACTGTTTTGTTATTTAGGCATTTTATTTTTTGCTAATCCTGAAAGAGTCGCTAAAGCAAACATTCCCAGTAAAGCAATTCCTAAAAATAATCCTGCTCCCTGGCTAACTCCAGCTCCCACTGCTACAAGTATAGAGTCACTGATTAGAAGACTTATAATTAATGCTGGAGTAAATATTTTCCAGCGAGTACCTCCAATCCCAATTGCGTAGCTTAGAAAATCAAAAAGGCCCGTCATTAATAAACCAGTCATAAGAAAGAAATTTTCTTCTAATTGGTTCTGATTAAAACTTTCAATCTTTTTCATTGCTTTCGGTCCCACTAAATTACGAACAGGAACGCGACCATAATTCCTTGCAATAAAGAAAGCAGCTTGGCAAAAAACGATATCAGAAAAGATTATTGTCATATAACCTTTTTGAAATCCTAGTAATGAACCAGCTAGCAAGGAATAGGCTGAACTTGGAAGGGCAGGTAAAATAATACTTACTCCTCTAAGTATGAAAATTCCAAGGGGAGCCCAAATCCCCATACTTTCTATTTTGTTCCTTAGAGGTTCAATTCCATAATTTTGGATTAAATAAATCAATACAACAAATATTGCAATGAAAAAAACTACTGAGAGAAATTTCTGTATTTTATTCATTATTTTTTAATAAATTTATTGAAAATAGATTCTTAATTTTAAAATTTGATTCTATCTATAATAGAAATACTTATCAATAAAAATTTTTACAAATTTTTAATCTTAATAAGAGATTTTCGTATTCCATAAGTAGTCATGATTGATTCTAAGAATAAATTCAATTCAATATTTTTTAGAAATATCATTAATTTAGTCCTTTTGATTATTGTTTCCTTTTGTATTTCAATAAAAAAATCAGATGCTTTGCCTTATGAATGGGTTGGAGTCCCTAAAAGTGAATATGGAGAACAGTTATGGGATAGGCAAAGTATAAAAAGGAATGAAGACGGGTCTGTGAGAATATTGAGTAAATTTATTCCCAAAACAAAAAGTGAAATTACAAAGGATATTCTTTATACAATGGATATAAATTGTTTTGAAAAATCATTCAGAGACGTTGTTGTATCTACAGATGAAGTAAATAGTAATTTCAATGATTTCGCTGATTGGCAAGATCCAAATGGAGATAAACTAATTTTGGGTGTTATTAGTCAAGTCTGTAGATTGGAAAACTAAAAATTTAAAATTCAAAAAATAAAAATTAAGTTTCTACATTTCTAGAAAATATAAAATCCCTCCATAGAAGGGGTTTTGAAGGTGCCAGGAACCAGATTTGAAACGGACAGTTGGGATAAAAAGACTCAAAATCATTGATTTAAGTAACATTGATACCAAAATAGGCATATTTTGACCTCAAATGAGAAAGTTCTATATTGGTTCCATACTTTTGGATTAGTTTTTTAAAATGAAGATATTAATTAAATAACTTTAAAAGTATGGAAAATTATGAATATTAATTCGAACATCAAAAAAAGTTTGATGAACAAAAATTAACTAATTAATTTATAGTAGTAACTATTTTTCTCAAGAAATTTTCTCTCAACTTTCCAATAAAGAATAAATGCTCCAATTACGCTAAGTGATAAAACCAAAGAAATCACAAAAAAGTCAGGTAAGATTTTTAAAACTGGAGTCGCTGATAATATTCTAATTAATGGGAAGTGAATCAAATATATGCCATAAGATAAATCTCCAAATTTAGAAATTTTGAAATCTTTCGAAATATCTTTTGTAGGTAAAAAAGAAGTGAAAAGTAAAAGGGGAAGAATTAAATAAAGAGGAAGGATTCCTCCTGAAAGAAAGATAATAAAAATTACAAGTGAGAATCTTAAAGATGAATTTATTTTTATCTTTCTTAACAACGAGTTCCAATTATGTCTTGTCATAGAGAATCCGACCCCACACAAGAAGCAAAAGAAGATTGTTGAGTAAATAGACACATTATTTTCTAGTGCAACTAATACGAGACTTATCAAAGTCAATATTTGAAAAAACTTTTTTGAATTTCTGCCTAAAAATATTAATAGCGGCAAGATTAGGTAAAATAATAATTCGAATTTAATTGTCCAAAGACTTCCATTTACTGCGCAATCTTTAGCATTAGTTATTAAATCTGTATTTTGTAAACATGGATATTTAAAATTTAGAAATAGAAGATTGAATAAGTAATATTTTACGAGAGAAATAAAATCTGTAAAATTAGAGTTACCTAAAAGTATATTAGTCATAAAAACAAAAAGTCCCCCTCCGATAACAACTGTGAAATAAGTAGGGAAAATTCTTTTAATTCTTTTAAGAAAATATTTTTTTATTGAGGAGGAAAATATAAAACTTTCAGAAACAAATAATCCGCTAATAAAGATAAAAATTGGCACTGCAGGGATCGAATTAAAGTTTAGAACATTATTGGTTTTTAGAATTGCAGAGCAATGTTGAAAAACAACTGCAAAAGCGAGAATTAATCTCGTGAAATCAAATTCATTAGAGTAACTAAGTCTTTCTGAAATATTAAGATTTTTCTTAAACATATGGATATTCTAAGATCAAAGTATGGAATTTTTATTATCTCTTGCTTAAAAAAGATTGAAGCGATAATTCCATACCAGTTCTATACCACTATTAAAAAACAAAAACCCTGTGAAGACAGGGTTTTGAAGGTGCCAGGACCCAGATTTGAACTGGGGACACGGCGATTTTCAGTCGCCTGCTCTACCAACTGAGCTATCCCGGCTCTAACGTATATACTCTAAATTAAGATGTGTAGTTTGTGAAACCCTTTTAATTAAAAATTTTATATCTTCATCAAATATTCAAAAAAACTTTTATTTTGAGTTAATAGCTAACAAGGCAGTACCGAATGAAGTAGTTTTTTTACATGAAACTATTGGTATATTGATAATTTTTTCTCTTATTTTTCTCCATTGAGGGTTTTTTGAACCTCCACCAATAGTAATAATTTTTTTTGGAAGTGAACCTGTGAGTTCCCCAAGCTTTTCCCATCCTTTCAATTCGATCGTAGCCAGCCCCTCGAATAATGCATGTAAATAAAGTGAGTCGCTTACAGGCCTTGGACCAAGTATCGGCTCTAAATTAGAATTATTCACAGGAAATCTCTCTCCTTTACTATTAAGAGGCAAAAGATTTAAAGAAGTGTTTTTCGATGGATTTATTTGTCGACTGAGTTCCTTTATTTCTAAATCAGAGAAGAACTGAGACAAGATACCACATCCTGCGTTTGATGCTCCTCCACATATCCAATCGCCGTTTACTCTATGGTTTGTAATTCCTTGTTTTTTTATAGGTTTATCAATAATTTTCTTAACTACAATAGTTGTTCCTAAAACTGTGAGACCATCTCCTTTACCTAAATCTGCAGCTATTACACTTGCATTAGAGTCAGTGGTGCCTGAGATTAATATTAATTTCTTATTCAAGTTAAATCTCTCTGCCAAATTAAAATTCACTTGTCCAATAATCTTCCCACTTTTTATTATTTGAGGTAGGCATTTTTGCCATGAAGTATTAAGGAAACTTTTTGGCCATGATTCTTTTTGTAGATCCCAACCAAGTTTTAGATTGTTACTTTCTTCTCCATAAGTCCAATCTTTTAGAAACCAGCCAGTTATCCAATCAGATTGATGACGTAAAAGTATATTTGTCCCATATTTATCAATTAGTTTTAATGCTTTAGCAAGACTACTGTATGGAGTTCGCAGATGATCTTCTCCAGAAGTTAGTGATTCAAGAAGTATCTTATTTTCTATACATTCTTGGTCATAAGGAATTGCTTCTCCTATTGGCTCTCCTTTCAAATTTATTGCTGCTAAAGTTCCTGAGGTACCGGAGATAGACAATTTATTAAGTTTAATTTTTACTTCAATAGGTAAATTAACTAAAAGATTTTCACAAGAATTGATCCAAGAATTTGGATTTTTAAAGCTAAATGAATAAGGTACTGAATTTGAATATACTAATTTTTTTTGAAGATTAATTATTGATATTCTTGCACCACTGGTTCCAAAATCTAACCCTCCATAAAAATTATCAGGCATAGAAAAATATTTTATAAAAAGATTTTGGAAGCTTCTGCTAATTTGCCAGCTTTGTCTTCTACATTTTCCCAAGGAAGCTCAAGATCTCTTCTGCCAAAATGTCCATAGGACGCAGTCTTTCTAAAAAATTTACCTCCCATTTTTTTGGGTAGATTTCTTAAGTTAAATTCTTTTATTATTGCTGCGGGTCTTAAATCAAAGTGCTCTTTAATTAGCTCAGTCAAATTAGCTTGCGAAATAACACCTGTGTCAAAAGTTTCCACAAGAATGGAAATTGGTTTTGCTACTCCAATAGCATAACTTAATTGTACTTCTGCTTTTTTTGCCAGTTTTGCCTTAACTATGCTTTTAGCTACATAACGTGCTGCATAAGCTGCTGATCTATCTACTTTTGTGGGATCTTTACCAGAAAATGCCCCTCCTCCGTGTCTTGCATATCCACCATAAGTATCCACAATAATTTTTCTTCCAGTGAGTCCCGCATCTCCTTGAGGCCCGCCTATGACAAATTTTCCTGTGGGGTTTACTAGAAATCTTGTCTTGCTTATGTTTGGTTTGATTTCTAAATCTTCAGTAGCAGGAAGTACAACATGCGTCCATAAATCATTTTTTATTCTTTGACGAATTTCTTCTTCATTTGTTATTCCATCAATCTCAGGATTATGTTGAGTTGAAATTAAAATCGTATTAATAGAGACCGGTAACCCTTTTTCATAATCAATGCTTACTTGAGTTTTACCGTCAGGTAGTAGATAATTAAGGACTTTTTCATGCCTCACTTTGGCAAGTTGAATGGCTAATCTATGGGCTAAGCTAATAGGTAAGGGCATTAATTCTGGCGTCTCATCGCATGCATAACCGAACATTATGCCTTGGTCACCGGCTCCTGTATTATCTTCCAAATCATCGTTAACATCATCTGCGTCGTTAACTCCTTGTGAAATATCTTGTGATTGCTCATCAAGTGCTACTAAAACTGAACAACTGTTTGCGTCAAAACCACCTGCTCTATGGCCTTCATATCCAATTTCTTTAATTACATTTCTAACAAGTTTGATGTAATCGACTTTCGCTTTTGAAGTTATTTCTCCAGTAAGTAAACAAAGACCCGTATTAACAACAGTTTCACATGCAACTCTGCTTTCTGGATCTTCTGTCAATAAAGCATCTAAAACAGCGTCACTTATTTGATCACATATTTTGTCAGGATGACCTTCAGTAACGGATTCTGAAGTGAAAATGAAATCACTCATTAACAAATAATTTTGAAATTAGGTATTATCCTAAGTTAGAACTTTGTTACAAATCAATTATTGTAAATTAAAAAAAACTTGTAAAAGAATAATGAGGCTTTAGTTCCGATGTAAGTTCACAAAATAAATAAGTGAATTTATACCGTTTCAGCAGAAGCTGTGGTGATCTCTTCGTTATCGTCAGTTTGTTCAAATAACATTTGTTTATATTTAGCAGCCATTTCTTCAGCTTTACTAAAAACTTTTTGAGGGTCAGTTAACATATCTCCTGGTTCAGGTTCAAGTGCTTTAGTAGATAATGAAATTCGCCCTCTTTCTGAATCAAGGTCAATTATCATGACTTTCATTTGGTCATTCACATTTAAAACGTTATGAGGAGTCTCAATATGTTCATGACTAATCTCAGAAATATGCAATAGACCACTTACTCCACCAATATCAATAAAGGCTCCATAAGGTTTAATACCTTTTACAGAACCAACAACAACTTCTCCTACCTCAAGTCGGTTCATTTTTTTCTCAACTAAAGCTCTCCTATGGCTAAGTACTAATCTATTTCTCTCTTCATCAACTTCAAGAAATTTTAATGGCAAATATTCCCCTTCTAAGTCATCTTTAATTTTTCGAGCACTTATATGGGAGCCTGGAATAAAACCTCTCAATCCTTCTACCCTAACAAGAGCTCCACCTCTGTTTGTTGCAAAAACTTCAGAATATATAGTTGCATCTTCTTTTTGGAGTTGTCTAACTCTTTCCCATGATCTTTGATATTCAATTCTTCTAATGGAGAGAGCTAATTGGCCATCTTCATTTTCTTCGCTCATTATGAAAAATTCTCTACTTTCTGAAGGTTGTAAAACATCATTAAGTCCTTCAACTCTATTTATTGAAACCTCCTGAACAGGCATAAAAGCAGCTGTTTTTGCCCCTATATCTATCATGGCCCCTTTGGGCTCTAAAGCAAAAACGGTGCCTTTAACTAGATCGCCAGGCTTGAAGTTATAGTCATATTTACCCAAAAGTGATGCAAATTCTTCTTGTGTGAATCCTGCGTTGTCAAAATCCGTATTTTTTCTGCTTGAGGAAGAATCTGCTGAAGGTATATCGCTCTTCTCGAATGATAAATCTTCCTCATTTTGAGATGCTGAATCGTTATCCAACTCAGACGAATTTTTAATTTCTTGATCCTCAGAAAGTTCTTTTATTGTTTGGGAAGAATTTTCGTTCATTTGTTGTATCGCAGACTACCTAAGGTAGTTAGAAAGGGATGCTACTAGCCTGCAAACCAATAGCAAAAAACATTTGTGATATGTATTCTACACTTTAAGATGCTGAATTTTATGAAATTGAAGCTAATTGGTTTTTTGAACTTCCCTTTAGAGATTCAAGAGTTGAAATAAAATCTTTTACCCCATTAAATTTTCTGTAAACTGAGGCGTATCTTATATAGGCGACTTCGTTTTCTTTCCTCAGATTTTTAAGTATTAATTCTCCGATTTGTGAAGATTTAATATCTTTATTAGAATCTTGAACGATTTGAGATTCAATTCCATCTACGAAATTAATAATTGCTTCACTACTGAAGTTAGTCTTTTCGCATGCTCTTGATATGCCAGTAAATAATTTTTGTTTATCAAATAATTCTCTGCCACCGTCTTTCTTTACAACTGAAACTGGCATTGTTTCCACTCTTTCATAAGTTGTAAATCTAAAGCTGCAATTTAAGCACTCTCTTCTTCTTCGAACACTTTTACCACTATCAGCGGATCTAGATTCCAAAACTCTGCTATCTGTGTTTTGACAGGTTGGACACTGCATGTGGTGAAATAAGTTACACTTTAACTCTAATAGTAGAGTAATTTTTTAATTATGAAAAGTAAAAAACCTCTTGTTAAAGAGGTTTTTTTTCTGAGTTCATTTTCTGTCGAATTTGGGTGGGTCTCTAAAGGCGACAGCAAAGAATAAAGTAACAACTGCGAGAGTTAGAATAAGAACGTATGCAAAAGCTTCCATAAGATTAAATAAATAAGTTTAGTTTAAACCCTTCCTGGGATTCTTCTTGTGGTCTCGTCACCAAGTTTCTTGAATAAACCAAATTCAACTTGGTCTCCAATCTCAGCATCAATACCAGCAAAGGAATTTCTGTAAAGAGTTCTTGAGGCATGCCACCAGTGGCCAAACAAGAAGAGCAATCCGAAACATAAATGTGCATATGTAAACCATGCTCTCGGTGAGCTTCGGAATACACCGTCAGATTTATATGTATCTCTGTCAAACTTGAATGCTTCTCCTAGTTGTGCCTTTCTAGCTAATCTTTTAACTACTGCAGGATCTGTAAATGTTTGTCCATCTAGGTCTCCTCCATAGATAGTTGCAGTGATGCCAGTCTGTTCAAAAGAATACTTTGCTTCAGCTCTTCTAAATGGAATATCGGCTCGTACATTACCTTCTTTGTCCTCAAGAATAACGGGGAAGTTTTCAAAGAAATTAGGAATTCTTCTAACTTCTAATTCGTTACCCTCCTTGTCTTGAAAGGCAATGTGACCTTGCCAACCAGTTGGTAATCCATCTCCATTTACAAGAGCTCCAACTCTAAATAATCCTCCTTTAGCTGGACTATTTCCAACATAATCGTAAAAGGCTAGTTTTTCTGGAATCGATGCATATGCCTCAGATTTAGTGGCACCATTATCTATAGCTGCTTGTACTCTTCTATTAATTTCAGTTTTGAAATAGCCTGAGTCCCATTGATATCTGGTAGGACCAAAAAGCTCTACTGGTGTTGTTGCTGAACCGTACCACATCGTTCCTGAAACAACGAAAGATACAAATAATACAGCGGCTAAAGCACTAGCTAAGACTCCTTCGAGACTTCCAAGTTTTAGTGCTCTATAAAGTCTTTCTCCAGGTCTATTGGTGATGTGAAATATTCCTCCAATGATACCCATAAGTCCTGCCGCAATATGATTCGCTACAATGCCTCCAGGATTGAAAGGATTAAAACCTTCTACTCCCCAGGAAGGAGCAACAGGTTCTACATGACCAGTTAAGCCATAAGGGTCAGAAACCCAAATCCCTACATTTGCGCAATGAAAAGCCCCAAAACCAAAACAGGTTAGTCCAGCTAGGAGAAGGTGAATCCCGAAAATTCTTGGTAAATCGAGAGCAGGCTCACCAGTTCTTGAATCTTCCCATAAATCTAAGTCCCAGTAGGTCCAGTGCCAAATAGAGGCCAACATCAATAAACCGCTAAATACTATGTGAGCTGCTGCAACCCCTTCGAAACTCCAGAATCCGGGATCAACTCCAGTAGCTCCTGTAATATCCCATCCGTTCCAACTACTTGTTATGCCCAGTCTTGCCATGAAAGGCATAACGTACATCCCCTGTCTCCACATTGGATTGAGAACAGCATCAGAAGGATCAAAAATGGCTAATTCATAAAGAGCCATAGAACCGGCCCAGCCGGCTAATAATGCAGTATGCATAAGATGCACAGCAAGTAGTCGACCTGGGTCATTAATAACTACTGTGTGAACTCGATACCAAGGCAATCCCATCGGTTAATTTCTAGTAACTATGCTGAATAAACAGCTAAACATCACGATAGTAAGGGTTTTTTAGTCTTTGAGGGATTTTTGTAAATAAATTTATTTTCTTGCAAAAATTGGGCAGATCAATTAGCAGAACTGAGTTTATAAGGAATTTTTGGCTAAAAACTGTTAATATTTTGGTCACAATTCTCAAAGTAAAACGCCAAAATAAGATAAATAACTAAAAAAATGGCAACTATCAGATTTATTCGTGAGGATTTAGAGGTCCAATGCAATCCAGGTGAAAATTTAAGGGAACTTGTAATGAAGGAGAACTTACAGCTTTATGGATTAAAGGGTATTTTAGGAAATTGTGGAGGCGCGGGACAATGCAGTACTTGTTTTATTTCAGTTGAAGGTGGAAACAAAAACTCTTTGAGCCCTCTTACATCTGTTGAAGAAGAAAAACTTAAAAATAGACCAGAAAATTGGCGCCTTGCATGTCAAACATTGATAAAATCATCTGCCGTAATTTTAACAAAACCACAATCTCCTCCCTCAAATTTGGAAGAATTAAAAAAAATTAGTGAAAATAAAAAATTACCGCGATAAATAAATTGTTTAAGACTGTTAATCAGTTTATAAAATTTGTTTATTTTTCCACTTTATTCCAAGTTATACGTCTATAGTCTTAATACCTAATATTGAACTAACAATTAAATGGAAACAACTAACTTTGGATTCGTAGCTAGTCTTTTATTTGTAGGGGTGCCAACAATATTCCTAATAGGTTTATTTATTTCTACACAAGATGGAGAAAAATCAAGCTTCTACTCTGACTCTAGCAAAGGTAGGCTTGGACCAAAACGCTAATGCTTTAATAAATGCTTTGCATTTCTGTAGAAGAATTTTTATTTTGGAAAAAAAAGCAACTTTCTAAAGGAGGCGATCAACAATCTTTTGCTTTTTTACTTGATTGTATAGCCGGTATAACGACTACTGATCTAAACCTGAAAAGTACAAATCCTAGGGAAAACTTACATTTAAAAAAAAATTTAGAATTTTTAGAATCTGTTTGGGACGATCATTTATTAAAATCTTTCCCAATTCAATACCTTTGTGGAATAGCTTTTTGGAGAGACTTAAAATTAATAGTTACAAATAAAGTACTTATTCCCAGACCAGAAACAGAGCTCGTAGTTGACATTGTTTTCAATATATTTAAAAGTAAGTCAGAAAAATTATTTTTTGCTGAATTAGGAACTGGATCAGGAGCTATAAGTATTGCGTTGGCTTTGGCTTATCCATTGAGCAAGGGGGTAGCAACTGATATAGATCAAGACGCATTAGAAATTGCAACAAAAAATTATACAAATTCTTCCAAACAATCGAATTTGAAATTTTATTGTGGAAATTGGTGGTCACCTCTTGAAAATTTTAAAGGAAAATTAGACCTTGCTATTTCAAACCCCCCATATATTCCTAAAGATATTTATGAAAAATTACCAAAAGCAGTTAAAAATTTCGAACCTAAAGTTGCTTTATATGGTGGCGAAGATGGTTTAAATCACATTAGGGAAATAGTACAAAAAGCACCATTATTTTTAAAAGAGAAGGGGTGGTTAATTTTAGAGAATCATTTTGATCAAGGCGAAAAAGTAAAACAACTTCTTATTAAAAACAAATTTACATCAATAGAAATTGTTAAAGATCTTTCAGGTATTGGTAGGTTTACCATTGGAAGATATAAATAAATTATTACAGGTTCATAATCTAAATGAATTTAGTAGATTGCAAATCCGCTTTGAAGACTCTTAAAAGTGGTTTACCTATAATCTTCCCAACTGACACATTACCTGCGATTGGATGCTTACCACAATTTTCCAACATTATTTATGAGTTAAAAAAAAGAGATAGAGATAAACCCTTAATTCTTATGGGATCAGAACATAAACAATTAATTGATTATGTTCATGAATCAGCTAAAGAAGATTACGAAAATATAGCTTCAAAATATTGGCCTGGAGCTCTGACAATGGTTGTTCCTGCTTCAGAAAAGCAGAATTCAATCCTAACAAGCAATGATCTTACTATAGGTTTGAGGATCCCAAATTCAAATATGGCTCAATCTCTCATAAAAGAAACAGGCCCATTGCTAACTTCAAGTGCAAATATTTCCGGTTTTAAAGGATCAATTACAGTTGAAGGTATTTTTATAGACTTCCCCTCCGTAAAAACTTTAAGCCCTATCCCCTGGGAAAAAAGTAGTGGAAAAGCTAGCACTATTATTTTTTGGAAGAAAAGCGGAGATTGGAGGTTGATTAGAGAAGGAGAAGTATTAGTTAGAGAATTGTATTAATGTTTTTATTATTATTTTTTGTTTTATTAATTCAATTTTTTAATTATTGGATGTTTCAACCCCTCGCAACTTTTTTAGAGTACCTTCTCGAAATAAGATTGCTTCCTATAATTGCTCTTGTAAGTTTAATCTTTTTGTTTTCAGCAAAGAATATTGAACAGAATTAAATAAATAAAAATGCCGGCTAACAGATTTGAACTGATGACCTTCGCTTTACAAAAGCGCTGCTCTACCGCTGAGCTAAGCCGGCAATCTTTTCATCTTACAATTAGGAAGGGTCAATTATCATTATTTTTTTAAGCTTTTTTTAAATTTATTACTTTTTGATATCTTTATTAGCCTTATCAGCTTTATCAGTTTTTTTGAATTTTATTTCTCCTGAAATAGTTCTTTTGATTGGTAAATTGGCAACTAACGCAGTCATTCTATCCTCAGTCTCTAAACTCACTGCTACTTCTTCAAAATCAATTTCAACATATTTAGCAACAACATCAAGAATTTCTTTCCTCATTTTATCTAATAGATCGGTTGTTAAGGAACTCATATCAACCCTGTCATGAGCAAGTACAAGTTGCAATCTTTCTCTAGCTGTATTTGCACTAGAAGTTTCTCTGCCTAGTAATTTATTTATAAGATCTCTGAGAGTCATCATTTTAAAAAACCTTTGTTTGCATTAATCTCATGAATTTATCTTTAAGACTTTTGCCTTCTTTTTTTGGATCGATAATTGGTACATCTTTATTTGTAAGTCTTTGAGAAACATTTAAATAACATTTTTTTGCAGGAGATCTTCCGTCTGAAAGTGTTAGTGGCTCTCCTCGATTTGTACTTATTATTACCTGTTCATCTTCTAAAACAATACCTAATAAAGGCAAAGAAAGGATCCCTTGAACATCTTCGATAGATAACATTTCTTGACTAGCCATCATATTAGGGCGAACTCTATTGATTACAAGTTGGATAGGCTCAATATCTGAGGTATTAAGAATCCCTATTACTCTATCTGCGTCCCGCACTGCGGATAATTCTGGGTTAGTAACAACAATAGCTTCTTTACAGGCTGCAAGGGCATTTTTAAAGCCATCTTCTACACCAGCTGGACAATCTACTAAGACAAAATCAAAGTTTTCACTCAGTAACTCACTAATTTTTTTCATATCTTCGGGCTTCATCCAATCCAACATCCTTGGATCTCCAGCAGGTAAAAGAGCTAGATTAGGCTCTTTTTTATGTCTAACCAATGCTTGGTCAAGACGACAATTCTTGTCTAGAACATCTTGAGCCGTGTAAATGATGCGATTTTCTAAACCTAGAAGAAGATCTAAATTTCTTAAGCCAAAATCAGCATCTAATACAGCAGTTGTTGCTCCGCTATTAGCAAGTGCTATGCCTAGGTTTGCAGTTAAAGTTGTTTTGCCAACCCCTCCTTTGCCTGAACAAATTAATATTGTGCGAGTATTTTTCCCCAAGATTTTAAAGATTTTACAAATAATAAAGCCACTTGCAAAAAGTTAAATATTCTAAAGATTAAGTAATTATTAAATTTATATAGTTTGAATTAATTTATTGCAAATGATTGATTAATTTTTACTTTCGATTATGTGTGGTTTGATAATTATCGTTTGTTTATCTATTACCGCAATTTCTGGATAACAATTTTTGGGCTTATCCTTTGGTCCAATAGCTATCACATCTGCAATTCTTAACTGTAATGGGTTGAGATAAAGTGATGCAATAGAGGCATTTTTATTTCCACTTTTCCCTGCGAATGCTATTCCTAATAATTTGCCCCAAACGTAAATATTTTTTTTAGCGGAAACTATTGCTCCTGGATTAACGTCTCCAATAATGCATAGGTTTCCATTTGAAGATATTCTTTCACCTGATCGTACTGTCCCTTTGTGAAGAATATCGTCTTTCTTTTCTGAATTGAATATTAGTAACTTATTTTTAATCTCTTGCTCTTTTATAAAAGCTGAATCTATTTTTAAAGACTTTCCACTTATTATTGTTTCTCGATTATTTGAATAAATGCATAAGAAACAAATATTAATTTTGTCAAAATGATTTTTTAATTTTGATAATTGATGAGAACTTATTAATTCATTGACTGCGAATATTTCTGCATCTAAAGGTTCTTTTATAGAAGAAAATCTTTTGAAAGAGTCATGGATATTATCTAAATCTGACAAGGTAAAAATTTCAAAATATTTACTTTTAGTATTTTTTAAAACGATTTCCATTGAATTAAATCTAGGAATTGCTTTTTATTAATGAAATTTCATTTTTTATTTCATTTTTGATTATATCTGGATAAATAATAAAAGAGCTTTCCTGAGATCTCATTAAAGTTTTTATTAATGCAGAACTATTTTCTAATGCGCTTTGATAAGTGCCATCCCATATTTTTAATGAATTATTAGATTCAAAACCTTTAAAAGACCTTTCCTTAATCCCGCAAAATATTTCTGCATCGTAACCATTTTTTTCACATAATTTTGTCGCAAATGCAAGGATTTTTAATCTATTCACCTTACTTAAAAAACTTATGTCTGATGCCTTTAATAAATCTCTGTCAATGAACATTCTACATAGTGTAGAAAGTGGCTCATAAGATTCATCTTTCCATCTAATCAAATGATAATAAAAGCTTACATCATCATTTCTTATGAAATCATCAAAATCAACCTTTGAAGGTGAAAAAATCCATCTATATAATGAATTATCTAACCAAATTTTCTTTTCATAATTATTTTTTATTGTGTGTAATATTTTTTCCAGAATCCATGTTGTTATTTCGTTTATCCTGTGATTGTAAATTGTTCTATACATCAAGTTTCTTAGTACAAGGAAATGCTCAATAGCAATCACTCCTTTTGGTTTGATCCCTATATTCCCATCAGGTGTAAAAGTAAGAGCTGAAATTATTCTCTCTAAATCTACTAAGCCATAATTAGTACCTGTGTTGTAACTATCGCGTAAAAGATAATCGAGACGATCGCAATCTATCTCACTGCTTATAAGTGTTTTTAAAGGTTTTGAAAATAATTGTTTTGAATGAAATAATTCACCAATTTTTTTAGGCAATTCGTTTTCATACTTTTTGAGGATTGAATTTATTGGAGAATAATTTTTAACTAAGTTTTCAGACCATTTTTCGTGATCATGCTTAAATATTGCTTCACTGGTATGGCTTAAAGGTCCATGACCCAAATCATGCAGTAGAGCTGCTCCATAAAGAACAAATTTATTTTCACAAAATGAAGGTTTACTTTCAATTAATCGCTTATAAATTTTTCTAGCAATACAAAAAACACCAATTGAGTGAGTAAATCTACTCGATTCTGCACCATGAAAAAGTAATGATGCCGCTCCAAGTTGTTTTATTCTTCTTAGTCTCTGAAAAGCTACTGTATCAATTAATTCCATAATCATTAATTCTTCAGGCTTTCCTGCATTAAATACTATTTCTTTATGAATTGGGTCATGGAAAATTCTTTTAATACTCATATTTTGAAGATTTTTTATTTTTAATCTTTAGCCATTTAAAGATTTAATTTCTTCTTTGTTTAATTCAATTGTTTGAACTGAAACTTCTTCTTTTTCTAGAATAGACCCCAGAAATAATTCCGCATTCCTCACCCATTTATCGTCAGTACTTCCAAAATCACTTGCATCCGGTAGATCAAGTAATTTGTCAGGTGTTATACCTTGCCCTTGAATATTATTACCATCTGGTGTTAAGTAACTAGCCACAGTTATAGCAATCCCACTATCTTCTCCCAAACTTTTTAGGGATTGAATTAAACCTTTACCATAAGTTTGTTCTCCCATAAGAATTGACCTCTTATTATCTTGTAAAGAACCAGCAAGTATTTCACTGGCACTTGCAGTGCCTTTATTTACTAAAGTCACCATTGGTCCATCAAAAGATGTCTCTTTTTGAGAAATAATTGCATCTTTGATTCCATTTCTATCTTTTGTCTCGACTACGGGTTTCTCACTTAATAATGAGTCTGCAACTGCAATACCTGAACTTACTAGCCCCCCTGAATTATTTCTAAGATCCAAGATTAAGCCCTCAACCTCTTTCTCTTTTAACTCTTGAAGAGCCTCTTCAACTTTTTTGGGTACGCTTTCGCTGAATTGAGTTATCCTTAAGTATCCTATTGTGTGAGAATCGTCTCTTAATCTTTTTGTTCTAACTGGTCTGAGATCTACTGATCTCCTCTCTAAATCGACTTCCCTAATTTCTCCTGATTCCGTAGATAATTCAACTAAAACTTTTGTCCCTGATTCACCTCTTAACTTAGAGGCGGTACTTGCAAGCCCTAGTTTTTCTGATGAGATACCATCCACTGTCTCGATAATCTCCCCGCTTACTATTCCAGCTTCTTCAGCTGGCGACCCCCCAAGAGTAGAAATAACTTTAACTTTGTTGTTATCATCTTCACCTAATTGAAGCCCAACACCATTAATTTCACTCCCAAAATTACTTGATTTCAGTAGCTCATAATCTTTTGGGCGTAAAACTCTTGTGTAGGGATCGTCTAAAGGTCTTAACATGTCTTCAATTGCGGAATAAGCCTCTTCACTTGTTTCAATTTGTTTCTGTAACGTTTTTTGTCTAATTCTTTTCCATTGGATTTCATCAAACTTTTCTGGATCATAAAAACCTTCGTTTACCAAGGTCCAAGCGTCAAGTACTAATTGCCTGCTATCACTGAGAGCATCCACTCTTTCCATCAACAAAAGATTGATAGAAAAAACGATGATCATTGATGCAGTGATCAAAGTTTTGAATGTTAAAAGTTTGTTAAAAGATGAATTCATTGGGTTAAGTGTTAACACCAAGTATAAGAATTTTAAGTAAGCTCTTTATATCAAAGCTAATTTTTTTTTGGATGGCGAATTCTTCATCTGTTTATGATTGGTTTCAAGAAAGGCTTGAAATCCAAGACATAACTGACGACGTAACTTCCAAGTACGTACCCCCTCACGTAAATATTTTTTATTGTTTGGGAGGCATAACTTTAGTATGCTTCTTAATTCAATTTGCAACAGGTTTTGCAATGACTTTTTACTATAAGCCAACAGTTACACAAGCTTATAGTTCAGTCAGTTATTTAATGACAGATGTAAGTTTTGGATGGTTAATAAGATCTGTGCATAGATGGAGTGCATCAATGATGGTATTGATGTTAATTCTTCATGTCTTTAGGGTTTATCTTACTGGAGGTTTTAAGAGGCCAAGAGAACTAACTTGGGTTACAGGTGTTGTAATGGCAGTTATAACTGTCGCTTTTGGAGTTACTGGATACTCCCTACCTTGGGATCAGGTGGGTTATTGGGCAGTTAAGATTGTTTCAGGTGTTCCTGCTGCAATACCAGTAATAGGTGACTTTATGGTTGAACTACTTAGAGGTGGAGAAAGTGTTGGTCAATCTACTCTAACTAGATTTTATAGTCTTCATACTTTTGTATTGCCATGGTCATTAGCAGTATTCATGTTGATGCACTTTTTAATGATTCGTAAACAGGGTATTTCAGGTCCGTTATAAACTCTTATACTTAAACCATTATTAGTTCTCCATATGTCTACTTTAAAAAAACCAGATCTATCTGATCCAAAATTGAGAGCAAAGTTAGCAAAAGGTATGGGCCATAATTATTATGGTGAACCAGCTTGGCCGAATGATTTACTATATATCTTCCCTGTAGTCATCTTAGGAACCATTGCCTGTGTAGTTGGATTAGCAGTTCTTGATCCTGCAATGTTGGGAGACAAAGCTAATCCCTTCGCAACACCCCTTGAAATACTTCCTGAATGGTACCTTTACCCAGTTTTTCAAATACTTAGAGTTGTTCCAAATAAACTTTTGGGTATTGCACTTCAAACATTAATACCACTTGGATTAATGATTTTACCCTTTATCGAAAACGTAAATAAATTTTCTAATCCATTTAGAAGACCAATAGCAATGTCTGTTTTCTTATTCGGAACTTTTCTAACAATATACCTAGGTATTGGGGCATGCTTGCCTATTGATAAATCATTAACATTAGGACTATTTTAGGCTTAAATTTTAAACATATCTAGATCGTTATACTCATTTCTTAAAAAGTGATTCATTAATAAAAATCCTACAATTGTCCACGTTTGATATGTCCTTGATTGTTGTCCAACCCAAGTACCTGTAGGTCCATCAAAATATTCTGCCCATTCTTGCTTAGGCAGTTGATTAAGTTGACACCAATATGATTCCTCTATTAAAGATTTCATTTCTTCCATGAGAATCACATCGTCAGAACCATAATGTTTTTGATGTAATAGGACAGCTGTACCAAAAAACCAAAGTAGACTTGGCCAATGACCACCGTTATGGTAACTCCAAGGCCAATTCTTTGGATCAGATCCAGTTTTATTTTGCCATTCTTCGACATCCATATGAGGATGACAAATTCTCATAGGCATTTGAGCCATCAAATGCTGTCTGTTATGTAAAACTAATCTAAATAAAGCTCTTTGTTCATCCGGGGGCAGTACTCCGAACATACACGCTAAAGAATTTCCTAAACTGTAAAATCGAAAGTCAGGTCTTCCTGTCCTAATATTTCCTATTAAATAACCACCTCTATTCTCTAACCAATCTTGTAGCCATGAGGGAACCACTTGAGGTTGAACGTTAAATTCATTGAAGTGTTGATCATCACCATATTGTTCAGTTGGCCTTCTTCTTAAAATTTGCATTGTTTGGCTTGTAACCCAATAATGCTTTAAGAGAAAACTTCCTAAATCCTTAACCCATTGATTTGTAAGAATAAGTCTTTGGTCTAGAAGTCTACTAACATGATCTGCTCTACTTAATTCCATTAAGTTAATACAACTTTTTAAACATCCATGAAGTAAAACTTCAACTTCTAGGGGTGCTCCCCATACGTCCATAGGTCTATCAATCATAAACGCGCAATCTGGAACAAAAAGTACTGGAGTTCCCTCAAATGTTGGATGTAGAACTAGATCTAGTAAAAGTTGAATACCTCTTTGAACGCTTTGACTTTTTCCGAAAGCATAATCACCGCTTTTATTGACATAATACCAACATAAAATGGGCCACCATAAACTTGCATCAGCTGAAGTAATCCTCCCTATTGATCTCTGACCATAGTCTCCAATGAGCTGTCCATTTTCTTCAACGAAACTAGTGGGAAATACGCCACGTGTTTGGTAATTAGAGCTTTGTAACTCAAGGCATACACTTAGGAACTTTTTGACAATTTCGTACCTTTTTTGGGTAATGAGGTAAATCATTACAGGAACATTGTCTCTTAAAAATATTTCTCCGTAATTTAATTTTTTATTTTTTGTTGGGTGCTCTAGTGCAGCAACGCTTCCCACCAACTCGCCTGATATTTCAACCAAAGTCTTTTCGAAGTGTTTTTTTGCATTTGTTACAATTTTCTCCTCATCAGAACTTGGTCTCACTCTTAAATTTTTTTGACTAAACCTTTCTGCCATTTCATTTATATCCCTTTATTTAAGCCTAGTTGTTTAATGAGACTTTGAACAAATAAAAAATTAATAAAAAATTTTTGTATAAAAGGTTGCACAATTATAGTGAAATGGTTTAGTATTTTCTTCTGGGCAAAAATACACTTTTTGCATTATTCAACTAATTACCTTAAATCTAGTTTTTGGTTAATTTTTGAATCTTTTGGAAATTTGATTTCAATCATTATTTCTAACCAGAAGAAGGGTTTTCCCTTCAAATGAGTTATTCATTCATTGTTTAACTTTGCACCTAGAAAATTTAAAAACTTAGGAACTGATGCTTTTATTGCGTCAAGAATAACTAAATTTCTTTTTGGTTATTTCAAGATGTATGTGCAATAAAGGTGTGAGGTCCCGTCAAGAATATATAAAAATGTCATCAATTGCTAACTTTTGGCTTTGATGCAAACGGATCTGAGATCTTGGAAAGTCACTTTAAAATTATTTTTAATGTGCACTCAATGTAATCCTTAAAATTTTAAGGAGGCTTGACCTAAATACACAAACTGAAGTTTTTATTTGGATAAAGCAATTCAATTTGAGTAGATTTATCTACAAAAGGATTTGAACACAACGGAGAGTTTGATCCTGGCTCAGGATGAACGCTGGCGGCGTGCTTAACACATGCAAGTCGAACGAACCTTCGGGTTAGTGGCGGACGGGTGAGTAACGCGTGAGAATCTGCCCTCAGGAGGGGGATAACGGTTGGAAACGACCGCTAATACCCCATATGCCTACTGGTGAAATGAATTTCGCCTGAGGATGAGCTCGCGTCTGATTAGCTAGTTGGTGAGGTAATGGCTCACCAAGGCTTCGATCAGTAGCTGGTCTGAGAGGATGATCAGCCACACTGGGACTGAGACACGGCCCAGACTCCTACGGGAGGCAGCAGTGGGGAATTTTCCGCAATGGGCGAAAGCCTGACGGAGCAACGCCGCGTGAGGGACGAAGGCCTCTGGGCTGTAAACCTCTTTTCTCAAGGAAGAAGATATGACGGTACTTGAGGAATAAGCCACGGCTAATTCCGTGCCAGCAGCCGCGGTAATACGGGAGTGGCAAGCGTTATCCGGAATTATTGGGCGTAAAGCGTCCGCAGGCGGCTTTTCAAGTCTGCTGTTAAAGCGTGGAGCTTAACTCCATCATGGCAGTGGAAACTGAAAGGCTTGAGTATGGTAGGGGCAGAGGGAATTCCCGGTGTAGCGGTGAAATGCGTAGATATCGGGAAGAACACCAGTGGCGAAGGCGCTCTGCTGGGCCATTACTGACGCTCATGGACGAAAGCCAGGGGAGCGAAAGGGATTAGATACCCCTGTAGTCCTGGCCGTAAACGATGAACACTAGGTGTCGGGGGAATCGACCCCTTCGGTGTCGTAGCTAACGCGTTAAGTGTTCCGCCTGGGGAGTACGCACGCAAGTGTGAAACTCAAAGGAATTGACGGGGGCCCGCACAAGCGGTGGAGTATGTGGTTTAATTCGATGCAACGCGAAGAACCTTACCAGGGTTTGACATCCTGCGAACCTCTTAGAAATTTGAGGGTGCCTTCGGGAATGCAGTGACAGGTGGTGCATGGCTGTCGTCAGCTCGTGTCGTGAGATGTTGGGTTAAGTCCCGCAACGAGCGCAACCCACGTTTTTAGTTGCCAGCATTTAGTTGGGCACTCTAGAAAGACCGCCGGTGATAAACCGGAGGAAGGTGTGGATGACGTCAAGTCATCATGCCCCTTACACCCTGGGCTACACACGTACTACAATGCTACGGACAAAGGGCAGCAAACTCGCGAGAGCTAGCAAATCCCATAAACCGTGGCTCAGTTCAGATCGTAGGCTGCAACTCGCCTACGTGAAGTAGGAATCGCTAGTAATCGCAGGTCAGCATACTGCGGTGAATACGTTCCCGGGCCTTGTACACACCGCCCGTCACACCATGGAAGTTGGCCATGCCCGAAGTCGTTACTCCAACCCTTGTGGAGGAGGACGCCGAAGGTGGGGCTAATGACTGGGGTGAAGTCGTAACAAGGTAGCCGTACCGGAAGGTGCGGCTGGATCACCTCCTAACAGGGAGACAACAAAATGTTTAATATTATTATTTTGTCACCTTAGGTCGATCGGTATCTCACGTTCTTAATTTATTAAGAATTTCATTTCCTAAGTTTTTCTAGGTCACACCCATTATTTTCCTGGGCCATTAGCTCAGGTGGTTAGAGCGCACCCCTGATAAGGGTGAGGTCCCTGGTTCAAGTCCAGGATGGCCCATATCTCTATGTTGGGGGTATAGCTCAGTTGGTAGAGCGCCTGCTTTGCAAGCAGGATGTCAGCGGTTCGAGTCCGCTTACCTCCACTGATCACCACCTCTTCCATAATCGATAGAAAGGAAATGTTTTGAGTTGTGATCTAATTCTGAACGAATCTAGCTTCCTAATCAAATTATTAAGATGCTGGACTCATTGAATTAATTTCATTGTTTTCAGAGAACCTTGACAACTGCATAGATTATTTTTAAAGACAATAAGCATCTTTTAATGATGCAGATTTATTATTTGTGCGAATGCATTAATAACAATTCTATTAAGCTGATGCTTCAATTTTGAAGTTATTGGTCAAGCTACAAAGGGCTCACGGAGGATACCTAGGCACACAGAGGCGATGAAGGACGTGGTTACCTGCGATAAGTCTCGGGGAGTTGGAAGCACACTTTGATCCGGGAATTTCCGAATGGGGCAACCCCATGTACGGCCAACTGAATATATAGGTTGGTGCGAGCTAACCCAGCGAACTGAAACATCTTAGTAGCTGGAGGAAGAGAAAGTAAATAACGACTCCCTCAGTAGCGGCGAGCGAACGGGGAAAAGCCCAAACCGATAGTCTTGACTATCGGGGTTGTGGGACAGCAATATGGATCAACAAATCTAGAAGAAACGTTTGAATGGCGTGCCACAGAGGGTGAAAGCCCCGTAATCGAAAGATAAGTTGACCTAGCTGTATCCCGAGTAGCACGGAGCACGTGGAATTCCGTGTGAATCTGCGAGGACCACCTCGTAAGGCTAAGTACTACTGTGTGACCGATAGTGAAACAGTACCGCGAGGGAAAGGTGAAAAGAACCCCGGGAGGGGAGTGAAATAGAACATGAAACCGTGAGCTTACAAGCAATGGGAGCCCGACTAATCGGGTGACCGTGTGCCTGTTGAAGAATGAGCCGGCGACTTATAGGCACTGGCGGGTTAAACCGGAAATGGTGGAGCCACAGCGAAAGCGAGTCTTAATAGGGCGTTTGTCAGTGTTTATAGACCCGAACCCTGGTGATCTAACCATGGCCAGGATGAAGCTTGGGTGATACCAAGTGGAGGTCCGAACCGACTGAAGTTGAAAATTCAGCGGATGAGCTGTGGTTAGGGGTGAAATGCCAATCGAACCAGGAGCTAGCTGGTTCTCCCCGAAATACGTTGAGGCGTAGCGTCTAGTGCTCCAGCAGGGGGGTAAAGCAACCATTTCGGTGCGGGCTGCGAAAGCGGTACCAAATCGATATGAACTCTGAATACCCTGTGTGTAACTAGGCAGTCAGACTGTGGGGGATAAGCTCCATAGTCAAGAGGGAAACAGCCCAGACCGCCAGCTAAGGTCCCAAAATTAACGCTAAGTGATAAAGGAGGTGGGATTGCCCAGACAACCAGGAGGTTTGCCTAGAAGCAGCCATCCTCAAAGGAGTGCGTAATAGCTCACTGGTCGAGCGATCCTGCGCCGAAAATGAACGGGGCTAAGCGTTATACCGAAGCTGCGGATAAATTTATTTATGGTAGGGGAGCGTTCTATGTAGGGTGAAGCGTTAGCGTAAGCGGACGTGGACAGCATAGAAGTGAGAATGTCGGCTTGAGTAGCGAAAACATGGGTGAGAATCCCATGCCCCGAAACCCTAAGGGTTCCTCCGGCAGGCTCGTCCGCGGAGGGTTAGTCTGGACCTAAGGCGAGGCCGAAAGGCGTAGTCGATGGATAACAGGTCAATATTCCTGTACCAGTTGTGTTTTGAGAAGGGGGACGGAGAAGGCTAACCAGGCCAGATGTTGGTTACTGGTTCAAGCGTTCGAGGCTTTGAGAGATGGAGAAAACATCTTGAGCTAAGGCGTGAGTACGAGCTGCTACGGCAGCGAAGTTGGTGATGTCATGCTTCCAAGAAAAGCCCTATACTCGTTAAGACACAAATGCCAGTACCCGAAACCGACACAGGTGGGGTGGTAGAGAATACCGAGGGGCGCGAGATAACTCTCTCTAAGGAACTCGGCAAAATGGCCCCGTAACTTCGGGAGAAGGGGTGCCAGCGAGAGCTGGTCGCAGTGAAGAGGCGCAAGCGACTGTTTACCAAAAACACAGGTCTCCGCTAAGTCGCAAGACGATGTATGGGGGCTGACACCTGCCCAGTGCCGGAAGGTTAAGGAAGCTGGTTAGCTTTTAGTGAAGCTGGCGACTGAAGCCCCGGTGAACGGCGGCCGTAACTATAACGGTCCTAAGGTAGCGAAATTCCTTGTCGGGTAAGTTCCGACCCGCACGAAAGGTGTAACGATTTGCGCGCTGTCTCGGAGAGAGGCTCGGCGAAATAGAATTGTCTGTGAAGATGCGGACTACATACACCCGGACAGAAAGACCCTATGAAGCTTTACTGTAGTTTGATATTGTGCTCGGGCTCTGAATGCGCAGAATAGGTGGGAGACGTTGAAATAGTGCTTGTGGGTACTATTGAGTCATCGGTGAGATACCACTCTTTTAGAGCTAGGGTTCTAACGCTTACCCGTTATCCGGGAAGCGGACAGTATCTGATGGGCAGTTTGACTGGGGCGGTCGCCTCCTAAAAGGTAACGGAGGCGCACAAAGGTTCCCTCAGGCTGGTTGGAAATCAGTCGTTGAGTGCAAAAGCAGAAGGGAGCTTGACTGTGAGACCTACAAGTCGAACAGGGACGAAAGTCGGTTTTAGTGATCCGACGGTTCTGCGTGGAAGGGCCGTCGCTCAACGGATAAAAGTTACTCTAGGGATAACAGGCTGATCTCCCCCAAGAGTTCACATCGACGGGGAGGTTTGGCACCTCGATGTCGGCTCATCGCAACCTGGGGCTGAAGTCGGTCCCAAGGGTTGGGCTGTTCGCCCATTAAAGCGGTACGCGAGCTGGGTTCAGAACGTCGTGAGACAGTTCGGTCCATATCCGGTGTATGCGCAGGAATATTGAGAGGATTTCTCCCTAGTACGAGAGGACCGGGAGGAACGCACCTCTGGTGTGCCAGTTATCGTGCCAACGGTAAACGCTGGGTAGCCATGTGCGGAGTGGATAACCGCTGAAAGCATCTAAGTGGGAAGCCCACCTCAAGATGAGTATTGCCATGGCTTAAGCCAGTAAGGTCACGGGAAGAACACCCGTTGATAGGCTCTACGTGGAAGCTTGGTAACAAGTGCAGCGGAGGAGTACTAATAGACCGAGGGCTTGACCAAATAAACTTAATTTATTGTTTTTAATTTATATAATTTTCTATGCAGTTCTCAAGGTTCACACTATCCTGGTGTTCATGGCGATGTGGAACCACTCCGATCCATCTCGAACTCGGTTGTGAAACGCATCAGCGGCGAAAATATTTAGGGGGTAGCCCCTTGAGAAAATAGCTCAATGCCAGGTAAAAATATTTAAAAGGGTTTACTCTTCTCGAGTAAGCCCTTTTTTATTTTTGGCATTTTGGACACCAATGGGTACTTCTTCCAGTAATTTTTTGTCTTTCAATTAAATTTCCACATTTACGACATTCTTTTCCAGTTCTTCTATAAACATTTGTCTGTAAACCAAAATTCCCATTCTCTCCTTCCAAGTCCCTAAAATCGCTAAATGTAGTCCCACCAGAACCAATACTTTTTATTAATACAGTTACGATTGATTCTTTGAGCTTGATTAATTCATTTTTCTTTATTGTTTGAGCTTCCCTAAAAGGTGATATGCCTGCAGAGTATAAACTTTCATCAGCATAAATATTACCTATACCTGCCACTATTGTTTGATCTAATAAGATAGCTTTTATAGATTTTGTTCTTTTTGAAATAACTTTCTTAAGATAATTTGCATCAAAGTCTTTAGAAAATGGTTCTGGTCCTAATGAACCTAATCCTTTAATTATTTTGTTAAGCGATAGACCTTTATTAATCCACCACATTTGGCCAAAACTTCTTACGTCAACGTACCTAAGCTCATTATTATTTTTATCGAAAAATCTTATTCTTGTATGTTTACAAGGATGAGTTGATTTTTCAATAAATTTGAAATATCCAGTCATTCTTAGATGAATTACAAGAAATCCGTTATTTTGTGAATTTTCTAGAGGAAATTGAGCATTCTCATTTTGAACTTCTCTTAATTGCGCTATTAGATATTTTCCTCTTCTATCCCATTTATAAATAAGTGAGTTCTGAAGTCCTTTTATAAATTCTGCTTTGTTTGATGGGAATGCAACAGTTGAATCCCTACAGACTTCGACTTTTTTAATAATAAAGTTATTAAGTTTTTGCTCTAAACCTCTGCGAACAGTTTCTACTTCGGGTAATTCAGGCAATTATTTAGGCTTTCTCTAATTCACTTTCAGCGAAATTATTTGTATTTGCTCCACCATCAGTTCCGCTTATCCCAGCGTAATTTACTTTATCGAATCTTACTACACAGTTATATTTAATACCTGAGGTATCAACTGAAGCAACTTTACCTATTTCATTGTACCAATATGATTCTGGTCTTTTTACTCTTACGAGATCTCCTCTTGAAATTGCCATTACTAATAATTTAACTTTTTGTAGAATAACTCATCATTAATATTCTTAGACAAATTATTCACACATATTAATTAAAAGTTTTAACAAAAATCATTTATTAAATTATTTTCGAATTTTTCTTTAGCAGGCTTACTTCCAATCCATTTCCTACCAGGTATTCTTACATCTAATTCATTTGTATCACAATTGATTGAAATAATAAGTTTTTTATTTTCTTGATTTAATACGTTTAAAAATTTTCTTCCTTTGATATCTTTATATGATTTACTTTGGATAATAATAGGACCATAAATTTTTTTATCTAACTCAAATGAGTCATTATTTTTTTTATTTTCAGTTATTTCATTATTTTCTGAGTTAATTGCATTCTTTTTTCTTATTAAAAGCTTTTGACCAACTTTTATTGAATCAGGATTATTGAGATTATTAATCCCTATCAGATCGATTACTTTTAAATCATATTTGTTTGATATCTCAGTAAGATTTTCACCAGTTTTAACAATATGATAATTATTTATTAAATCAGATTGTTTTTTAAGATTTTTAGTAGATTCCGAAATAATAAGATTTTGGCCAACAAAGATATAATTTTCATCTTTTAAGTTATTCAATTTAATAATTAAATCTTTATTTATCGAATAGTATTTTGAAATACTTGATAATGTATCTCCACTTTTTACAATATGAACTTTTTTTATTTCAGTTTTTTCTTCAGTAATTGATTCGTTTTTAGCAATATTTGCAATTCTATTTTTTGTTGAAAATATTGTTTCTTCTGATTTTATCAATGAGTGATTAAAAAAATTAATATAAATGGCAATTACTAAAAATGCAAATTTCATAAAACTCACTATTTATTTAAAGATAATCTTTAAATTTAAAATCGCTAGGTTTTTGAAAACAATTTAAGTAATTTAATCCTTAAAAATGAACTTTAAAAATTTCTTTACACTTTCGTAGGGAGGATACCGCAGATTTAAATCAAATAAAAAACCTTTAAAAGTAATAGACTTTTGATTTGAAAAATTTTGAAACCCCGTTTCTCCATGAAATTTACCAATACCACTTTGCCCAACGCCTCCAAACGGTAAATTTGGAATAAGGACTGGTAACATCACATCATTTATACAAATTGTTCCTGAGCTGGTTACTTTTGAAATATAATTATGGATTTTTTTATTGCCTCCAAATAAGTAGATTGCTAATGGTTTTGATGTTTGACTAATCTGTTTTAAAGCTGATTCCTTATCATTGATTCCAATTACTGGAAGTAGTGAACTGAATAGTTCTTTCTGCAAAATATCTGTTTCATTTAATTTAGTTCTTAAGATTGTAGGAGATATTTTCAACTTTTTTTTACTAAAAGTCCCCCCAAATAAAATTCTTTTTTCTTTTTTATATTGTTTGAGAATTTCTACAGTTGATGTAAATTTCTTTTTCTCTAATTTTGATAAGTTTTCGGAAATAATTGGATTATCTCCGTAAAAACTTTCGATGTGTTTCTTTAATTTTTCTATAAAAATATTTTCAATTTCTTTATCTACAAAGATATGATTCGGAGCCATGCATGATTGACCAGAATTAAAAAATTTGCCCCAAACAATTCTTTTGGCAGCAACTTCTAAATTTGCATTCTTGAAAATAATTACAGGATTTGTTCCGCTCAACTCAAGAGTTAATGGAGTTAAGTTTTTTGAAGCTAATTTCATTATAGATTTTCCAGTTTCAGTACTTCCTGTAAAAAAAATGTGGTCAAAATTTTGTTCAATTAATTTTATGGATTGTTTATTATCACCCTCTACTGTCATTAGGACATCTTTATGGAAATATTTGGAAGTAAGTTTTTTAATAAGTTTTGAGGTCGCAGGACATTTCTCTGATGGTTTTATAACTGCAGTATTTCCTGCTGAGAAAATATTTACCAATGGCTTTAAAACATAAAGTAATGGATAATTATAAGGACCAATAATTAAGACACACCCAAGAGGTTCATAAATAACTTGGGATGATGATGGAAATAGATAAAAGGGTGTATCAATCTTTTTTGGTCGCATCCAATAATTGAGTTTCTTTTTTATGAGTGAAATTTCTTCTTTCACTAAAAGGATTTCTGAAAGCCCTTCAATTTCAGATTTACCGAGATCAACAAAAAGTGATTTTATTATCTCTTTTTTATTTTCATCCAAAAGTTTAGAAACTATATTGATATGATCGATCCGCCATTTTATATCTTCAGTTTTGCCAGTGCGAACTGTATTTTTTAATTTATAAATGTCTTCTAAATGAAATTTATCAGAAATTTTCATTTTTTACCTTTGAATAGTATTAAATATATCAGAGGATAAATTGTAAATAACTATGGTTTTTAGCCAATTAAATCAAAGCGAATGATTTATGAGAAATAATCAAATTTATTAATATTGCCTTTAAAAATTCAAATTTTTCTTGGTTAGTATATTTCTATGAGGGAAAATTTTTCAATTAGATTGATATCTATAAATGAAATACCTGAAGTCACAAACTGGGCAAGGTTAGAAGGATTTTCTCCTGGAATGGATGATGTATCAATTTATAGAAATACAGATAAGCAAGGGGTATGGGTAGCTTGTCTCGACAATAATCCCATAGGCTCTATTGCGTGTATAAAATATAATTCTTCGTATGGTTTTATAGGTTTATTTATCGTTAAAAAAGAATTCCGAAATAATGGATATGGAGTGAGATTATGGAAACATGCCCTGGAATATTTAAAAAATGTTGATTGTATTGGTCTTGAGGCTGCCCCAGATAGATTGAATGATTATGCAAAGTGGGGGTTTAGATCATCTTCCATTACAAATCGATGGAAATTAAATGGATCTCAAGATTTTCCATTGAGAAATTTCTATAAAGATCAATTTCATTCTTTTAAAGTTGTTCCGGGTAATAAAATTTCTTCTGAAGCAGTCTTAATTTATGATGATCAAAGAGAACCTAGTCCTAGACCACATTTTCTAAATGACTGGTTGAAAAATTCTCATGGTAATGTCAGCGCAATTGTCGATAATAATGGGATGTGTCATGGATTTGGAAGAATAAGACCTTGTGTATTGGAGGATAATGAACAAGGCTGGAGAATCGGACCTCTTTTAGCGGATACTCCACCACTTGCTGAACTGTTAATAAGGGATTTAGTTGGTGATTTAGATGCCAAAATCTTATTGGATTGCTCTAATCTAAATCCTTATGCAAATTATCTTTTGTCAAGTTTGGGGTTTGAGGAAATATCAAAAACTTACAGAATGTATAAAGGTATTCAACCTCCCTGCCCGATGAATCAAGTATACGGACTTGCCTGCTTGGAACTGGGGTGATTTTCATTAAAGCGTTCAATTTACTCTGCGTTTCTGTAATACTTAAAGAAGTTTGTTTGATTATCAATAAGCTTAACTTTCAGAAGGTTTCAAAATTTTTTCTACAATATCGGCGTTGATTATAGTTATCTCTCCATTATCAATATTGGCAACTTGAAACAAAGTCCATGAATTTGGATTTCTAGCTCCTCCAATACAGTCGATAACTTGACCGACCCAATAATTTTTATTCTTTTCCTTGGTATTTTCGCAATTTTCTTTTTTAATTGCGACATGATCACCAGGCTTAACGAAAAGAAACTCAGGAGTTACCGAGCTCACAATAAATAGCTAATAGTATATACGTACTATAGTGAGCTATTAGTTTTGTTGCCGAACTTTGAATTATTTCGCAAACTAGGGATAATTCAAAAATAAAATGGAATCAACTGAAATTGCTATATTTTCAACATTATTAGGGTTAATTTTAGCTTTAACTGACGCTTATATAGAAAGAAATATTCCTGGATAATATTTCCAATTCATTTCTTAAATTAAATAAGATTTAAGCTGGTCTAATATATCGGCTCGGTTGGAAACTAATTTTGTAAAAACTAAATATATCAACCCTCCCATTGCGAGCCTTCCGTTAATTTTTTCTAACTGCTTTAGTTTTCTCAAAAATTACCATTGCTATTAAATAAAATTTAAAGGGAATATAAAATAAAAAAGTATTGATTACTTCAAAATTAAAAAAAAATTTATAGAAATATTATTTCAAACACGAATTAAATTTAAAGCCAAGCTTCTTTCATCTCAAGATAAAGTCTCTCGCTCTCCGCAGAATTAATTTTGCTGTCTGAATAGGATTGTTGCTGTTGCTGTTGTTGCTGCTGAGTTGAGTTGGTATTTGAATTTTGGACTTCGCTCATTAGAAGGGTTAAATATTTGTGTTTATTCTCTCATATTTAGAGCTTTTTTTGTCAACTTAAATTCTTAAATTTTATTTAAATTTTCTACGTTTTTAATTTTCCCGTTTTGAGTGAATTTATTTCGCTACAGTAGTTTTTGTATATAAGAATTTAACTTCCCAATATACAATTCCTAGGAAGATAGCACTTGCAATAATAATTTCAGAGATGGCTAACATTTTATTTTTCAATACTAATTTAATTTTGGTATCAATTTACACAGAATGCAATAGGTACTAATTACATTTTAGATTTTAAAAAATCTTATTTAATAAAATAACGCGTCGAAATAATATAAAATTTTAAGTTAGATACATATTATTTCCGTGGGAAATTTCATAAATTCAACAACTCTTATACCTTTAGTACCTTTAGTAACCTCTTTTTTTATTCTTATTTTATTGGCAAGTTTTAACAGAACACTTAACAGGTTAACAAAACCAGTTACTGCACTGGTTGCATTATCTTTATTAATTTCTGCTTTTATAAGCTCATTTGACTATTTTAAGAAAATAGAAGAAGAATTAGTTTTATCTGAATTTCTCAAACTTTTTGAAGAAAAAAATTTAGTTATACATCTCAATTTAGTAAATGAAAAAATTATAATTTTTTTCACATTAATAATGATATTTATTATTGGAATATCTTTTTATAAATTGCCTAGAAAAAAAGGTTATGTCTCATTAATGATTAGCCTAGGATTAATATCTTCTTCGGTGATACTCTCAATATTGCTAATAGATTTCTCAGCACTAATCTAAACTGTTGTAAGCATTGACAAAGCTTCGTTAAGTTCTTGGACATGATTCAATTCATCTTGAGCAATTTCTTTTATTTTTTGATCATTTGGATTATCAATTAAATATTTGGAATAAGTTTCAAATGCATGTTCTTCGATTTTGATGTTGACATCATAAGCATTAGCTGGAGAGAGGAAATAATAAAAAACCATGATCCAGTAATAGACAAGAACAAGGTGTCTCGCAAAAAATCTATCAATCCAGAACCTATCTCCTCCTCTTTTCTCCATTTCTTTAAGATGCTCAGTTTCGTTAATAGCTTGATAAAAATGTTCTTTCATTAAAATCATTGTTTTCTCATTTTTAATTCCTAGGGATTCTTTAAAATGAAGAACTGAAAGAAATGCAAAATAAGGTGATCTAGCTATAACTTCTAAAACCCAAAATCTTTGTAAAGATCTACCAGAGTATATGAAGTCTAAGAAGCTAACTGTACTATTCAAAATCAAAGAATTTAATTTCTTCATAAATTTGTTTTTTCTTTAAGTATAATTACTCATTCGCCCGAGGGCTAAAATGTATTCAAGTACTTAACCAAAAATTAATATTTATGGTCTAAAAATTGTACTTCCATTGAAATATTTTTTTTTCATGCATTAATTGGATAGATAAAAATTTTATATGACAACCACTGAAAAAATTGCAAATGCCAAAAAGAGGATTGATGAATTAGAAAGACTTATAAAACTTTGGAATGATCCAAACCATGATGAGGCAAAAATAGTAAATTTTTCAAGGAACATTGAAAATAAAGTTGCTTAGATTGTGATGATTAAGGCTAATTAAGTTTATCGACTTAAAGTGATTTAATATCTTTGAGGTTTCGAATATTGTTTAATTTATAAATAGAGCAATTAAACCTATTTTCAAAAAAGGTAAGGAAGAAATAATCTAAAAGAAAAATAAATATGAAAACCTTTTCAAAAAAATATTTAGTTCCGATTAAATTTATACCATGGGCTTTTTGGGTATTTATATCTTTTATGAGTTTATATTTATGTAAGATAGCCTGGGTAAATTGAATAATTTATGGATCTAGCTTCTCCTTAGCCAACTAGGAGCACCGCCAAACCAATCCGATATATCATCCTCATTAGGGTTGAAATGATTTTCTTTATCTAGTCCATCTATCCCAAATGATTGTAAGAGGTTATCAATCCCTCCATCATTTTTTGAACCATTCCTTCTAAAGCTGTTAGCTTTTTTCAGCCAAAGAGAAATCGTAGAATTATGGTGTGCAAATTTCTCAACAAATATCCTTTCTTCTAATGTAATTGATCTATCTTGAGCAATTCTTTTAATTATTCCTTGGATTTTTAGTCTTTTTGCATTACTAAGAAGCATTTTTGATAGATTCATTACTCCTTTTATAGGAAGGATTACTAGATATATCTTGTCAATGTTAATTTCAACAAATTGACTATCTTAAAAGGTTTTTAAGCAAGAAAAGTCTTAAGACACTAAAAAAAGGGATCAATAAGTTACGTATGATACTTTTATTCATTTATCAAACTTATAACTCCTACAAAATAGATAAAAAAAATCAATACATTCTTAATGACAATTTAAAATTAATAAAAAGTCGATTCAACTGTTGCATAATAGTAAAAATGTACTATTATTAGTACAGTTGTATTATTAAAATATGAAAGCGATTTCATCCTCTCCTTATGCCCCTTTTAATTCAAAAGACTGGAATTTTCTAATAAGCAAAAATGTAAAGTTTGAAAATACTCCAATTAAGATTCAAAAAAAAATCTACAGAACTTCTACTCTAAAAAAGATTGAAAAAGATAAACTTTTGCAAGAGAAGATTGGACTGCACCAACAAATGCAACTTGTATTCGGATAGGAAAATATAAACTAACAATCTTTTTATTGAATATTATTTTACGAGATCCAATTTTTTGTTAGATTAGTAGAAATACAAGAAGGATTTAATTTGGCTGTTGATCGAGAACTTTTAAAAGAAGTTACCCAAGAACTTTGGACTACCGTAAAAAAACTAAGACCTGAAATAGATCGGCAAACTCGACTTCAATTAGTTTTAAAGGCCTTATTAACTATTGGAGATTTACCAGATCAAATGCAAGCTGCCATGGTAGTAGGTGTTTGCGCAGAAATGGATAAAAGTGATGTTGATAATGTTGAAACTGATTCACAAACTAAAGATTCAAGCAGAGTTGATACTTCTACAGGCAGAAAAGTAGTTAGAAGAAGTTCAGCTAAATAAACCTTAAACGATTATCCTTTAATTTTCTTTGATTCGTTTTTATTAAGTCTATTAAATAGGTAATATGAAATTACAAGTAAGAGAGGAACGAATATTGAATGTAAAGTCATCATTAATTCTGTTTGGCCCATTCCTATAAGATTTGACTCGTTTGGAAGTTGTTCTGACCAAGTGCCAACTAAATGCCAGGCCTGAGGAATAGATAAGAAAAACATATAAGAGCTATAAGTTAAGTTTATGTTCAGATAAAGATTATCATTTTTGAACGTTTTTGCTTTCTTTATTCTTATTTCTTAACTAAGTATTTGTAGACTTATAAAAAAGAACTTGATTCATAAATTTATTTTCTTAAGAAGAGTTTTAAATTCTTTTTTACCAATAATTTTTTCAGCTGCGTAAGCGCCACTTGCAGAAACAGCAGGAATTCCAATACCTGGAAATGTACTTGCACCGCATGTAAATAAATTTTTCACTGGAGTTTTGCAGCCTGGGAAAAGACCTTCTGCTACAGATAATGCAGGGCCATAACTACCGCAAAAGGTATTGGTGAATTTTTTATGAGTGATTGGGGTTCCTAGCATCTTTAAATCAATCCTTTCATCTATATCAGGGATGAATTTTCGCACTGCATTAAGGAATATTGAACATCTTTCTTCTTTCAAATTTCTATATTCTATTTCCTTTGGATTTAGGTTTTCCCAAATTTCCCAAGGTTCATTTGCGGGAGTATATCCATGAAGAACATGTTTTCCTTCAGGGGCCATATTTTTATCTAAAACAGATGGGATTGAAAATACAGCAATATTTCTTTCTGAGGTTATCCCTTTTTCCCACTCATCAACATGTATCGCATGTATTGGCAAATTTTCAAGACCATCAGCATCAAAACCTAGATGTATATGAAGGAAAGAATCACATTTATTAGGATTCAAAACTTTTGTATTCCATTTTTTTGAAATTTTATTTGGAATTAACTTTTTTAAATTCCAAACATCAGTATTCGTGACAACAGATTCACAACTATAACTAGAACCATTATTAAGAGTTATACCTGTGGCTAAATTTTTATTGAAGTTAATTGTCTTTACTCTCGAAGAAAGAATTAATTCTCCTCCATTTTTTTTAAATCCATTAATTAAGGCTTTTACGATAGATTCACTACCTCCTTTTGGGTATTCAAGGTATGAATTTGGTTCAAACCATTCGTTAAATAAAGTAGCCATCGCAGCTGTATTTGTATCATGCATTGACATACCACTTATCAAAAAGCTCAATAAATCAACCCAATTCCTGAGAAAAGGATCCTCTAAATGATTATTTACTAAATTCCCAAAGCCTTTATTAATTTTTGGTATTTGATTGATATTAGGTAAAAATTTTGAGGTTAAATTTATAAGATCTAAGAAATTTATTGATTCGGGAGAAAATGAGAGTAAAGGTATTTCATTTATTATTTGGCTAAGAGGTTTTATTTCGGAAATAAATGATTCCCATTCTTTAACAGATTTCTCACCTCTTAAAGTTTTAATTGTTTGTTTAAAAGGTTCTTCCCCCACATCAAGATTAAAATTGCCTTCAGGGACAATTACTTGCCAACCTTTGTATTGAAGTAGTTCAACTTCTTCATCAAGTAATTTAAGAATTTGCCCTAGGGGATTGGTAGTCGGCCATTTACCTATTCCACTCCACAATGAAGGACCTGATTCGAAAGTGTAACCATTTCTTTTGAAACTGTGCGCAACACCTCCCGGCTGGGTATGTGCTTCACATATAAGTACAGATTTGCCTGATAAAGCAAGAAGTGAACCACAGCATAATCCCCCTATTCCACTACCAACTATTACAACATCGTACTTATCCATTAAATATTTACTTTACTCTTCTCTTAAAACTAATGCGTTTTAGACAAATGTATTAGTTGAAGTTGTAATACTTAGAACAACAGCAAGGAAAAATATGTAAGGGACAGCTTTTAGAGGTATGTATCCTTGGCTTTTAGAGATGAAATCCATTAATTAAGTTACTATATGTAAATATATTAACGAGATCTTGTTCCTTATGTGTGCCAAAAAATTATTTTTTTGGAAATATATTGAAACAAAGAAATCTTTTTGGAGAGATTTTTTAACTAAGAACAATTTTTATGAAGTTATCTTAGTATTTGATTCTTAGATTAAAATCTATTATGAAACACTTCCCTGATATTAATGAGATAAAACTATTAGAAAAAAATTCCCAAAAAAGTGGTAGCGGAATTGTGTATGAGGAATTGTTAGGAATATGGAAGTTTAAGTATGTATGGGGAAAGGAGTCAGATGAAATCAAAAATATACCAAGTTCTATTCTCCAAGTATTGTCGGCAAGACTCGAATTAAAAAGTAAAGAGAAAGAGGATCAAATAAATTATGAAATAAAAAATTCAATTAATTTCGGATTATTAAATATTACTTTTATCGGCAGCGCAGAATTAAAGGGAACTAGACCTTTATTGGCTTTTTATTTTGAAGAATTGAAAATTTGTATTAGTAGTTTTTGTATGTTTAATAAGGAATTAAAAAAACCAGAAGATAAAAAAATGCCTTTTTTCTCACTTGTAGGAATTAGCACCAAAGATAAATGGTTATGTGCACGAGGCAGGGGCGGAGGGCTTGCAATATGGGTTAAGTCTTAATTTAGTGGTATTCACCTGGATGATCTACCTTTCTTACGGTAACTTTATCAACTTTTTGTCCATTAAATCTTAAGAGATCATCTCCTGAAAAGTCATAACCTAAGCGTTGACCTATTAGGGCAACATCATCTGCTGTAGAGGATGTCGTAACCTGCTTTTTTAATTCTTCATCAGATTGCATCTTAATTAAAAATTTTCTTATTTCAGAAAAACTCATACTAGAATTTGATTGATTGATGTTTAAGAAATTTATAAAATCTTTTTCTTAGCAAGAACAAGATAAATAGATAATTATTATACTATTTTTATGACTTACTTATTCCTATATTTAGTTGGCATAATTTTAATATGGTGGATATATCGTGTCGGTTGGCTTGAGGCGATCAAAACAGTAGTTAAAGTTATAGTTCCTTCAGCGCTTATAATTTTATTTAACATAAAAGCCGGAAGATTACTTTTTAAAAGTCCTGTAGTCGGTTTATTAAGCTCTTTGCCTACCTCTATTTTTATTTTTAGAGGTTCATTGCCTTTAGTTAGTTATATAAATAACTGGATTGAAAATAAAATAAATAAGTATGATGATTCGGAAGTTATAGATACTGATTCTGTGCCTTTAGATGATTAATTTAATCAAATCCAAGAAATAATTCTTTGTGTACAACAAGAACATCAAATAAAGTTGTTCCATGAATAGGACTTAATGGAATTTTGTCTATATTCAATGCTTCTGCGCAAATTAAATGAGCATCCCATTTTGTATCGTGGTCACTTATTTCAATTGACCACTCAATTACTTTTTTGAAATGATCTGGCATTTCCGAACCAATTTTTCTACAAATTTGACATAGAACTGACAAAAGAGGAGGTTTTGATGGCCTTTTTAAATCTTTAATAAGACTGGGCTGTGTAAAAACACTTGTATAGCGGATGTAGTCTATCAATTCATATTCTTCTTTAGTAAGAGCTGCTTTATCTAATGCTCTTTCAAATTCGTCTATGGGGGTTATGGGCCTATCCAAGATATTATTTTTGGCCGTTTTCTGAATCTATTTTTTCTTGATTAATTTCATTGGTTTGATTGCTTTCTATAGATTTAGGAGATTCATCTTTATCTTCTTCGTTCATAACTTGGTCGATTTCATTTTGAAATTCATTCGACGCTTTTTTTAGACTTTTCAAAGTTTTACCCAGCTGTTTTCCCAATTCTGGAAGCTTTTTTGGACCAAAAATTAAAAGAGCTAAGATAAGTATTACAGTAACTTCAGGCAAACCTACACCAAAAATATTCATAACTGATAACTATTTAACTTATTAGGAAATCTACTATTAAATATAGTCAAATCATTTGAAAATTTCATTCTCGGAAAAGCTTTTTTAATATTAAAAAACTTTGAAAAATATTATTGTTATTAATACTCCTTTAAAGAAAACTAACCAAAGTAATTGATAAT